>JBKJRC010000002.1:0-19926 GCA_046594915.1 Methylotenera sp. | reverse complement strand
AAATGTTTTACAATCGTAAACGTCGTCATGGCTATCTTAACCAGATGAGCCCGATGGCATTTGAAGCGTTACAAACTGGAACTACTTGAGTGTCTAGTGAAGCGGGTGATTACCAGTCAATTCGCTCTAAACTTATTCATAAATATTTAATTGAGCGTCGCACCTGTGCTGCAATAATCGGTTTAATCTACTGGCGAAGATTGAATTATATTGACGTCATAACAAGTTTATCAATTTGAATAAAATTGTGAACTGTGTTGGGGTGGTAGCCAGCAAAACTTCATGTGCAAGGATTACTATCCAGATAAAGCGCAAAGCAATCCTTTTAAACTAGCAAATTGCCAAACAGGCTTATATCCTCTTTTTCGTTTTAAAACGAAAGATAGATACTTAGGAGTTTTTTGAATTATTTTTTTAATGAACTAATGATTTTAAAATTGAACAAATGTAAAGTTTGCATTCTCAGTCTAGTAAAAATAGTGGGTTAGAAACTTTTGTTTCTGTTTTTTGCGTGACTAATTTTTTTCATTCACGATAAAGTGGAATTAATTTAATAGGCATGTTCTAAATAGAGAACGCAAATTGTAATTGTTGATTCTTCATTTTTCATTCTTAGGATATGGAATATACAAACTGATTACTAGGTCATCAACTAGACGATTCAAGTAGCTTTATTTTTTTAAATATTGATTTATCTAGCGATAACGATTAAATAGAACAAAAATAAATGTACTAATTTTAATCAGCAAAAAGACTGGCTACACTAAAAAATAGCCTAAAATTTTACTTAGCTTATGATTAATTAGCGCTCTTCAGTGGGCGCTGTTTTTTACAACCCTGTGCGGCATAACATTTTTTTAAAATCTATTCAAATGACGCAAAGATTCGGCCATTAAACTAATTTAAACAACGTATGAATACACTTTCTAATCGTAGCATCGTCATCAACGGTAACAATTCTTTCGTTTCGCGTGAGCAAATTCGTGCTTATTTTCATCAAACGGCTAATTTGTATGAGCGTCTATTTAACACTTTAAAAAATGATGATGCTTATTACGTTAAACCCATCCATTTGCGGCATCCTCTAATCTTTTATTACGGCCACACCAATACTTTTTTTATCAATAAATTGATTTTGGCCGGTTTAATAACCCAGCGTGTCAATCCGCAATTTGAGTCTATGTTTGCGGTTGGTGTTGATGAAATGGGTTGGGATGATGTGAATGAGAAAAATTACAATTGGCCAACTCCTTCAGAAGTGCGAGACTATCGTGCCCGTGTGCGCATGGTGGTAGATCAATTAATTGACACGCTTCCTTTAAACCTACCAATTGATTGGGAAAACCAGTGGTGGCCGATTTTGATGGGTATTGAGCATGAGCGCATTCATTTAGAAACCAGCTCAGTGTTAATTCGGCAACATGCCATACAGTATGTACAACCTTTAGCAGATTGGGCGCCATGCCAAGCCGTTGATGCGATTGCACCATTGAATAGTTTGGTGGATATTCCAGAAATGGATATTCAATTAAGTAAATCAAGCGATTATTACGGTTGGGATAACGAGTATGGCCAATTTAAAACGCACTGTTCGGCTTTTCAGGCGGCAAAGTTTCTCACTTCTAATGCGGAATTTTTAGCGTTTGTGGAAGCTGGCGGTTATGCTGATGATCAATACTGGCAAGAGGAAGGCCTGGCTTGGAAGCAATACACGCAGGCTGAGCATCCCACGTTTTGGTTAAAACAGGGGGATATTTGGAAGCTCAGATTAATGACGGTAGAAATCGATATGCCTTGGAGTTGGCCTGTAGAAGTCAATTACCATGAGGCAAAAGCGTTTTGTCATTGGCAATCAATACACACCGGCAAGCAAGTGCGTATGCCAACGGAGCATGAGTGGTATAGTCTATATGCGCATGCTGGTTTGTCCGATGAAACGGTGACGAGCAGCAAGAATGCAAATCTTCACTTAGATTATTATGCATCTGCTTGCCCGGTTAATCAATTTGCGCATGGCGATTTGTATGATGTGGTGGGTAATGTTTGGCAATGGACAGAAACACCTATTTTTCCGTTTGATGGCTTTAAGGTACATCCTTTATACGATGATTTTACGACGCCCACCTTTGATGGTCGTCATAATTTGATTAAAGGCGGATCTTGGATTTCAACGGGTAATGAGGCACTGAAAAGCGCCCGCTATGCGTTTAGACGCCATTTTTTTCAACATGCAGGATTCCGCTATATTGTGACTGATACCCCAATCGAAAATAATGCATCGCATTATGAATCTGATAAACAGCTTTCTGAATATGCGGAGTTTCATTACGGTGATACCTATTATGGTGTAGCCAATTTCCCCAAAGCACTCAGCGATTTCGCGCAACAAAGCCTAAAATCGAAACCAAGCAAAACAGCCTTGGATTTAGGTTGTGCGACTGGGCGTGCTACCTTTGAGTTGGCCAAACAGTTTGATCATGTGACGGGTATTGATTTTTCTGCACGGTTTATTGGGCTAGCCCTTAAGCTGGCGCAACAAGGTGTGTTGCGCTATACCATGGTGAATGAAGGGGATTTGGTTAACTATCAAGAGCGTAGTTTAGCTGCGCTTAAATTAGACGATGTGGCGCATAAAGTGGAATTTTGGCAAGGCGACGCCTGCAATTTAAAAGAACAATTTACCGGCTACGATTTTATTTTAGCGGCAAATTTGATTGATCGACTATATAGCCCACGCCAATTCTTAAGCAATATTCACCAGCGTTTAACTATTGGCGGTGTGCTGATGATTACCTCACCTTATACCTGGCTAGAAGAGCATACGCCACGCGATGAATGGATTGGTGGTTATAAAAAAGACGGTGAAAATGTCACCACATTAGATGGTCTTAAAGAGGTGCTTGGTCAACACTTTAAATTAATGCAGGCGCCCGTTGAAATTCCTTTTGTGATTCGTGAAACACGCCACAAATTTCAGCATACGCTTTCTGAAGTGACACTTTGGGAACGTATGACTTGACGCATTCTTTTGACCAAATCATTTCACGTGAAAGCACACAATCACTCAAATATGATGGCAGATTAACGACATTTGGCACCAACGATGTCATGCCGATGTGGGTGGCTGATATGGATTTTGCGGTGCCAGAGGCGATAACAAGCGCCTTGCAAGCCAGAGCAAATCATCCTGTTTTTGGTTATACTATTGCGCCTGAGAGCGCTTATGAAGCGCTCATGGATTGGCTGCTTGCAAAGCATGAATGGCAAGTGCAGCGTGAGTGGATAGTGCTCACGCCTGGTGTGGTGCCGTCATTAAATTTAATCGTAGCGGCATTAACGGCAGAAAATGCTGGTGTCATTGTGCAGCCGCCAGTTTATTTTCCGTTTTTTTCTGCCGTGAGCAATCAAAATCGGCGTGTAATTGAAAACCCGTTATTGTTACAAGACGATGGTTTAGGTAATTTGCATTACCAAATGGATTTTGCGCAGCTAGTTGCCTGTGCCAAACAGGCCAAATTGTTACTGCTTTGCTCGCCGCATAACCCAGTGGGGCGCGTTTGGCAAAAAGACGAGCTACTGACACTCTTAGCCATTGCCAAAAAGCATGATTTGATTATTTTAGCGGATGAAATTCATGCTGATTTGGTTTACGCAAACGCGCAACACCAAACGCTGAGTAAGTTGTCATTGGAATCTCAACAATCGCCAGCTTTATCAGAAGAGCCGCACCCTATCATTACGGCCGTTTCGCCCAGCAAAACCTTTAATATTCCGGGTTTGGGGCTTTCGGCGTTAATTGTACCTAACGCTATCCATCGCCAAGCGATTCAATCGCATCTGACTAAAATGGGCGTTTCTGTGACCAACCCATTTAGTCTTATTGCGTTTGAAGCGGCCTATCGCGAAGGCACTGATTGGTTAAACGCCTTGTTGCCGTATTTGCAAAATACCCGAGAAGAAGCTATTGCGTTTATTCAGACGCATCTGCCTGAAATAAACGTAATTCGCCCACAGGGCACTTATCTGCTGTGGCTAGACTGCCGAAAACTTAAGCTGGATGAGGCCGCATTAAACCGTTTTTTTATTCAAGAAGCCAAATTAGGCTTGTCGCCCGGTGCCATTTTTGGCAGTGGTGGTGAGGGATTTATGCGCATGAATATCGGCACAGCTAAAGCCAACGTGATGGCAGCGCTTACACGTTTAAAATGCGCCTTGGCCAACTATTAAATTCTCACACCTTTATGCAGCATTTCAAAACAACACTCAGCCCTGTCACTCAAAAGCGCCAACCGCAGGATTGGAAAGTCATTAAAGATTTACTGCCTTATATAATTGCTTATAAGGCGCGCATTATTTTTACCTTATTGTGCTTGGTAATGGCAAAGGCGGCCAACTTGGGCGTTCCCATTATGCTTAAAAAAATTGTAGATACCTTAAGCATAAACACTGTTTCTCAAGCATTGCTAGTGGTGCCCATTAGCTTGATTGTTGCGTATGGATTATTGCGTCTATCTGCCTCATTATTTGGCGAGTTGCGTGAATTAATTTTTTCTAAAGTGACTGAAAATGCGGTGCGGCAGGTCGGTTTACAAGTGTTTAATCACCTGCATGCTTTATCGTTACGCTTTCATTTAACGCGCCAAACGGGTGGTATGACGCGTGATATTGAACGTGGCACACGCGGCATTCAATCGCTGATTTCTTTTTCGCTTTACAGCATTATTCCCACGCTAATTGAGCTGACTATGGTGCTGGGCTACTTTTTTTATGCCTATGACATTCGGTTTGTATTGGTGACTTTTATTGCACTTTGTTGTTATGTGGTGTTTACCGTGCTGGTAACCGAGTGGCGCACCCATTTCAGGCGTGAAATGAATAGTTTGGATTCTAAAGCCAACCAAAGCGCGGTTGATTCATTGATTAATTTTGAAACGGTGAAGTATTTTGGCAATGAGCAATATGAATCGGCGCGTTACGATGTTAATTTAAAAAAATACGCGCAAGCGGCTATTAAATCGCAAAAGTCTTTAGCGTTTCTAAACTTTGGTCAGCAAACAATTATCGTGGTTGGTTTGGTGTGTATTTTGGGCTTGGCTAGCCAAGGCGTAGCCAGTGGCAAAATGACTATTGGTGATTTGGTGCTGGTGAATATGCTGATGATTCAGCTGTATATTCCACTTAATTTTTTGGGTGTGCTTTACCGCGAAATGAAGCAATCGCTGACCGATATTGACAAAATGTTTCATCTGCTAGAAACCGATCAAGAAATTGCAGATGAGCCAAACGCGCAAGAGCTAGCGATACAATCACCCAAACTAGGGCCGCATGTTAGCTTTAAAGACGTTTGTTTTTATTATGAATCTAACCGCGGCATATTAAATCAAGTGTCTTTTGAAATATTACCAGGCCAAACGACTGCCGTTGTGGGCCATAGTGGCGCAGGCAAAAGCACCTTGTCTCGATTGTTATTTCGATTTTATGATGTGCAATCAGGCGCCATTTATTTAGATGATCAAAATATCAAAGCAGTCAAACAGGCAAGCCTTAGGCAAGCCATTGGCATTGTGCCTCAGGATACAGTTTTATTTAACGATACCATTGGCTTTAATATTGCTTACGGTAAGCCCGGTGCAAGTCAGGCAGAAATCGAATCTGCTGCACAATCGGCACAAATTCACGATTTTATTATGCGTTTGCCGAACGCTTATAACACCGATGTGGGGGAGCGTGGCCTAAAACTATCGGGTGGCGAAAAACAGCGGGTGGCGATTGCCAGAACGCTGCTTAAAAATCCAGCATTGCTGGTGTTTGATGAAGCCACCTCTGCGCTAGACTCTGAAACTGAACGCTATATACAAAAAGAATTAAACGAGCTGGCTAAAAACCATACTACTTTAATCATTGCGCACCGTCTGTCTACCATTACGCATGCCCATCAAATTTTGGTCATGTCAGATGGCCAAATCATTGAGCGCGGCACGCATGAATCATTATTAATGCTGGGGCAACGCTATGCTGAAATGTGGCGTGTGCAGCAATCTCAACACCAATGACAAAAAGCCTGATTACGTTTATTTTTTAAACGCATTTAGCTTAGGCTTTACGTTTTAATGAAAGCGCATTCACGCAATAACGCAGCTTGCTAGGCGCAGGGCCATCTGGAAACACATGGCCCAAATGCGCATCACAAGTATTACAGGTAATTTCTACACGCATACGATTTAAGCTGTCATCGTTTAAATAAGCCACCGTATTTTGTTTAATCGGCTGCGTAAACGAAGGCCAGCCTGTGCCCGAATCAAATTTTTCTGTTGAATCAAATAACAAAGTATCGCAACAGGCACAGGCATATACGCCCGCTTCAAAGTGTGTACACATTGGCGAGCTAAAAGGGCGTTCGGTTCCCGCGTTGCGCGTCACTTCATACACATCATCTGGCAACAAACTGCGCCATTGTGTGCCAGTTTTTACGACGCGCTGATCAGCAGGCGGATTTCCATGAGTCACGAAATTTTCAATATCTTGCCAAGTTAGCATTTAAGTTTCCAAGCGATTTAAGTAATGAACAAACATTGTGATAGGTCTTTTAAAAACAAGTTCTATTGATTTGCCGCATAAGGTGCAAATCCTGTTTTTTAAGTGTGTCTATTATATGATTATTAACCAATTAGAATGGGGCGCATCATCACGTTAAAGCGTGATTTTTATGAATATTGTTCTCAATCAAAACGGTTTTTCAATTTTCTGACATTTGAACTTCATGCATAAATAAAGGCCTCAACGTTTAATTGAATGACCAACAATATTGAATGAACAGGATGACAGAATGAGTACTAATCGCCTCAATAGAGAGGATCGTATGCGCGGCGCGCTGTGGGGAATGTTTATAGGTGACGCATTGGCCATGCCTGTGCATTGGTATTACAACATTGCCGCATTATGGCAAGATTTCGGACAAATCCGTGATTATCAAGCACCCAAGGCGCATCATCCAAACTCTATTATGGCGCTTGCAAACACTGGCAAAGCGGGCCGTGGTTCGCAAGAGGGAGATATTGTGGGGAGCGTGATTCTTAAAGGAAAAAAACAGCATTGGGGTCAAGCGAATCGCCATTACCATCAGGGCATGCAAGCGGGAGATAACACCTTAAATTTATTGTGTGCTCGCGTATTATTACGTTCTTTAAATACCAAAGGCTATTACGACGCTAACGATTTTCTGCACGCATATATACGTTTTATGACAGAACCAGATCAGCATAACGATACATACGCCGAATCGTATCATCGCGATTTTTTTGCAAACTACGCAAAAGGCATCGTCCCTCAAAACTGCGCTGGGGCAGAGGGTCATGACACGGCCTCTATGGGTGGCTTGGTGAGCTTGCCTTTAATTATTATGGCCACCTTGCGAAATGGTGACTTAGCTACCATCAATGCGGCTGCTTTAACGCAACAAGGCCTTACGCACCGTTCCTCTTTGCTTCAACGCCATACACTTGAACTCAGTCAATTGCTGTTTCATATTTTTCACGATTTAAATCCAGATACAGAGCAGCTTGCCTGCACAGCCGCTAGCAGACTGGGTTTTCCAGCGGCTGAAGTGATTCAAAACGTTCGTCGCAATCAAAGCGCCGATCTTGCCGTTATTGGCGACCTGCTAAGCCCAGCCTGTTATATTGATCAATCGTTTCCTTCCGTACTTTATTTAGCCGCCCGCTACCCTAACGATTTTGAAAGTGCACTAATTGCTAACACCAATGTGGGTGGCGATAATTGTCATCGAGGCACAGTACTAGGTGCCATACTTGGAGCTGCTTTGGGAGTAGAAGCGATACCTAAGCGCTGGATTAATGGATTAACAGCACAGGCAGAATTAAAGAATGAAATCGAGCAGTTTATTGCTCACTATGCATAAAATCGGTAGTTAATGGCCTTATTCAATTATTGTTGACGCAGGCTAATGTAGCTGCCAGTGTTGCACTAGCATCAAAATTTGCAGTCAGTGATAATGTTAATAGTAAGAAAACGGAAATTAAAATTGTCTAGCAAAGCGTGTTTATCTGACATTTCAGAATTTTTTGTCAGGTAAATTCAATCTCTGGATTCAGCTCGGCTCCTAACCAATATTGGTAATATTCACGGGACACGATTAAAAATAATTTTTTTAATTCTTCCCTTTCAAACAGCTGTTGAGCTCTATCGATTGCTTCACGATAGGCATCGTCTGTGCTAATTTGGACATTTCTTAACTCAAGCGTAATGACTTTAGCAATTCTTGAGCTGATTAGGATGTCTTTTTCTGAAAGGTTTTTTTCACGCATAGAATCAGCGTAAAGTGTTAATGGCCAGTTCTCGGTATCCGAGAAAAAGGCAATGTCGATATTCTCCCATAACTTTATGAATACTTCTTTCTGGTCGCTTAGCTCTTCAGAAAGTACAGCGTCGCTTTCGGCAACCAATCTATTCGCACTTCTCCAGTAACGATAAAACTTTCTGGCTAAGTTAATCGAGAAGGTTCTCTCATTTATATCCACTTCTAAAAGCAGTTTCTCAACGGCTTGGCGGTAAGATGCGCCACTGACTTTGATGCCATACAAATGGATTGCAAGCTTACTTAATAAATATTTGCTGACGTGAAGAAAATCTTCAGTATCATTAATATCGGTAATACTATTCATGTAATGTTCAATGGCCTTAATTAGATTAATGCCAATTTCAAATTCATAACTAATTTTTTTGGTTAAATCGACCAGTTCCATTTCGCTAGTCAACGTCGCTTTCGTCAATATATCAAACGCATAAAGCTCGTTGTTATACATTTTCGATACTTTAACAACACCAATATGGTGCTTGGCTTTTAACGCAAATTTAGTCAGTAGCATCAAATTTTGATTATTGAGAGTCATCAATCTACTATTGCACCTTGTATGAGAAATTTCGATTAATTGTGAAATTTATCGAAGTAGGATAAACGTCACTTCATTAAGTTTCGTTATGTGTGTCATAGCAAATAGCGTACCAATAGTTAGCGTGCAATACAGTATATTTAAGCGATTGATTTAACTATAAAAAATAACAATAAATAAATCATATTTTTGGTTGGCGTGTTGTGTATCAAACAAAACTGACATGGTTTCGACTTAAAAAGTGTAAATATTCACATCCAAATGTTTTATATAAAAATCCCGTTTGTATGTGTAATATCGAATTGTTTGTCATTAAATGTTTATTCGTTAACTATAAAAATCTCGACCTAGATAGACAAAGATCAGCAAAAACACAAACTGGCACAGTTACTGACCAAATACGACTTGGTCATTCTAGATGAATTGGGCTATTTGCCATTTAGCCAAAAAGGCGGTGCTTTGCTATTCCATCTCATCAGTCAATTACATGAGCAGACCAGTATCATCATGACGACTAATTTGGCCTTCTCAGAATGGGGCAAGTTATTCGCCGATAAAAAAATGACTTCAGCCTTACTCGACAGACTGGTGCATCACTGCGATATTGTAGAAACAGGAAAATGATTCTTATCGCTTTAAAAATAGGTCTTAAACTGGTGCACTTCTGCACGCAAACTCTGGTGCACTTTTAGACAAGTATTGACATGACGGTGCTCATGGCGTTGAAATTGTGGATTATCACTAAGCATAAAATAGGTTTAGAGGAGTAAAAAATGACCGAGTTATTAGATGAGATTCACTCTGGCGAAATTTTACTGGAAGATTTTTTAAAACCAATAAATGTGACTGCAAGGCAATTGGCGGCAGATATTGATGTTTCACCAAACCGCATAAGTGAAATCATTAATGGCAAACGCCCAATTACTGCGGATATTGCGTTACGCTTAAGCTTATTTTTTAGTATGGAATCAGGATTTTGGCTGAACCTGCAAACAGAGTTTGATTTACGTATTGCCACGCGTAAGCTTAGCAATAAAATTGCACCACGTATTCGTGTTTTGCATCAAGTGGCAGCTTAATTATTTAAAAAGCCCGCTTGCGCGGGCTTTTTATCAGTCAATTTACTCGTCAGCTTCTACTACTTTTTCTTCTTTCACTGGCACGTCAATCAAGGCTTTCATGCTTAAACGCACTTTGCCTTTGTCATCAATCTCTACCACTTTTACTTTAACAATATCGCCTTCTTTTACAAAGTCGCTCACTGCATTTACGCGTTGATGCGCGATTTGTGAAATATGCACTAAGCCATCTTTACCTGGCAACAAGCTCACAACTGCGCCAAAGTCTAACAACTTAACCACTGGGCCTTCGTAGATTTGACCCACTTCCACTTCTGCCGTGATTTCAGCAATACGACGCTGCGCTTCTGCGCCTTGTTCTGCGCTGGTGCAGGCGATTTTAATGGTACCGTCATCTTCAATATCAATGCTAGTGCCAGTTTCTTCCGTTAATGCACGAATTACCGCGCCGCCTTTACCAATCACATCGCGAATTTTATCGGCGTTGATTTTCATGGTGATAATGCGCGGTGCAAATGCTGACATTTCAGTATTAACCGTGCTCATGGCCGATTTCATGATGCCTAAAATATGCGCACGGCCTTCTTTAGCTTGACTTAATGCCACTTGCATAATCTGTGCGGTAATGCCAGTAATTTTAATGTCCATTTGCAGCGCCGTAATACCATCTTCTGTACCCGCCACTTTAAAGTCCATATCGCCTAGGTGATCTTCATCACCCAAGATATCGGTTAATACGGCAACGCGGTTCCCCTCTTTAATTAAACCCATGGCAATACCTGCCACATGGTTTTTAAGCGGTACGCCTGCGTCCATCATGGCTAGCGAGCCGCCACAGACTGAAGCCATTGAGCTAGAGCCATTTGATTCAGTAATCTCCGACACGATACGCACCGTATAACCAAACTCTTCTGGTGTTGGCAACGCAGCAATCAAAGCACGTTTTGCTAAACGGCCATGACCGATTTCGCGGCGCTTTGGTGTACCTACACGACCTGTTTCACCAGTTGCATACGGAGGCATATTGTAATGCAACATAAAGCGGTCTTTAAACTCGCCTTGCAAGGCATCAATCACCTGCTCATCACGACCAGTGCCCAATGTCACAACCACCAAAGCCTGTGTTTCGCCACGTGTAAATAAGGCAGAGCCATGCGTGCGCGGCAATACGCCTGTGCGCACAGTAATTGGACGCACAGTGCGTGTATCACGGCCATCAATACGTGGCTCACCGTTCAAAATTTGACTACGCACTGTTTTCGCTTCTAAATTAAAGAACTCGGTTTTAATTTTATTCGCTTCATCGGTTGAAGTATTCTCAGTGATTAACTCGCCTAATACACGATTTTTGATTTCGTCTAATTTGGCAGAACGCGCACCTTTAGCTTTAATCTGAAAAGCCGCATTCACATCAGCCGCCGCCAACTCAGCCACTTTAGCAATCAATGCAGTATCTGGCTCAGGTGCTGCCCAATCCCATGCATCTTTGCCCGCTTCTGCAGCCAGTTCGATAATCATTTTAATGACCGCTTGCATTTGCTCGTGACCATAAACAACCGCGCCCAGCATCACTTCTTCAGATAATTCTTTCGCTTCTGATTCAACCATCATCACAGCGGTTTCAGTTGCTGCAACCACTAAATCTAAATCGGTTACTTCTAATTGTGATTTGGTTGGGTTTAATACATATTCACCATCAATGTAACCCACGCGCGCCGCACCTAATGGGCCAAAAAATGGAATGCCAGACAATGACATAGCCGCTGATGCGCCAATAATAGCCGGAATATCCGCATCAATTTCTGGATCTGATGACATCACAGTCGCCACAATTTGCACTTCATTCAAAAATGCTTCTGGAAATAGCGGGCGGATTGGACGGTCAATTAAGCGAGAGGTTAAAGTTTCTTTTTCTGAAGGGCGACCTTCGCGTTTGAAAAAACCGCCTGGAATTTTACCAGCCGCATAAGTTTTTTCCATATAATCAACGGTTAATGGGAAAAAGTCTTGACCTGCTTTCACTTCAGTTTTACCGACAACTGTTACTAATACCACGGTATCACCGTAGCTCACTAATACTGCGCCATCTGCCTGACGGGCTATTTCACCTGTTTCAATCGTGAGCTCATGCGCACCATATTGAATACTTTTTTTCACTTTATTAAACATTCGGTTTCCTTTTCTATTCTATGCTTTTCAATTCAATTAGTTGCTATTCACTGCCCAATAGCAACTGACTTAACAACTATTTATTAACAACTTTTAAGTGATAAAAATACTTGTAATCACAAGCAATAAAAAAGCCGACGCATATCACCATGCAGCCGGCTTTTCTTTTGTTATAAAAGTGACACTTTTATAACAATTACTTACGTAGACTTAAACGCCCAATCAATGTTTGATAGCGGCTTACATCTTCACGTTTTAAATAATCCAACAAACGACGACGCTGACTGACCATTGCTAACAAACCGCGACGTGAGTGATTGTCTTTTTTGTTCGCTTTAAAATGCTCGGTTAAATAAGTGATACGATTGGTTAAAAGGGCGACTTGCACTTCTGGGCTACCTGTATCACCTTGTTTTAATTGATATTCTGCAACGATTTTTGCGGTATCTACTGCTGTAATTGCCATCTTTTTTCCTCTGAGTTAGCGTCAATGTAAAAACAGGTTTTTAAATTTGCCCGTCATTACATTCATTTACGATTAATCAACAATTTTAACGTGATTATTTGTTTTTAACAAGTACTTTATAACTTGCAAGCCATTCATTCAATTGCACTTTTTAATGGTTTTATAGTGTTAACTATTTTCTAGTTAACAACTTCTAGGCGCCGAATCAGCCTTTTAGGTGCAATTTTCCCGTCTTCTCGCAAACAACCTAAGCCTAAAAATTGATTTTTTTCATCGTAAAGCCGTAAAGAATCGCTAACAGATAAATTTTGCATTATTTGGCCAGACAAACATACAGGCTGACCTTGCAGTATAAAATGTGCAGCATCTGCCTTTAATATCACAGTTGGCAGGTTTTCAATTGCAGAATCAACAGGCATAAGCAATGTATCGCGATTTTCTGGTGAAAGCGCCTCTAATTGCTCGATTGTAACTGCCTGCGACAATAAATAACCTGCAGTTTCTATACGACGCAACCCGATTAAATGCGCGCCACAGCCAAGCGTGGCACCAATATCTTCTGCCAGCGTGCGGATATAAGTACCTTTGCTACAACTGACCTTAATTTCTGCAATTTCATTATCAAATACGTTAACAATAATACTTTTTATGGTGATTAAGCGTGCTTTTCGCTCAATATTTATACCCGCTCTCGCGTATTCGTACAAGGCTTTGCCTTCATGCTTCAAAGCAGAATACATCGGCGGCATTTGGCTGATTTCGCCTAAAAACTGTTTACAGACTGATTCAAATTCAACTTGGCTAACATTGACCGCTGCGGTTGTTAATATTTCGCCCTCTGCATCGCCAGTGGTTGTAGTTACGCCCAATTGAATTGTTGCAAGATAGGTTTTGTCTGCATCAGTAACGTATTGCGCAAACTTGGTTGCTTCACCCAAACAAATTGGCAATAAGCCAGTAGCTAGCGGATCTAGCGTGCCTGTATGGCCAGCTTTGGCTGCTTGAAACAGCCATTTTACTTTTTGTAATGCTTGGTTGGATGAAAAACCGAGTGGCTTATCGAGTAACAAAACGCCGTTAATAGCGCGTTTAATGCGTTTGAACTGCAAAGTCAGGAAGTATTAATTCAGGATTAATCTTGGTTTTTATCGGTAGCTCGTGCTGCATCAATCAATTGCGCCATTTTTATGCCATTATCGATTGAGGCGTCATACACAAAATGTAACTGTGGCACCGTGCGTAACAACATGCGCTTGGCGATTTGTGTACGCAAAAAACCTGCCGATTTTTCTAAGCCTTGCTGAGTAGCGTCACTTGCTTTTGCCGCGCTGTAAAAAATCTTCGCGTGCGCCATGTCACCGGTGACTTCCACTTGCGTGATTGTCACCATACCAACGCGCGGATCTTTTACTTCAAATTGCAATAAATCCGCTAACTCGCGTTGAATTTGTTCGGCGACGCGGGTTGCTCTTGAAAATTCTTTTGCCATTAGAGCGTTCTTGCCACTTCGACCATTTCGTAGACTTCTAGAATATCGCCCACTTCAATGTCGTTGTAATTTTTCAGTGACAAGCCGCATTCAAAGTTATTTTTCACTTCTTTTACATCATCTTTAAAGCGTTTCAATGAATCCAGTTCACCCGTATGAATAATCACGTTAGCACGCAATACGCGCACGCGTGAATTGCGTTTGATCATACCATCTTGTACATAACAACCTGCAATTGAGCCTACTTTTGAAATACGGAATACTTCGCGAATCTCTACCGTACCAATCATGCTTTCTTTTTGCTCCGGTTTCAGCATGCCACCTAAAGCCGCTTTTACTTCGTCAACTGCTTCATAAATAATATTGTAGTAGCGTACATCAACACCCAAATTATCAATTAATTTGCGTGAACCTGCATCGGCGCGCACGTTAAAACCAATCAATACTGCGCCAGAAGCGGCACTTAAGTTCACATCAGACTCAGAAATTGCACCCACACCGGTGTGAATAATATGTACTTTCACTTCAGCAGTTGATAGTTTTTGTAAGCTGGTTGCCAACGCTTCGTATGAACCTTGCACGTCTGATTTAATAATCAGATTCAAGGTTTGCACTTCGCCTTCGGCCATTTGATCAAACATATTTTCAAGTTTGGCCGCTTGTTGTTTCGCCAGTTTTACATCGCGGAATTTACCTGCACGGAAATTGGCGATTTCACGCGCTTTACGTTCGTCGTTCAATACAATTACTTCTTCACCAGCACTTGGCACGTCAGACAAACCTAAAATTTCAACTGGAATCGATGGTCCAGCTTCTTTAATATCGTTGCCCGATTCATCCAACATGGCACGCACTTTACCAAACGTGCTACCCGCTAAAATCATATCGCCGCGTTTTAATGTACCCGATTGCACCAATACTGTAGTGACTGGACCGCGACCTTTATCAAGCCTACCTTCAATCACCAAGCCTTTAGCTGGCGTATTTTTGGATGCTTGCAGCTCTAAAATTTCAGCTTGCAACAATACCGCTTCTAGCAACTCATCAATACCTTTACCAGTTTTGGCTGACACTTCGCGGAACATCACTTCGCCACCAAAATCTTCTGGCACCACTTCTTGCGCCACCAATTCCATTTTTACGCGCTCTGGCGCCGCGTCTGGCTTATCAATTTTGTTAATCGCCACTACCAATGGCACACCTGCGGCTTTGGCATGGTGAATCGCTTCAATCGTTTGCGGCATCACGCCGTCATCGGCAGAAACCACCAAAATCACCACGTCAGTGGCTTTTGCACCGCGAGCGCGCATCGCCGTAAACGCTTCATGGCCTGGCGTATCTAAGAAAGTCACCATACCGCGAGGGGTTTCAACGTGATAAGCGCCAATATGTTGCGTAATACCACCCGCCTCGCCTGATGCCACACGGCTACGGCGAATATAATCTAATAGCGAAGTTTTACCATGGTCAACGTGGCCCATTACAGTCACCACTGGCGGACGTGTTTCCATTACTGCTTGTGCATGCTCTGCTTCTTCTAAAAATACTTCCGGGTCATTTGGCGCAGCGGCAGCCGCTTTATGGCCCATTTCTTCCACTAAAATAATGGCGGTTTCTTGGTCCAACACTTGGTTAATGGTCACCATCATACCCATACTCATGAGCTTTTTAATCACTTCGCCTGACTTAACCGCCATTTTGTGCGCTAAATCGGCTACAGTAATGGTTTCTGGTACCAGCACTTCATACACAATCGCCTCAGTCGGCACTGTAAATGCGTGTTCTGCGTCATCATCGTGATGCGATCTGTTTTTACCTTTTGGTGAGCGCCAATTAGAACCAGTCGTCACCGCGCCACGTGTTTTTAAGCCACGTTTTTTATTCTCGGCATCGGTCCATTCTTTATTATTGCCTTTGGCTTTTTTGGCATCTTTAGATGCAGCAGGTTTTGCAACCGCACCTTCTTTGGCTACTGGCTTGTGTAGTGTGCCTTCTGATAACTTGGCTGCTTTTACTTTTGCGGCTTCCGCTTCGGCTATTTTTTTCGCTTCTTCATCTAAACGACGTTGAATCAGTTCTTGTTTTTTGCGCACATCTTCGGCTTGCATCGCAGCCAAAGTAGCGTGGCGCTTAGCCTCTAACTCACGAATAGTCACTTGCTCAGGCGTTAATACTTGTTTTTTTAATGTGGTTGGCTTTGTGGCTATGTTGGCTTCAATAGCAGGCTCTTGAATTGCTTCTACTGGCGCATCTTCGACTGCTGGAATCACTGGCTCTTCTATTACAGCAGCTTCTTCAATCACAGTTTGTGCTACTAATGCTTCAACTGGCAAGATTTCTTCTACCAAGTCTTCTACTGGCAACGCCTGCGGCGAAACTTGCACTACTGGCATTTCTGCCGCATCTTCAGGACGCTCCAAGACGCGTTTTTTACGCACCTCTACTTGAATCGTGCGGGCACGACCAGAACTATCCGTTTTTTTGATTTCTGTGTTTGATTTGCGCGTTAAAGTGATTTTATTTTTAGGCGCTTGTTCTGCACCATGCTCTTTTCGCAAATAATCCAGCAATGCCGTTTTATCTGTTTCTTCCAGCTTATCTTCCAATGCAGTTTTAACCACGCCTGCGCTTTTAAGTTGATCTAACAGCAAGGCGGTTGGCAGCCCTAGCTCTGCGGCGAATTGTGCTACGGTTATTTGTGCCATTTACTGCTCCAGTCTCTCTATTTTCTACTACTGTTACTTAACATTTTGCATGATTCACTTAACACTTAATTTGACTCCAAATTAATGTTAAGTATTATTTAAACCAGGGCGCACGGGCTGACATAATCAGCTCTTTAGCGCGCTCTGCATCCATACTGGTCATTTCAAGCAATTCATCTACTGCTAACTCAGCCAAATCATCCATGGTTGAAACGCCTTTAGAAGCCAGCAAATGCGCGGTTTCTTCATCCATGCCGTCCATGCCTAATAAATCCGCACTGGCTTCTTCTACTTTTTCTTCTTTGGCAATCGCCTCCGTTAACAAAGCAGCACGCGCACGTGAGCGTAATTCATTAATCGTATCTTCATCAAATGCATCAATTTCAGCCATTTCAGCTAAAGGCACATAAGCAATTTCCTCTAAAGTGCTAAAGCCTTCTTGCACTAAGATATCTGCCACTTCTTCGTCGACGTCCAATTTTTCCATAAACAATTGGCTAACGTTAGCGTATTCGGTTTGGTTTTTCTCAGCAGCTTGTTGTTCCGTCAAAATATTTAACGTCCAACCGGTTAACTCGGAAGCCAAGCGCACATTTTGACCGCTACGGCCAATCGCCAAGGCTAATTGTTCTTCGTTCACTACGACATCCATACTGTGCGCATCTTCGTCTACCACGATAGATGATACTTCCGCAGGTGCCATCGCATTAATCACAAACTGTGCTGGTTCCATGCTCCACAATATAATATCCACACGCTCACCAGCGAGCTCGCCAGTCACCGCTTGCACACGTGAACCACGCATACCAACGCAAGTACCGACTGGATCCAAACGTTGGTCGTTGGTTTTAACTGCAATTTTTGAGCGCAAACCAGGGTCGCGCGCTGCGGCACGAATTTCCAGCAAGCCCTCTTCGATTTCTGGTACCTCTAATTCAAATAAACGCTTTAAAAAATCGGGCGCAATGCGCGATAAAATCAATTGCGGACCACGGCCACCACGCTCAATGCGCGATAAATAAGCACGCACACGATCACCCACACGTAAATTTTCTTTCGGAATCATCGCTTCGCGCGGCAACAAGCATTCAATACGGCCTACTTCGATAATTGCACTGCCTTTTTCCATGCGCTTAATCACCCCTGTGACCAAGTTTTCATTACGCGCTAAAAAATCTTCTAGAATTTGCTCACGCTCTGCTTCACGCACTTTTTGCAAAATTACTTGTTTAGCCGCCTGTGCGCCGATACGACCAAACTCAATCGACTCTAATGGCTCTTCATAGAAATCGCCAATGGCACGGCCTTTTGCATGCTCACTTTCTTCATCAAACTGATAAGCCGAATTTTCTAATAAGTCATATTCAACATACTGCCAGCGCCTAAAGGTTTCATACGCGCCGCTTTCACGGTCAATGGACACACGAATATCTGCATCATCGTGATGTTTTTTCTTGGTAGCTGATGCTAAAGCCAACTCTAAAGCTGTAAAAATCACCTCTTTACTCACGTTTTTTTCGTGGGCTAAGGCGTCTACCAATAATAAAATTTCACGACTCATTACAATCTCCAACTCTAAATTTGTTTAATTCTTTTAACTTAACACTTATTTAACTTATAAAAACGCGGCTTAAAACATAGAACCCTAAAATACAGGGTTTAGTCGCGCTTTATCAATATTACTGATAACCAATTTATACAAAATACCATCGCAGTCCATCAATACATGGCCGTCGTCAACCCCATTTAAAATGCCTAAAAACGTTTTGCGCGGCAAAGTTGTTTCAACTGCGCCTGCACTTTCATCTTTAATACCAATACGCAGCTTAATTTGCGCGCGCTCACCGGCAAACCGTACGAAATCTTTTTCTTTTTTTAAGACTCGATCCATACCAGCTGAAGAAATTTCCAATCGATCATACTCAACTTCATGATCCACTGTGAGCACATTGCCCAGTTGATTGCTTACCAACACGCAATCATCAATATTGACACTATCTTTAACATCAACGGGATTAAGCTTGTCAATAAACACGCGCAACAACTTACCTCGATTGGAAATTTCGAGGTCTACCAACTCAAAACCTAGCTGAGTGACCGTTTTATCAATTAAGCCATGCAAATCTTGCATTACTACATATCCCTTAATAGCTGCATAAGCTGCAGAAACAAAAAATGGGCAAAAAGCCCATCGAATTATTGCCATATTATACCAATTAATTCAAGTAATTGGAATGCTATCAATCGTTCATTCCACATCGATTTCTATAATTGAATTAATTGAGTCTATTTTATCTTTATGTTTGCTATCGTACAGATATTGTTTTGTTATTCCTCCATCATCTATTCATCATTTTATTTGCTAAACGATGATTAATTTTATGATTTATATTTTGGAGGTGTTATGGAAAAGGCTGTTCGGGCTTACGTAAAAATTGTTTCACTAACTGCCTTACTTTCTGCTCCTCCCTGCTTCGCCTCTGTAGTGAGTATTAACAAAGATTTAAATTTCGATGGCACCTCGACCAGCTTTGGCTTTGGTGGGGCCAATCTTACAGTGACCAATAATGCAGATTTTTTTAGTCCTGTCAGCGTGAGTACGCAAGGATCAGCCTTTGTAAACTTATTTTCCATTTTTGGTCCAAGCGAACCAGCTAGTTACTTTAATCCTCTTAAAGGCGGTCGTTTGATTTTCAATGGTGAATTCTCTAAATACTCTACTTTTGTAGACCCAATTGTTATTAAGCTTTCTAACACGGCAATATCTGCTAGGCTCACAGGTGGTCTTGATGAAAACTTCCATTACGGTTATGCACAATTGGCCGGAGCGTTACTAAAATCCTACGGATTTGAAATAACGCTAAATTTAGGTATTTAAGAGGAGCGACATTACTGTAGCAAGCGCCGTAGCATTGCCAGCTGCATTTGCATTAATGATGTCAGGATTTACAATGTTGGCGTCGGTATGCGTAATCGTAAAAATCAAACACTTTCTGGTAATCACCCGCTTCACTAGACACTCAAGTAGTTCCAGTTTGTAACGCTTCAAATGCCATCGGGCTCATCTGGTTAAGATAGCCATGACGACGTTTACGATTGTAAAACATTT
>JBKJRC010000013.1:0-69622 GCA_046594915.1 Methylotenera sp. | reverse complement strand
GTACTTTCATTGAAAAAATCGAATTTCAAATTAAAATTCTCTTTCTATATTCATGGGTTATGCACAATAGTGATAATTTACATTAAATCCTAGCAACAACTTTACGCCCTGTAAAGCATATTTTTATTTTATATTCGATGTGTAATCACAATTACAACAGATGTTTCATTTTTGATACAGGTTTTAAGTACAGCCTAAATTATGCATAAGTTAACGCATAATTTAATGCATTTTCTTTGCAATTAAAATGCTTGTCGCAGTAAAAAAATAACAACTGTATTTTGGTTAATGCTTATTAACTTATATACTGTCATTTGTAATGTTATTGGTAATGATTGAATTCGTTAAAATATATCTATGGTTTTTCTGACGGTTTTTATGATGGTTTCAAATCTATGGCTTTAAAAAATATAGCGCCAAAAAAATGGTGGCACTTTTTAATACTGTTCTTTATTGTTGGCGGGTTAACAATCTCTGCAATGGCAGCGCTAGCGGTCACCCTTATTTATCCCACATTGCCGTCGCTGGAAGCACTTACTGACTACAAGCCCAAACTGCCGTTACGCGTGTATTCTGCAGATGGCTTTTTAATTAGCGAATTTGGTGAAGAGCGGCGCGCATTTGTTGGCATTGATAAAGTGCCCGATAATTTAAAATATGCGGTACTGGCGATTGAAGATCGCCGTTTTTACCAGCATGGTGGTGTAGACACCAAAGGCATATTGCGCGCTATCAAAAATAATGTCACTGGTGTGAGTCACGAAGGCGCCAGCACAATTACCATGCAGGTAGCCAAAAACTTTTTTACCACACCGGGCAAAAAACGCACCATGGTGACAAAAGTGAAAGAAGCGTTGTTAGCGTTAAAGATTGAAAAAACTTTAACCAAAGACCAGATATTAGAGTTGTATTTAAACCAAATCTATCTAGGTCAGCGTTCGTATGGCTTTGCGGCTGCTTCTCAGGTGTATTTTGGTAAATCTTTGTCTAAATTAACATTGGCCGAATCGGCATTGCTGGCGGGCTTACCAAAAGCGCCTTCCGGTTATAATCCATTTACACATCCTGATCGCGCTGCAAACAGGCAACATGAAGTTTTGCGCGATATGCGGCGTTACGGTTTTATCGATGAAGCAAAATTTAATGCGGCCATGCAGCAAAAATTAAAATTTAAAACCTCGAAACAAGCCAGTGATTTATCGGCAGATTATGTGGCCGAAATTGTTCGGCAAAACCTGTTCGAACGTTATCAGGATGATATTTACACGAGCGGTTTGAAGGTGTACACCACAGTCAAAAAAGCCAATCAAGAAGCGGCCAATAATGCGGTGCTGCTTGGTATTTTAGAATACCAACGTCGGCAAGGGTATCAAAAAGCAGAAAAAACTATCGATTTAAATAAGCTGCAGTCGGCCGATTTAACCGAAGGCATGCATCTTGCCTTGGAAGATATTGAAGAATATAACGGATTCATTCCTGCAGTGGTCACGGAGGTTTCTCCTAAGCTAGTCAAAGTGTTTACTAAAAAAAATGCAACGCTTGAAATAAGTGGCGCGGGCTTAAGTTTGTTGCAAAAAAACTTGGCTGATAAAGATGTTAAAAAGCATAAAATAAAACCAGGTTCAATTGTGCGGGTGATTGAGAGCCAAGGTTTATGGCATATTGTGCAACTGCCGCAGGTAGAAGCTGCGCTGGTGGCGCTCGATCCAGATAATGGGGCGATTACTGCGTTAGTGGGCGGTTTTGATTTTAATAAAAATAAGTTTAACCATGCGACGCAAGCTTGGCGTCAGCCTGGATCCAGTTTTAAGCCGTTTATTTATTCTGCTGCATTAGAAAAAGGTTTTACACCCGCAACAATTGTACAAGATGCGCCTTTTTCGATGACTGCAGAAGAAGTGGGTGGTAACAAAGCTTGGGAGCCTAAAAACTACGATGGACAATATAGCGGGCCAATGCGTTTGCGTACCGCACTCACTAAATCAAAAAACATGGTGTCAATCCGCGTGATCAACCAAATTGGCGTACGTTATGCACAAGATTACATCACTAAATTTGGTTTTTCCCGCAAAGATCATCCAGCTTATCTCACCATGGCACTAGGTGCAGGTGCTACCACGCCGTGGGCAATGGCAACTGGATATGCTGTTTTTGCCAATGGTGGCTTACGTGTTAAGCCACATTTAATCAGTAAAATAACCGATAGCAAAGGTAATATTATCGAGCAAATAAACTATCCACGTGCCAATAAAGATGCACCAAGAGTGATTGATGGCCGCAATGCCTTTTTAATGACTTCGATGATGCATGACGTGGTGCAAAGAGGTACAGCGACTAAAGCCAGACAGTTAGGACGCCAAGATTTAGCAGGAAAAACAGGCACTACAAATGACCAAGTAGATGCCTGGTTTGCTGGTTACAATCCCAGACAAGTTGCAGTGGCGTGGATGGGTTATGATCAACCACGTTCACTTGGTCGCGATGAAACAGGTGGAAAAGCCGCTTTGCCAATATGGATAAGTTATATGGCAACAGCCTTAAAAGGGTTGCCAGATAAACCATTCAACGTACCTGATGGCGTTATGTCGGTAAAAATAGACGCAGCAACAGGTGTACTTATTAATGAGGATGAAGAGGGTATTTACGAGTATTTTTATCAAGAAAATCCGCCGCCATCAGCTGCCGTAGTATTGCCACCAATGCAAGATCCTGAGGAGCCGTATTTTTCGGATAGTTTGACAAATAATCCCTTGCAGCCACAGCCGCCTCAACTTCCACCAGAATCACAAGCTGCACCACAAGCTTTACCAGCGAATAGCCATTTGAAGCCAGCGGTCAGCAGGCCAAATGCCACGCCTGGCGGTAATGCAGAGGTTGTTGAAGCGCCCAGCAGAACTGGCAATACAGCCGTGAATAATAATGTAAAGCCAGCAGCCAGCAAACCGAGAAAGCCCCGTAACAGCACAGATGCTGCTGCAAATGTGCTGAATCCGTCTGGCTATTAGCATTTAGCATGGCGCGCGAAAATCAAGATCATATGCGGCAGATGATTGCCCAGCAAGCCGCCCGCATGATGGCCGAAGATGGTATTAACGACTTTGCCTATGCAAAGAAAAAAGCGGGCAAGCAACTTGGCATTAGCGAAAATAGCGTTTTACCCACCAATGCCGAAATTGAAGAAGAAATTAGACTTTACCATGAAATTTATAACGCCGATGAGCAACCGCTGGAACTAGCGAAGCTACGTAAAGCCGCATTAATTACCATGCAAATTTTTGAGCGTTTTAATCCACATTTAACGGGTAGTGTGTTAGATGGCACTGCAGGAAAATTCGCGCAAACCAATATACATTTATTTGCAGATAGCGCAAAAGAGGTGGAAATGTTTTTGCTCAATATGCAAATTCCATTTGAAAGTAGCGAAAAAGCCTATCGATTATCGGATAAGCCCAGTAAAGATAAAAAAGATAAAGTGCGTAAAAGTGTGCCAGTTTTCACTTTGGAAACTGAATTTGGTGTGCAAAAATTAAGTGTATTTGACGTAGATGATTTGCGTATTGCTACCAAAAAAGCCAGCGATGGTAGTAATGCGGAGCGAATCGATATTGCTGAGCTGCAGGCGTTAATTTAAGTTTTTGCTTATTTTTTAATGATTTTTAAGTGTTAAGTACACTGAATCAACTGGTAGTTAAGCGACTTAGCCATTAAATTTGCCTAATTTTTTAACCATCTCGCCACATCCATCGCAAAATACGTCAAAATCGCATCTGCTCCCGCACGTTTAAACGCTAATAAACTTTCTAATACACAAGCTTTTTCATCTAGCCAGCCATTTTGTGCGGCGGCTTTTAGCATGGCGTATTCGCCGCTGACTTGATACGCAAAAGTTGGCACCCCAAATTGTTCTTTGACACGGCGCACGATATCCAGATACGGCATACCAGGCTTTACCATGACCATGTCTGCGCCCTCAGAAATATCCAGTGCGACCTCAGTCATGGCTTCATTCGAGTTGGCAGGGTCCATTTGATACGTATATTTATTGCCAGAACCTAAGTTGCCAGCCGAGCCAACTGCATCGCGAAATGGGCCATAAAAGGCAGATGCATATTTAGCAGAATACGCCAAAATTTTGGTGTGAATATTGTGCGTGCTTTCTAAAGCTTCACGGATCTGTCCAATACGGCCATCCATCATATCGCTGGGCGCGACAATATCGGCACCCGCTTGTGCATGTGATATGGCTTGTTTGACCAATACTTCTATGGTTTCATCGTTAAGCACATAGCCACTGTCATCAATCAAGCCATCTTGGCCATGCGTGGTATATGGATCTAATGCCACATCCGTCATAACACCTAGTTGCGGATAGGCCGCTTTTAATGCATTAACTGCGCGTTGCACCAAGCCATTTTTGTTAAACGCTTCTGCTGCATCCAAGCTTTTAAATTTTGCATCAACCACTGGAAAAAGCGCTAGTAAAGGAATGCCAAGCGCGACACATTCACCCGCGGTTTTCAGTAACACATCAATAGTTTGCCGTGTTACGCCCGGCATGGAAGCGATTTCTTCTATACGATTCTCGCCATCTAACACAAAAACTGGGTAGATTAAATCATTGCTGGTTAGTACATTTTCGCGCATTAAGCGGCGCGTAAATTCATCTTTACGCATACGACGCGGGCGGGAATATGGATAGCTCATGGGTTGAATCCTTTATGCAAATACTTACTGAAACTGCTTACTTAAAAATCTTACCCAAAAACCTTGGCAAGTTCAGCGCCTGGGTCGTCTTGCCGCATAAATGCCTCACCGACTAAAAATGTTTGTACATTGTTATCGCGCATCAATTTAACATCTTCAACATTAAAAATACCCGATTCGGTGACAATAATACGATCATCTGGCAAATTATTGAGCAGGCCCAGCGTTGTTTGCAGAGTGACGTCAAAAGTGCGTAAATTGCGATTATTAATGCCCACCAGCGGCGTTTCAAGTTGCAATGCAAGCTCTAACTCGTCGCCATCATGCACCTCCACTAACACCGCCATGCCCAATTCATGCGCCACTTTTTCCAGTGCGCGCATTTGATTTAGCTCAAGTGCCGCCACAATCAGCAGGATACAATCGGCACCCATGGCGCGCGCTTCGTAGACTTGATAGGTATCAATCATAAAATCTTTACGCAGCACAGGCAAATTACAAGCGGCACGCGCTTGTTTTAAATAGTCGCTATTGCCTTGAAAGTATTCTGTGTCCGTGAGCACTGACAAACACGCTGCGCCGCCATTTTCATAGCTTTTAGCGATTTCTGCTGCATTAAAATCAGCGCGAATCACGCCTTTAGAAGGGCTGGCTTTTTTGATTTCGGCAATCACTGCGGCGTTACCTGCCGTTATTTTAGTGCGAATAGCACCTAAAAAATCGCGTGGTTTTGCTTGCGCTAAAGCCAGATTTTTCACATCTTGTATTGGCAGCTTAGTTTTTGCGGTTGCAATTTCCACTATTTTTGTGGCTAAAATTTTATTTAAAATATCGCTCATATTTGTGGTTAACTATTGATGAAATGTTTATTGATAAGTGTGGCCGTTGTGTTTGATCCAACCGCCAAAGTGTTTGCCTTGCGGGTCGCGATGTGTCCAATGCACGATGCCACCTTTTGGGTTGTAGACGTATTCGCCGCGGAAGCTAATTGCATCACCAATTTGAATATCGGCAATGCGTGTTGCTAAATCAATATTATGCGCAAACAACAAAGTCTGCCCAGTTGCCATTTTGACTAAAAATTTTTGGTGACGCGAACCGTGATTATCATCTGGCAGAATTTTAATCACCTTGCCACTATCCTCCACCTGAACATCACTAATTTTGGCATGAAATAATGCATTAACCTTACGCAGATTAGGTTCAGTTAATCTTGTTGCAGGTAATTCATCTTTAGTTAAACTGGGTGCATGATCAACTAATGATTTTAACTGCAATGTCTGTGTTAGCGATTTAACGGCTGTTGCGGATTGTTTAACACTATCTGACTCAATAGACGGGTTATTTTGTGAGCAAGCACTTACTAACAATATGAATATATAACTAATATTTTTTAGAGAAGCTAGCAACATATTAAACAGATTTAAGTGCCTCAAGTTTGGCTAGTGCTTGGCCGCTATCAATGACTAAGCCGGCTTTTTCAATGCCTGCTTGCAAGTTATCCGCCAAACCAGCCACGTAAATCGCTGCACCTGCATTCATTAATACAATTTCTCGTGCAGCGCCTTTTTTACCGTCTTTTTGACCGTTAAGTACTGCCAAAATCATGGCTTTTGATTCATCTGCATTTTGTACTTGTATGCTTTTTAGTTCGTGTAAACCTAATCCAAATTGGGTTGGGTTAAGTTTATATTGGTTGATTTGACCATTTTTTAATTCAGCCACAAACGTATCGCCCGTGAAAGAGATTTCATCCATGCCGTCTTTGCCATGCACCACTAAAACATGTTCTGAGCCCAAATTTTGCAGTACTTTTGCCAGCGTTAAGGTTAACTCTTGCTTAAAAACACCCATTACTTGACGTTTAGCGTTGGCTGGGTTGGTCAACGGACCAAGCAAATTAAACAAGGTGCGTACGCCCAATTCGCGCCTAACGGGCGCAGAATATTTCATGGCGCTGTGATGATTGGGCGCAAACATAAAGCCAATGCCAATTGTATTGACGCAATTGGCCACTTGTTCAGGCGTTAAGTTAACGTTCACACCAAGCGCTTCCAGCACATCGGCACTGCCACAAGTGGATGAAACCGAGCGCCCGCCATGTTTGGCAACTTTTGCACCCGCCGCCGCCGCTACAAAAGCGGAAACGGTAGATACATTAAACGTTTGAATGCCATCGCCGCCAGTGCCGCAGGTATCAATTAAGTGAGTTTTGTCATCGATGTCGACTTTGGTGGATAACTCGCGCATCACGGTTGCGGCGGCGGTGATTTCATCGACACTTTCGCCTTTTGCGCGCAAGGCAATTAAGAAACCAGCAATTTGCACGGGCGTAAGTTCACCCTGCATCACTTGCTGCATAATGCTTAACATCTCGGCGCGGCTTAAATCCTGACGGGTTAATATAACCTCTAGTGCCTGTTTATATTGTATTAGCGGCATTGCACTCAATATGCCTTCAAAAAATTATCTAGTAGCGCGTGGCCGTGTTCAGTTAATACCGATTCTGGATGAAATTGCACGCCTTCCACAGACAAGGTTTTATGCTTTACACCCATGATTTCGCCAAAATTGCCGTCTTCATCTTGCGTCCATGCGGTAATTTCCAAACAATCTGGCATGGTTGCACACTCAATTGCCAGCGAATGATAGCGCGTTGCGGTGTAGGGATTAGGTAAATCTTTAAACACACCACTATTGGTGTGATGAATAAGCGATGTTTTACCGTGCATTAAGGTTTGCGCTTTTATAATGCGTCCGCCAAACGCCTGGCCGATACTTTGATGGCCTAAACAGACGCCCAGCAAGGGAATTTTGCCGGAAAATTCATGAATTAACGGCACACTGATGCCTGCCTCGTTTGGTGTGCATGGACCTGGTGAAATGACGATATGACGCGGATTTAACTTTTTGATGGTGGCTAAATCAATTTCATCGTTGCGATAAACCTGCACGTCTTGCCCAAGTTCGCCTAAATATTGAACAAGGTTGTAAGTAAAAGAATCGTAGTTATCGATCATCAGTAACATATTGGCTTTATCATTCTGTTAATAGTATGCGGTATTTAATTTTAGTTAGCTTAAACGACTTTAATGAGATTCAACTATTTTTTCAAACTGATCAGCGGAAATCGGCTTGCTAAAATAGTATCCCTGAAAATAATGGCAACCAAATTCTTTCAGCAGTTCAAATTGTTCGACGGTTTCGATGCCTAGGGCAACGATATTGCATTGAATGGTTTTTCCAATCGCTAAAATCATTTGTATGATGGCAGCATCATTCGAATCTGCCAGCATATCATTGACAAATGAGCGATCGATTTTAATCTGTGTCACAGGCAGTTTTTTCAAGTACACCAATGAAGAATTGCCCATACCAAAATCATCCAACGCAATTCTCACGCCAAGCGTTTTGAGCAGCTTAAATTTGCTAATTACATCGTCAATATTATCAATCACCGCGGTTTCAGTCAGTTCCAGTTTCAAAAAATCTGGGTTAATACCAGTATTGGTAATAATATCGCGCAACTCTTGAATAAAATGGACATACAAAAATTGTTTAGCGCTGATATTAACCGAGAGTCTGATTTTACTTAATTTAGCTGAGCTTTCCCATGTTTTAAGCTGTTTGCAGGCTTGCTCCAGCACCCAATGCCCAATTTTAATAAAGTGGTTATTTTTCTCTGCAATTGGAATAAATTCGTCTGGGCCAATCAGACCCAATGTTGGATGATCCCATCTTAACAATACTTCGGCCGCAATAATTTCTTGCTCTGCATGAACAATGCTCTGATAAAGCACATAAAACTCTGCATTTTGCAACGCAGAATGCAGGGCAGATTCTAACGCAAAACTGCGTTCAACATTTTCCAGTGTTAATTCATCATAAAAGCGAAATGTATTGCGTCCTGCGGTTTTGGCTTGATACATGGCCGTATCCGCATGTCTTAAATGGTCCTCAAAACTAAACTGATCGCCATCGAATAAAGTCACACCAAGGCTGGCGGTGGTGTTAAATTCAAACAAATCTAATTGATAGCTTCTATTTAATTCCATCAGCAACTTTTGCGCCACTTCGGTGGCTTGGCTGTAAGCAATGTTGGCTAAGCCATCCAAATTTTCGATAATAACCACAAACTCATCGCCACTTAAACGTGCAACCGTGTCACCCGCCCTGACGGTTTGCTGAATCCGATTAGCCACTTCAATCAATAAAAGGTCGCCTGCATTATGGCCTTTGGTATCGTTTAACAGCTTAAAGTGATCTAAATCGGCGAAAATTAGTGCGCAATGGGTTTTTGAACGCTTGCTGCTGACTGACGCGCGCTGAAAGCGGTCGATTAATAAGCGACGATTGGGCAGGCCAGTCAGCGTATCGTAGTAGGCGAAATTTTCAATTTCCTGCTGGGCTTTTTTCTGTTGGGAAATATCGCGAATAAATCCAGTGACCAAAGATGCGCCATCTTGTTGTAACGAAGTAATGGTTAACTCCACAGGAAACTCAGAGCCATCCGCGCGCATGGCAGTTAGTTCGATACGTTTATCAAAAATATGTTTTTTGCCCGTTAATACAAACTCACGATGTTTAGTATTGTGTGCATGCCGTGAATTGGGCGGAATAATCATATCGGACAACTTTTTACCAATTACCTGCTGTTTTGTGTAGCCAAAAATACGCTCTGCCGCGGGGTTAAATTCGACCAAAGCACCGCTTTGGTCAATGGTGATAATGCCGTCTAAAGCGCCATCAATCACCGCGCGCAGTTGTTTAGATTTGTTGCGTAAAGCCGCCTCTACTGAATTGCGTTCCGATTGTAATACTGAAATCATTAACATAATGACCACCAGAGTGACCATAAACATCCATAGCGAAAAGGTGCCTTCGCCTGCCTCAATGCTATAAAAAGAGCCATTACCGTATGAGGCGATTATTACGCCAACAACAGATAACACAATTACCGCCAGCGAGCCACCCACAATACCAAAATTCATCGTAGCCCAAACTAGTGCAGGCAATATTAAAAATAGTGACAACACGAATTGTTTATCTAAGCTGGGTACCAACGCAGAAATCAATAGTTCGCACAATACAAATAAAATAACCCAAACCATTAATTGATACAGTTGACGCATGCTGATGTGCAGGTTTTGTTTGCGGATATTAAGCACCAAAGGCAGCGCCAGCAATACACCTATCGTGTCGCCTGCCCACCACACAAACCATATTCTGGTTAAATGATCTGACGAAATTGAGCCACTTAACCATAAAGACAGCGTGCCGCCAATGGCTGAAATCAACATGCCCAAAGTGGCCATGCCGAGCATTAAACCAATATCGCGTTGTTTAATTAAAGCGTGATTAAAGTGAAATTTTTGCAACAAATAAGCGGTTAACAAAGGCGCAGCGGTATTGCCGCATGCAATACCTATTGCGGCCACAAAGGATAATCCAACGGACAGGTTAACAAAGAGAGCAGCTACAAAAATAGCAGGTAGGCTGATTTTGCCTAAGCGCATGATTGCACCGACAGCAATACCTGTCGGCAACCAGATTAAGGTCGCAACCGATTCTTTATACGGCACCATTAAGCCGAGTTTAGCCGTTATAAAATAGGCGAGTGCCACAAGCAAAAATCTGCTTGCGCCTGAATTCATGTGTGTGAGCATATTCATGTGCTTGAACATGGTCGTGACGTTGCATTCATTTTATGCCAACCCGATTTCATTAAGCTTTTGCCCATGAAGCGATAACTACTGAAAATATAAGTTAAGATCGAGCAAAGTTAACACTAATTCTAAGCTAAAAACTGACTTAAGTTAGGGCCTCAATTAGTTAATACTTAAATTAATTAAGATCTAGCCCCGCCTGCACCAATTCTGCCGCACGCAATACTGCACGTGCTTTATTCTGTGTTTCAATCCATTCCGATTGCGGCACTGAATCTGCCACAATACCTGCGCCAGCCTGCACGTAAAGCTTATTATCTTTAATCACGCCGGTTCTAATGGCAATCGCTACGTCCATATCGCCATTAAATCCCAAATAACCTACGGCGCCTGCGTAAATGCCGCGCTTGCTAGGTTCCAACTCATCAATAATTTCCATGGCGCGCACTTTAGGTGCGCCCGAAACCGTGCCAGCGGGGAAGGTGGCTTTAATCACATCAATTGCATCCATGCCAGGTTTGAGTTTGCCTTCTACGTTACTGACAATATGCATCACGTGCGAGTAACGCTCTATCATCATATTATCGGTGACTTTTACCGAGCCAGTGACAGCGACGCGACCCACATCATTGCGACCGAGATCCATTAACTGCACATGTTCGGCACGCTCTTTTGGGTCGGCTAATAATTCAACTGAAAGCGCTAAATCTTCATCACGCGTTTTGCCGCGCGGGCGCGTACCTGCAATTGGCCTTGCAGTCACTGTGCCATTTTCAAGTCGCACTAAAATCTCGGGCGATGCACCAACCACATGATGATCGCCCATATCGTAATAAAACATATAAGGCGAAGGATTTAAGCTACGCAATGCGCGATACAAAGACAGTGGCGGCGCGCTGAATGTTTGCGACATGCGCTGGCTTAAAACCACTTGCATAATGTCGCCATCTAAAATGTATTGTTGCGCACGCTTGACAGCAGCTTTAAAATTATCTTCACCAAATTCGGAGGTAGCAACTGATTTTTCACTGGCAATTGCTGCAGGAATCGCCACCGTTTTGCGCAACATTTTAACCAAATCACTTAAACGATTCCGTCCATTTTCGTAGGCGTTTGCGTTACTTGGATTGGTGTACACAATAAAATATAGTTTGCCAGTTAGATTATCGACGACAGCCAATTCTTCAGACACCATTAACAATATATCTGGCGTTTCAATCGCGTCTGGCTTTTTGGTATTGGCTAAACGCTTTTCGATATAACGCACTGTTTCGTAACCAAAATAGCCAGCTAAGCCGCCAGTAAAGCGTGGCAGGTGTTGATTTTGCATTAAATGCGGCGGTGGAATTTTAAAACGCGATTGATAGTTTTTGACGAAATCTAACGGGTTAAGGTCGGATGAAGATTCGATGATATTGTCAGTGTTTAGTACTTGAATTTGATTGCCATATGCCACAATTCGCGTTTTGGCGGGCAATCCGATAATGGAATATCGACCAAAACGTTCGCCGCCTTGCACCGATTCGAGCAGATATGAAAAGGGTTGATTGGCGAGTTTGAGATATAAAGACAGCGGTGTATCTAAATCTGCAAAAGTCTCTAATACCAGCGGAATGCGGTTGTAACCCTGCGCGCTAAGCGCATTGAATTCTTCTAAGGTAATCGTGCTAAACATAAATTTCCTAAAAGGTTTCTACAGTTATCTTGGTCTACATGGTGTTGCAGGTATAAGTGGATGATTAATCTACTTTTTATTTACAAGTCTCGCCACCATCGCCAACTTAATGTTTCATTGTTATTTAGGAAATACATATTTAATTATTGGCAGTGATTGTTATTCAAACCCGATACTGACTGTTCAATATCCATTAAATCTAGTGCGTCTTTCAATTGACTAATTAACGCATCTACAGAGCCAATATCTATACTATACCCTTGATTGTAGCCGTAAGGCACGGCAAATATGCGGCAGCCTGCATTGCGTGCCGCTGCAATATCAGTTTTAGAATCGCCGATTAACACGGTTTCATGCGGCAAAACAGAAAATTTTTCACAAATATAAAAAATCTGATCAGGTTCGGGTTTCTTTTTGGGTAAAGTATCGCCCGCAACTACCACATTAAAATAGCGCAACAAATCACTTTTTTCTAGCAGCGGCAGGGTAAAAGCACTTGGCTTATTGGTAATACAAGCCATTTTCACGCCTGTTTTCTCAAGCGCCTGTAAAGCCTCAACAACTTGCGGATAAGGTTTACTTTCTGCCACGATTTGTGCATAAGCGTCAAAAAATAAGGGATTTGCTTTAGCTAGTAAATCCTGTGTCGGTTCCGTATCAAGCTGTTGCGCTAAACAGCGCACAATCAAGCTAGCAGCGCCTTCACCAATGAAATTTTCGACTTTTTTAGCAGTTAAGTCAGGCAGATTTAACGCGGACAACATGAGATTTGCCGCGCGTGCGATTTCAGGCGCGGTGTGAATCAAGGTGCCGTCAAGATCGATCATGACGGCTTTTACCTTAAATTTCAAAGCTAGTTAACACTTTAAAAAATTAAAATATCTAAACAAGACTAGGCGTGTACAGAAATTAAATACGAAGCATACAAAAAGTAGGTGAGTAATTAATTTCAGTGTAACAACGATATCCAGAATAAGGTGTTGTTTCGATCTCTTAATTTTTAAACACTCGCTAACGAAGCACGCATCGCGCTGACTACCGTATCGTAACGGTTTCTGTCATTCTCACCCGGCGCACCAAAAATTGCGCTACCTGCTACAAATGTATCAGCCCCTGCTCGCGCAATTTCGGCAATGTTTTGAGCGTTAACTCCGCCATCTACTTCAAGCCAGATTTGACGACCAGTTTTTTCATAATAAGCATCGATGCGCGCGCGGGCGAGTTTGAGTTTTTCTAACGTTTCTGGAATAAATTTTTGACCACCAAAACCAGGATTTACACTCATGAAAAGGATCATGTCCACCTTGTCCATCACATGGTCTAAATAGTGTAGCGGTGTTGCTGGGTTAAATACCAGGCCAGATTTACAGCCTAAATCACGCACCATCGCCAAGCTGCGGTCAATGTGGTCAGAAGCTTCTGGGTGAAAGGTAATAATATTCGCGCCGGCTTTGGCAAAATCAGGAATAATGCGGTCGACCGGCTTAACCATTAAATGCACATCGATTAATGCGCCCACTTTTTGCGCCGTCTCGCGAATGGCGTCACACACCAAAGGCCCGATGGTTAAGTTTGGCACGTAATGGTTGTCCATCACATCAAAATGCACAATATCGGTACCTGAGTTAATCACATCTTCAATCTCCTGGCCGAGTTTGGCAAAGTTTGCAGAAAGAATACTAGGGGCAATTCTATAAGTTTTATCCATGGTAGCTATCCAATATTTCCTATATCCATTTAAATAGTAAATTATTTTAATTAAGTCAGGCTCAATTTAAGTGTCCATAAATTTAAGGGCCACCAAATTTAAGCGTAACCAAATTGATTGTAAACCGTTATTTTAACGCTATTTCTTGCTTAACATAAGCTGATACTTCAAAATTACACAATGCAGCTTTATACAATTGGTGTCAATCACACCACTGCCCCTATTTCAATCCGTGAACATGTCGCGTTTAACAACGATATTCTACGCCATGCATTAAGCGATTTAACCGCACAAAATGTGGCGGAAGCGGCTATTTTATCTACCTGCAATCGCACCGAAATTTATGTGCAATCGGCCACGCCCGAGCCAATTGTAAATTGGCTAGCGCACTATCACCGCTTAGATTTTAAGCATATTCAGCCTTACACCTACACCTTAAGCAATCAAGAAGCAGTCAAACACGCGTTTCGTGTGGCTTCTGGCTTAGATAGCATGGTGCTGGGCGAGCCGCAGATTCTAGGTCAATTTAAGCAATCGGTAAAAATCGCGCAAGATGCAGGCACGCTAGGCACGTTGTTGCATAAATTGTTTCAACGCACGTTTGAAGTGGCCAAAGAAGTGCGTACCAATACCGATATTGGTGGCAGTTCGATATCGATGGCGGCGGCGGCAGTTAAACTGGCACAACGTATTTTTGGCGATATTAAAGCGCAAAACGTGCTATTGATTGGTGCTGGCGAAATGATTGAGCTGTGCGCAGATCATTTTGCCGCGCAACGCCCCAAATCGATCACTGTGGCCAATCGCACCATTGAGCGCGGCGCACAATTGGCCACAAAAATCGCTGCACAAAACATTCATGCCGAGGCGATTTTACTTAACGATTTGCCGGCACGTTTTGCCGAATTTGATATTGTGATTACCAGCACTGCCAGCCAGTTGCCGATTGTGGGTTTGGGCATGGTAGAGCGCGCGATTAAAGCGCGTCGTCATCGCCCGATGTTTATGGTTGATTTAGCCGTGCCGCGCGATATTGAGCCAGAAGTGGCGCAATTGGATGATGTTTTTTTATACAGCGTGGACGATTTAGCGCAAGTGGTGAATGATGGCATGGAAAATCGCCAGGAAGCAGCGATTAATGCTGAAATGATTGTGGCTGCGCGCGTTGAAGGCTTTATGCAGTGGCTGAAAAAACGCGATGCGGTGCCAACCATTAAAGCCTTGCGTGATCAGGCAGAAGCAGTGCGATTAAATGAGCTAGAAAAAGCGCTTAAGTTGATTCAAAAAGGCGAAAATCCCGCCATTGTGCTGGATATATTGAGTAACGCGCTGACCAACAAGTTTTTGCACGCGCCTAGCCACGCGCTTAATGCTGCACATGGCGATGAGCACGCGCGATTGGAACAGTTATTGCGCCAGTTGTACCATATTAAAAACTAATACTTAACACTTAAAATACCTTAAAAAAAAGAAACCTAGCATGAAACCCAGCATGATTAGAAAGCTCGCTACTTTAAGCGAGCGCTTAGAAGAACTAAATCGCCTAATGAGCAGTGAAGGTGTGACCAATAATATGGATAATTATCGAAAAATTACCCAAGAACACGCCGAAATTACGCCAATCGTTGAGCAATATCATTTGTATGAAAAAGCCGAAGCCGATATAAAAGAAGCGCAAAACATGTTAAGCGACCCTGACATGAAAGAGTTTGCGCAGGAAGAAATCGATAACGGCAAGGCAACGCTGGAAAAAGTAGAGCTGGATTTACAAAAATTATTACTGCCAAAAGACCCCAATGACGATAAAAATATCTTCTTAGAAATTCGTGCAGGTACGGGTGGAGACGAATCTGGCTTGTTTTGCGGCGATTTATATCGCATGTATAGCCGCTATGCCGATCGCCAAAAATGGAAGGTCGAGATTATGTCGGCAAACGAATCAGAAGTGGGCGGCTACAAGGAAATTATCGCCAAAATTGAAGGTTACGGCGCCTATTCTAAAATGAAGTTTGAATCGGGCGTACACCGTGTGCAACGCGTGCCAGATACCGAAACGCAAGGCCGCATTCACACCAGCGCATGCACAGTTGCTGTGCTGGCAGAAGCAGATGAAATCAACGATACCATCATCAATCCAGCCGATATTCGCATTGATACTTATAGAGCATCTGGCGCAGGTGGCCAGCATATTAATAAAACCGATTCCGCTGTGCGTATTACGCATGCGCCGACTGGCATTGTGGTGGAGTGTCAGGAAGGCCGCAGCCAGCATGCCAACAAAGCGCAAGCCTTAGCCGTTTTAGCGGCACGTATTAAATCGAAACAAGTGGATGCACAAAACAGCGCAATTGCCAGTGAACGTAAAAGCTTGATTGGCAGTGGAGATAGAAGTGAGCGCATCCGCACCTACAACTACCCGCAAGGCCGCATTACCGATCATCGCATCAATTTAACCTTATATAAAATTGATGCGATTACAGAAGGTGATATGGATGAGCTGATTGGCGCGTTATCAGCCGAACATCAGGCAGATTTACTGGCGAGTTTGGGTGAGGATAATTAACCGCCTTAACCATTTTGGATGTGGGCGAAAGTGCATCGGTATTCTCACCAATATGACATGGTATTGCTCACAACTTGAAACACATGCTAAGCAACAATTTCAAGTCCGCTGTTGGGGGATTTTGTCCCTGGACAAAGGATGATTTTTGGGTAATGCTACCAAATGGATGTGGTCATTTCTAAAAATTGACATATTCGATATTTAAAGCGCTTTAACCTACCAGATGCTTATCCTTTATCTGAATACAGAAACCAGCCGCACCGCCCCGACTAGTGTTGTTGCAAAGAATCAATAATTGGACAGGCTGTCGCGTAATTGTCTTTTTCGCATTTTCCAATCAGCTCTTGAAGCGTTTCGCGGATACGCTCAAGTTCAGCGATTCTGGCATTCACCATATTTAATTTGATCAATGAGGCATCGTGCGTTTGCTGGCAAGCATCACAAGCTTGCATGTCTAGTAACGCTTTAATCTCCTCTAGCGTAAAACCAATCGCCTGTGCGCGTTTAATAAAATGTATGTGCTCAATGCATTTTTCTGAGTAATAACGAAAGCCACCTAATACTTTAGGCGGTTCTGCGATTAAGCCTTTACGCTGATAAAACCGGATCGTTTCAATATTGACGGCAGCTGCTTTGGCTACTTTGCCGATGGTTAATTTTGATTGCATCACATTGCCTTGAATAAATCCTAAAACAGCTTGACATCGTACTATAGTACAGCCTTTATAGTACGCTTTTAATTCTACAGATGGAGATTTTATGGCACAAGATAAATTAGCCAATACCACGCTCATTGGTGGTGCTGTCGCTGCCATTGCAGCTTCTGCTTGTTGTTTAGGACCACTGATTTTAATCAGCTTAAGTATTGGCGGCGCTTGGATATCGAATCTGACGCTGCTCGAACCGTATAGACCCATCTTCATCGGCATTGCTTTCATCTGCATGGCTTTGGCCTATCGCAACATCTATTCAGCAAAGCCTGCAAATGATTGTTTACCGAATACATTGTGTGCCAAACCACAGACCAACAGAAACTATCGCATTATATTTTGGCTAGTGTCTGTGCTGGTGTTGATTGCTCTACTTTATCCTTATTTCGTTACCTTTCTTGAATAGGAAATTATCCATGTTGAAATCCATTATTTTAACCACCGCATTTGTGACTGCGTTGAGCACTTCAATTTTTACATACGCGGCAAATCAGCAAGTCACACTTGAGGTGGCCGGCATGACGTGTTCTTCTTGTCCTGTCACCGTCAAGAAAGCGCTTAGTAAAGTTAAGGGTGTGCAGCAGGTCACAACCAACCTTAAACTTAAGCAGGCAGTGGTCAGCTTCGACGATACCCAAACCACTTTGCAAAAGCTGACCGATGCCACGGCGCATGCTGGTTACCCATCCACTGTAATTAACACATCCTTAAAAAAGACTCGTTAATATGAACGCAATCAATCTCAACATTAGTGGTATGACGTGTGATCACTGTGCAAGCACTCTTGAAGCCGCTTTATCAAAAGTAGCAGGTGTGCATAACGCATCAGTATCTTATGCCAAGAAACTAGCGCAAGTAACAGTAAAACCTGAAACGGATATTAATGTTAAAACGCTGATCAAAACCGTCCAAACTGCTGGCTATAATGCTGAATTAAATAGCGCCGCATTGGATGACACGCCATCAGCAGCATTACCAGCAACAGTAAAGTCGCGTCATAAACCACTCAACATTGTCATCATCGGCAGTGGTTCGGCCGCATTTGCAGCAGCACTGGAAGCCAAAGATCTGGGCGCGCAAGTTACTATGATTGAAGCGGGTACGATTGGTGGCACTTGCGTCAATGTAGGCTGCGTACCTTCCAAAATCATGATTCGAGCGGCACAAATGGCGCATCAGCAAGCACATCATCCGTTCTCTGGCATTGAAAAACATGTGCCCAGCATTGATCGTGCAAAACTGGTGGTACAGCAGCAGGCAAGGGTTGATGAATTGCGTCATGAGAAGTACGAATCTATTCTTGAGAGTAATCCGGAGATTAATTTAATCAAAGGGCGTGCACGTTTCAAAGACGCCAATACTGTCATCGTGACAAAAGAAGACGGCACTAAGCAAATAATGACAGCAGAGCGCTTTCTAATTGCTACAGGACGTAGTCCAGCGTTACCACCCATTGCTGGCTTAGCGGATACGCCTTATTGGACTTCTACAACGGCACTCATCGCCACAGAAATACCTAAACATCTGATTGTGTTGGGGGCATCTGTAGTGGCCGTTGAGATTGCACAAGCGTTTTTACGACTAGGTGCCAAAGTGACCATGCTAGCACGCTCAACTTTGCTCTCTCAAGAAGACCCTGACATTGCAGACACCTTGCAAAAAGCCCTTGTAGCTGAGGGTATGGTCGTCATGACTCACGCAATTGTTGATCATGTAAAGTATGAGAACCAAATGTTTCAATTGACTGTGGGTGACCAGGCCATAAGTGGAAACCAGCTATTTGTTGCCGCTGGGCGCACACCCAATACAACAGATTTAGGCTTGGAAACTATTGCAGTGAAGATGACCTCACAGGGTGAAGTCATTGTCGATCCACACATGCGTTCTTCTTCACCGAATATCTTTGCCGTAGGTGATTGCACCACATTACCGCAATACGTCTACGTGGCCGCTGCATCTGGGAAAATAGCGGCACGCAATATGTTAGGGAATGAAGCATCATTAGATCTTCTGACCATGCCGGCAGTGATTTTTAGCGACCCACAAGTCGCTACCGTTGGCCTGACAGAACAACAGGCGAGGGCAGAAGGTTTAAAAGTTGAAAGTCGAAAATTAGGCCTTGAAAATGTACCACGTGCATTGGCCAATTTTGATACAACGGGATTTATTAAAATCGTCGCTGAACAAGAAACTGGTCGAATTGTTGGTGTGCAAATATTAGCGGCAGAGGCGAGTGAAATGATTCAAACTGCTGTACTCGCCATCCGTCACCGCATGACCGTCCAAAGTTTAACCCAAGAATTATTTCCTTACTTGACGATGGTAGAAGGGCTCAAGTTGTGTGCCTTGACCTTCTTTAAGGATGTGAAACAGTTATCCTGTTGTGCAGGATAAGCAATTTTACGGTTAAATCTGGCATAAACTTTACCTGCTAATCCTGATTTTTCAACGCTGGGTATGCTGTGTGAGATTGTTGAGATTGTATTTTTTGTGAATGGACAATAGGGGGAATTTTAAAATCATCTGAAAATCGTTTTTTAGTTAGATTACTTAATTTATATAGCGTCATCTATCCTTTGATATCCAACTCTTGAATTTTACGTGTTAACGTATTGCGACCCATGCCAAGTTGATTCGCCGCTTCGATACGGCGGCCATCCGTATGTTGTAGCGCTTTAATAATCATCACACGCTCAAAATCTTTGGTGCGCGTTTCTAGTAAATTTTGCTCGCCGCGATTAAGCGCATCTGATACTTCTTGTGCTAGTGCTTCTTGCCACGAATTCGCAGTAATAGTTTTGCTGGTGTCTTCTTTCAATTCTGGCGGCAAATCTACTACATCGACGTTTTGTCCTGGCGCCATCACGGTTAACCAATGGCACACATTTTCGAGCTGGCGTACATTGCCACTCCAATTGACCGCGGTTAAATAACGCAACGCCGCGGCGGATAATTGTTTCGGCTCTACGCCTAATTGAATGGCGCTTTGCGCTAAAAAGTGTTTGGTTAAATGCGGAATATCTTCGCGCCGTTCGCGCAGCGGCGGCAAACGCAAACGAATTACATTTAAACGATGAAACAAATCTTCGCGAAATAATCCCAGCTTGACTCGCTCCTCCAAGTCTTGATGCGTAGCAGCAATCACGCGCACATTCACTTTAAGCGGTTGGTGGCCGCCAACGCGATAAAATTGACCGTCACTTAACACGCGCAATAATCGCGTTTGCAAATCCGCTGGCATGTCACCGATTTCATCTAAAAAAAGCGTACCGTTATCAGCCTGTTCAAATCGACCGCGCCGCGCTGCTGCGGCACCTGTAAACGCCCCGCGCTCATGGCCGAATAATTCAGATTCTAATAAGTCTTTTGGAATTGCCGCGGTGTTAATGGCGATAAACGGTTTTTCTGCGCGCGGGCTGTGCTTATGCAGCGCACTGGCGACTAATTCTTTACCACTACCCGATTCGCCATTAATTAATACGGTCGCATGCGAGCGACTTAACCTGCCAATGGCACGAAAAACCTCTTGCATCGCAGGTGCTTGTCCAATAATCTCAGGCGTTTCTTCTAACACCACATTATCGACTGCCTGGCGCATACTTTCTTCCACCGCACGCTTTATCACATCTATCGCTTGGTCTACGTCAAACGGCTTGGCCAAGTATTCAAATGCACCGCCCTGAAAAGCGGCAACTGCGCTTTCTAAATCAGAATAGGCGGTCATGATAATCACGGGAATATCAGGATAGCGTTGTTTAATCTCGGCTAAAAAATCCAGCCCAGAGCCATTAGGCATGCGGATGTCGCTGACGACAACCTGCGGTTGTTCGCGATTGAGCGCGTTAAGTGCTTCGGCCACGGATGAGAACGTTTTAAACTCTAAATCGGTGCGCGCCAGGGCTTTTTCAAACACCCAGCGAATCGATTTGTCATCATCTAAAATCCAAATTGGTTTCATATTATTCTCATTATTGCATCAAATTAAGTGTTCACTAATGCTTACTTAATATCCATTCTTATTGGATATTCGCGTGCTTGATCGCACTGGTTTCAACCGGCAGCAATATGGTAAAACAGGTATTGCCAGGCTGGCTTTCGCAATCAATCATGCCGTGATGCTGCGTGACAAAAGTTTGCGCCAAAGCCAGTCCTAAACCGCTGCCACCTTCACGCCCAGTCACTAATGGGTAAAAAATCTTATCGCGAATATCCACAGGAATTCCTGGGCCATTATCAATAATTTGCAACTTAATCGCCACGCGATAACGCTTTTTGGCTAGCGTGACCTGACGTTCTGCGCGCGTTCTTAAAATCACTTCGGCATTCGGAGTGCCATTGGATTGCATGGCTTGCACCGCATTACGTGCAATGTTAAGCACCGTTTGAATCAACTTTTCGCGATCACCAATTAAATCGGGCAGGCTGGTGTCGTAATCGCGCCGTACTTTAATGTTGTTGGGCGATTCTGCCATAAGCAAACTGCGCACGCGCTCAAGTACTTCGTGAATATTAGTCGGCTCATATTTTGGCACCCGATGTGGTACTAAAAGCCTATCCATCAAGCTTTGCAATCTATCTGCTTCTTTAATAATCACCTGTGTATATTCGCGCAGATTGGGGTTGGGCAACTCATGTTCTAATAATTGCGCCGCGCCGCGCAGCCCGCCCAAAGGATTACGAATTTCATGCGCCAAATTGCGTAAAAGTTCAGAGTTGGCTTGTTGTTGAATCAGCATGCGTTCTTCGCGTGCGATACGCAATTGTTGATCCATCTGCTGAAATTCGAGCAATAAACAAGCTTGGCTCATTTCCACTGGCGTTACCGTGCAAGTGACGGCGAACGATTGCTGACGTACGGTGGTGATAGCAAATTCATGCTCACGGTACGGGCTATCATTTTTAACGGCGTTATCAATCGCCAATTGCAAGATTTCGCAATTTAAAAACACTTCTGCAATATGGCTGCCCGATATTTGCGTGGCGCTTACAGCAAATAGCGTTTCGCTGCTGGGATTGGCATAAACGACTTGGTGCGAATGGTTAAGCAGTATTACCGCAGTGGCAAGATGCTCTAAACCTGAAAAACCTGAGGGAATATGTTGAACCATGACTTAAATACTACAGCAATTAATTAATTGCTTGTATATAAGCAAGAGGCAAGCCAGCTTTAATGCAGGTTTGAATGGTTAATTAATTTGCACTAATTTCTTTGGTTAATAAATCAATATTGCGTTGGTGCGCGTCAATATCTGCCTGCAAGCCACCCATTTTCTCTTGGAATTTAGCTACGTTGCGAAAGGTGGATGTTGTGCCATTTGCGTTCTTTTTTTGGTAAACCTCAGGTTTAGATTCGCCTTCAATATAAGCTTGTTTTGCTCTGGCAAGCGCTTGTTTTTCAGCGTCCAGTTCTGATTTAAGAATAGCATTTCGTTTGTTGTCACGCAGATTTTGGGTGCTGGCATCTACTTTTGGAAAGCTGTCTGGGGTTGCTGTTTTAGCTGTAGGTTTGCGAAGTGTTGCACTGTTATCACCACCAAAATTGGTGTCAGCAGGCTCTAAATCTAGCTTTTTAGCACCTTTAATTTTCACATTAGAATAAGTAACGCGACCTTCAGAATCGACATGCTTATAAATTTCAGCCTGCACCAAATTAGGGGTAATCAGTGCCAATAAAGTAACGCTTAAAAGGGAGATTTGTTTATTCATGGCAATAGTTTAGATGAGACTGTTACAGTTAGCAACGAAGTATTGGTGATTATGGTTGACTGTGGCTTTTTGTAACCTTAAGTCGTTTTAAATGGGCGCTGTTTTAAATAATAAAGGGCAACCGAAGCCGCCCTTTATTATTTTGCCCATTATTGGTGCATAAAAATGGTTAAGTTTTAGCAGCTGTAATACAAACCAAACTCAACTGGATGAGGTGTTTGACGTAACTTAGTCACTTCTTCCATTTTCAATGCAATGTAAGCATCAATCCAGTCTTCAGAGAACACACCGCCACGCGTTAAGAATTCGCGATCTTTGTCTAAATACTCTAAAGCTTGTTCTAGAGAAGAACATACCGTTGGAATCAATGCATCTTCTTCTGGCGGCAGATGGTACAAGTCTTTGGTTGCTGGTTCGCCCGGGTGAATTTTATTTTGTACGCCATCTAAACCCGCCATTAACAATGCAGAGAAAGCTAAGTATGGGTTAGCGATTGGGTCTGGGAAACGCGCTTCCACACGACGGGCTTTTTCGCCATGCACGAACGGGATACGAATCGCCGCAGAACGGTTTTTAGCAGAATAGGCTAATTTTACTGGCGCTTCATAATGCGGCACTAAGCGTTTATATGAGTTGGTACCTGGATTGGTAATGGCGTTTAACGCGCGCGCATGTTTAATAATGCCGCCAATGTAGTACAGCGCAAAATCGCTTAAACCCGCGTAGCCGTTGCCTGCGAACAGGTTTTTTCCATCTTTCCAAACGGATTGGTGTACATGCATACCGGAGCCGTTATCGCCAAACATCGGTTTTGGCATAAAAGTGGCTGTTTTGCCGTATGCATGTGCGGTATTTAACACCACATATTTTAAGATTTGCGTCCAGTCAGCACGCTGTGTCAAGGTAGAAAATTTTGTACCGATTTCACATTGGCCTGCAGTGGCCACTTCGTGGTGATGTACTTCAACAGGCACGCCCATCGCTTCTAATGTCATACACATGGCAGAGCGCACATCTTGCAGTGAATCAACTGGTGGAACTGGGAAATAACCACCTTTAATGCCAGGGCGATGACCAGTATTGCCGCCTTCGAATTTTTCACCAGATGACCAAGCAGCCTCTTCAGAATTGATTTTTACTGAGCTACCGCTCATATCAACGGACCAATTAATCGAGTCAAAAATAAAGAATTCTGGCTCAGGGCCAAAGTAAGCCGTGTCGCCTAAACCACTGGATTTTAAATACGCCTCAGCACGTTTTGCAAGTGAGCGTGGGTCGCGGTCATAGCCTTTGCCGTCTGTTGGATCAACCACATCGCAAGTTAAAATCAGTGTTGGCTCATCCATAAATGGATCGATATTGGCAGTTGATGGATCAGGCATCAATTGCATGTCAGATGCTTGAATGCCTTTCCAGCCGGCGATTGAAGAACCATCGAACGCGTGACCTTCGGTAAATTTTTCTTCATTGAAGGCAGAAACAGGCACAGTTACGTGCTGCTCTTTGCCGCGCGTATCAGTAAAACGAAAATCGACAAATTTAATGTCGTTATCTTTTACCATTTTCATTACTTTTGCAACTGACATTGCTAATCTCCTAATATTCTAAATGACGGACTTAAATGATGCGTAACGAGTATTGATTCGTCGGATAAATTGTTATGCTGTAAATTGACAGGGTAAAAATAGCTTAACAATTTTGACACAAACTTTTAACAAGCTATTTTAGCAGGAACTGTGCCAGCTAAAAATAGCAAAAAGTGGCTTTGTGTTATTCACTTAGCAAATAAAGGCAAAATTGCACGCACGATAATTGTGCATTCAAACTATTTTTGCACCAAATTAGTGCTTAAGTAAAAGTCTGTTAAGCATCAAGACAAAGCACAAATAGCTTGCTGGTTATTCGCGCTATAATTTATTAAAAATCAATTGAGTGAGGAATTCGGTGATGCAAGCGATGAGCGATGTGTTAAATCTGGCTAAACAGCGCGCTGTGGCAAAAAATCATCCTTATGCTGGCGAATTAACGCCGCAAGAAGCTTTTGTCCTGTTGCAACAGGACAAAGCGGCTACGATTTTAGTGGATGTGCGTAGCCAGGCGGAGCTGGATTTAGTGGGCCGCGTGCCAGATGCGCTGCATATTGAATGGGCTTTTTACCCTGGCATGGTGGTGAACACAGAGTTTGCTAAACAGTTACAAGCACAACTTAACCCAGATAAAACCATCATTTTTATGTGCCGAACTGGTGGGCGTAGCCATAATGCCGCTGTGATGGCGCAACAATTAGGCTATGGCAATGCGTATAACATGGTAGAAGGCTTTGAAGGTGAGGCGAATGCGGCAACGCAACGCACACTGATTAACGGCTGGAAACATGCCAATTTGCCTTGGACAAACTAAAGCTTGGGCTTTGGAAATTGATTAACGTATGACTGACAAATATGCCGTTATTGGCAACCCAATAAATCATAGTAAATCTCCACTGATTCACGCCGCATTTGCCAAACAAACCAATCAAGATATCAGTTACGAACGCATTCTTGCGCCACTAGATGGTTTTAAATCAACAGTTAACGATTTGATTGCGCAAGGTTTCAAAGGCGTAAACGTGACTGTGCCGTTTAAGTTTGAGGCGTTTAAAATTAGCGATATTATTGAATCAGAACTTGCTGAGTTAGCTGGTTCAGTAAATACCCTGATGTTTAGTCATGATGGAATTGTAGGTGATAGTACAGATGGAACTGGATTGATCAATGATATTTCTAACAACCTAAATTTGAGTATACAAAGTAAAAAAGTGTTGTTGATTGGTGCTGGCGGAGCTGCTGCTGGTGTATGTGCACCAATTCTTAATTTAAAACCTTTATTACTTACCATCGCAAATCGTACAAAAAATAAAGCAGACGATTTAGTTAAATCTCACTTTGGCTATCATGCAGATATTTTATATTCATCTAGCTTTGAAGATTTAATAAATCAGGAATTTGACATCATTATCAATGCCACCTCTACAGGCTTAGAGGACACTGCACTACCGATACCTAACACTATTTTTGCTAAAAATTGTCTTGCCTACGACATGATGTATGGCTGCGAAACGCCTTTTATGCAAATGGCGCGTGCAAATGGCGCGCAAGTGGCAGATGGTTTAGGAATGCTGGTTGAGCAAGCGGCGGAAGCGTTTTATATTTGGCGGGGTGTGCGGCCAGAAACCAAGTCTGTTATTGAGATGATGCGAGTTTAATAAGTGAGTAAGATTGCATGATTCGCTGGCTGTTAAATAATAAGCCAAACGCCCGTCCTTTGGGTTTTGGCGGATATTTTAAGCGCGCCTTGGTGCTATTTTTTGCCTGGCTAATTTTGTATCAATTATGGGTTTTTTTGCATATTTGTTGGTGGATTAAGTTTAATCCAAGCTCTAGCGCATTTATGCAAGACAGGCTTGAAATTATTCAAGCGGCTAAACCTGATGCTGAGCTTAAGCATAAATGGGTCGTCTATAATAAAATATCCAACCACCTGAAACGCGCAGTGGTTGCCAGCGAAGATGCTAAATTTAAATACCACGAAGGTTTTGATTGGGACGGTATTGAAAAAGCGTTTGATAAAAACCTTAAAAAAGGAAAAATCGTCGGTGGCGGCTCGACCATCAGTCAGCAGCTTGCTAAGAATTTATTTTTATCCAGTGGACGCACGCCTTGGCGCAAGGCCGAAGAGGCGGTTATTACGTTGATGTTAGAAAAAATACTCAGTAAACGCCGCATTTTAGAAATTTATTTAAATATCATTGAGTGGGGCAATGGCGTGTTTGGCGCAGAAGCGGCTGCCAGGCATTATTTTAAAATCAGTGCAGGCAGTTTAAGCAAAACTCAAGCCGCAAAATTAGCGGCCATGATTCCAAATCCACGCTTTTATGATCAACATAGAAATACACGCTATTTAAATCGCCGTACCGCCACCATACAAGCTAGAATGCGTTTTGCAGATGTGCCCTAAGTTTAGTAATTTTTATTCAATGATTGATTAAAGCATCGCTTTTAAATATTTACCTGTGTAGCTTGTTTTGTTCTCAGCCAAGGTTTCTGGTGTGCCTACACCGACTACTATACCACCGCCATCGCCGCCTTCTGGACCCATGTCGATTAGCCAATCTGCGGTCTTAATCACATCTAAGTTGTGTTCAATAATCACAATGGTGTTGCCAGCATCGCGTAGGCGGTGAATCACATCCAACAGTAACTGAATATCTGCAAAGTGTAAGCCGGTGGTCGGTTCATCCAAGATATACAACGTGCGGCCTGTATCGCGTTTGCTCAATTCTAAAGACAATTTCACCCGTTGTGCTTCGCCACCGCTCAATGTAGTGGCAGATTGCCCCAGTGTAATATAGCCTAAACCTACATCTAGTAAGGTTTTGAGTTTGCGAGATATAACGGGTTGCGCACTGAAAAAGCCATGCGCTTGTTCCACTGTCATTTCCAGCACTTCGCGAATATTTTTGCCTTTAAAGTTAATTTCCAAGGTTTCGCGGTTGTAGCGTTGGCCTTTACACACATCGCATGGCACGTAAACGTCGGGTAAAAAGTGCATTTCTACGCGAATCACGCCATCGCCCTGACAAGCTTCGCAGCGACCACCTTTGACATTAAACGAATATCGACCAGGCCCATAGCCGCGTGCACGGCTTTCTGGCACGCCTGCAAATAAATCGCGGATTGGTGTAAATAGGCCTGTATAGGTGGCAGGGTTTGACCGCGGCGTTCGGCCAATCGGACTTTGGTCAACATCAACTACTTTATCAAAAAATGCTAAGCCGTCAATTTCACTAAAGGGCGCAGGCTCAGTATTACTGCCATATAAATGCTGCGCAACTACGCGGTATAAGGTGTCGTTAATCAATGTCGATTTACCACTGCCAGATACGCCTGTCACGCAAGTAAGCAAGCCAACAGGGATTTCAACAGACACATCGCGTAAATTATTGCCAGTGGCATTGGATAATTTTAACCAGCGCGATGGGTCTGGTTTGGTGCGGATTTTTTTATATTCAATTTGTTTCTTGCCGCTTAAATATTGGCCAGTTAACGATTTTGGATTAGCTAAAATTTCGGTTGGTGTGCCTTCTGCAACAATTTGGCCGCCGTGTTCACCCGCGCCTGGGCCAATATCGACCACATAATCCGCCGCTAAAATTGCATCATGGTCGTGTTCCACCACAATCACGCTGTTGCCAATATCGCGTAAGCGTTTCAAGGTTTCCAGTAGTCTGTCGTTATCACGTTGATGTAAACCAATGCTGGGCTCATCCAGCACATACATTACGCCTGTTAAGCCGCTACCAATTTGGCTGGCCAAACGAATGCGTTGCGCTTCGCCGCCTGATAATGTTTCGGCAGAGCGCGAAAGTGATAAATATTCCAGCCCAACATTGGTTAAGAATTTAAGCCGATTTTCGATTTCTTTGACGATTTTGTCCGCAATCGCCAGTTTTGCGCCTTGCAATTGCAAAGTTTCAAAAAAGTTAAGCGCGACTTTTAGTGGTACTTCGCACACTTGATGAATATTTTGTCCACCCACTTTTACATGGCGCGCTTCGCGCCGTAAACGTGTGCCGCTGCATTCTGGGCAAGCTTGATTGTTTAGGTATTTAGACAGTTCTTCGCGTACCGCGGTTGAATCGCTTTCGCGATAACGGCGCTGTAAGTTGTTTAAAATACCTTCAAAACTATGGGTTTTACTAAAAAAAGTACCACGTTCATTCAGGTATTTAAACGCAATCACTTCACGTCCACTGCCATTTAATAAAACATCTTGAATCGGAATGGGCAATTCTTCAAACGCCATTTCTAAATCAAAATGGTAATGAGACGCCAAACTTTGTAGCATCTGAAAGTAAAACTGGTTGCGCTTATCCCAGCCTTTAATCGCGCCACTGGCTAGCGATAATGTAGGGAACGCCACCACACGTTTGGGGTCAAAAAAGCTGATATTGCCTAAGCCATCGCACTTAGGGCAAGCGCCCATTGGATTGTTAAAACTGAATAGGCGCGGCTCTAATTCGGCAAGTGAGTAATCACACAATGGGCAAGAAAATTTGGCCGAAAACAAATGTTCTTTATCAGTATCCATTTCCACGGCAATGGCTTTGCCATCGGCCAGGCGCAATGCGGTTTCAAATGATTCAGCGATACGTTGTTTTAAATCGGCTTTTACCTTAATGCGGTCAATCACCACATCTACCGAATGCTTCACTGTTTTGGTTAACTTCGGTAAGTCATCCATTTCGTAAATTTTGCCATCCACGCGCAAACGCACAAAGCCTTGTGCTTTTAATTGCTCAAATAAATCCAGCTGTTCGCCTTTGCGATTTGCCACCACTGGCGCCAATATCATTAACTTGGTTTCCTCTGGCAAATGCAAAACGCTGTCCACCATTTGCGAAACGGTTTGCGCTTCCAGCTTGATATTGTGGTCGGGACATTCTGGATCGCCAGCGCGCGCATATAAAAGACGCAGATAATCGTGAATCTCAGTGACTGTGCCAACCGTTGAGCGCGGATTGTGCGAAGTGGATTTTTGCTCAATCGAAATCGCCGGCGATAAGCCTTCAATCAAATCCACATCCGGTTTATCCATACGCGCTAAAAACTGCCGCGCATAGGCCGAAAGCGATTCCACGTAACGCCGCTGGCCTTCTGCATATAAAGTATCAAACGCTAAGCTAGATTTACCTGAGCCGGAAAGCCCAGTAATAACGACCAACTTATTGCGCGGAATATCCAGCGAAATGTTTTTGAGATTGTGCGTGCGCGCACCACGGATTTTGATATATTCCATCTAGCTTTATCGAAAATTAAGGCAACCTGTTAATATACGCAATTATTGTGTTTTCAGCCAAATTATTCTGCTTTAAAAATATAAAAATTCTGTAATAAAATAGACCCCATGCAAATTTCCGACAAAATGACGCCAACCGAGTTGCGTTCTACCATCAGCTTGGCTTCGATTTATGGCTTACGCATGTTGGGCATGTTTTTAATCTTGCCTATTTTTTCGGTGTATGCCGAAACATTAAAAGGCGGCAGCAATCACACCTTAATTGGCTTGGCGCTTGGCGCGTATGGTTTAACGCAAGTATTGCTGCAATTGCCGTTTGGCATTGCGTCCGACAAATTTGGCCGCAAAAAAGTCATTTATGTCGGGCTGATTTTATTTATTATCGGCAGCGTGGTTGCGGCATTGGCAACGGATATTTATATGGTGATTATCGGTCGCGCAATCCAAGGCGCAGGTGCGGTTTCTGCGGTAGTGACTGCGCTAGTGGCTGACTTAACCCGTGAAGAACATCGTACCAAAGCCATGGCCATGATTGGCGGCACAATTGGTGTCACATTTGCGCTATCGCTGGTCGCGGGGCCTTTGCTTAATCAGTGGATTGGCGTTTCAGGTATTTTCTGGATGACTGCGATTTTATCTTTTTGCGCTATTTTAGTGGTTAAGTATTATGTACCCGACCCAGTATTGAGCCATTTTCATTCGGATGCGCAAGCCGCGCCCGAAAAAATGAAAAGCGTGTTGCACGACAGACAACTATTGCGTTTAAATTTTGGTACATTTTCATTACATGCCGCGCAGATGGCCATGTTTATTGTGGTGCCATTTGCCTTAACTGAAACCAGCGGCATGAATGTGAATGCGCATTGGCAAGTGTATTTGCCTGTATTGATCGTGTCATTTATATTGATGCTGCCCGCGATAATTTTTGGGGAGAAGCGTGCAAAACTTAAAGCAGTTTTTGTTGGCGCAGTTGGCTTAATGCTCATTGCACAATTATTATTTGCCAGCACCATTCATCAATTTTGGGGGGTGGTAATTTCGTTGCTGATTTACTTTACCGCTTTTAATATCTTAGAAGCCTCATTGCCCTCATTAATCTCAAAAATGGCACCTGCCGCTTCAAAAGGCACGGCGATGGGTGTGCATAGCACTGCACAATCCTTTGGCGTATTTTTAGGTGCGGTAGTCGGCGGTTATTTATCGCATCGCTTTGGTTATTCGGCCGTATTTATTTTTTGCGCTGCATTAATGAGCATTTGGTTAGTGTTAACTTTTGGTATGATTACACCACCAGCTGTGCGCACAAAGATGTATCATTTACAGGATTTAACTGCGCCGCAAGCAAAAACGCTGGCCGACAAAATAGCCCAAATGACCGGTGTTTATGAGGCGGTAGCTATTGCGCAAGAACAACTGTTGATTGTAAAAGTGAATAATCAACAAAGTAGTGATAGCCAAACGTTAATAGAGCAGAATATTTTAAAATTGATAGGGAGAGACTAATGGCATCAGTCAACAAAGTGATTTTAGTGGGTAATTTAGGGCGCGATCCAGAAGTGCGTTACATGCCAAACGGCGAAGCGGTGGCGAATTTCAGTATCGCCACGACTGAAAACTGGAAAGATAAATCCGGCGTTAAGCAAGAAAAAACCGAATGGCACAATATTGTGATGTATCGCAAATTAGCTGAGATTGCAGGCGAATATCTTAAAAAAGGCCGCCCTGTGTATGTAGAAGGCCGTTTGCAAACACGCAAATGGGAAAAAGATGGCGTCACCCGTTACAGCACCGAGATTATTGCCGATAGCATGCAAATGTTAGGCGGCAAAGATGGCGCTAGTTCAAACGCCAGCTACGATGGCGGCATGGATCAAGGCCAGCCAGCGGACGACTTTAATCAATCGCAACCAAGACAGCAAAGCACCCCGCAAAAACCAGCTGGCCAGCAAGCGCCCGCTAAAGCTGCAGGCAATTTTGATGATTTTGAAGACGACATTCCGTTTTGATTTAAGCGTTAACTATTCTGAGTTAATAGTTAAGATAAATGTCTTGAAATATACGCATTAAAAAAGCCTGCAAATGCAGGCTTTTTTAATGACTTAACCCATTTTATTTGCCTAAAATTACGCTGCCCATCACATCGCCGATATTAGAAGTGGTGAAGCTGTATTGCAAGCCTGCTCTTTCCGCGTTTGACCCTAAGAAAGCGCCTTGCACCACATTGCCACTGTTTAAATGGCCGCCACATAAAGGTAAACAGGCGAATAAGTTGCTGGAAGTGACAAGGCCTGTTGCTGCAAACGTGTTGTTGCCCGATGCTAGCGGCAAACCAACGCCCACTATTGAGAACGTATTGCCGCTAACGGTAATATCGTTTAAGTTATAGCCGTAAACCAAGCTGTTGAAATTGACGACCAAGCTGCCTGTAACAGCATTGGCGCTGCCAGTAGTGGCTGAAATCACACCATTATTACTTGAAATAGCGCTGGCGCCAGTTGAGCCTAAAATATTGTAAGTAACAGGTGTCGCGATGCTGGCCAAGTTTAATAGGTTGCTAGAGCTGGAAAATTGGCCGACGATACTTTGAAAATTGACTAGAGTTTCTGAAACGTTAAGGCTGTTGGTCGAAGTGGCAGAAGTAAGCCCCAATGTGACATACGCGTCTTTATATACATCACCAAGCGCGTTATCAAAGCTATAACTGGTTTGCGAATTCGTATCAGTCATGGCTGTGATTGTATTGTTAGAGTCTTTGGTAATGCCGCCGCTTAGCGTGCCATTATTATGTGAGCCATCGCTTGCTAATGTTGAAATAAACAGCGCATCATAAATATTGCCATTGCCATTGCCATTGCCATTTCCATTTCCATTTCCATTTCCATTTCCATTTCCATTATTTCCATTATTACCGTTATTACCGTTATTACCGTTATTACCGTTACCACTATTTCCGCTTGCTATGGTTTGAGCAATGACAGCGGGTAAAATTGCATCGGTTATAGCGTTGCCGTTGGTTGCTGTGCCATCATTGGTTAAAGCGTCACTGCTGGTATAAACAGCTTTATTGGAAGTGGTTTGCGCATTTTCTGCGCTTGCAACAACGCTTAAAGGCGTAATCGGTGAAACGGCAGCTTGAGCAGGTATGCTGCTGGGTTTTGGTTCGGCACCCACGCCTGCAACAACAATCGTCTGCCCCGTCGGCGCGTTTAAGCAACCGGCTTGGTTACACACATCTACGCTACCGTGGTTAGTGGTCATTAATAATTGCTGGCCATTAAAGTTAACCGTAAATTCCGTACCGCGAATACCAATGGTGGCGACAGCCGTTTTTAATTGATAACGATCACGATTTTTATGGCCAATTAAACCACTTACTGTGCGTAAGCCGCCTTTAATCAGCTCGGTAAACGCAAATTCGCTGCCATCTTCTTTGCCCGAAAAGGCATATTTATTGATTTTGTAAACAGTGTTGGGTTGTAAAGATACTTTTCCGCCATCAATTAACGACAGCTGTAAACGACCTTCACCTGTTTCAATGGTATCGCCAGCGTTTAAAGCAGTATTTTTTTCGGCGGCTAACGTGGTTTTATCGGCATGGATAATAGTTGGATTGCCCGATTTGAATGTCACCTTGCCCACTGATTCTGCTAAGGCAAAAGGAGAAACAAAAAGGTAAGCCAGCAAGACAATGGTTTTTATTTTTTTTAAAGTAAACAATTGAGACTCCTTTGCCATCAGTCATGCCACGTTATTAAGGTCACCATTAAACATTTGCAACTAAACACTTGCAGTGAAACATTTAGTCAACATCAGTTATAATTTCGCTTTTACAATATTTGTAATTTCATAAGCTAAAATCATGCCAATCTATGATTTCCAATGTTCAAATTGCGGCCATAAGCTAGAGTTGCTGCGCAAAATCAGCGACGCAAGCACCACCTCATGCCCAAGTTGCCATCAAGAAACGTTCAGCAAAATGCTTTCTGCACCCAGTTTTCAGTTAAGCGGTAGCGGCTGGTACGCCACAGATTTTAAAGATAAACCAGCGCATAAACCCTCAAAAGAATCGGCAAAAGAAACCGCTAACGAAACCTCAAATGAAACCAAAAGTGAACTAGCCAAAGCAGATGCGCCTGCCGCTTGCAAAACGGGTTGTGCTTGCCACTAGTTAACCCTTTAATACGATGAAAAAATATTTTATTACTGGTTTACTGGTGTTAGTGCCGCTGTTCATTACCCTTTGGGTGGTGAGTACGCTGATACACACCATGGATCAAAGCCTGCTACTATTGCCAGGCGCTTGGCAGCCTAAAAATGTATTTGGTTTTAATGTGCCGGGCTTAGGTGCGATACTGACTTTGTTGATTATTTTTGTCACAGGCTTGATTGCCACTAACATTTTTGGGCAGCAATTGATTGCGTGGTGGGAGAAATTTCTTTCGCGCGTGCCATTTGTAAAATCCATCTATTCCAGCGTTAAACAAGTTTCAGATACGCTTTTTTCAGGTTCTGGTCATGCGTTTCGCAAAGCGCTATTGATTCAATATCCGCGCCAAGGCAGTTGGACCATTGCATTTTTAACCGGAATTCCGGGTGGCGATGTAAGTAATCATTTAGTTGGCGATTACGTCAGCGTTTACGTGCCGACTACGCCAAATCCCACTTCTGGTTTTTTTCTGATGTTACCAAGAGCCGATGTGATTGAATTGGATATGAGTGTGGACGAGGCGTTGAAGTACATTATCAGCATGGGCACTTTAACGCCAAAAGACCGCAAAACACGTGAATTACCGCTTTAATTAACTAACCGACTTAACACTATTTTTTAACGAAATTTATTTTTATGATTATGCGTACACATTATTGCGGCCATTTAAACCGCAGCCACATTGGCCAAACTGTTAGTTTATGCGGCTGGGCGCATCGCCGCCGCGATCATGGCGGCGTCATTTTTATTGATTTGCGCGACCGTGAAGGCATGGCGCAAATCGTGATTAACCCTGACACGCAAGCGGCATTTTCCATTGCCGAAAGTGTACGCAGTGAATATGTATTAAGAATTGTGTGTGTTGTGCGAGCGCGCCCAGAAGGCGCAGTAAACGCTAACTTATCCACTGGCGAAGTAGAAATGATTGCGACAGAAATCGAGATTTTAAACGCATCACTCACACCACCATTCATGTTAGATGACGAAAACTTGACCGAAACGGTGAGACTTGAACACCGTTACATCGATTTGCGTCGCCCAGCGATGCAAAAAAACATGATGTTGCGCTATCGCGTGGCTAAAACCTTGCGTGATTATTTAGACGTAAACGGTTTTATTGAAGTGGAAACACCCATGCTAACGCGGTCAACCCCAGAAGGTGCGCGCGATTACTTGGTGCCAAGCCGTGTGCATGCAGGCCAGTTTTTTGCATTGCCGCAATCACCGCAATTGTTTAAACAATTATTAATGGTGTCGGGTTTCGATCGTTACTTTCAAATCACTAAATGCTTTCGCGATGAAGATTTACGTGCAGACCGTCAGCCAGAATTCACGCAAGTGGATATTGAAACCTCGTTCATGTCTGAAAACGAGATTATGGACATTGTCGAAGAGATGATTCGACAAATGTTGAAATCCGTTCAAAATGTGGATTTGCCAGCCGCTTTTCCGCGCATGAGTTTTGCTGATGCCATGAACAAGTATGGTTCAGACAAACCTGACATGCGCGTAACTTTAGAAATCACCGAACTAACGGACGTGATGCGCGATGTCGATTTTAAAGTGTTCGCAGGTGCTGCCAATATGGCGGGTGGTCGTGTAGCTGCTTTGCGCGTGCCAAATGGCGCGGCAATTGCCCGCAGTGAGATTGATGCTTACACTGAGTTTGTTAAAATCTACGGCGCCAAAGGTTTGGCGTATATCAAAATTAACGATATCACTCAATTGAATGAAGAAGGCCTGCAAAGCCCAATTGTTAAAAATATTCATGCCACTGCATTACAAGCGATTATTGACCGCACAGGCGCACAAAATGGCGATATCGTGTTTTTTGGCGCCGATAAAACCAAAGTAGTAAACGAGGCGTTAGGCGCATTACGTTTAAAAGTCGGTCACGATAAAGGTCATGTGGATGGCCGCGCTTGGGCGCCATTGTGGGTAGTGGATTTCCCCATGTTTGAACATGATGAAGAAAACGACCGCTGGGCGGCTTTGCATCATCCGTTTACCGCACCAAAAGATGGTCACGAAGACTTGTTAACTTCTAACCCAGGTGCGGCGCTTTCAAAAGCGTACGACATGGTGCTAAACGGCTGGGAAGTCGGCGGCGGTTCAGTGCGTATCCACAAACAAGACGTGCAATCAAAAGTATTCGATGCACTAAAAATCAGTAAAGAAGAAGCACAAGAGAAATTCGGCTTCTTGCTAGATGCCTTGCAATACGGCGCACCTCCGCATGGCGGTCTGGCATTCGGTTTAGACCGCTTGGTGACATTAATGGCTGGCGCAGAATCCATTCGTGACGTAATCGCCTTCCCAAAAACGCAACGTGCGCAATGCTTGATGACGAATGCGCCGAACGAAGTGGATGAGAAGCAATTGCGTGAGTTGCATATACGCGTTCGCTCACAAAATCCAGCTGCATAAAATGCAGTCACTTCGCGATAACGTCGTTACATCCGCTTGCCGTACTAATCGTACTGTCTACGCGAATGTGCCTAGTTCTCGCATCATGAATTGCATTTTAGGAGTTTGATAATTGGCAATAGATCCATTAACAGTCGCAACAACTTTTTCAACAATTGTTAGTCTGATTTCCGACTTTAGAGACAAGCACAGAGAAGTTTCTATTGATGATCATCAAAGGTTTTTAGAATGGCTATCGGAAAATAGGCATGATGAACTGAAGAGTTTACTTCAGCAAAATCAGGCTACTGTCACAAGTATTAAAGCTATTCTAAATTTACAATCATCCATTGTTTTTGAAAAATTAAAAAATATTGATAATAAATTAAGTAGTATTTTATCTGCTGATACCTTGTTTAATCCTTTAGTGCAGGCGTTAGCACCCTACAATATATTGTCTGATCAATCTATTAACATACTTAGACAGTTTGAATCTGCAAAAGCAAGCACAGCTTTAGAACAACATTTTATGGGCCAAGAGACTGCATATATATTTATGGATGGTAGTGGTGGAACGCTTGAATACAGCGACGTTAGGTTCATAGAAGACGATTTTTATAGGCTAGTTGAGCTGGGTCTTTTAAGGCTAGAATTAGCTTCTAAGGGAAGCAAATTGTATAAATTTACAAGAGAAGCTTCAAAATTAGTTAGGTCATTTTAAAGTGCCAGTCACCGAAATCAACCATATCAACCTACGCGCGAACCGCGATTTGATGCATGTATTACGCGATTTTTATTGCGATATTGTCGGCTTAAAAGTCGGCCCGCGCAGGGCAACCACCAGTTATGGTTTCTGGTTGTACATTAATGACAACGATGTCATCCATTTGGCAGAATATAAAAAGGCCGAAGGTAGTGATAAGGCCGCGCCAGATTTGCATGTCAATGGTACTTATGACCATATTTCGTTTACCTGCACCGATATGCCCACGATGGAATCGCATTTAAATTTAAACAATATTGCCTATACCACGCGCACATTAATCAATGGTGTTAAGCAAATTAATTTTAAAGACCCGGCTGGTAATGGCATTGAGCTGAATTTTGAGGAATTTCGCCACAAAAGTTAACCCATTTTTCTGGGCTAATTTTATTGCTTAACTTTGGTTGTGTAACTCGCATCACATACAAGCAGTCGAATAAAACTAAAATAGCCTTGAGTAGTCCTATTTTCAATTAATACGTTATAGTTAATGCTATTTGTTGCAAACTTGATGTCAGTTTGGAGAAGTCATGAAAACAAAACAATTTTTATTCAATGGGTTAATCGCCGCTAGTCTTTTAATGGGTGTTAATCTCAGCGCGCTTGCAGAGCCAGACGCTAAATTGTGGCCTGTGATGAAGGAAGCGTTTTTCGAAAAACGCCCGATCACAGAAGTCACTTTTATGAAAATTGACGCGCCGCGTCGTGCTGAAAGTGGTGCGCAAGTGCCAGTGACTTACAGCATTGATAATGCCGCTGCCAATGGCGTAAAAATTACAAAATTGTATGCGTTTGTAGATGCCAACCCGATTCCATTGACGGCGACTTATCATTTAACCGATGCATTGGGTAATTTTCAATTATCGACTCGTATTCGTTTTGAAACAGATGCCTATGTGCGTTTGGTGGGCGAAACTGCAGACGGCAAATTGTATTTAGCCTCACGCGAGATTCGCGCAGCAGGAGGCTGTGGCGGCACGGTAGAAAACGACGAAGCAGCCACGCGTGCAGCGGCTGGTAAAATCAAAATGAAGGTAGACGAAGTAAAAATTGGTGCAGCCACGCCAGCTACATTTAATATTAAGCACGTGATGCGCACTGGCTTACAGCGCGATTTGGTTTCGCAAGGTTTTGTGCCACCATTTTATATTAATAAAACTGAATTTAAATACAATGGCAAACCAGTGATGACAGTGGATGTGGGCGTTGGTACGGCGGAAGATCCGTATTTTAAATTTAATTTTGTGCCAACTGAACCTGGTAAATTAGAGGTATTAGCCACTGACAACGAAGGTAAAACCTTTAAATATGCGGTCGAAGTAAAAAGTTAAGCATATTGGTTAATTCTCAGACATAAGTTAACGCTAAAAATAGCGCAAAAAAGGCTTCTTAATCGAAGCCTTTTTTATTGCCCAATCAATTTGTTAATGCTCTTCCAGTGCTAAAATTGTGTATTCATTTTGGGAGTAAAGCATGAAAAGTTACCGTAAAGAGCTCTGGTTTAATCCGCCAACCCGCGTGGCGTTTATTCGTATTACTGAGCAGATTAATGAGTGTTTGCGCGAAAGTGGTGTACGCGAAGGCTTGGTGTTGGTAAACGCGATGCACATTACCGCCAGCGTGTTTATTAATGATGATGAGCGCGGTTTGCATCACGATTATACACAATGGCTTGAGCGTCTTGCGCCGCATGAGCCGTTAAGTTTTTATCGCCACAACGATACTGGCGAAGATAATGCCGATGCACACATGAAGCGACAGATTATGGGTCGCGAAGTGGTGGTGGCGATTACTGAAGGCCGTTTGGATTTTGGGCCTTGGGAACAGATATTTTATGGTGAATTTGATGGCAGACGTAAAAAGCGCGTGCTGGTTAAAATTATCGGTGACTGATTTCAGCGGAAAATTGAGCTAAATATTTGGTTAAGTAGCCATTTAGATAGCAAAAAAGGGAGCATTTGCTCCCTTTTTAATAAATGCATAAAGCTTATTTATTCATTACGTACATTGTTACTTCAAAGCCAAAACGCATTTCAGTCGCTGCTGGAGTTGTCCACATGATTAATATCCTTTTAAAAAAAAATAAATTAAAATTAAGTATCACAACAAACCGTTAACTTTTTTACTGCAATCGTTGCTTGTTTGTATGACTGCATTATGCGCTTGCTGTTTGGTTTGGCTTCTGCAAATTGCCATTAACCCAGCTTAAGCATTTTCATGAGCTTGGCCTCATTTATCTCGCTTAACGCGCACATTAACCGCGGATATATTCTTCGAGTTCTTTGATTAATCGTTGCTGATATGCAATCGTTTCTTTGACTAAATCGCCCAATGACAGCATACCCAGCAGGTTGTTGTTATCGACCACAGGCAAATGCCGAATGCGTTTCTCGCTCATCATGCTCATGGCGGCTTCAACCAAATCAGTTGGTTTGCCGGCAATCACTTTTGCGGTCATCACTTCATTTATTTGCGTGGTTTTAGATGAGCGGCCTTTAAGCACTACTTCGCGCGCGTAATCGCGTTCGGAAAAAATGCCGACCAATTTACCTTCTTGTATCACAGCCAACGCACCAATTTTGTATTCCGCCAGAATCACCAGTGCATCAAAAACAGGTCGATTTGGCGCGATGCTAATCACTTCTTTATGTTTTTTATCGTTTAATACTTGTAGTAATGTTTTCATGTTCCTCTCCCAGTCATCAGCTCTTTAAATATACTCCGATAAATAATTTAGCCAATATCTGCCCATGAAATAAATCATAAAAGTCTTGACATGGTTAGGAAGCTAACTATAATGCTCCTAATTATGTTGCAATTAAGAGATCTTCCAACACCCGAAATATTAGGCAAATTTGCAGAGCGCTATCCCGATGCAGATGTGACGGCGATTGCCAGTTTTTTACATTTATTGCGGGTTGCAACCGATTTATCGCTGGCGCTGGATACTTGTTTAAGCAAGCACGAATTGTTGCAAGGCCGCTGGTGGGTACTGATTTTATTAATGCGGGAAGAATCTGCGCTATCTACGCCATCGATTTTAGCCGATAAATTAGGGGTGAAACGTGCCACGATGACTGGCTTGCTGGATGGTTTAGAACAAAGCGGATTAATCAGCAGAGTGTTTGCAAAAGAAGATAGACGCAGCGTAAAAATCCAGTTAACCGCTGCTGGGCAAGCAAAATTAGATGTCGTCATGCCGGATTATTATCGGCGTTTAAGACAATGCATGCAGGCTTTAGATGAAGAAAAGCGCGTACAACTTCAGCAATTATTGGGCTTAATTAACATGGGTATTCCTGCACTGGTTTAATTAGAGTTATTAGCCAGTTTAATCTGACTTAACGGTCAAAAAGTATCAATTTTTTAAAGAGAGAGTAATTAAATGAGCAATATTCAAACAGAAATCACAGCAATCAACGCAAGATTTGACCAAGCATTTAATACAAAAAATGCGGCAGATATTGCGCAGCTATACGACGCAAATGCAACAGTAATGCCAGCCCCAGCAGGCGCCCCCGTTATTGGCCTGCAGGCAATTCAAGTATTTTTTGCAGGCTTGATTGAGGCAGGCGTTATTGACCATAAGTTGACGATAACTGAAGTGGTGGCAGACGGCAATTTAGCATATCAGCGCGGTAATTGGGCTGGCGCGATGATTGATGCCGAAGGTGACAGACAAACGTTTGGCGGCAATGTGCATCTGGTTTATCGCAAACAGGCGGATGGTGGCTGGAAAGCAGTGACGCATATTTGGAACTAAACATATAGAGCGCATTAAACAAGGCATAAACTCATGGAAAACAGCACAAAAGTGACGATTCGCGCGTTTGCAGCCCTGATGATATTAACTCTTATTTGGGGTTATAACTGGGTGGTGATGAAAAACGCGCTGCAATATGCAGGGCCGTTCCAATTTGCCGCGCTGCGCACTTTTTTAGGCGCGCTGGTGCTGTTTGTGGTGATTTATTTCACCAAAAGACCGATGGGTTTAAAAGAATTCCCCACCATGCTGGTGCTGGGCTTATTGCAAACCATCGGCTTTACGGGCTTGCTGATTTGGGCGCTGGTTGAAGGCGGCGCTGGCAAAACAGCGGTGCTCACTTACACCATGCCATTTTGGGTGATGTTATTTGCCTGGCCAATGCTGGGCGAAAAAGTGCAAGGTTGGCAGTGGCTGGCGGTCATTTCTGCCATCTTTGGTATGGTGCTGATTTTTGACCCATTGCACATAAAAGCCGATGGTTTCAGTATGTTTCTGGCTATTGTTTCTGGCGTTTCCTGGGCGCTATCGGCGATTATTTCTAAAAAATTGCATCAGCGCAGCCCGCATCTGGATTTGCTGAATTTAACCGCTTGGCCAATGCTTATTGGCTCTGTACCCATGGTGATTATCGCATTGATTGTGCCTGCAACATCCATTGAGTGGACTGGATATTTTATAGGTGCAGTATTGTTTAATGTGCTTTTAAGTGGCGCGCTGGCATGGTTGCTGTGGTTGTATGCATTACAGCGATTGCCAGCAGGGGTAGCGAGTATGGCATCCATGTTAGCACCTGTGATTGGCGTGATTGCGGCATGGATACAGTTGAATGAAGTGCCAAGTCGTGTGGAAATAATCGGTATGTTATTAATTGGTTTGTCACTACTTGTTATTTCTTATATCAGTATTCGCCAACACAAGCCTGTTGAGCCTGCAATGGCACAAGATTAATGCGATAAACTGATTAACTAAATAGTGGAATTAGGTGCAATTAGTGAGTTAAGTAAGGTTTATTTAAATCAACGGATAGACTCAATCAATACTGGCATAGGCAAAAATACCCTACACTTAATTAAATAAATTAAGTCAACATTGTTTTCTTGTCGTCATTCGTAAAAATTGACTTCATGTTAGACTTGAACGCTGTTAACCCGCAATAAAAGTATTTTTATAATCTATGAGCGCCAATCTTTTTCTAATTTTTCTGGCATTAATATTAGTGCTATTAAACGGATTTTTTGTTGCCGCAGAATTTGGATTAGTCAAGCTTCGTAGTACTCGTGTACGTGCTATCGCCAAGAACTTAGGCTGGCGTGGCAGAATACTCGCCAAAGTACACGGCAGTTTAGATGTATATTTATCCGCTTGCCAGTTGGGCATTACGCTGGCGTCGCTTGGTTTAGGCTGGGTGGGCGAGCCAGCCTTTGCGGCACTTATTGAGCCCACTTTGGTGGGTATTGGGGTGGAAAGCCAAAAACTCATACACGGCATCGCGTTTGTTACCGCCTTCTTTACCATTTCTTATTTGCATATTGTGTTGGGTGAATTAGTGCCAAAAACATTAGCCATTCGCATGGCAGAGCGCGTCGGTTTATGGACTGCGCCTCCCTTGTACGCGTTTTATTGGATGATGTTTCCAGCGATTTGGCTGTTAAATAAAAGTTCTAATATGATTATTAACACCTTAAAACTTAAAGCCAAAGACGGACATGATGCACAGTATTCGGCCGAAGAATTAAAGCTTATTTTACGCAGTTCGCATCCTAACGATAGTTTCAATTCGTCTGAATGGAAAGTGCTTGCGCAAGCGATTGATTTTAGAGAGTTAGAAGTGTCTGACTTGATGCATCCTTTTCACGAAGCGGTCGCTTTGCTAGCAGAAGATACCTTCAAGCAAAATATGCAGCGCATTGTGCAACATCGCTACAGTCGCTATCCGTTAGTAGATGGCAATGCTCAAGTGATTGGTATTGTCCATATTAAAGATATTTTTATCGCACTTACAAAAGACAGCCAATTTACGGATATTAAAAGTCTGATTAGACCTGTCAAAAAAGTGTCACCCGATACACTAGCCACCGAGCTTTTCAGAAAACTGCAACGCGGCTCGCCGCACTTTACTGTAGTGGCTTACAAAAATAATCCGCCAATCGGTTTTATCACACTGGATAACTTGCTATCTGCTTTAGTGGGTGATATTCAAGATGAATTTAAACAGCCGCAAAGTGAATGGACAAAATTAGAGGATGGATCTTTATTGGGCAAGGGTTCGCTGTCAATCAACACGTTGGAACGCACGCTTGGTATAGATATAGAATCTGACGACGCAGAGTCTGTTGCGGGCTTAGTGTTGTGGAAATTAACAGAATTGCCAAAAGAAGGCCAACGCATTGAATTTGATCAATTTTCAGTAGTTGTGAAAAAAATGCAGGGGCCGCGCATATTGTTGGTGCGGGTTTATCCAAAACTTGAAAAGCAGCAAATAACAACACATTAATCGGTTCTTCATGAGTCGAATTCGTGAAAAATCCGAATACTTAACGCTTTAAATAGGTCAAATTTACTTGGTTAAAATGGATTCACTGCCACGTTAATAAGCCTATTTTTGCCGCATCTCTCGCACATTCAACGCCTATGATAAAATGCGCTGATATGTAAATTTATGCAAAAAAATCAAGGGAAACAGCATGGCAGGACACAGTAAATGGGCAAACTATTCTTGAAGCTGATCTTAAAAAATATGTAAATAATTGATTTATATATAAAGATACTCTTAATAAATCACTCTAAATAATGATATATCACTATGTATTTGTGTAAATTATGTGTAAATATTACCAACTATAAGCGATTGAAACAAGAAGTTATTAAATATTATGTATAAAGAGATCTTAGAGGACTTAAAGCAGGCAGTTGAAGGGAGGCTAGTATTAACACCTACGGAACTGCAAGCTGTTTTGGGTATATCAGAAGGTCAGCAAGCAAATCTTCGCTCTCAAAAACGTTTTCCAATAACTCATAAAAAAATTGGAAGTAGTGTAGTTTATCCAATATATGCTATTGCAAAGCATCTGTCCGAAGAGGCATTAGTAAATGCTAATATCATCATCAAAAAGATAAATGAAGATAAGCCTTTATCACGTATCGAAAAAAAGAAGAAAACTAATCATCTTCAATCAGATTGGATGCATACCTTTCGGCTTAGGCTATTTGCTATGTTTGAAAATAATGCAATTGAGCAAGAACTTATTGAAGTCAAAGCAGATTATAAAACTGAAAGAAAAACTGGTCTTAAGATATAAATACTGGCTTCAATTTTACCTGATGCCAGTATGTACCAATCATTAAAATCATAGCGATAGTCTGAAAACCTCATGAGGTTTTGATTTATGTGCTCTCCTAATAATTGCGTCAACATCATTTGGCGTTTGGGCTAGTGTGAGCTCATGCTCTGCTTTTTCAATCGCTTCAATCAGTTGTTCTTTAGTAATACCAGATTTTATCCAACCTTTATATATTGCAAGACTTGTCAAACTCTGCGGGTAAAGCATAGTTTCTCTCGAGACCATCAATTTTTTAATTTCTTCAAGACTTAATATTGAAGATTTTTCATATTCCCAAGAATCAAGTTCCCCATTACTGAGGGTATTGATAGTATTGATACTATTGACAGTATTGATCATTACTGAGGAAGAATCATCAGTAGGCTGGAATCCAATACAGTCTTGGTTTTTGGGTGAGATGTCTGATCTGAGTTTAGGCAACTTCTCTTGGGTTGCCTTATGTGAGCTGGTTTGCGTCGAGTCGTCTTCTTTTATCGCGTTGATTGGTGAAAGTGGCAATGTAAGGACTAAATTATTTTCATCATTATATGGCTCACGTACAATTAGCCCCAAGAGTTGCAGATGGTCCAATAGTCTGTCGATTGCCTTACGGTCATACGTAACAGCAGGCTTACCTTGCGATTGCGACCTTGATAACTCAACTGCAAGTTTTTGACAATTAGTTTTACTTAGTGGATGTTTGCCAACAGTACCTGTTTTAAAATCAGCCTTCATTTTAAGTAAAAAATACAAAACAAAGCCTGGGTGACTTGCCAACATACAGTTGGCGATCTCGCGTTGGTTATAAGATATAAAAACTTGTCTAGCCATATTACACCCCCTTATTTCTGCGAGGACCGTTGTGGCGGAAAGCTTCACTATCTATTGCTCTTTGCCCAGCTAACTTATCCTTTGCAGAGGTAATATTTATTTCAATAGTATCGTTTTCGGGCTTGCCGACCTGATGGAGTCTTAATTCCAAAACCTTTTTTTCTTGGTCAAGTTTTTGCTGTACTTCATACAAAACTTTCTTTTGTGTTTCATTAATTGGATGCACTTCTAGCTCATTTTTAATGGCTTCTTCCATCGCTATACGTACGAAACTATCGCTACCCCTAAACTCAATACAATTCCATTTTTTTAGAATAGCCAACTTCATCATTGCCTTGGCTGAATCATCATCACTCATTTTTAAGCAATAGATAGAGCTGCCTTCATCAATAATCTTGCCGCCATTTTCAAACTGAATTATTAAACTGCCATTCCCGATTTTAATATCCTTAACTTCATCTTTATATAATTCCCAAACTGGCTCAACATAACTTTCATCCATAACACGTCTTCTAGCATTTGTAATATCTGCTTTGAGTGCATTAGTGTTTGATATTTGGTTATCATAAATATTTGGTTGCTGTGTAATTTTCCCAAGAACGCTTTTACGAATAAATGAGGGGTCATTACCAAATTGGGTTGCTATCGCAGACCATTTAAAATCTTCACCCAAGGAAGAGGATTTATACCAATTATCTTGATAACGATAACTAGTACCTTTGACTTTGCAATTTTCATCAATGTAAGGCTTGATAGTTATATCAAGCTGATTAAGATACATAATCCACTCTTCCATTGATTTTGAGTTAACTTTTGCATGGTTAATTGATTTTATTAGTTCCTTTGTTTCATTCATTTTTGTTTCTCCTATTTTTTTATTGCTCCTATTCCTCCTATTTTTTGGCGTATGGACTGATGGGAGGACTGCTCTCAACCCATACGTTGTTTCAATCTGACGGATAATATTTTCCGCTCGCTGAAAATCGTGTTTATCTGAAACCACCTCTCCATTAGTTGTAATTCTGCTAACTACAATATGAATGTGTGGATGTTCGGTATCCAGATGGCGAACTGCCACAAACGGACAGCTTTGAAATCCCATCTCTTTCAAAAAGGTTTCAGCCACTTCACCAAACTCTTTGTCATCAAGCTTTTTGTCATCTGGCGCCAGTGAAAGAGATATATGGCAGACAGCCTTTGAAAGACTTGGGCGTAGTTTTCTTAGTCCTGAGAACTCACTTGCAAGCTCTCTAGGTGTTTTCCCTGCCATATTGCTGGCTAGAACTTGAGCATGCTTATTTCTAGATTTCTCATTCCCAAAAAAAAGGTAGTTGACTGCTCCGCGAAAGCCTTTTCCTTTAATGACTTTTCCTATCATATTGCTACCCCAGCGAGTTGCAAACGTAATAATCTAACTTGCTCATATAGGTCAGTGATAATGTCAATATCAACGCCGTAAGCAAGCCCGGAGTTTAGAAGTTTAGCAATTTGATTAAGATTAGCAGCAGTGTGCGACAGGCTTTGCCATATTTCGGCATTAGCAGTTGGCATTACGTGTACATGACTACGAAGGCTAGATTTGCGGATAAAGGTTGATAATGGCAATCCCGCCTCCTTTGCTCGGGAGCGGATGGTATTCAATTCTTCATTACTAAAATAACAGTCAATCCGCTGACGTATTTCATTATATTTTAACAACGGTCTACTCATGTATAACCCCTTTTTTATTCTTCTTCTTTGTTCTTATTATTATCCCCATTGCTTAGTGCAATAGTGGTTGGGGTACACCCCACAAGCCGTTTTGCATCAGTTTAAAACTGGTGCAAAACATTGCTTGCTCCTTACCTAGTTAGTCATATCAAATAAGAATCAATATGCAAGTGCCTTTCGTCGGTTTTAACATTTAGATCGCCATTTGTTTGATATATCCATCATCCTTTAATGAGATTCCAGTGCTAAATCTACCCCAGATATGTAACCCTAAATATTCAAAACCAAGTCCAATTTGATAATTGCTTTGTTTAAGTTTCCATAAGAACCAATCACTCACTAGCCACCATTCACAGACTTGGCGTTCGTCATCACTATATTCTGGTAAAAAAAACTCTTGTTGACGGAGATGATCAACCAGCTCATCACATCGCTGATTGATGTGGGAATGAATTAGTTCATCTACTTCTTCACTAGTAGCAGGCTTCACTTCTTGCTCCTCATTCTCATGCCATGCCTGAGGGTCTATTGCTTCGAAATCGTCTTGATGCTCAATAAGTTTGGCTGCTAACTTTTTAATCTTTGTTACTTTTTTTAGTAACTTTTTGGGCAAGTTTTTAAAAAAAACATCATCAAATCTATAAAAAAGAGTATTCAGAAGTAGTACGTCATTAGCTTTCATGTGAAAGTTATCAAAACATGCAGAATCTTCGTCCAATAAATATTCCATTACATCCTTTTGGGAGTTATGAATTATTTCACCAATCTCGTCATCTTCTAGGCAAGCCCTCATTAACTCATCTTTTGCTGAGTAAGGAACTATGCTCGAAGCATCTAATAAAACTAACTCTAAACATTGCAATGGATGCTCATAGTCACGTGAACTTACTAAGCGACCGTTTTTGAAATGATTGTAATAAGTGCAACTACCATCCGTAGTAAATCCGGTGATGAAGTTAAGATTTGGGAATATAAGAGATAGCTCCTCTAAGCCATCCCAACTATTGCAATCGGAAGTAGAGTATTGCCAATTGACAACGCTAATTGACTCGTAATCAGTTTGATAGCCTACATTACCTTTACCATCTTCATCTTCTTCTAGATTCATCCAATCAAAATAGTCTTCTTCGATTACATAATGCTTGTTAACTATATTTCTGAAGTTTTCTTGGTCAAGAATATTATTAACATCAACGTCTTTTACGAAGCTATCCACATCTTTTTTACTACCAGTTACTGCAAAATAAATATCGTAATAAGTCATAATTTGTTCCCCTTTATTAATTTTTGACAACAGTATTCCTTAGGCTTAAAAAAGCTTTTTAAAAATACCAGTTAAGCCAATGAAACGCTGGCGAGGCGTGGGGAATAGTTGGGACCTGTGTATTCATCATCTAAGCGACTATTCAAGCCTAGGCAGGTATCTGGGAAGAAAGTATTAAACCAATGCTTGGATTTTACAATTTATGCATTGAGCTATGTGCAACACTTTTAATCACATGGCTTAAACATTAGTTTCAAGCTAACTTTGCTTATCACTAACTGTTTAGTATGTCAACATTATACTTAAAATAATTTTAAAGTCAAGTAGGTTGTTGGTTTAATTGAATAAAATATTAATTCCGATGATGCGCGCGAACATAAAAGCTAGCACTGGGGCTGTTCTTAAATGCTAAAAATAGTTTGAAAAAATGAATTAAGTTGATTTTGAGTGGCATACCTGAGATATTGGGCGAGTGTCTAATCTAAAGGCTAAATATGATAATTTCCACTAACTACCATCCAGAGTCTATTGCTATCTACAACAAATTGCTTATAGAACTCCCTACATTGTCTGGAGGTACGCAGTTTAAATTGGGAAATATTACTTTAGCCATAAAAGGAAAGGACGGGCTTGGTGGTTTAATCGAAGAATGGTTTGGTACGTGGGCTACAGCTAATCTTTTTAATATTCATAACCCCAAAGCTAACGGTGGAACATCGCAAGCATTTCCAGACTATTACATTGGTGCCTCAAGAGACGGATACCTTGAAATTAAGACTTTTGATGCTGAAGCATCACCAAACTTTGATATTGCTAATTTTGATTCTTATTGTGAGTCGTTGTCTACAAATCCCCACAGATTATTTTCTGATTACTTAATTTTTTCTTATAAATTAAACGGTGCTGTCTTAACAATTGAAAAAGTCTGGTTAAAAAAAATATGGCAGATTACATGTGCATCAGCAGCATATCCGCTTAAAACGCAGAATAAGAGAGGTGTTATATACAACATCAGACCAGCCATATTTCATTCGGTTAGTGGACGAACTTCAAGCTTTCCTATTTTTCATAGTCCAGTCAAATTTACTGAAGCTTTATATGCCACACAGCTTAAATACAACAATAAAACGGCTGACAGTGCGAGGTTTGCAGAATCGTTGCTTGCCGTTCAGGTTGTTTTAGATGATCTTTGAGCAAACCTCTTTTATAACTGAAACCACAACTGTGTTACCTACCAAGTCATATAGTTGTGAATGTTTAATATTGGATGAATACCAATCAGGATAACCGAATAACCGAAGGCATTCTTTTTCTGATAGTCGCCTAATCATTCCACCGTCGATTACTCCGTATCGGTCTGCCTCCGTGGCTACGATTGTAGGAGCAATGTGATTTCTATCAAGTATCTTGTTCAACTCAAAACTCAATTTACCTGTAACGATGTTGTAGCCTTTCTCCTTGTCAGTGGCATAATCTCTACCAGTTCCGATGACGTCTTTGGGATGTTCAAATGATACGTATTTTTTAACTACTAAATCCTCTAGCATATCAGCCAGCACCTCTTTGTCCATATATGCATAGAATGAGTGTATTTCGTTTAAAGTTAGCGGCATACCATCCATCCACTTAATTCCCTTAATTTCAGCCCACTGTTTCTTACGCCTTTGTAGCAATAAAGTATTTAGTAAATCTTTTTGCTCTTGTGTTATTTTCCCCTTCAGCTCCAAGTCCCAAGAGTGGATATTGGTAGGTCCACCACGTTTATCCTTAATGGATTTACCTTGTAGTTGATCTGGGGTGTATAACTCCAATAATTTTCTGGTAAATCTGGTGTCGAGTGGCGGAAGTCCTTCTTCTAAAATATCGGATAATATAGAGTTATTCTTATCAAAATTAGACAGTGATACTTCCTTGTCTTTTCTGCCTACTATGTAGATACGTTTTCGCCTCTGCGGTACTCCAAAATCAGCAGAGTTAAGAACCTTCCAATCAACATGATAATTTAAATCTTTTAGCACATTTAGGATAACTTCAAGTGTCCTTCCATGGTCATGTGACACTAAACCTTCCACATTCTCAAGTAAAAAGCCTGTTGGTTTTTTTTCTTTAATTATTCTTGCTACGTCAAAGAAAAGTGTCCCCCTGGTATCGTCAAAGCCTTTTCTTGAACCAGCTACACTAAAAGCCTGGCAGGGAAATCCACCTAACAAAAAATCAAAGTCTGGAATATCTTTAGCATCAATCTTTGTAATATCTCCACATACTTCATCATTAGAAAAGTTGTGTTTATAAATCTCAACAGCATAAGGTTTAATTTCGGAAGTGAACACACATTTAGTTTCGATTCCTGCTTGTGCACAAGCTTGCTGAAAACCAATTCTTGTACCGCCTAAACCTGCGAACAAGTCGATAAACTTTAATTTCATGTAGTGAAGATTCTGATTGAAAGGATAAGTAGATTATATAACAGGGAAAAAGGGGGGTCCAGCTCTAAATATGTCGCCAAAACTTAATTTATGTCTTACCAGAGTTCATTTACTAAGTCTTCCATTCTAAGGTGTGCATAGTGATTTTTGAGAACGTTAATATCTTTGTGTCCAGTTATTGATGCAATTCTAACATCCGATAGATTGGTTCGCTCATACAATCGACTGGCAGCTTCATGACGAGTGTAGTGCCATAACAAATCTGGAATACCTGCCCATTTGCAAATTATTTTGAATTGGCGTGAAAGGTGACGAGTTTCACTATAGAAACCAAAAACTCTGGATGACTTATCTTTGTTACCATACTTTTTCTGTATTGCTTCTAATACTGCTACAGCATTTGTAGTCAGGGGAACATTGCGGGTAGTGCCTGTTTTTGTAATTTTCGCATCTAGTTTAACAAAACGCTTTGTAAGGTTTACATCATCCCATCGGAAGGCTAGCATTTCACCAGCCCGCATGGCAGTGTTAATGGCGAACTCAATTGCCCATTTCATTTCATCAATCTTGATTAACATATGCAAATCCATTGCTTCGTGTAATTGTTTAATTTCATCATCACTAATTCGTCTGTTTCTGGCAGTGACAGTGTTTGGACATTTGGCAATTTGAAAGAGATCTTGTTTGTATCCCTTCTTTAAAGCATGCCACATCATTGCTGATTTAAGATTGCAGTAATACCAATATACCGTAGGGGCTTTATTAAACTCTAGACGTTTATTTATCCATTTCACAAGCATGTCTGGAGTAAGGGTTCTTATGCTAAAGCTACCAAGTTCATTAGGATGTTGCAAATATTTAAGACGTATTTTAGATTTATCGGTTATAGGTTTTTGATGAGAGGCTAATAGATACTGGTCTATTACATCTTTAATCGTGTGTTTTATTGCATCTCTGTTTATTGACTCGTTATTTATGACTTTACCTTCGATAATAGTTGCAAAATCCCGAGCATCAGCAAGCTTTTGAAATGTTTTGCTAATCGATTTATATCCATTTCGTCTGATTTGGACTTGATAAAAGTCTGTTCCAGACGTGCTAGTTCGTTTGGTTATAGTTGCCATTGTTTGCCTTTCAGGGTGCACGTACCACTGTTATAATTAGTGTATCAAATATGTTGTGTAAAAAGTGTGTAATTTTTAATATACTTACGACTTAAAATACAAAAAAATCTATAAGAATCAATGCAGGAGCAACAAAAATGGCAGGACACAGTAAATGGGCAAATATTCAGCACCGCAAAGGCCGCCAAGACGCCAAACGCGGTAAAATTTTTACCAAAATCATTAAAGAAATCACCGTCGCAGCGCGCTTAAGTGGCGGCGATGTCACCATGAATCCAAGGTTGCGTGCGGCGGTGGCTGAGGCTAAGGAAGAAAACATGCCGGCTGACAATATTACCCGCGCCATTAAAAAAGGCACGGGCGAGTTAGAAGGTGTGAACTATGAAGAGATTCGTTATGAAGGCTACGGTATCAACGGTGCGGCGATTATTATTGATTGTCTAACTGATAATAAACAGCGCGCAGTCGCTGATGTGCGTCATGCGCTTACTAAGTTTGGCGGAAATTTAGGCACCGATGGTTCGGTTGCGTTTATGTTCAAACATTGTGGCAGCCTCCTGTACGCGCCTGGCATTTCTGAAGATAAAGTAATGGAAATCGCGCTGGAAGCGAGTGCTGAAGATATTGTCACTGATGCAGACGGCAGTATCGAAGTGATTACCTCGCCTCACGATTTTATAGCGATTAAAGAAGCGATGGAAGCTGCAGGATTAAAAGCTGTGCTGGCTGAAGTAACCATGAAGCCAAGTGTTGAAACGATTTTTACCGGTGACGATGCGATTAAAATGCAAAAAATCTTAGATGCATTAGAAGATTTAGATGACGTGCAAGATGTGTATACCACTGCAGTGATTGAGGATTAAAAATGGCAGACTTAGCGATGTGTTCAATACTTAATTGTGAAAGCCCAGTATCGAAAACTGGCTACACTTTATGTTATAAACATTGGTTGTCTGAAAGTAAAAATAAAACTACACCTAAACTAGAAAAAACTGAAACAGAAAATATACAGCAAACTAACTTCTTAACTTCAACGGCGCTTGGTGAAAAACTTGGAATAGATGGCAGAAAAGCTAACCAAGTGTTAGCTGAACTTGGTTGGATAGAGCGTTCAAAAAAAGGCTGGATTCCTACTGCACAAGGTAAAAAATTACACGCAGAAAGCCGTGAAAGTCGACAATCAGGCATTCCATTTGTAATGTGGCCGCTACCGATTATTACCTCAAAAATATTAACAAATTCTGTTCAAGTATTTTTGGGTGGTAAAGCATCAGAGCCCAAAGCTGAAATAGAAATTGGGCAAGCTCATCATACATTGGAAAAGCGGGTTGGTTTAAGAGAAAAACTAGATAAATTTAAACCTACTCACCGTGCTATGGATGGTCATTGGGTGCGCTCTAAAGCAGAGGGACTAATTGATAATTGGCTCTATATGTCAGGAATTGTGCATGCATATGAACGCTTGCTACCAGTAGAAGAAGAGTTGTATTGTGACTTTTATGTTCCTGCAGGTAAGGTGTATATAGAATATTGGGGTTTAGAAAACGACCCTAAATACAAACAGCGTAAAGAGCAAAAGAAAGAAATATATAAAAAATATGGTTTTAATCTGATTGAGTTAAGCGACGAGCATATTCAAAACTTGGATGATTATTTGCCGAAGATGCTTTTGAAGTTTAATGTGCTTGTGGATTAGCTTTGAGCTTTATACGTATTCTTGGAATCGACCCAGGTTTACGCCTTACAGGATTTGGCGTGATTGAAAAATCGGGTGAAAAAATCACTTACATTACTAGTGGAACGATTAAAACCGCATCGGGTAAAAAAAATGTAATAGCCGGTGAAAGCGACAGAAAGGAATTGCCTGCGCGATTAAAAATTATCTTGGATGGCTTGTTTGAGGTGATTGATACCTATCAGCCCAACCAAGCGGCGGTGGAAAAAGTGTTTGTCAACGTTAATCCGCAATCCACATTGTTGCTTGGTCAGGCGCGCGGCGCGGCGATTAGTGCGGCGGTGATACGGAATTTAAGCGTGGCGGAATACACCGCTTTGCAAGTGAAACAGGCAGTCGTAGGCAATGGTCATGCACAAAAAGAACAAGTGCAGGAAATGGTGAAGCGTTTGTTGAATTTGCCAGGCTTTCCAAGCCCGGATTCAGCCGATGCGTTGGCTTGTGCGATTTGTCATGCGCATGGTGGGCAAGGATTAGGGAAGTTAGCGACAGCAGGTTTTAGAGTTAAAAATGGCAGACTTGTTTAAAACCAAAATATCGTTGTGATAGCGCGTTGCGTGTTTAATTTTAATCGCTTACATACCATTTGTATGCCGCGCAATTAAAATTAAATACGCGCCTTCTCTCACTTAGAATTTTTGATTTTAAAAGATTAATGTTGAAGTATTTTTGAAGAGTTAAACATGATTGCAAGACTTAACGGAATTCTGATTGAAAAAACACCCCCGCAAGTGGTGATTGATTGTGCAGGTGTGGGTTACGAAGTGGAAGTGCCAATGAGCACGTTTTACAATCTGCCAGAAATCGGCGCAAAAGTGCAATTGCTGACTTATATGGTGGTGCGCGAAGATGCGCAGCTGCTATATGGTTTTGGCTCGGATCAAGAAAAAAGTACGTTTAAACAATTGCTTAAAGTTAATGGCATTGGTGCAAAATCGGCTTTATCCATTTTAAGTGGTGTGAGTATTGAAGATTTAATTAGCGCAGTGAATCTACAAGAAGTGGCGATGTTGACGCGCATTCCTGGCATCGGCAAAAAAACCGCCGAGCGTTTGTTGCTAGAGCTAAAAGATAAATTCTCGATTAATGGCGTGAGCAGTGTTGGCATTGCACAGCCAAAATCGGCAACCAGCGATATATTAAATGCGCTGTTGGCACTTGGTTACAACGATAAAGAAGCGCTCACAGCGATTAAATTATTGCCCAAGGAATTGACCGTTTCGGAAGGCATCAGGCAATCGCTTAAACTGCTTTCTAAATCGCATTAATTTAGCATTGGTCATCAATCAAAAAAAGCCGCCACGTATGTTTGGCGGCTTTTTTTGATGCCTGCAATTTGATATAAGGGATTAATCTCTAAAAGGTTAGTCGATTAAAACAGGTACAATTTGCCCATACAAAATGGGTTAAGTTTAACTGGTTAAATAAGGTTGAGAGATGAAAAATTGCGTTGTAATTAGTTTGGCATTGTTGGTATTAACTGCCTGCAATAATCAACAAACGCCGACTGTTTCGCCTGAATCGGCGCGACTGGCAGCACCAAAAACTAAAATGGCGATGGATACTATGACTAGAGATGCTGGCAATGGTGCAGTGCAAAGTTTGACGGAAATGACTGAGCCAATTGTTGGCGAGGCAGAAACGAACAAATATATTGCGTTGCGCCACCATCTGCAAATTGAAACCGGCTCTCAAAATCTGCAAGCTAGCTTTGATGCTGCGGTTAAACATTGCGAAGCACTTAATTGTCAATTATTGAGCGCCAATTATAATCGCGAAACGGCTTACAACCCGCCATCAGCTAGCCTGAGTGCACGCATTCCACCCAGAAACGTACCTATTTTTTTGAGCGGCTTGGCTAAAAATGGCGAGGTGCTGCAACACAGTCGCGAAAGTGAAAATAAGACTATTCAAGTGGTGGATGCGGATGCACGTATTAAAAATCTAACCGATTTGAGGGATAGACTAAGGTTACTGTTAAATGATAAAACGGCTAAGTTGAAAGATATTGTGGATGTAGAACGCGAATTGGCCAATACGCAGAGCGAATTAGATAGTATGGCGAGCATGCGAAAAATGTTGGCATTAGAAACAGATTTAGTTGCAGTAAATATCGATTTTACCGCAGCGCAAGGCATTGCCGAGCAAGGTTTTTTTGCACCAGTCGCGCGCGCGTTGCAAGATGCGGGGCGGGTTTTAATGGAAAGTATCGGTCAGGTGATTACTTTCGTGATGGGTGCGATTCCATGGCTATTGATTAGCCTACCGATTATCTGGTTAATGCGTAAATGGTGGACTAAAATTAGTATTAAGCGGAAGTAAGCCAGAACAAATAGGTTGAAATAAAATGAATGAGCAACAAAGTGGGATTAAACCTTGAATGCTAGTTATCAATGAGTGATGGTTTTCAAAAAATGCAGTTTCAAAAAGTGCGGCTTCAAAAAATGCAGTTTCAAAAAGCATGGTTTAGAAAAACGCGATAATGAAACAATTCGTCATCAAATCCACCAAACCGCAATGGCTGATTACACTGATATTACTTATGTGTAGTCCGTTGGCGTATGCCGAAAATACCGTAGCGGAATGGATGTCTGAAGATGACTACATTGGCGAAGTGCCAAAAGTACTGACGGTGTCGCGTTTGTCGCAGGCGGCGGCTGATGTGCCTTCGGCAGTGACCGTGATTGACCGCGAAACGATTCGTGCCAGCGGCATTGTCGATTTGCCGGATATATTTCGCTTGGTGCCTGGCATGTATGTTGGCGCTAACGCTGGCTATGTTTATAACACCAATCATGCGGTCAGTTATCATGGAATTACCTCGGCTTACGCTGGCAGCATGCAGGTGATGATCAATGGTCGCTCAGTTTATAGCCCCTTGTTTGGCGGTGTTAATTGGAGCGAGTTACCGCTAGCGATTATTGATATTGAGCGCATTGAAGTGACGCGTGGCCCAAACGCAGCGAGCTATGGCGCAAATTCTTACTTTGGTGTAATTAACATCATCACGCAAACGCCCGACCAAACGCCTGCAAACAGTGTGCTTGCAACGCATGGCGATGGCCGAAACGAGGTGTTTTATCGGCATGCAGGCAGGCAAGATGCGTTAAGTTATCGGCTGACCGCAGGTTATCGCCAAGATGATGGTTTGGATGACCGCAACGATTTTAAACGCACGCGCTTTATTAGCACGCAGGCAGATTATCGCCTTACGCATCAAGATAGCATCGAATTTGAACTTGGCATTGCCGATGGCGCACGCGGAGAAGGTAATATTGAGAATGATCCTATTATTTTTTTACCGCGCACCAAACAGATTAACAACCATTTTGGCCTAGTCCGTTGGCGACATAATATTTCGGATACCAGCGATTTTACCCTGCAGGCTTATCACAGCTACGATAAATCAGATGACCAAACAACGTCAGTTAATCTAAGGCCGATTATTGCGGCCCTGCCTAGCCCATTTGCACCAATTATAGCCGCTGCGCTGGTTAATGATAGTGTATATATCAATAATAACGTGGTGCAGCAGCGCACCGATATTGAGGCGCAGCAAACCTTTGCGCTGGGCAAACAAATTCGTGCGGTTTGGGGCGGCAGTCTTAGGCAAGATTCGGTTTACGCACCACATTTTTTAGATAGCAGAAAAACCGATTATTTTAATTTAAAGCGTCTTTTTGGACACGTGGAATGGCGCGCACATGAAAAATTGACAGTAAATGCGGGCGCGATGCTAGAAAATAACGATTTTACCGGCACCGATATTTCGCCCAGAATAAGTGTTAACTTTAAGCCGCATCCTAATCACACATTTAGAATCGGCACTTCCAGCGCTTTGCGCACGCCTAATTATGTAGAAGAAAAGTTTAAAGACCGCTTGGTTATCCCCACCACTTTGCCTAATCCAAATGCGCTGATTTTTCAATACAGAGCAAATAAAGGCGGTTTAGCGCCAGAACAGATTATTTCGCGCGAATTGGGTTATTTAGGCAAAATTGGTCGTATGCAGTTGGATGTCAGGTTATTCAGTGACCAAATTGACGAGGTGATTCGCGATGCCGACCGCGAAGATTTTACAATTCCCGCCAATACGTTTTTGTTAAATCCCAATGATGTCAGACACAATATCAACCAAGGCAGTGCCAAAGTTGAAGGTTTGGAATTTCAGGCAAATTGGCAGTTAAGTCGCCATACCAGGCTGCTGCTCAATCATGCTTATGTACATATTCGCGAAACGCAAAATGGACTTAAGAACGATTTCGACCGCGCCGCGCCGCGCAATACATTTAGTGCGCTGTTAACGCATCGCTTCAATCCGCAGTGGGATGCGAGCTTTGCTTACTACCAAACGAGTGAGGCTATCCTTTTGGGGGATGGTAATAAAGTGGATTTAATACGAAAATCCGATGTCAGGTTGGCGCGCAAATTTATGAGTGGTCAGCAAAGCGGCGAAGTATCGATGGTGGTTGAAAATTTATTTAACAATCATTATCAAGAGTTTGCCGACTACAATACGTTTGAGCGCCGTGGCCGTGTTAATGTGAAGCTCGATTTTTAATGAATTTTAAGTGTTAAGTCTGTGGTAAATAAATGATGTATTTTGTAGTGTCGACATGATTAAAAGAAGGCTGTTTTGTAAAAAGCTAATGTTTCTTGCGTTAGTTGTTTTATGTTGTCCCAGTCTTTGCCAAGCTTATTCGGGCGTAACCATCATATTAAGTGCACCATCGCAGGCGTATTTGGAATTTGTAGACCACTTTAAAGACGAATTGAGTATTACAAAAAATACTGCTATGCGTGTTAAAGTGGTCAATCTGCAAGATACTGATAAGACTGTAGTGGCAGAAAATAGCGAGTTGGTGATTGCCTTAGGTGTGCAAGCGTTGGAAGCGGCTAGCAGACTAAAAACGACTACACCAGTGTTGGGGGTATTTACGCCGTTACCGACCTTTAACAGCCTGTTAGCGACTAGTTCACGTAATTTAGGCAATTTTAGTGCAATCGTGTTGGATCAGCCATATTCGCGTCAAATGATGTTGATTAAAACCATTTTGCCCGATGTCAAAAATTTAGGTGTGATGCTGGGCAAGTCCTCATCGCAATACAACGAGTTACTTAGAGATTCTGGCGAAAAAAATGCTATGAATGTGTTGGTAGAAACGATTAATCAAGAGTCTGAATTGATTCCTAAATTGCAAAGTCTGCTCGATACTGCCGATGCGTTATTGGCAATTCCAGATCCGCTGGTGTATACGCGCGAAACCGCGCAATCGATTTTGCTAACCAGTTACCGACACCAAAAACCTGTATTTGGCTATTCGCAATCGTATGTGCGCGCTGGCGCGCTGGCAGCGGTGTACAGCAACACCAAAAATCTGGCCAAACAAGCGGCCGAAATTGCGATAAAAACGCAAGCCGCACCTGGGCTTTTGCCACCACCACAAGCACCCAAATATTTTTCCGTGTCCGTTAATTATCAAGTAGCGCGCTCATTAAATATCGCCGTGGCAGAAGAAGAGAAGTTATATATGAAATTGCTGGAAGCGGAGGCAATTCGATGAACAAGCCACGCGCTTTGCATTTCAATCTCAATCGATTTCGGCTGCAGCAAATGCAATTGAATAATCTGGGCATTAAATCCAGAGTCATTTTGCTAGGCACGATTCCCGCTATGTTGTTTGCGATTATTCTGGCAGGTTATGCGATTTCGAATGTATTTGGTGTGCTGAATCAATCGCTGAGTGACCGCGGACGTATTATCGCCTCGCAACTAGCGCCAGCCGCAGAATATGGCGTTATCTCAGGCAATCATCAAATTTTACAAAAACTGGTCGAACAAGCGCTTGCCAAAGAGCAGGAAGTGAGAACCGTGCTGGTGATTGACAGCAAAGGCAAAGTGTTGGCATTAAGCGGCCGCCCATTGGCCCAAGAGTTAATCAATCGTATCAAGGTAGATAATATCAGCGAGCTGAGGCAAGAAAATAGCATTGTTTTTAGTTCACCGATTTATCGCAGCTTGGTAGAAATCGATGATTTCAGCCGCCAGAATGATGCAAGTCAAGGTGCTAATCAGAGCGAGCAGCCAGCCGAAATCGGCGCAGTTTATGTTAATTTAAGTAATCAAAGTTTACAAAGCATTAAGCGCGATTTGATTACCAAAATACTGTTAATCGGCTTGTTTGGCTTATTGCTTAGTGTGTTAATTGCGTGGCGCATCGGCCGCCACATTACCAAGCCGATACAAGAAATCGCGCATGCGGTTAATAAGGTCAGTGAGGGTATTTTTGCGCACACCATTACCGAAAACTCCAGCGGCGAATTAAAAACCCTGCAAAAAGGTTTTAATTCAATGTCGAGCAGCCTTAAAAATGCTTATGCGGTGATGCAAGACAAAATCAACGATGCCACCAGCATGTTGCGCTATCAAGCACAACACGATGATTTAACGGGCTTAATTAATCGACGCGAGTTTGAAGCGCGGCTAGAGCGCAGCCTAAAAAATGTGCACGAAGTGAATGCGCAACATGTATTTTGCTACATGGATTTAGACCAATTTAAGCTGGTGAACGACACTTGTGGCCACGCAGCAGGCGATGAATTACTGCGGCAAATTAGTATGTTATTTGCTAATCGAATGCGTGATAGAGATACTTTAGCGCGTTTGGGCGGAGATGAATTTGGGTTGCTGCTAGAAAACTGTAGCCTAGCGGATGCCAGCCAAATTACTAATACGCTGCTTAAAATTGTGCATGATTATCGATTTATGCATGAAGATAAAGTGTTTAATATTGGCGTCAGCATCGGCATTGTTGTTGTTAACTCCAGCTTTAAAAGTGTCAGCGATATTATTCACGCAGCCGATTCTGCTTGTTATACGGCTAAAAAGGCAGGTCGCAATCAAAGCTTTTTATTTAGTGCGGGTGATATCGAAGTGGCGCAACGGCGTAGCCAGGTGGAAGCGATTTCTGATATTACCGATGAGATTGACGATGAGCAATTTATGTTATTTTGTCAGCCAATCGTGCCGCTTTCATCTGCTGTGTCCGCCCAGCATCATTATGAAGTGTTAATCAGAAAAGTTAGTTTAGATGGACAAATTTTACTGCCAACCTCGTTTATTCCCTCGGCAGAGCGCTATCATTTAATGCCAAATATCGATCGCTGGGTTATCCGCAATACATTTGCCGCTTATCGCGAAATGTTGGATAAAAGCGCAGAAAAATGCAATTACGTGTTTTCGATTAACTTGTCCGGGACCTCTTTAGGCGATAAAAGCCTGCTCGGCTTTATTCGTGAGCAACTGGTAATTTATGCGATTCCGCCCAAATGTATTTGTTTCGAAATTACAGAAACGGCGGCTATCGTTAACCTCAAAAATACCATTAGCCTGTTTACTGCGCTTAGAAAACTAGGTTGCAGTTTTGCGTTGGATGATTTTGGCAGCGGCATGTCATCGTTTACTTACCTGAAAAATTTTGAGGTTGATTATCTGAAAATTGACGGTGCTTTTGTTAAAGAAATGCATATTAATAAAATCGATCATGCCATGGTTCGTTCCATTCACAGCGTGGCCGAAGCCATGAATATTAAAACAGTGGCCGAATTTGTTGAAAATGAGGCGATTTTAAAAGAACTTAAAACTATCGGCGTGCATTATGGACAAGGCATGCATCTCGGCTCACCCGTTGCGATTAAAAAATTGATTGAGAATTTTTCACAATTAAACTCATAATGGCGTTTCATTAATAACGCCAACGTTTTTAGCCATTCATGCCATTATGATTGAAACAGACCGTTTTATTACCCCAGAAATCGCCAGCCCGCAAGAAGAGGCCATAGAGCGTGCGCTGCGTCCCAAAGCCCTAGATGAATATGTCGGCCAAGAAAAAGCGCGCAGTCAATTAGAGATTTTTATCAATGCTGCGCGTGGTCGAAGTGAAGCGTTAGACCATGTGCTTTTATTTGGTCCGCCAGGCTTGGGCAAAACCACGTTAGCACATATTATTGCCCGTGAAATGGGTGTTAACTTGCGGCAAACCTCAGGCCCAGTATTGGAGCGAGCAGGCGATTTAGCCGCTTTGCTGACCAATTTAGAGCCAAATGACGTGCTATTTATTGATGAAATTCATCGGTTAAGTCCTGTGGTAGAAGAGATTTTATACCCCGCGATGGAAGATTATCGTTTGGATATTATGATTGGCGAAGGGCCAGCGGCGCGTTCGGTGCGATTGGATTTGCCGCCTTTTACCTTAATCGGCGCCACTACGCGCGCAGGCATGCTGACCAATCCATTAAGAGATCGTTTTGGCATTGTATCAAGGCTGGAATTTTACACGGCGGAAGAATTAGGTAAAATTGTGCATCGCAGTGCGGGTTTGTTAACCGTGCAAATTACCGCGACAGGCGCATTTGAAGTAGCTAGGCGCTCACGCGGCACACCGCGCATCGCTAATCGGCTGCTACGCCGCGTACGTGATTACGCACAGGTAAAGGCCGATGGTGTGGTAAGCTCAGAGGTAGCAGACGCCGCACTTAAAATGTTAGATGTGGATAGTTTGGGTTTTGATGTAATGGATAGAAAGCTGTTGCAAGCAGTACTAGAAAAATTTGGCGGCGGCCCAGTTGGGCTGGATAATCTGGCTGCAGCTATTGGCGAAGAGCGCGATACGATTGAAGATGTGTTGGAGCCGTATTTGATTCAGCAAGGTTATTTAATGCGCACACCGCGCGGCCGTATGGCAACGGTTCTGGCGTATCAACATTTTGGTCTGCCAGTACCTAAATTACTGGCGACAGGTGAAGCTTGGCAGCAGTAAATTCGCATCAGTGGGCAGTACGTGTTTATTATGAAAATACTGACGCAGGCGGCGTGGTTTATCATGCGCAGTATCTTAATTTTATGGAACGCGCGCGCACCGAATGGCTACGCATATTAGGCTTTGAACATACCATTTTACTGCAAGAACACCATTGCGTTTTTGTGGTGCATAGCATGCAAATTCAATTTAGAAAATCTGCAAAATTAGATGATTTGCTGACAATTACCAGTCAGATTATAAAATCAGGACATGGTAGTGTCGTATTTTTACAGGCCATCGGGTTAAATCAACAAACTTTAGTCGAGGCGCAGATAAAACTGGCATGTGTGGATTCACTCAGTTTTAAACCTATTCCCGTGCCACTGGTAGTCAAAAACATCATGGAAAAACAAACAATGGAGTTAGCATGAACGTAGCAAACGATATGTCTTTATTCACGTTAATTGCAGGCGCAAGTTTGCCTGTGCAACTAGTGATGGTTATTTTATTGATTACCTCATTATTTTCCTGGTGGTATATTTTTATTAAAGTTGCCACCATAAAACGTGCCGAAACCGAATCAGAAGACTTTGAAAACAAGTTCTGGTCTGGCGGCGATTTAAATAAATTGTACGAAAGCGTCACCGCTGGTCGGCGTAAATCGCAAGGCATGGCGAGTATTTTTGAGGCAGGTTTTAAAGAATTTATCCGCCATAAACAGCAAGGAAAAATGGAAATAAGCGATGTAATGGAAGGCTCGCGTCGCGCCATGCGAGCCACCTATAATCGTGAACTGGATGACCTAGACGCGCATTTGCCTTTTCTAGCATCAGTTGGTTCAGTTAGCCCATACATTGGTTTATTTGGCACGGTGTGGGGCATTATGAATTCATTTCGTGGCCTATCTAGTGTGGCGCAAGCCACATTAAGCCAAGTGGCGCCAGGTATTGCAGAGGCATTAATTGCAACCGCAATTGGTTTATTTGCGGCGATTCCTGCCGTGATTGCTTACAATCGCTTTGCTTCCAGTGTCGACAGGTTATCGGTGCGATACGAAAGTTTTATGGAAGAATTTACTAATATTCTGCAAAGAAAGAGCTAAATCATGGCGCGCACCCGCAAACGCCGCATGATGAACCAGATTAACGTCGTGCCTTATATTGACGTGACTTTGGTGTTGCTGGTAATTTTTATGGTTACCGCGCCCATGACTAATCCTGGCATTGTCGATTTACCTAAAGTTGGACAAGCGCTTAAGCAAACGGCTAATCCAATTGTGGTAACCATTAAAAAAGATGGCATGGCCGAAATTGAAGGCAAAAAACTGCAGCGTGACGAATTGTTATTTGAGATTAAAAAGCAACTTAACACTCAAAATGGAGCAAATAATCCAAATGACGCCAATAATCCAAGTGGCGCCAATAATCAACGTGCGGTTGTGGTAGCGGCCGATGAAAAAACCCCATATGGTCAAGTGATTGAAGTGATGGATTTATTGAAGCAGGCCAAAGTAGACAAAGTTGGTTTATTATTTAAGCCAGCGCCTTAAGCGTTTAGATAGCCGTATTTTATTTATTCATGATTAGAAAGCACGAAAATTCAGATTCCTGGAAAGCGGGCGCATTAGCGCTAGCGGTGCATGTTGTATTATTGGGTGCGATGTTGATTTCGTTTAACTGGAAGGCTGCGCATCCCGTTTTAAACGTGACCGAGGTTGAATTGTGGGATAAGTTGCCCAACACCAAACCCGCCGTTCAAGTTATGCCCAAACCAGAGCCTAAGCCAATTGTAGAAGAGAAACCACAACCAAAGCCAGAACCCAAACCAATCGTTGAGGAAAAATCCAAGCCAGCAGAGCCAAAAGTGGATATTGAACTTGAGAAAAAGAAAAAAGCGCTTGAGTTAAAACAAAAGGCGGAATTAGAAAAACATAAAGAAGAGGAAATGGCTAAGAAATTGGCGCAGAAAATGCGAGATGAGTATTTGCAAGCTAATAAAGTGGCAGAATCGCAAGCAAAGCTGGAGCGTGAAAAAGCACTGGAAAAGTTAAAACAGGACATGCTAAACGAAAATAATGGTGCAGATAGCAAAGTGGCTGATAATAAAGCGATGAGTGCAGCCAATGCCAGTATTATTGGCGAATATAAAGCTAAAATCACAGCCAAAATTCGTGGTAACGTAAATAAAACTTTATGCGGCGATGGCAACCCGGAATTGCGATTTGATATCGGTTTATTGCCAACAGGTGAATTAGCTGGCTCACCAAAACTGATAAAATCGAGTGGAATTGGCGCATGCGATGCTGCTGTAGAGCGTGCTATAGCAGCTTCTCAACCATTGCCATTGCCAAGTGACCCTGCACTTTATGCCCAATTTAGAAATCTGAATTTACGCTTTAAGCCCAACGAGTGATACAAAAAATAGCATGATTAATAATGTAAACAAAGCGTAAAAAATGTAATAAAGTGTAAATGCTGTGGCATCAAACTGTGTTTACAGTAGAATTAAATTGAACTTTTTAGAGTGTAAAATACTAATAGAAAATGAATGTATTGAAAATAATAGCTTTTTTTACCAGTTTTTTTATTGCCATCACCAGTTACGCCGCGCTTGATATTGAAATTAGCGGCGGTAGCGCACAGCAGATTCCAATTGCGATTGTGCCTTTTGGTAACACAGCAACCACTAAAGATAACATCAGTGAAATTGTGATTGCCGATTTAAAACGCAGTGGCATGTTTCGTGTGTTAGAAACGCGCGGCATGGCTAATTTGCCCACAACGCCTGCGCAAATTAAATACGCCGAATGGGTTGCTTTGCAAGCACAGGCAATTACAGTGGGCAATATTGAATCGGTTGCAGGCGGACGATTAAAAGTGAGTTTCCAGTTAATGGATGCACTTAAGCAAACACAATTGGCTGCTGTGGATTATCAGATTTCTGCGAATCAAGTGCGTTCTACCGCGCATAAAATTGCCGATGTTATTTATCAAAAGTTAACGGGTGAAGCAGGCGTTTTTGCCACTCGCATCGCTTATGTCACCAAATTGGGTAAGCGCTATGCTTTACAGGTAGCTGATGCCGATGGTTTTAATCCGCAAACCGTGGTTTCTTCCAATGAGCCCGTTATTTCGCCCGCCTGGTCGCCAGATGGTAGTCAATTGGCGTATGTTTCATTTGAAAAGAAAAAGCCCGTGGTGTATGTGCAATCGCTTTCTAGCGGTAGCCGTCAAGTATTGGCTAACTTTAAAGGCAATAACAGCGCGCCCGCTTGGTCACCAGATGGCAGCAAGTTAGCGATTGTATTAACCTACGGCGCAAATTCGCAGGTACATACCATTAACGCGAATGGCAACGGCCTAAAATTGGTGACAAAAAGCACCGCGATTGACACCGAGCCAGTGTTTTCACCAGACGGAAACTGGATATATTTCAGCTCGGACCGTGGTGGAAAACCGCAAATTTATAAAGTGCCAGTTGCTGGCGGCACGCCAAGTCGGGTCACATTTGAGGGTGGCTACAATGTTTCACCCAAGTTTTCGCCAGATGGCAAATATTTGGCTTATATTCGTAATGATGGCGGCAAATTTAGAGTGGCTGTGCAGGATTTAGCCACAGGACAAGTGCAATTGTTATCAGAGGGCAGCCAAGATGAATCGCCCAGCTTTGCACCGAATGGACGTGTGATTTTATATGCCACCAAGGTGCGGGGACGCGGTGCTTTGGCAGCGGTGTCGCTAGACGGTAAAGTCCGTCAACGGTTAAATGATGCAACAGGTGATGCGCGCGAACCAGCTTGGGGACCTTTAGTTAACTAGCTAATTAACCTAAATTAATTGACACTGTTGCATACGCGCTAAATAATTGTACTAAACTAATTTCCCAATTTGGGTGTAAACAGGAGAGAAATATGCATAATCAATCGACAATAAATACGAAGCTAGCGATGGCTGCAGGCTTAGCGGTATTACTGGTGGCTTGTAAAAGTACACCAATTGCACCCGTTAAAGTGGAAGATAAAAGCCCTGGCGCTACTTCTACAAGTCAAGCTGGATCTGCCAACAATGGTGCGGATGCCAGCGGTGTAAAAGAAGTGGTGATTGATAGCAACGCTAATAATGCGGGTAATAGTGCACTACGCGATCCAAATAATATTTTATCTAAACGCAATATTTATTTTGATTATGACAGCGATGCCGTAAAAGCGGAATATCGTCCTATTATTGAAGCGCATGCAAAATATCTGTTGGCGAATCCTAACGCCAAAATGACACTACAAGGCAACACTGACGAGCGCGGTACACGTGAATACAATTTGTCTTTAGGCCAACGTCGTTCTGTAGCGGTAAAAAACGCGCTTAATTTATTAGGTGTGCAAGATAAGCAAATAGAAACAATCAGTTATGGCGAAGAAAAAGCCACGCAGAATTGTGTTGATGCGGCATGCGATAAAGATCGTCGTGTTGATATTGTGCATGAAAACGAATAAGCATGCGTAAGCCAAGCAATTTGCTTAGAAATTTGCTTGCCGTGGTCATTGCAACCGTTGCAATGACCAGTGAAGCAGCTTTGTTTGACGACAAGGAAGCGCGCAAGAAGATTTTAGAAGTAGAAACCAAGGGCCAAACCAATTTTGATATCAATCAAGCAGCGATTAATGATTTAAAGAAAACCCAAGCCGCAATCGAAAAGCGGCTTGAGGCGATTGAAGCGGTTGTGCAAGGCCAGGGTTTGGCTGATATGCAAAATAAAATTGAGGGGCTTAAGCGCGAAGTTGCGTATTTAAAAGGCGAATTAGAGCTAGCCAACCACAATCTGGATGCAACACAACAGCGCCAAAAAGATTTGTATACCGATACCGATACACGCTTGCGTAAAATTGAAAGTGGTGCAGTTGCGCCTCCAAATAATTTGCAAGCGGCAGGTAGCACACCAACTGAAACTGCTACGCCAGTGGTGGTAGAAGAAAAAGATATCAAAGCGTTTGCTGAAGCGGACAGCTTGAGTAAACAAGGCAAACATAAAGAAGCGTTTGCCGCGTTTGATGGCTTTTTAAAGGAATATCCAACCAGTAAATTTGCAGCAGACGCTTTATATGGCATGGGTTACTCTCAATTTGCACTAAAAAATTATAAATCAAGCATTGCTACTCAGCAGAAAGTGATTGATTTGCATGCACAAAGCGCAAAAGTGCCAGATGCCATGTATAGCATCGCCAATAGTCAAATTCAGTTGGGGCAAGTGAGTAATGCCAAAAAAACTTTACGCGATTTAGTGGTTAAGTATCCCAACGCAGAAGTGACGCCTAATGCACAAAAGCGTTTAAAAACGCTGGAAGCATTTAAGTAGGGTTTTCAAACGCTAGCTTTACTGTTTTTTCGCGGTAAAATAACGCCAACCTAGAGTTGGCGTTATTTTTTTTGCATGGTCTGATACAAAATTATGGCTTTAAAAATTTACGAAATATTTCATTCACTGCAAGGCGAAACTAGCCGTTTTGGCTTGCCAACGGTATTTGTGCGCCTAACTGGTTGCCCAATGCGCTGCACCTATTGCGATACCGAATACGCTTTTAGTGGCGGATCCAACATGGAAATTGCCGATATTATGGCCAAAGTTAATGAATTTGGTACGCGTTATGTGACAGTGACGGGTGGCGAGCCGTTGGCACAAAAACAGTGCCATGATTTACTCAAGTCTTTGTGTGACGCGGGTTACAGTGTATCGCTAGAAACTGGCGGCGCGATGGATATTGCGCCAGTGGACGCGCGCGTTTCCGTTATTTTAGACATTAAAACGCCCGCTTCTAACGAAGAAAAAAATAATCTCTGGGGTAATCTGACACACATTAAACCCAGCGACGAAATTAAATTTGTGCTGTGCAATCGCGCCGATTATGATTGGGCAAAAACCAAATTGAGTGAGCTAAATCTAACTGAAAAATGCCCAGTTTTATTTTCACCTAGTTTTCATGATTTACCCGCCAGCGAGCTTGCAAGTTGGGTGTTGGCTGATAAATTACAAGTGCGTATGCAAATTCAATTGCACAAAATATTGTGGGGCGAAAAACCAGGCGTATGAAGATTTTATTAAAATTAAATCTGATTTCGTCAGCTTCGCCTTACTGTGCAGTACGCACTGTCTACGGCTTGTTTTCGTGTCATTTTTTAATTTGAACAAAATTTATGCGTATAAAAAATACTATTAAAAAAGCCGTTGTTTTGCTTTCGGGCGGGCTTGATTCTGCCACTTGCCTGGCGATTGCGAAATCGCGTGGTTTCGACTGTTATTGTTTAAGTTTGGATTACCATCAGCGGCATATTGCAGAGCTACAAGCGGCTAATAATATCGCACTTGCAGCATGTGCAATAGCGCATAAAACCGCACAGTTAGATTTAAGCTTGTTTGGCGGTTCTGCGTTAACTGATAATGCCATCAACGTGCCAGAAAACGGCACTAACCCTATTCCTGCTGGCATTCCAGTTACTTATGTGCCAGCCCGCAACACGATTATGTTGTCGCTTGCATTGGCGTGGGCTGAAGTGTTGCAGGCGCAGGATATTTTTATTGGCGTTAACGCACTGGATTATTCGGGTTATCCAGATTGTCGCGGTGAATATGTGGCAGCGTTTCAGCAAATGGCCAATTTAGCGACCAAAAGTGCGGTAGAAGGTCAGAAAATCACCATCCACGCGCCATTAATTGACATGACCAAAGCCGAAATAATCCAGTTAGGTACACAATTAGGCGTGGATTATGCAATGACTGTTTCCTGTTACCAGGCGGACAATCGAGGCGGTGCTTGCGGCAAGTGCGATTCCTGTCGATTACGCCGCGAGGGTTTTGTTCAGGCAAATATACAAGACCCAACGCGTTATAAAGCTGTGTGATAATTATAATGTGTTATCACTTGTTTTCCTTTCTAATTAGGCAGCAATAAAAATAATGGATAGTACTCAATCTAATCAAGATATGAGTTGGCGTATAAAAATGCTAGAGCAAGGCTTGGCGCATTTGGGCCAAGCCTTGATTATTGTTTCTAGCAGGGCTGAAGTTTTATTCGCTTCACATGCGGCGCAAAAACTGCTGGACAAAAAGAATGGCTTAAGAGTGGTTAACCAGCAATTAGCCGCAGAATTAATGCCGGATAATGTGCGTCTGCAAGACGCAATACGCGCTGCGATTGATACACAGTACAGCCAACACAATGCGATTAGTATTTATATACATCGCACGCAGCATCCTAGGCCATATTACCTTTCAATATGCCGCATGCACAAGCAAGAAGATGAGCGGCGCGATGGCCATACGGTACTGATTCTGGTCAAAGATTTAAGCCTGAATTACGAGTATTGGACAGAAAGATTAAGCGCAGAATTTAACTTATCGCGTCGCGAAGTGGAGTGCGTTGTGCTGTTAACGGAGCGCAGAAGCAGCAAAGAAGTATCGGAAGTGATGGGCATTAGTACGGAAACCGTGCGCCAGTATATTAAAAATGTGTTTAAAAAAATGGACGTGCAAAAACAGCACGAACTGGTGAGTTTGGCACTGGAATATCGCAGAAATCGTTAATAAAATGTGGTTAAGTGAATACTTTTAAATGCTTAAAATTGTGCTGGATAAAATATTTTACTTGTCAAGATTCTAGTTTTTCACGTATAATCCGCGCCTTTCTGCATAACCTTTTCTATTAAAGAGAA
>JBKJRC010000014.1:0-210652 GCA_046594915.1 Methylotenera sp. | reverse complement strand
TTGGTGGCTGGCAAAGTACACGGCGGCCTTTTTTAGGATGTCGCGTTCTTCTGTGGCACGTTTGAGCGCGGCATTGAGTCTGTTTACTTCTTGCTTGAGGGTAGCGACATCTTTGCTAAATTGTGGCTGTTTCTGTAAATCGGCTTCACGCAGCCACTTGTACAGGCTTTTGTCTGATACACCTAAACGCTTGGATACTTCAACTACACCATGGCCGCGTTCGGTGATTTGTTTGAGTGCTTCAGCCTTAAACTCGGCTGTATATCTGATACCCTTCATTACTATTTCTCCGTTCCTGTTTCGACATTATTATATGTCTAACGTAACGGGTGATTACCAGTATTGCCTTGGGTGAAGTGATGCCTCCACTGCAAGTCGTTGTTGCAAATACAGCTGATATTGTAAGCAAGGTTGCTAATTTTGAAGTGGATATAGGTTTGATTGAAGGACCGTGCAATAGAGCCGATATTGCTGTCACTCCATGGTTAGAAGATGAACTTCTATTAGTTGTAGCGCCGAATCATCCCGTTTTACAAGAAAATCGAGAATTCATATCTCCTGAGCGACTTACAAAAGCTAACTGGTTGTTGAGAGAGCGAGGTTCTGGAACACGTGAAGCTCTAGAGCAGGCATTATTACCGCATATAGCACAATTAAAAAGTAACCTTGAATTTAATGATCATGAAGCGATTAAGCAAAGTGCAGTTCAAGGGCTTGGCATAGCTTGTCTATCACGAATAGTTGTTACAGATATGTTAGACGCTGGTAAGTTGGTTGAGCTGAAAACAACATTTGGCAAACTAGTGCGTCGTTTTAGTTTACTGGTACATCATCAAAAACAGGTAACGCCAGGGATGCAACATTTTATGGATCATGTTTTCGAATAACTTGAAATACATAACAAGTTATAAATTTATTGGCTTCTTGTGTTTGTAGTGGGTCGCGTTTTTCCTCTTGACCCACAAATTAGATCGCCATAAAGCTGTCATTAAAAACATGTATGGCTAAGAACAACTTGTTCAATAGAATATTTAGTCATACACAAAAACAAAACTAAAGCATAAGATGATTGAAAACTGTAAATCCATAATATTGAACTTTGACTAGAAACTTATTTTAACGTTATCTACACATTATTTTACGAAGACCCGTTTTTATTAAATTAGTTATGTAATAATAAAGACGTGAGAGTATTAATTAAAATTTTTGTTATTTGGCTTATTGCAGTTGCAATTCCTGTGCAAGGGTTTGCATCTGTTGCCATGATGAACTGTGAACAGTCACCCAATCATCACAGCAAAAATGTAGCGATTATTACTGATCACAATCATGATCAGCACAGTGGAAATGACATGTCTAATGAGCATTCTCATGAAGCTACAGATAGCAGTAATAATGCATCTCAAAACGAGGATAATAGTAAACACTCATGCGCTTATTGCGCTAAATGTACAAGCAGTTGTGCTGGTTTTACATTCCAAACCACTACATCAAGTTTGATTCAGCAATTGAACGCTGGTGAAATTAGATACGGTTACAACTCACTTCTTTTTACTGGCTTTATCCCCTCTGGTCTAGAGCGACCCCCAAGATACACCCTTATTTAAATTGTTTTGTAGAGTAGTGGCAGATTTTTATTTGCCTCTATTCGAACATTCACAGGCATTCTTAAGCAACTAGTTTGCAAAGAATCATTTTTCCGAAGTCATTAATTTGGAAAAACTAAATAAGAGGTTTCTATGAAATACATATTTACCATGCGGTCATGTTCCGCGATTTTTCTCCCACAATTTATGTGGCTATTTACAGTATTATTATTTGGCACAACTACAGCCTTTGCGCTAGAAGAGACCCCAAACGCTAAAGGTGATGTTCCTTATCAATCAACGTTTGAAGATTATCGTGCTACCAGCAAAGATACCTTAACTGACTGGAAGACAATCAACCAATCCTCAGAAGGTGGTGGACATTCTGGTCATCAAATGCAGGGTATGCAGCATGATATGACGCCAGATCAGATGGCTAAGATGCCGTCCAACAGTAAAGAAATGCCTGTAATGGAAGGCATGGACCATAGCAGCATGCTAGGCATGGAAAAAGCAGCTCCAGACGATATGAAAGGCATGGATCACAGCCAAATGAAACCAGACCAAACCATGAAGCCAATGGTTGGAATGGATCACTCTAAAATGACCGGCATGGATCATGGCGATATGAATTCTATGCCTGATAGCAAATCAGCCATTCAACCAACGAAAAAAGATAACATGTCAGAGATGAACCATGAGGAAATGGCTGGGCATGACCACGGTGGTTCTGATATGAAAGCGATGGATCATTCAAAAATGAATGATCCAAAGATGGGCGACACAAAGCCTAATGACATGCAACCAAGTCAGGAAAGTGCGCTACACGCAGAGGTCAGGCAAGATGAAACTCAACCACACGCGCATGCATCTACACAAGCGTCAGAACATGCAGGGATGTCAATGCCATCGATGCCAGCTGCAACAGAAGCCACGCCATGGCAGATAATCCCAAACTTTCATCCTATTGTGGTGCATTTCCCGATTGCATTAACAATTGTATCTTTTCTGTTAAGTTTCGCTTCTTATGTTAGACGCAACCATCCTGACTCCTCGCAATTGGCCGCTGCTGGGCATTTCACTCTCTGGCTTGCTGCAATTGGGGCAGCGACCGCCGTATTATTTGGTTGGCTGGCATTTAGCTCTATAACTAATCACGATGACGCAGGCCATGCTGCCATGTTATTACATCGTTCATGGGCTATTCCCACAGCTGTAGGTTTGATCTTGCTGGCAAGCTGGGATGCATGGAAATATCGGGTTAATGAATTGATATCGATGCCAATGTTGTTATTACTTTTCCTGCTTTCTCAAGCAATTGCAATAACAGGATGGCTGGGAGGAGAAGTGGTGTATCGACATGGTGTAGGTGTGTTATCCATTCCATCCAGCAGTAATTCTGGCCATGTTCATAATGAAGGCGTAGTAGAGTCAGCTATGCATAATGAGATGGCAAGCGAGCACGCAGATAAGGAAAATCATAAAGAAGGAGAATCTCATGCGCACTAATTCAAAACATGTGGACTTCAAATGCCGCACTTTAACAGTTCTCATTATTACCAGTTTTGCGCTAGGTGGATGCGCTACTTTTTCTAAAGATGGTGGTTTTAGCGGTGTTCAAGAAAACACACAAAAACACATCAAGCAAGATGTTGCTTGGCCAAAAACTGACAGTGAAAAGACTCAAATAACAGAACGTGTAAATGAATTATTATCAAAACGTTTAGATGCAGACCAAGCGGTTCAAATAGCGTTGTTAAACAATAAAGGTTTGCAGGCTGATTTTTATAATCTTGGTATTTCTGAATCCGATTTAGTGCAAGCTGGTCGTTTGCCTAACCCCAGGTTTGGTATGCTTTACGTGCGTGAAAACGGTAACTACAAAATCGAACAAATGCTGACTTTCAATATTTTCTCGCTTTTAACCATGCCAAAAATGCAAGAAATTGAACGTCAAAGATTCCTGCAAGCTCAGAAAAAAACCGCTTTTGAAGTGATTAAAATTGCCAATCACACGCGTATAGCCTACTTCAATGCAGTCGCTGCGACAGAGCAAGTACGTTACAGCGAACAAGTAAAAGAATCAGCTGAAGCCAGTGCTGAATTAGCAAGAAGACTACTTAAGGCAGGTAATTTTAATAAGCTTCAACAAGTTCGTGAACAAAGCTTTTATGCGGATGCAGCATTAGATTATGCAAACGCTACCAATAAGCAAGTGAGCACCTATGAGGCATTATCACGGTTATTGGGTGTATCAGTTGACCAATTGAATTTGGAGGAACGTTTACCGGATTTACCTAAATCGCTCACTGAGTTGCAACCATTTGAAAAAGGCGCTTTTGAACAGCGATTGGATTTACAGGCTATTAAATTAGAAACGGATGCATTAGCTAAGCAGCTTGGCTTAACAAAAACCACCCGCTTCATAAATGTACTGGAAATAGGCCCTGCCAGAGTGTTAGAAGGCCGTCGTGGCGATCCCTATAAAAAAGGGGTAGAGCTATCATTTGAGTTGCCCATATTTGACTGGGGTACGGCACGCGTTGCAAGGGCCGAATCCATTTACATGCAATCAGTCAATCGGGCCGCACAAGTAGCAATCAATGCTCAGTCTGAAATTCGTGAAGCCTATAACACCTATCGGACCAATTACGATGTGACAAAACATATACGGGATGAAATTGTGCCACTTCGGAAAAAAATTCTGCAAGAAAACCAACTTCGATACAACGGCATGCTAACAAGCCCATTTGAACTGTTTGGTGACGCGCGTGCGCAGGTAACTAGTGTGAAAAGCTATATCGAATCTTTACGTGAATTCTGGGTGGCCGATAGCACATTACAAATGACGCTGATAGGTAACGAAAATATGATGGAAGGTAATTAAAAATGGATTTTTCTAAATTTAGTAGACGTGATTTTTTCAGAATAGCAGGTGCTGGCATTGCTGCATCTGCTGTGAGTAAAGTTTCGATGGCCGCATTGCCAGAAATAGTAACTGCTGAGCAAGCTAATACACAAGCGCCATTGCAACCAAATACTGGTAGGCCTTATAACCCAGTTGTAACGCTTAATGGTTGGAGCTTGCCATGGCGCATGAATAAAGGCGTTAAAGAATTTCATTTGGTAGCTGAACCCGTTGTACGTGAATTAGCGCCAGGTATGAAAGCACATTTATGGGGCTATAACGGGCAAAGCCCAGGTCCTACAATTGAAGTCGTTGAAGGGGATAAGGTCAGAATTTTTGTAACGAACCGTTTACCTGAAATTACCAGTATTCACTGGCATGGTCAACGACTACCAAACGGCATGGATGGCGTAAGTGGTTTAAATCAGCCACCTATTCCACCAGGTAAAACGTTTATGTATGAATTTGAGGCAAGGCGCGCTGGCACGTTTATGTATCATCCGCATGCCGATGAAATGCTGCAAATGGCAATGGGTATGATGGGAAGTTGGGTCACTCACCCTAAAAACCCTAAATTTATGCCAGTGGATAGAGACTTCATATTTTTGTTAAACGCCTATGATATTGATCCAGGAAGTTACACCCCCAAAGTAAGCACCATGTTAGATTTCAACTTATGGACGTGGAACAGCCGTGTTTTCCCAGGAATTGACCCCATTGTTGTACGCAAGGATGAACGTGTACGAATTCGTATCGGAAATCTAACAATGACTAATCATCCTATCCATATCCACGGACATGAGTTTCAAGTAACTGGCACTGATGGTGGATGGGTTCCCCCAACCGCCCGATGGCCAGAAGTGACGACAGATATTGCTGTTGGACAAATGCGTGCGATTGAATTTGTAGCAAATGAGCCAGGCGATTGGGCGTTTCACTGTCACAAGAGTCATCACACGATGAATGCAATGGGGCATGATATCCCGACTTTATTGGGCGTTAAACAAGGCGATTTGATGAAGAAAATTGGAAATTTAGTACCTGATTATATGCCTATGGGTGAAACAGGGATGTCAGAAATGACAGAGATGGCAGAGATGATGGATATGCCACTCCCTGAAAACACATTACCAATGATGACTGGTAAAGCGCAGTTTGGCGCGGTTGAAATGGGTGGTATGTTCACTACAGTTAAAGTAAGAGAAGGCCTTGCTCGCAATGATTTTAAAGACCCTGGTCATTACAAGCACCCTAAAGGTACGGTGGCAAGCGAAGTTGTAAACGACCTGCCTCCTGTTGAACGGTCAGATATTAAGACACCTGATGCTGGTATTGAGTTAAATGTACGTAAACCATCTGGTCATACAGGTCATTAACCGGCCTAAGCTTGCTATCGTACAGACTATAATTTTCTCTTGAGATAATTTAAAACTTGGTCAAATTTAATAACATTTGTTATCAATTAAGATCAAGTTTTAAACCTTTTATACATTGGAGAGAAAAATGATATTCAAATCAGTTAAATTACTTAAAGCTTTATGTATGGTCCCGATTACGGCATTTTTTATGTCATCAAGCTTTATTACGATAGCAAATGCTGAAACATCTACCAGCGGGCCATCCCATGAGCATATGGAAAAAAATGCTGGGTCGCACGATATGATGGACTCAATGAAAACTGGTATGGAATCAATGCAAAACATGGAAATGTCTGGCGACGTTGACAAGGATTTTGCAATGATGATGAAGATGCATCATCAGCAAGCGTTAGATATGGCAAAAATGGAAATAGCCCATGGTAAATCACCTGAAATGAAGGCAATGGCTAAAAAGATTATGAGTGCTCAAAAAAAAGAAATTGCTCAATTTGACAAATGGTTAGCCAAACAAAAATAAAAAATTAATTCACTTCAAACAATTTTATCGTTTTTGATATTCAACAGAATGAGGACTTACAATGCAATTTACGCAAATTAAAGTAACAGGTATGACATGTGGCGGGTGTAGCAGCAATGTTACGAAGGCTTTAAATGCTGTAAACGGAGTTGTGAATGTGATTGTTTCATTATCCGATGCGAACGCAACAGTGGAGTATGATGAAAAACTGACTTCGCCTGAGCAGTTGAAACTAGCGATAAAAGAGGCTGGTTATGGTGTAGATAACACTGACACTTCACCGCCATCTACAGGTAAAGGATGTTGTGGATAATCCACTTTAAGTACTTAGGAGTCTATGTCATGGATACTTTGGAAACTAACAAAAAAACTTTAAAAGATCCAGTCTGCGGCATGACGGTTACGGAAAAGTCTCCTCATGTATTCAAGTATAAAGATAAGCCCGTCTTCTTTTGCAGCGCTGGTTGCAAGACTAAGTTTGTTGCGGAACCGTCCAAATATCTATTGGACGATACCAAGTCGCTGCCTACGGTTATAGTAGAAAATCCCAACCCTTCAGAAACTTTAGCCACAGGTACAATTTACACCTGCCCCATGCACCCCGAAGTTCGGCAGGAGCATCCCGGTGCTTGTCCTAAATGCGGCATGGCACTAGAGCCTGAAATGCCTAATTTGGATGAAGGTGAGAGTCCTGAATTGGTGGATTTTAAACGGCGCTTTATTTGGACGCTTCCACTCACTATCATCGTCACGTTCTTGGCGATGCTTGGTCACCGTTTGCAATGGTTCGAGATGGCTACTCAGAGTTGGATTGAGCTTTTGCTGTCCTTACCTATTGTACTGTGGGCCGGCTGGCCGTTCTTCGTACGCGGCTTTCAATCAATCGTGAATCGCAGTCCTAATATGTGGACTTTAATCGGTTTAGGGACTGCAGCCGCATTTATTTACAGTGTTGTTGCCACGGTTGTCCCCGGTGTATTCCCTGCATCTTTTATGGCGATGGGTCGCGTAGCCGTCTATTTTGAAGCGGCAGCAGTGATTATTTCGTTAACATTATTTGGTCAAATCTTAGAATTGAAAGCACGCTCACAAACCTCTGCTGCAATTAAATCTTTACTTGGCTTATCACCAAAAACAGCAAGACGGATAAATGCAGACGGTGTTGAAGAAGATGTTGCACTCACACATGTACATGTCGGTGACCTGCTACGCATTCGTCCTGGTGAAAAAGTCCCTGTTGATGGCATTGTTACAGAAGGCCAAAGTGCAGTGGATGAATCCATGCTGACTGGCGAACCTATGCCTGTTTCGAAAGGGGTTGGGGATAAACTTATTGGCGCAACGATGAATACAAACGGTGCATTAATCATGCGCTCAGAAAAAATAGGTTCACAGACAGTATTGGCCAGTATTGTGCAAATGGTCATTCAGGCACAACGTTCCAAAGCGCCTATGCAACGGATGGCTGATCAAGTGGCTGGCTACTTTGTAGTCGCTGTCGTCAGTATTGCGCTCATCACTTTTTTTGTATGGGGATTTTTTGGCCCCGAACCCAGCTGGGTGTTTGGTTTGATCAACGCAGTGGCTGTACTTATCATTGCCTGCCCTTGTGCGCTTGGTTTAGCAACGCCTATGTCTATCATGGTCGCCACTGGTAAAGCTGCATCACAAGGCGTGTTATTTCGCGACGCTACAGCCATTGAGAATTTCCGCAAGGTCGATACTTTGATCGTAGACAAGACGGGGACATTGACCGAAGGTAAACCGCGTTTTAATCTCGCAGTAGCCTTGTCCGGCTACAGCGAAGACGAAATACTTAGATTAGCTGCCAGTCTTGATCAAGGTAGTGAGCATCCTCTAGCAGATGCCATTGTCAAAGCCACGCATGAAAAAGGTTTAGTGATTGACAAAGTTGACAGCTTTGAGTCCAGCACCGGCATTGGTGTGCGTGGCAATGTCAATGGAAAACAATTGGCGCTTGGAAATACTGCACTGATGGATCAGCTCAAGGTGCAAATCCAGCCATTAAAAATTCAGGCGGATGAATTGCGTACCACAGGTGCTAGCGTGATGTATTTAGCAGTGGATGGGCAAATCGCGGGATTATTATCAGTATCTGACCCTATTAAATCCAGCTCCGCCGAAGCATTAACCATCTTAAAAGCCTCAGGTATGCGCGTAATTATGGCAACTGGAGATGGCCTACTAACGGCTAAGTCGGTAGCGGATAAGTTGGGCATTGAAGAATTTTATGGCGAGGTAAAACCTGCTGATAAATTAGCGTTAGTCGATAAGTTGCAACGTGAAGGTCATGTAGTAGCGATGGCAGGAGATGGTATTAATGATGCACCAGCATTGGCTAAAGCAAATGTGGGTATAGCGATGGGAACAGGTACTGATGTGGCGATGAACAGTGCTCAAGTCACACTTGTTAAAGGCGACTTACGCGGCATTGCCCAAGCACGTGCCATATCTGAGCAAACTATCATAAACATGAAACAGAATCTTGGATTTGCATTCGTTTATAACGCGTTAGGTGTGCCGTTAGCTGCTGGTGTACTTTACCCGTTTACAGGCTGGTTACTCTCGCCCATGATTGCAGCGTTAGCAATGAGCTTAAGTTCGTTTTCAGTGATTACTAATGCATTACGTTTGAGAAAAATCTAGTTCCTAAATTGCACTTCTAAATTTTAGTAAATTTTTTGACTAAACTAATGTAAGTCATAACCTTGGTAATAATCCAGTCCCCATTAAATTTATGAATGTACTAAAATCGATGTTTGCTAATCCGCTAACGCAATACCGCAATTTTATGTTGTTGTTTTCGGCTCAGCTTATTTCGTTGGTGGGAAGTGGTTTAACCACTATAGGCCTTGCCTTATTTGCACATCAGTTAGTTGAAGGCAGTTCAGCCGCCATTGTCATTGGCAATGCATTAATGTTGCGAATTTTGGCTTTCTTGATGTTCTCGCAGTTCGCTGGCATTTTGGCAGACCGCGTTAACCGAAAAACTATGCTTATTACCGCTGATATTGTTCGCTTGGCGTTATTGGCTTTGTTCCCATTCATCGATAGTGTTTGGCAAATATATCTGATGATATTTTTAATTAATGCCGCGACCGCCTTTTTTACACCGACTTTTGAAGCAACATTGCCAGATATCGCTGGGCGCGAGCACTATGTAAAAGCGCTTTCACTTTCCCGCGTCGCCGTAGATCTTGAGGCAATATTAGCACCTGCCATCGCAGGACTAGTATTTGCGCTCTTGGGTTTAAAGTGGTTGTTTTGGTTAGATTCTTTATCTTATCTACTATCTGCCATTTTAGTATTTACAACAGTTTTACCCTTTAAAAATAAGATTATTGCGAAAATTTCATTTTTAACCCTTTTTCAAGAGTTAAGTTTTGGTACGAAAATATTATTCCGTGAAGCCTCTCTCAAGCGCGCCTTATTATTAAGCTTTGCAGAAGCATTGGCTGGCGCCGCGGCAATCGTAGCAACAGTTATCTATATCAAAGATTTACTTTTACTAAGCGAGACATCGTTTGTGATGGTAATGGCAGCCTTGGGCCTAGGTTCTGCAATTACTGCTTTGGTATTAGGTAAGCTAACTGGTCGCTATGAATCATTAGCAAATAGTCATTTTGAACTTCATGGTCGTCGTCACCGTTGGACAGAAAAGGCGCTACTAATTGGAGGCACTCTATTAGGTCTATTACTATTGCCTGGTTTCTTAATGCCAGGATTAGTAATATTTGCCATATTATGGTTTTTTAATGGGGCAGGCCAAGTATTGATTGCCATTTCCTCTACTACACTGTTGGCTGAACATACTGGTGAAGATGAGCGAGGTCGTGCTTATGCAGCACACTTCGCATGGACACACGCTTTTTGGCTAATTACATATCCAGCTATTGGTTATGGCGTCGCAAAACTTGGTGTGCCATGGACTTTTACTTTAGCAGGAGTGGTGTGCTTATTAATCACAGTGTTCAGTTTTATTACCTTGAAAACAACGATAAATCATCAACATTAATCACATTTAAAATGTGTACCTTACATTAGGTAATTTGATCGATAAAGCTTAATAAGGTGCTAGCTTTGGTGGCTGATATGCCATATCCATCTGTAGGTTTGTGGTTTCCTCAATGATTGCAGCAATTGGGTTGAGTGTTTTTTTATTGATATATAATGCCTAACAATTACGAAGGTGTTTCAATTTAAATTTTTATAGGACATATTAATAACGTTAATATTAATTTCGTTGTATATCTGCTTTTATCGTGATAAAGTTAATTTGTGAGAATTTTATTCAAAATTTTATTAATAGTTTTTGTTTTACAATCTACATGGGCTGTTGCGGCTCAGTATTGTCAACACGAAAAAAACATTAAGGTTGACCATATTGGTCACCACAATCATAAACACAATTCTCAGTCTACTGACACTAAAACTGTTTCCGATCAAAAAGCGGCAGATAACATAAAATCTGATGTTGATACCGATTGTCCCTACTGCCATTTGGGCAGTATTAAGTCGTTGATAGTTATATTGCCTGCTTTTGATGCTCAAATCGAGCCTGTAGAGTTAGTAGATATTTTTTACAGCTATCCCGAAATAATTCCTTTAAAACCAGAACGTCCTAATTGGAATTTTGCTGTTTAATTCAGCGAGATTCCGTCAAAATTATCTAAATTTTCTTTAGTAGTAGCGCATTCTCGCTGAATTCTTACCTTATTTTCAGGAGAATTCTATGCGTTTGTGCTATTTGTTTTTATCATCTATTTTATTTTCAACTTCGTTGCAGGCGGCTAATAATGCCGACCTTCAGGAGTCAGTCCAGCAAGACCCTAAAGAGCTTACACTTTCAGATTCACTTGATTTAGCACTAAAAGCAAATCCAGATATTGCAGTTGCTTTGCGTGAGCGAGAGGCATTAAGTGGTACGAAAGTACAGGCGGCAACTCGACCTAATCCTTACGTTTCAACATCTATACAAGACACCCGCAGTGCTACAAGGCAAATTTACCTTCAGTTGAATCAAGAATTTGAATTGGGTAATAAGCGTAAAGCTAGAATAGATGCAGCTGATGCTTTTTACAGCAAAGCAGATGCCGAACTCGACTCTAAACAGGCTGAAATTCATGCCAACGTGGTCTTGGCTTATTTTGAAGTATTAGTAGCTCAAGAACGAGTAAAACTTGCTCAATCTTCGGTTGAAGTTGCCGAGTCGGCATTTGACGTTGCCTCAAAGCGTGTAAAAGCAGGCAAAAGCTCACCTGTTGAACAAACCAAATCTGCCATTGCTGAATCATCAGTAAAAATAGAGTTAATTCAAGCCACTACGCAATTAAACAATAGTCGTAAACGCTTAAGTGCTTTATGGGGAGATAGCGCTCCGCGCTTCGAACGTGCTACTGGTGAAGTTACAATTATTCCTGAAGTCAGTCATATTGAAGAGTTACAAGCTTTAATTGATGATTCACCTGCTGTAAAAATAGCTAAACTAGAAATCATTGCGCGAGATGCCTTAACTAAAATTGAGCGTAGTAGAGCTGTACCTAATATCACTATTAGTGCGGGCGTAGTCAATAACCAAGAAGTTGGACTCAATCAGGCTTTATTCGGTTTATCAATTCCAATTCCAGTCTTTGATCGCAATCAGGGTAATGTGCAAGAGGCAGTCAGCCGTAAATTTAAAGCTGAAGATGAATTAGTTGCGATTAAAAATAAAATTCAAACAAATTTAGCTACTCAATATGAAAGACTGAGTGCTGCTAGACAATCAACACTCTCATTCAAAAATGACATTCTTCCCAATGCTCAAAGTGCTTTCAATGCCGCTAATAGAGGCTTTAGTTTAGGTAAGTTTAATTTCTTAGATGTGCTAGATGCACAGCGCACGTTATATCAAACCAAATCGCAATATATCAATGCACTACTGGAAGCTCATCAATCTATAGCAGAGATTGAACGCACTCTTGGTGCGGTTATCGAGCATTCCGTTACTAAGCCTTAAGGATAATGAATCATGACATTGAATTTTAATAAAAGCAGCAAAAAAACGGGGCAAGTGATCGCAATTATTGTGGTCATCATTATCAGCATTGTATTAGGTGGATTGATACTAAAAGCCGAAAAGCCTAAAGCGATGACTGAAGAACATTCTGAAGGTGAAGTGCACTCAGAAAGTGAAGAAGGGACACATGATGAATCAACTGGCATTGATAAGAAAGCAACAGAAGATCATGAAAAGCAACATGCAACGCAACCGGAAGAAGTTTTAAGAGGCCCACATGGCGGGAAATTATTTGTAAAAGATAACTATGGTGTAGAGATTACAATTTTTGAAGAAGATACCTCGCCAGAATTCAGAATTTATACCTACTTAGATGAAAAAGCGTTAGATCCAGTTTTATCTAAAGTAAGTGTTAACGTAGAACGATTAGGTAGAAAACCCGAAAAGTATAGTTTTTCTAAAGAAAAAGATTACCTTAAAAGTGCAGAAGTGGTGGCGGAGCCTCACTCTTTTGAAGTGCATCTTAATTCACAATATAACAATAAAAGTTATAGCTTTTCATACAGCCAAGTTGAAGGCAGGATTTCAATGTCTGATAAACAACTGACATTAAATTCTGTTGAAGTGCTTACTGCAGGTCCTGCAAAAATTAAAGGCATTTTGAAATTACAGGGTGAAATCAAACTAAATGCTGATAACAGTGTAACCATTGTTCCTAGAGTGGGAGGAATAATAGAAAAAGTTAGCGTTAATGCGGGCGATAAAGTGCGTAAAGGGCAAGTATTGGCGACACTATCTAGCCAAATGATTGCAGAAGTGCGCAGTGACTTATTAGCCGCTCAGAAAAGAGTAGCGCTAGCACGCACAACCTATAAACGCGAGAAGCAACTTTGGGAAGAAAAAATTTCTGCTCAACAAGATTACCTTCAGGCGGAAAATGATTTACAAGAAGCAGAAATCAACCTTAGTCGAGTACAGCAAAAATTAGGTGCGCTAGGTGCTGGTACCGGCGGAGCTGGTCAAACGCGTTATGACATCCGCTCTCCGATTGATGGTGTAGTCACTTCAAAAAAGGTCAGTCAGGGACAGGTTGTAAGTGAAATTGACAGTTTATTTGAAGTGTCTGACTTATCAACAGTCTGGGCTGAAATGACCATTTATGCCAAAGACATCATCACGGTTAAAGCTGGACAGCAAGTAGTTGTTAAATCAACAGCTTTCGACGCTCAAACTGTAGGCAAAATCGGGTACGTAGGTTCATTGGTTGGGGAGCAATCACGCACAGCGATGGCAAGAGTGGTTCTCAATAATTCGGATAGAACATGGTTGCCTGGCCTACCTGTCAATATTGAACTTACTTCAAATGAGGTGGATGTGCCATTGGCGATTTCAGTTGAAGGTGTCCAATCTCTGAATGAAGAGGTAGTTGTATTTGGTCGCTATGGCACTTACTTCGAAGCAAGGCCGGTTAAGTTGGGTCGTCAAGATGAAAAGTATGTTGAGGTATTAGAAGGCTTAAACGCTGGGGAAAAATATGCAGCGGGAAACAGCTTTTTGATTAAAGCAGACATTGGTAAAGCAGGAGCAAGCCATGATCATTAATGTAATGAATTTTGCATCTGTGGTTTATTCAAAGGAGCTTTCTAATGTTTGAAAAGATAATTCGATTTGCAATTGATCAACGATGGTTAACCTTAATAATGGTCTTAGCTATTGCTGTGTTAGGTATGTTTAGCTACCAAAAACTACCAATTGATGCGGTACCAGATATTACCAATATACAAGTTCAAATTAACACATCAGCTCCTGGTTATGCGCCATTAGAGACTGAGCAGCGAATCACCTACCCTATAGAAACCGTGATGGCAGGGTTGCCTAAATTAGAACAAACAAGATCCATTTCTCGTTATGGTCTTTCTCAAGTAACCGTCATTTTTGAGGAAGGTACCGACATTTTCTTCGCAAGGCAATTGGTTAGCGAACGCATTCAGCAAGCCAAAGAGAAGCTACCTGATGGCATTTTGCCTGAAATGGGGCCTACATCTACTGGCTTAGGTGAGATCTTTATGTGGACTGTTGAGGCGAAAGAAGGCGCTTTAAAACCTGATAAAACACCTTATACCCCAATGGATTTAAGAGAGGTACAAGATTGGATTATTAAACCTCAATTACGCAACGTTCCAGGTGTAAATGAGATTAATACAATTGGCGGTTATGTTAAGCAATATCAAGTCGCACCTTCAGCTGAAAAGCTGACAGCTAGGGGTCTTTCAATTGATGATTTAGTTACCGCTTTAGAAAATAACAATGCCAACATGGGCGCAGGTTTTATTGAAAAGTCGGGTGAACAATATTTGATCCGTGTACCTGGCCAAGTGAAGGACATGGTGGATATAAGCAATATAGTGGTCAGTGCTAAAGAGGGTGTACCTGTACGTGTTTCAGACGTCGCAGAGGTAATGATCGGAAAAGAGGCACGAAGCGGAGCCGCTACTGAGAATAGCCAAGAAGTAGTACTGGGAACGGTATTCATGCTCACAGGTGAAAATAGCCGTACAGTATCTGCTGCCGTAGAAAAAAAACTAGCTGAGATCAATAAATCTTTACCTGCAGGCATTGTCGCGAATACTGTTTATGATCGAACTATCCTAATTGATAAAGCCATCAACACAGTTAAGAAAAACTTATTAGAAGGTGCGCTTTTAGTCATCGCCATTCTATTTATTTTCTTGGGTAATATTCGCGCGGCCATTATCACTATGCTGGTTATTCCATTATCCATGTTATTTACTTTTACTGGCATGGCCACCGCTAAAGTAAGTGCAAATCTAATGAGTTTAGGCGCATTGGATTTCGGCATTATCATTGATGGTGCAGTAGTTATTGTAGAAAACTGTATGCGTAGACTTGCCCATGCGCAAGGTGTAATAGGTCGACCATTGACACGTTCAGAACGTTTTTCAGAGGTGTTTGAGGCTGCTAAAGAAGCAAGAAAGCCATTAATTTACGGTCAGCTCATCATTATGGTGGTTTATCTACCCATTTTTGCTTTAACTGGCGTAGAAGGAAAAATGTTTCATCCGATGGCTTTAACCGTGGTCATAGCCTTAGTAGGCGCTATGTTGTTTTCTGTCACATTCATTCCTGCTGCAGTTGCGGTTTTTATTAATGGAAAAGTGGATGAAAAAGAACAGTATTTGATTCGTTTAGCGAAACGGGGATATCAGCCTGTTTATAACAAAGTAATGGACAATAAAGCACTGGTGCTAACACTTGCCATTGCATCAGTTGTACTCAGTGCTTTACTGACCACACGCATGGGTAGCGAATTTGTACCTAGTCTAAACGAAGGTGATATTGCCCTGCATGCCTTACGTATACCAGGCACTAGTCTTTCTCAAGCAGTTGAGATGCAAAAGGAGCTTGAACATACCGTTAAATCGTTTCCTCAGGTAGATACGATTTTTGCCAAAATAGGTACTGCGGAGATTGCTTCTGATCCAATGCCGCCCAATGTTGCAGATAACTTTATTATGCTAAAGCCAAAATCAGAATGGCCAGATCCTAATTTAAGCAAAAATGAATTAACTGCTCAAATTCAGAAGGCGGTAAGCAATGTGCCAGGCAATAATTATGAGTTTACGCAGCCAATTCAGATGCGCTTTAACGAACTAATTTCTGGCGTACGTAGCGACGTGGCGGTAAAAGTTTTTGGCGATGATATGGAAGTGATGAATACTACTGCCAAAGAAATTTCTGAAATATTGTCCAAAATTCAAGGCGGTGAAGACATAAAGGTTGAACAAACTACAGGTTTACCGATACTTACGGTCAATATTGATCGCCAAAAGATAGCAAGGCTAGGAGTTAATATAACTCAAGTACAAGACGCCATTGCTACTGCGATGAATGGTAAAGAAACGGGTATAGTTTTTCAGGGTGACCGTAGGTTTAATATTGTGGTAAGGCTACCGGATGCACTAAGAACCGATATGGATAGTTTTAAACGTTTACCCATAAAAATAGCTAATGACAACGATATACCTGTTTATTTACAGCTTGGTGAAGTTGCAACCATTGATATAGCGCCTGGCCCCAATCAGTTTAGCCGTGAAAATGGTAAGAGAAATGTTGTGGTAACGGCCAACGTACGTGATCGTGATATAGGTTCCTATGTTGCAGAAGCACAGCAACGTATCCAACAGGAGGTAAAAATACCAGCTGGTTATTGGATCGATTGGGGCGGTACTTTTGAGCAGTTGCAATCAGCTAGTAAACGTTTACAAATTGTTGTGCCAATTTCTTTACTTTTAGTATTCATCTTACTTTATATGATGTTCAACAACCTAAAAGATGGATTAATTGTATTCACAGGCATTCCGTTTGCGTTAACTGGCGGTGTTTTAGCTTTATATTTACGCGGAATTCCACTTTCAATTTCAGCTGGTGTTGGATTTATTGCATTATCTGGAGTCGCCGTTTTAAACGGTTTAGTGATGATTACTTTTATAAGAGGCCTAATCGCTGAAGGCAAACCACTTGATATCGCGATTCAAGAAGGTAGTCTAAATCGATTGCGCCCGATATTAATTACTGCATTAGTGGCTTCTCTAGGGTTTTTACCAATGGCTATCGCAACTGGCACAGGAGCTGAGGTGCAACGCCCACTGGCAACTGTAGTGATTGGGGGTATTTTGTCATCCACAATACTGACTTTACTGGTATTGCCAATGCTGTACAGACTGGTTAATCAACCAAAATCTAAGTCGAAAACAACAAATATGGTAGGAGATTACTCATGAGTGCAGAACACAACCATGCGTTACCGAGTACGCAAAATGAAAAAATATTATGGATTGCTTTTGCTTTAACGACTACTTTTTTAATAGCTGAAGCCACTGCCGGATTTTTTCTAAATAGTCTTGCGCTGTTGTCCGATGCAGCCCACATGTTTACCGATTCTGCGGCGCTAGGGATAGCGTTAGCAGCCGTGAGAATAGCAAGGAAACCTGCGGACCAGTATCGAACTTACGGGTATCACCGATTTGAAATTTTAGCCGCAACTTTAAATGCACTCCTGCTTTTCGGTGTTGCAATTTATATCATGTATGAAGCTTGGCAACGATTTCGTAGTCCAGTGGAAGTCCAATCAGTTGGCATGATCTTAATTGCTATTCTAGGACTAATAATCAACTTTATTAGTATCCGATTATTAAGTGCAGGCAAAGATAGTAGCCTAAATCTAAAAGGCGCTTATTTAGAAGTTTGGAGTGACCTAATTGGATCTGTTGGCGTAATTTTGGGCGGGATTATCATTTACTTTACGGGGTGGGCATGGGTAGACACTGTAGTTGCTGTTGGAATCGGCTTGTGGGTTCTACCCAGGACATGGGTATTGCTCAAAGAAAGTCTAAACCTACTGTTGGAAGGTGTCCCACTAGGTATTGATATTGAAGAAGTGGAAAAAGAAATTTTGAATCAGAAGGGTGTAGTTAGCTTACATGATTTGCATTTATGGGGTATTACAAGTGGTAAAAACAGCTTAACAGCCCATATTTTGATGGATGGAACTATTGAATCGTCAGTGCTTATTGACACTCTTCAAGCTAAGCTTTCTGAGAAGTTCTCAATTTCTCATACAACTTTACAGTGTGAAACGCATTTATGTAAACAGGCTGAAGTGTGCACTTTTATCGATGGTTCCAATTCGCTGCATGAACATTCTCATGATCATTAAATAATCAAATAATCCTAAAAATAGGAAGTAGATATGCAAACTGCTCAAAGTGTCATCATTTTTGCGCTTTATCCTGCTGCCGCTGTCATGTTAGGTGGCTTAATAGCAATTTGGCGCACTATGTCACCCAAACTGATCAGTGCAGTGCAACACTTTGCGGCAGGTGTTTTGTTTTGCGCGCTTTCTACTGAGTTATTACCAGATCTTGTCCATCGTAAAATGCCATGGGTCACTTTAATAGGTTTCTCTTTAGGTGTATTGGTAATGTTAATGGTTAAGCACTTCGCTGAAAGTTATGGACAAAAGGGAATTGCTGCGTCTCAACAACAGCCAACCAGTCTTATTATGATTTTGGGTTTTGACATAGCGATAGATGGCTTGCTTATTGGGCTTGGATTTGCCGCTGGTGCAAAACAAGGATTATTACTAACAGTGGCATTGACATTAGAGGTATTGTTTCTAGGCTTATCAGGTGCCGCTGCTCTTAAAAGCTCGGGCGCAGGTCGTAACCGAATACTTCTTATTACGTTGGGATTTTCTTTTATTTTAATTGCTGGAGCATGGGCAGGACAAGCTTTACTTGCAGGCGCGTCAGATATGTTAATAGACGCATTTCTTGCATTTGGATTAGCCGCGCTCCTCTATCTTGTGACAGAAGAGTTATTGGTGGAGGCACATGAAGTGCCAGAAACAAGCGCTTTGACAGCCATGTTTTTTGTTGGATTCATTTTGCTTTTAACCGTCGAAATGTTTATTTGATTATTCATTATCTAGACTAAATCTAATCGAAATAATTAATTACAAAAGAGGTAATAAGGATGGACTGGAACGCAGAATTAGTTTTATCGATACGCATTCTTTTAGCAGCAATTCTAGGTGGGGTAATTGGTTGGGAGCGTGAGAATCACAATCGAGATGCAGGTGTTCGCACCTACATGGCAGTAGCAGTTGGCGCATGCGCATTTAGTATTATTTCAAACCATGTACCTGGTGAAACAACACGAATTGCATCGCAAGTGGTTGCAGGCATGGGATTTATTGGAGCAGGCGTAATTTTGCAGGTAAAAGGAAGAGTGCAAGGATTAACGACGGCTGCAACTTTATGGGCCACTGCGGCTGTCGGCATGGCGAGTGCTTTTGGTATGTATTTACTCTCTGGACTAACTGCTTTAATAATTTTAGGCACGCTAAGCCTACATCATGTACCGGGTTGGGCAAAATTTGTGAAAAAGCATCATGCGCCTACTGATCCAATTGAGCGTGATGAATAGGCAAATATCGAATTTATTTTATAAGCTTTTTTAAATTCAAAACTACATTAATTATGGTTGGTATTTATCTACACAAATATGGGCTTTATTAAAATTTACATTAATTTGATTATTTAGCCTGTCAAACATTAATTGATTTGTAATCGAAGCCAAAAAATTAAGCCGCTAAAACTTTATTAATTTGATCTAAATTTGAAGTGAAGTGACATCAACATGCAAGAGTTACGGAAATGCTTCCTCAGTGAATGAATCAAACATTCAAACATTTACGACAATTTTGTCAGATTTAAAAGAACGGTAAGGAGAAATGAATGAATAATTTTATAGTGAATCATTTCAAGGATATCGCCAATCTCATTAGTGAGTCAGCAGTAATTTTGCAAAATCCCATTTCTGAAGCGATTTCACTTTTCGCACATTCTTTATGCCAAGGTAATAAAATTTTGGCCTGTGGCAACGGGGGTTCTGCAGCGGATGCTCAGCATTTCACATCAGAATTAATGGGCCGGTTTGAAGATGAGCGAGGCCCTTTACCTGCAGTGGCGTTAAATACTGATACATCATTATTGACTGCAGTTGCTAATGACTATCACTTTAAACAAGTATTTGCTCGACAAGTTTATGGCCTAGGTCGTGCAGGAGATGTGTTACTAGCTATTTCAACATCTGGTAATTCAAGCAATATTATTGCTGCCGTTGAGGCGTCTCACAAAATGGGAATTTCGGTGGTTGGACTTACAGGACGCGATGGAGGATTATTATCAAAAATTTTACTTCCCAATGATATTTTAATAAATGTCTCTCATGCACGTACCGCTTTTGTTCAAGAAATTCATTCTATTGTTATTCACTGTTTGTGTGAGGGAATAGATAATTATCTTGCGCGCCATAACCAGTTGAAATATTGAAAAAATCTATGATTTTGACTGCAAATATACGTCAAGTTTTACTTGTTTCAGCATTTATTACTGCAACGGGTAACTCCACTCTATTACATCGATTGACTGAAATATACCCATGGGTTGAAAAATGGCCTTTCGTGTTAGCACTTCTGGGGTTTTTTACTTTTTCAACCATGCTGTTTTTTATCTGCATTTGTTTCGGCAAACTTAGTAAATGGTTTCTCGCAACTTTTCTAATCACTTCTGCTTTTGCTGCCTATTACATGGATCAATTTGGCGTTGTAATTGATCGTGACATGATTGGTAACATTATTGAAACAAATCCGCAAGAATTTGCAGGTCTTGTGAGCATTAAATTGGTACTACGCGTATTGATATTTGGTATTGTTCCATCAGTACTTGTTTTTAATTTCGCGCCAAAATCGACTAGTTTTGCAAATGGGCTAAAAGTGAGACTACGATTAGGCGCCATTTTAATAGTGTTAATTATTTTAAGTATATTGCCCTTTACAGCAGACTTTGCTAGTTTTGTTCGAGAACATAAAATTACACGTCTATACTCTAATCCATTAGGATTTACTTATTCCTTATTTTCATACGGAATTGAAAAAATCAAACGTCAACCTATTTATGTTGTAAAGCATACGGCTGAAGATACAAAAAAATTAATTCATATAGGCCATAAAAAATTAATCATTTTAGTGGTGGGTGAAACTGCAAGAGCAGATCGCTTCTCACTAAATGGTTATTCTAAAGAAACGAATCCTGAACTTAAGAAATTGAGTGTGGTGAGTTTCAAAAACGTCAAATCATGCGGTACAGCAACCAAAATATCACTGCCATGCATGTTTTCAAATTTAGGTCGTTCTAATTACAATGAAAATCAAGCTTTTCAACAAGAAAACGTATTAGATGTATTAGCTGAATATGGTGTGCAAGTAATATGGCGAGACAATAACTCAGATTCAAAAGGTGTAGCGACAAGAATACCCTACCAAAATTTTAAAAGTCCGACCCTAAATCCTAATTGTGATACTGAATGTAGGGATATAGGAATGTTAAGTGGTCTGGAACAATATATACAAGCACGTGATGGCAAAGACATTTTAATTGTTTTACATCAGATGGGAAATCATGGTCCTGAATATTACAGGCGCTATCCTGAAAACTTTAGGCGATTTCAACCAATGTGTATGACTGGAGAGTTGGGAGATTGCACTAAACAGGAAGTTGATAATGCCTATGACAATGCCATATTATATACAGATTATTTTTTAGCTAATGTTATTAAATTCCTTAAAAAATATGAAGATAAATATTCCACAGCTATGCTTTATGTTGCAGACCATGGAGAATCTCTAGGAGAGCATGGCATCTACCTTCATGCCGCCCCTTATGTTATTGCGCCTAAAGAACAAACTCACATACCCGTAGTTGTATGGACAGGTAAATACTTTGACTATCAGATAAAAGACGTCCTGCCTTGGCATGACTATCCATTAAGCCAAGATGATCTATTTTGCACATTGTTAATTGCATACGATTTTTATAGCAACAAGACATGTAATAACAAAGAAAACTGGTTCATGAAGAATAAAAACTTAAAATTTGAAAATACAGACTAATTGATGAAGCATTCTCAAATAATTATTGGTTTATTCTTAATTATGAGTAAACCCATTGAAGCCGATGAAAATGAGGCGTTCAACAGACAATTTACAGTTGGTGGATTTTCGAGTGCGGGAATTGTCCTTCACAGGGATGCAGAAGCCGAAGCAGCAATAAACGAGTTCAGTCTTTTAATTTCTTGGAACAATCATGAGAGATTGAGCTTTTTTAGTGAATTAGAAATTGAAAGGCCATTTGCATGGAACGATGACAAAGGTTTCAATCGAGAGGAAGGTAAGATTGATCTAGAACGTCTTTATTTTGATTTTAATGTATCCGATAAAATTAATTTCAGATTTGGGCGATTTTTAACTCCTAATAGCCGCTGGAACTTATTACGAGCGCCTCCTTTAGTATGGACGAATTCAAGGCCTTTAGCTACCAGCCGGTTATTTCCTATAGCCACAAATGGAATTACATTACATGGTGTATTTCCAATTAAAGATGTGGCGTTAGAATACAAACTGTTTACTGAGCTTTTAGAGGATCAACAACAGGATAATAACGAACTTAAATTTGAACACGTTAAAGGTGCTAGGCTCAGTATAAAAAGGGACTTCGATTTTGGTATTTCGATACTTTCGTTTAGCGAAAAAGATGTTTTTAGTGGAGTTTCGAAAGCAAGTTATCGTATGTTGGGATTAGATTTCGTTACCAGTTTGAATGATATCGAGATAAGTGGAGAGGCTTTTCAACGTATTACTTCAAAAGGCAATTATGGAGGAAGTGGTGCATATATTCAAACTGCTGTTCCCATCAAAGGAGATTGGTATTGGATCACAAGGATTGAGTCTTTAAATCGTCCTAATGAAGGATCTTTTGAACGTTGGCTTATTGGTGCTACATTGCGTGTAAATCCATCCCAACTACTTAAATTTGAATTTACAGGTGGAAGTGGAGATCAACCTGAATCTCCACGTGGTTTTACCGCTTCCTACGCTTTGTTTTTTTGAAAGTGAGTGAATCCTGCCAAGCAATAAGATTTATTTGCTTATAAATAAATCATATATTTAAACAGGATCCTCGGTGGTATAACTCAATAAATATCCCACACCTTCTAAGAATAAAGTATCTATTTAGATGTTAGTTCTATAAAGATTTACCGCAAATTTCTTTAAATTAAAAATCATATATTAATGTAGCACGCCCAGTAATTGGTGAGCCTGGGCTGATGTTATTATTGGTATGTGCATAGAGCGCATATTCTTTGTTTGTAAGGTTTTCAAGATTTACTTGTAAGCGGGTCTTTTTATTTAGTTTTGCAAACACTGCAGCATCTAAACGTGTATAGCCAGGTAAAATTGTGCTGGTTGTTGTGGTGGGCAATGCAGCATACATGTCTGACCGGCTAACAACACCGATTGCTGCGCCCCACATATCATTGAAATCGTATCGGTTCCACAATGAAAATGTGTGTCTTGGTGTTTGAGCCAAATCAGCACCTTTAAGGATGGTTGATGATTGATCCTTTGTTAATTCACCATCCTGAAAAGCGTAACCGCCAAAAACACTCCACTTATCAGTGATATTGCCCGCAATGCTTAATTCCACACCTTTAGTTTCTTGTCCATCTACCAAAATAGATTGGCCAGGGATATTGGGATCATTAACAGCAACGTTTTGACGCTCAAGTTTATAGACAGCTGCTGTAACATTTAAATTAGGATTTAAATCCCATTTTGCACCAACTTCATAATTAATGAATTTTTCAGGATTGAAAGATGCATTGTTCACATCTAACGAAATTAACTGATCGCCAGCACGCGGTACATATGACACACTGTAATTTGCATATATTGAAACTGGTTCTACTGGTTTATAAATTAGACCAGCACGCGGCGATAATAGATTATCGCTAACGTTTAAATTAGTGTTGGTTAATTCATTAGTGTAATCGGTATCAAAATTATCGTTACGTAAACCAATTATTGCTTGCCATTTAGGTGATAAAATAATTTGATCCTGTAAGTAGAAGGCAGCAACTGTTACATCACTTCTTTGCTTGCGTGATAGGGTATTAAATATTACGCCCGTTCTTGTCGGATTTGAGCTAGGAACAGATCCTGCAAGATTTTCACCACCTGGTGGAGTTAAACGTTTATTTGCAGTGTCTTGAACTGAAAACTCTGCGCCAGCTAGTAATTTATGTTCAAGATTACCTGTTTTAAGGGAATAGCTAATATCGGTTTGATTAATGATGTTATCTCGCCTGGTATCATCACGATAAGCGCCAAGTTGAAGTGTTCCATTGTTTCTTACAGGACCCCTGGCAAAAACATTAGCATAGTATTTATCGTAGCTAGCAAAACGCGTTCGGTTTTTCAGGCTAATACCGTTTTCAAAAGCCTCTTCAAACATGGCATTAAATGCCACAGTTTCTGTTTCTGTTGGGCTTAAATCGGCATTACCGAAAAACGTATCTTCATTTCCAATTTTGAAAGGGCGATTTTTTAAGGTTGAGTTGTTTGCCCCATTGACTGATGGCACACCTCTATCAGTAACACGTTTGTCTTTAAAGTATTCCATACCCAATACAATTTTGGAATTCTCATCTGGTTTAATTGTGAATGTAGGAGTTACACCATAACGTTCTAGGTTAACACCGTCGCGGAATGACCCTGAATCCTCATAGACAGCATTGATACGAAAAGCGATCTCATCATTAATGGCTTGCCCATAATCTCCTGATACTCGTTTTTGATCATATGCGCCGTAGGTGCCTATAAACTGACTAATTGGGAGCCATCCTGCCTCTTTTGACACGCGATTGATTACACCGCCTGCACCACCACGTCCGAATATCATGCCGCTAGGGCCTTTGAGAACCTCAATTCGATCTGTATTATATAAATCGCGATAAGTTTGTACATCATCACGTGTGCCATCCACAAAAAAATCACCAGTAGTCGCATTGCCTCTAAATACAATTGCATCACGGTTACCTTCTCCTTGAATGGCTGTTACCCCTGGTACATAGCGCACAGCTTCCGTCATGCTCTGTATAGATTGATCTTGAATCTGATCTTTTGTAACTACTGAAATTGCTTGCGGCACATCGTTTAATTTAGTATCGGTTTTGGTAGCGGTATTACTTCTTTGAGCGTTATATCCCTTAGGGCTGTCGTCTTTCATTGCAGGTGCTACGATATTAACCTCTTCTAGAACTATTTCTGGGTCTACAGACACCTCTGCCATGGCAACTGTAGGACTTAAAAATGCTAGACTTGATCCAAGGAGCACACTGCGCACTGCAAGTTTTACTATGGATAATTTGTGCACAATATGTGTAGATCCCAGTTGCTTATTATCGATGTTATTAGAAATTAAAATAGACATATAAAATACCGAAGGTTAAAAGATTGTAAGATGTTAATCTAAATGAGAATGATTAGCAATAAAGAATTGTGTTTATTAGTAATTTTTCATCAAAAAAAAATTGGTTAATCTTTTTATTTGTTTGGAATCGTTTATCTGAAACTTGATAAAGTTTTAAGGCGTAAATTACTATATAGAGTATTAAAATTTATCTAGCGGGAATTATTGATCTGTTTAGCTTTACTGTTCTCTGTTTACTCAATTTATTGAAGTAATATAGTTGTGAAGCCTAGCGCATCTCTTAAAATTAATTACAGCCCTTAATATGTGGTTTAATTTAGCTTAGTAGAAATTAAAATATGTTTGTAATTTTTATAGGATTTAATTGAACGTCATGAATGGAAATCAACAATCTGATATACCTTCGAAGACTGACTCTTCGACCAAAGGGCTCTTCAATACTTTAGTTCTTCGTATTGAAAAAATGGATTGTCCGACAGAGGAGTCCTTAATACGCAAAAAGTTAGAAGGCATGAAGGGTGTAGAAAGTCTGAGTTTTAATTTACTTCAACGAAAACTTACTGTACATCATGATTTACAAGACCCTGAATCGATAATTGCAGCGGTTGCAGCACTTGATATGGACCCAGTAGTAGAAAAGGCTCCTAGCCCACTCTCTGAAGGTTCACAAGCCATTTTTATCATCGATAATATGGACTGTCCGACCGAGGAAGCGTTAATCCGGAATAAGTTATCAACGATGGAGGGCGTAACTTCGCTCGATTTTAATCTAATGCAACGTAAGCTGACGGTTACTCATACGTTGGATAAATCGGATGCAATCCAGCAAGCATTAATTGATATTGATATGCACGCAATTCCATTGGCTGCTACAGCGATTAACGTGCAATCAGATAGTAAGCCCAGTCCAAATTCACAAAAAAAATGGTGGTTATTAGGCCTTGGCGTTATTGCAGCCATTCTCGCCGAGGTAATAGTGTGGAATGGCGGTTCTGAGAAATCTTGGCCAGTAATCATGTTAGCAATTTTTGCTATTGCAGTGAGTGGTACAAGTACGTATAAAAAAGGCTGGATTGCCCTCAAGAACTTTAATTTGAATATCAATGCGTTGATGTCAATTGCAGTGACGGGCGCAGTATTAATTGGACAGTGGCCAGAGGCTGCGATGGTCATGGTGCTCTTTACCCTTGCTGAGATGATTGAAGCTTTGTCCTTAGATCGTGCACGTAACGCAATCCGTGGCCTGATGGAAATGACGCCTGATAAGGCAAACGTGTTACAGGCTGACGGTACTTGGAAAGAAATAAAAGCCGAATCAATTACGATTGGCATGATTGCCCGTGTATCCCCAGGGGAACGAATTGCGATAGATGGGGAATTAACAAATGGGCAGTCTTCAGTCAATCAAGCGCCAATTACCGGAGAGAGCATACCAGTTGCTAAATCTCTAGGGGATAAGGTCTTCGCAGGCACTATCAATGAAACAGGTTCTTTTGAATATCGCATCACAGCTCTTCAAAGCGATTCAACATTATCGCGCATTATTCGTGCAGTAGAAGATGCTCAAGGTAGCCGTGCCCCGACACAACGATTTGTTGATAGCTTTGCAAAAGTGTACACACCTATTGTGTTTATTGTCGCCTTAGGCATTGCAATTGTGCCGCCTCTTTTGTTAGGCCTAGCATGGATGCCATGGATTTATAAAGCGCTCGTATTGCTGGTAATTGCCTGTCCATGCGCATTGGTTGTCTCAACACCAGTGACCGTTGTGAGCGGATTGGCTGCAGCGGCTAAAGCAGGAATTCTGATTAAAGGTGGTGTTTATCTTGAAGAAGGCCGTAAGCTAAAATCTTTGGCCTTGGATAAAACAGGTACGATTACTGAAGGCAAGCCAGTTGTCACTGATGTCGTAGTTTTAAAAGGTGAGCAAAAGGCTGCTTTAGCATTAGCTGCAACGTTATCAGATCGCTCTGATCACCCTGTTTCAACTGCCGTCACTAAATACTGGAATGGGCTGCCAGATAACGATGCACTTGCTGAAGTCACCGATTTTGAAGCCATTACAGGGCGAGGTGTTAAAGGCAGAATTGATGGTCAATATTTTTATTTAGGCAATCATCGTCTTGTTGAAGAATTACGGATTTGCAATTCTGAAACCGAAGCTGCCCTAAATAAGCTAGAAGCCGAAGGTAAAACCGTTATTGTGATTTGCAGCGAGACAACACCCCTTGCAGTGATTGCTGTAGCAGACACTGTTCGTGAAACAAGTCGTCAAGCGATTATTGAATTGCATGCGTTAGGCATTCGTACTTTAATGCTGACTGGTGATAATAATCTTACTGCACAAGCCATTGCGAAAAATGTAGGCATCGATGATGCCCGAGGTGGTTTGTTACCTGAAGATAAATTGACTGTCATTAACGAAGAATTGATCAAATACGGCACCGTGGGGATGGTTGGTGACGGTATCAATGATGCCCCAGCACTGGCTAAATCTAGCATTGGCTTTGCAATGGGTGCAGCTGGAACAGATACCGCGCTTGAAACAGCAGATGTTGCTTTAATGGATGACGATTTAAGGAAAATTCCGCAATTTATTCGATTAAGTCATAAAGCTGCTGGCATTCTAAAACAAAACATCTTTATTGCTTTAAGCATAAAAGCTGTTTTTTTAGTGCTCGCTTTTATGGGCACAGCCACGCTTTGGATGGCGGTGTTCGCGGATATGGGTGCAAGCTTAATTGTGGTATTTAATGGTTTGCGTTTGCTACGTAAGCAGTCATAGGATTGGGCTACTAGTTAAGTCTTGTCTCAATTAAAAGGCAGAAAAAGCAAAAATAATCAGAGGGAAATAAAACGTGTTTGAGTTAAAAACCATAGCGTTATTTTTAACTACCGCAGTTGCGGAAATAGTTGGCTGTTATTTAGCCTATTTGTGGCTTAATCAGAATAAAAGTGTGTGGTTGATACTACCTGCTGCTATTTCATTAGGGCTATTTGCTTGGTTGCTAACACTACATCCCGCTGCAACAGGTAGAGTTTACGCTGCTTATGGCGGGGTTTACATTTCGGTAGCAATTTTTTGGTTATGGTTTGTCGATGGTATTAAGCCCACTGCGTGGGATTTGCTGGGCGTAACATTTGCGTTAGTGGGTATGATGATCATAATGTTTGGCCCAAAATATACGTAATTATTGATTCTTCGATAATTAATTAAAACAATACCGCTAGAAAACATTATTACCATAAAGATTATTAAAATTTTTTAAAATAAATAGTTCAAAGCTCAGTGGGTTATAAATATCCATTAAATACTTCATAAAAACCACCTATAAGTATTCTAAATTTTAGTCAATAAAATTGCAAAAAACTCATAATTGAATATGTCGTAGCATTATATTATAATAATTTAATGGCTAAAAAAATTGTAGCAAAACACCTAGACACTGAACTGATGATTAAGTCTCGAAATGGCGATGCAGAGGCTGTTAAGGCTCTTATTGAGGCTGGCGCATTAGTAGATGAAGTCGATCAAGAAGGCAGGACCGCCTTTATTCATAGTGGTATAAGTGCCAAATTTGATCCAGCAAAACTTTTATTAAATGCTGGAGCAGATATCAATTTAGCCGATAATTTTGGTAATACAGTTACACATTATCTTTGTAATGGCCGATCGACAACAAGAAGCATTCGATTTTTAGAACAGTTGATGGTTAAGCGTAAAGCAAACTTACAAGCAATTAATAAAGAAGGTTTGACGCCTTTGATGATTACGGCAAAAAGCGGCTATTTCGAATTCTCTGCTAAGGGGAGGCCACAGTTGGCGAAAATTTTAATCGATGGCGGAGTAGATGTAAACCTTCGAAATGCAAAAGGTTTAACAGCGTTGCAAGTAGCTATCAGTGATGATAACGAAGAAATGGCTGTTTTATTGGTAGAAGCTGGCGCTGGCCCCAGAAAAAAAAGTGATTACGATTGGGATATCACATTAAGCGCTGCAAAAAGCGATGCAATTAAAGAAAAGTATGCTGCTATGTTGCATAATCAAGACCTACTTGATAGCGTTACCAATAACGATAAAATAGTAGTATTAGATTCTGCAACTAGAAGTAATAAAATAAAAAGAGATAGGCTTTAAAATTGAATATGATGCTTCTTTAAGCCAATCTATATTTCCAACTTTCTGAATAACTCGGCCAGAACATCTTCTTTAATCCAAACGGCTGAATCACTTACAACAAGTTGTATAAGATTTCTAGGAAAAGCAGATGCCAAATCATCTATCGCTTACCATTTGCCTATTTGTACTCCTTGAGTTTACTAAATCCTGAAAGTACGGAATTTTGAAAGAATTATCATCTAGAAATCTCTAAGGTGAGACTTTTCTAGCAGTATGGTGAGAAGCAGCTTGATTAACCTTTAGCGTTCAAATATTCTATTTTAATAAAAATAAAAACTATATTAATCAATTAGTTAAAATATTTCATTTATATTTTAACTTTATAAAAATAGTCTATGGTGAGTATTTTAGTGAAGCTAATTTACTTAAGGTGAGAATTTGAGTGATTCGAAATTGCAAGCATTATACTAAATATGCATACTTTTTTTATTTTATTATTCCTTTAAAATCAATGCTTTATCCTTAAATTGAGCATTTAGTACTTTAAGGTTTATTTTTTTCTTACTTACTTTTTTTCACTTGAGTAATTTAAAATAAGTTATAAATTATAAGTTTAGTACTCATTTGGTGGAAAATTTATGTAAATTCACTAAAAAACTTAAAATTTTGGCCACATACAATTTATTTATTGTGTAATTATATCTACAGTGTTTATATAGATTAAAGACGATTTACAACTTCTTAGTAAGCAAATAATACTCATTATTGCATCTTTTATAGAGTCAAATAGAAAGCATTAACCATTACTTGGCTAGATAAATATATTGTAAAAATTGAAATTTACTTATAAAACTTATTGTTTGGTCTAATTTATTTTGTTCGGAATTTCTCCACTTGTATTATGTCTTTGTTAAAACCAATTTTTGCAAATTTCTGTAAGGCGCCTTCCTTTGTAGCGGCAAGCTCTGCGACAGGGATAGCACTTAATGGCTCGATGTTAAATGCATGATAAGCATCGACAGCAAAACTGCCTTTTGCAAAGTGTATAACTTTGCGGATCATATTCAGAATAGATCTAGAAGTTGCTTCTGATTGCATCATGTATTCAAGTAGAAACGCCCGGAAGATAGCGATTGAGGCATTAGCTTGGGCAATTCCAGCTGCATCCTGTTTCTGCCGTAAGGATAGATTGCTAATCTTGCTACACATAAGATGGAAAGGGTGGATGACTCTAATCATGACAGTCCCTACCTCCATCTCAATGACCGATTTATCGATGTCTTTGCGGTCCACTCCATGAATTCTGATTAGGTAATCGATGATGATACTTTTGTTTTCAGCGGGAAATGCCACTTCGATCGTCGCGGAGTTTATGCTTGAATCGTCCATCGTGGCAAGTGTAAGGGTGTGATTCCTGAGAATTTTGGCGTCTGCTGCGATTGCATCCACCTGAGAACCGATAAAATCGATATCTCTGGTTAAGAATGGAGAAGCAATATCTACATCAAGTATGGCAGCCCAGAGATTGATCGCCTGTCCACCCACAAGGATGGTTTTAGGTGACATAGCCTGCTCAATAACAGGTAGCGCCTCTTCTAAAGTGAATGCTTCAGATTCACTGATCATATTTTGCTGGCATTAGCCCAACTGCGTACGCGCGCGCTTTTCAGCTGACTCCTCTGAATGAAACCACGGTCAGCCGATGGGTTGTTTTTTAGTTCATTTTCTAATTTATTGCGAAAGTTTTCTTGGTAATGTGCATCGAAATTGGAAACTACTTTGGCTGATTCTGGAATACGAATGCCGACTTTGACTTCCTGCCCGAGCACGTGAAGCGCAGATAACACTGAATGAATCCCGACGTTTTCTCCGCGCTCGATACGTACTATCATGTCTCTGCTGGCATTAATCTTCTTGGCCAACGCTTCTTGATTCAACCCAGCAGCTAATCTTGCTTTACGAAAATTGGCAGAGAATTGTTCTATATCATTAAGTTTTTTCATGTCGTAAATATCCGTCATTTAACGGTTAGTGTAAGAAATATACAACATATAGAAAATGAAAGCAAACTTAAGTTTCATTGAGAATGCTTAATAGGGACTACTCCTTTTGAAGAGGCCACGTATTTCTAAGTCGTCCTGTTCATATAGATGAAAAGTTTAAGAACTTGAGGTCCCAAAAAAGTCATGTGAAGCTTCTCTAAATCAATGTTAGGCCGTCCTATTAAGGTTGAAAGCAAAGATACTAAACGGCCCAAAACAGTCATTAATAAATTTGAATTCAGGGCTCTCCTAGATATAAAAAGTACTTTTTTTAGCAATCTCTATAAATCTATTTATTTTAAACAACAACTTACATATTTAACATAAAATTAATAGTCTTGATATTATTCAGGTGAGTAATAACTAGTCCGCTAAACGTAGTTAGAAAAACTTAAAAAATAATTTGGGAGTTGAATTGAAACTTACAACCGTTCATGTCACAAACTTTAGGTCAGTAGATGATAGTGGAGAATTTAATGTAAATCCCATTACTTGCTTAGTAGGCAAAAATGAAGCTGGAAAAAGTGCTATTCTGCTTGCTTTAGCTGCTCTTAATTCTCATGATTCAACGCCCATCTCTTTAGAAAAAGAACGTGATTATCCTCGAAGCTCATTAACGAATTATGAAAAAAAACATGGTAATAATGATGCAGTAGCAATAAAGACTATATGGCAGCTTGAAGAAGCAGATATGAATAAGCTTAATGAAGCTGTTGGCGACAAAGTAGTAATTTCAAATCTTGTAACCATATCAAGAAAATATAATAAAAACATTGACGTAACTGCTGAATTAGACTTCAAAATAGCATTAAATTTATTATATACAAAGTTTTCTCTAAGTGCTCCCGAACGCTCTTCACTTAATTCTGCAAAAACTACTACAGAATTAATTAATGTTTTAAGTTCTCTTGCTGCACCCACTCCTAAGCATCAAGAACTTTTAGCTTATATGAATAAGGTTGGGATATTAACAACTCAGGTATCCAATCTTATTTTAAAAATGATGCCGAAATTCATGTATTTTTCTGCATATGATCGGATGGATGGGGCGATCCAATTAGAAAATACAAAAGCACTGATTAACAACGGTCAAATTTCGCTCGATATACATCGTGGCGCAAGATTATTCGCAGACTTCTTAGATTATGCCGGGGTTTCTATTGATGACATTACAAGTCTGACAACCTACGAGACTTTTAATGCGATGCTACAAGCAGCATCAAATGCCATTACAGACCAAATCTTAGAATACTGGACACAGAATCCCGATCTAAGGGTTGACGTGCGCGTTGAAAAGGCACTTTCTGGTGACGCAGCACCATTAAATACTGGGACGATTGCGAGAGCTCGAATTTACAATGCTTTGCACCGCGTTGATACACCGTTCTCAGAACGTAGCGCAGGTTTTGTATGGTTTTTCTCATTTTTAGTAAAATTTACTCGCGTCAAAAATGATGGTCAACCGATTTTATTGCTTTTGGACGAGCCAGGCCTAACCTTACACGGCAAGGCGCAGGCTGACCTTTTGCGATTCTTCAAAGAAAAACTCGAACCCTATCATCAAATTATATATTCAACACATTCTCCATTTATGGTTCCTACTGATGATTTTTCATCTGTTAGAATAGTAGAAGATCAAGTTGAGGTTAAGGGCGCGCGCCGGCATCCTTTAGGGACTAAAGTTAGGGATAATGTTTTATCACGGGACCCAGATACTCTGTTCCCATTGCAGGGAGCTTTAGGCTATGAAATAAGCCAGTCACTTTTCATTGGAGAAAATACGCTTCTTTTAGAAGGGCCTGGGGATATACTTTACATGCAAGCTTTATCAAATGCACTTGTCGCTAAAGGTCGAGAAGGACTTGATCCAAGATGGACAATGTGTCCAGCTGGTGGAATCGACAAAATAAGTCCCTTTGTGTCTCTTTTTTCAGGGAATGCCATTAATATAGCCGTACTTTCAGATCAAGCATTGGGAGACAATAAAAAAATTGGGGCAATGAAGAAGTCAGATATTTTAAAGGCCGGTCATTTTTACACAATGGCTGATTTTTTAGAGCGTGCTGAAGCAGATATTGAGGATGTTTTTGATCCTGAATTGTTCGTAATAATTGTAAATAAATGCTATGGATTGGTTGGTGCTAATGAACTTACAGTCAAAAAAATTAAGGATGCTGATGCTTCTACAGAGCGACTTCTAAAGCAAGTTGAATCAGCTTTTAGGGTAATGCCTGAATCAGTTCCCATGTACGATCACTTCACACCGGCTGCTTGGTTAATACGCAATCTCGGTGTTTTGGATGGAGAGACTGCAATGATATCCAAAACACTAACCCTAGCAGAAAAAATATTCAAAACTTACAATAAACTTCTATGAAATATCATTCCAATGTTTAATAGCTCATAAATACTTGATGCTTTCGGAATAGCACAGTAGATTTTATTTACAACTAGGTCAGAGTATTTCAATACTTTAGCTTACTTAATGGTCGCTAAGCTGTCCAAAGAGGATGCTCTTGAGGCCCATGGGTCTTTATATAATCTGTTAGGTATCTTTATGACACTCCACATTTCTACAAGAGTCCCGTTAGACGACGATTACGTCTCTCTCATTGGAAAAGCGGTATACGTTTTTGCATACTACGAATGGACTATCATCTACATCATTGACTACTTACAGGGCGGTTTCGTGCATAGATACAGTCGCAGTGCCCCTATGACATCTGGCCCGGTCAAAGATGTGTTCCAGAGTATGATCAGGAATCCAACTATTTCCTTTGCCAAAGTGTCACAAGTGGAACTTCAAACGTGTTGTGACGAGTTCGAACGGTTGACAGTTAAAAGAAATGCTCTTATTCATGCGCACCCATTCACTGATTATGATGGCGCTCAAATCTTGGCATACCAGACTATGATAACCAAGCCACTACCTGATATGAAATGGCCGCTAGCCGAAGTTGAGGCCATTATCAAAGAGTTCGATGTAGCAGCTTGCTCCGCTGGGTCGTTACTGGATCGCTTTTCTAATTCTTAAAGCAGATGCCCAACCACTCAGTCGAGAGGGACTGCGCAAAAGCGCGCATCCCATTACTTTTTCGTTAGGCGTCACAGTTTTAACATCCCAAATCAAAAGTTCTGGATTTCGCTAAGAGTAGTCGGTGCTTTAATTGTCCAAGGGTGGAGATACAAGCTATTCACGGGGGAGTCTTCAATACTTCCACCTTTATGAGCAAGAATAGTAATCACTTAAATGAAAGACAGCTGACTTCACTTGTTACCGCGGTAAAATGGATAACGATATCAAGACAAACGTCCTTCGCGTTGGTCATCCTAAAGTTAAGGTATAGAAGCTCTTTGGAACCCCGAGATCAATAAAGACACAAACCGCGAGTATTTTCTTGACATTTGCAGTGGGAGCCAGTTTGAATTCGAGATTCACGACGTTTACTTCAACTCAGAAGGGAAGTTGACGATGTTTTTATTGTTCAGCATTAGGTAACCTGAGCAACCAAGGCGCGACTCACGGAGACGCCTTATCCTTTAAACGAAAGGACTTGCCACAGCAAGATGTATTAAGCCTATCTCTTAAACGTTAAATGCCCGCTTTGGGCCGTAAAACTGCCATTAATAATTTTATATAACTAAAGCATTAAAGGAGAGGCATACACATTAATCGTTATAAAATTAATTGATTAATAGTTGCTTTTATTATTTTGAAGGAACCAAAATAAACATGAGCAAATTTATGGTTACGTTTAAAATTTGAATTTTTTTACCGTCGTTGGCTTTGGTAAGCCTGTTTTCATTAACTCATTTTTTATTTTATGGTTGAGTTCGGCTAAATCATGATGTGGCAGAGGTGGCTTATGGTACTCAACAGTAGCAAATTGGTTGATTAACTTAATTTGTTCAATTCTTTTAAGATGCGCCAAATCAGAAATTGCTTGCTTCTTAATTAATGCATCCATATGTTCTGCGGTACTATCAAAATCTTTTTTATCAACCACCTCATTATCGCCATAGCATTTTATTAATGACGCATTTTTCAACAATTCAATAATGGCGGAATTTTCAAGAAATCTAGTAGTGTCTTTTCCGCCACTTATAATAATTATCGGTTGATTATTTGCGGCCAGATTTCGCTTGTTCATCTCATAAAGTGCCATCGCGTCAAAATTTCCCTCAACAATTTCAACCACTTCTTTATTAGTGCCAAGTATCGTGATCGCATATGTTCGCTTGCTGCCATTACTGACTGAATGTTTTTTTAATTTATCTTGATTATTCTTGTCTGGCTTTGGATTAATAAGTCGGGTCTCCTGTAATCCTGGGGATCCGTTAGGTTTTCTGCCAATAAAACATAGACCATCCCTTGTATATTGTGCATTGCCAGCAGCACGCAACATTTCAAAGGTAGAGCGTTCTATACCACGCGTTTTTAAATAATCGACGCCTGCGTTTATATGGGCAGCAGTAGGTTCAGGTAGTTCATCTAAATGTTTTTTCTGCTTTTCTTCGGCTTTTCCAATCGCATATGAGTTATCTTTAATTGATGGATTGACATCACACTTACCTAAAATATGATCAACCGCTTGTGTTTTTGTGCAACCTTTGAGTCTTTCTACTAGTTGAACAGCGTTCATGGGTTGAACATCGACAAAACAAAGCCAAACCTCGGCCATTTTTAATCTTATTTTACCTAGGGGTGATTTTTTTAACACATAATCATCCTTAGTAGATACTCTCTCGATGTGATAGTCTAGACTTTCCAAGTATGCTTTCAGGTCAATACGACACGCAGCTTTATATCGCTCATATTTCACTTCACCTTTTAATTTTCTAAAATACTCCCTTGGAAGACCAGCCATATGTTTACCTCAATTTCGCAGAGTTTCTAGCGTTTAATTCATGATCATCGTTTTCGAATATTCCTTCTTTGTTTTGAGTTAACCGGGCAGGATCTAAAGATTTTGAGATATATTTATCTTTGGAAATCTCTGTTTCAACTAAAGGAACGTTGCCATTACGGTCTTCTAGAAGGTCGTTCCATTTCTGGGCCATTTCATCAACAGCTCTTGTATCGTATTCAACCTTAGCAGATGGCTTTGTTGCATGCTTAGCAATGATTTTCTCAATCTCATCATCCTTCAAATAATCAAATGTAGTGACTTTTTGGCTTTGTTGGTGATACTGCGCTGTAATTGAGTCAAAAATATCTTGATCATTAGGCTTGCACGTAACGTATTCGTCAGCACTAAATTGTGACTGCATTTTTGAGACGACTGCTGACTGGTCTACGTAAAGGTGTGTCTCATCTTTGTGTCGCGAGAAAGCAACGTAGGCAAGCCGCCTATCAATGACGTTTGAATGCATAACGAACGTCTCATCAACGGTGGCACCTTGAGATGAATAGGTCGTAACCGCATCGCCATGGTGCAGAGCCAATTTGCCGGTTTCACCTTTGAATTTCCGAGAGTCAACTGTTAACTCACGACCGTCTTCATGCATTCTGACGCGTAATTGAAAACAGTCACCATAGGCATCAATACTAAGAATTTCTGCCGTTTTCCTATTTTTAATGTCCAATTTATTGTCATTTTTCCTGAACATAATCTTGTCACCAACGGCGAATGGTAACTCACCAAACTCCGTAGCTATAACGGTATCAAACTCAGAAATTAAGCCATCCTTACGTTTCATTTGACGGATAGAATCATTAAGTTGTGCCGCTTCTTCATTGGATCCGCAAATTGCGAGCGCAGTTTTGCCAACATTGTTTTTTAAGTAGCTGTAAAAATCCGAAGAAATACAATCAATTGTTGATTGACGATCGATTAGGGTTTTAATTTTGTTAAGGTCTTTCAGTGCAGTCAACGCTTTTTTTGAGTTGCCAACTGCGAAATTAGCCACCATCTCACGTCCGCATTGTTGTTTTTGGCGACGTATTTCAGTTATTTTCGCACTCCCGGCTTCTGACAACATTATTTTCATAGCACTACCTGCAGACACGGGATTTAACTGTTGAGAATCCCCAGTAATGATTAATTTTGAACCGGCTTCTTGAACAAATTTTAATATTTTTTGACCGTAAACACTTCCAACCAACCCATTTTCATCGCACACAACGACATCCCTTTTTGTCAGCTTTAATGTACCTTTTTCGAGTTTATCTAAAAATCCTGTTATAGCTACAGAGTCAATATTTGCGCTTGATTTTAGAACGCCTGCGGCGTCCCAGGAGAGGGCGATTCCAATAAGGTTATATCCACTGGCTTCGCAAATCTCTCTAGTAACATCCAATGAAAAAGACTTACCAGTGCCCGCGCCGCCCTCGATTATTTTTAGTGAACCAGGGCTTAATGCCCACCTAACTGCGTCTGCCTGTTCAAGGCTTATTGTCCCTTTTTTACTGATAGCATCTGCAATAATTCTCTTGTCTATAACATGAGTTCCGTCATTCGACATTTCACGGGAACGTTTTTTAAGATCCGCTTCAATTTGAATATGAGCAATGGTTGTGTAAATTTTCTGACCCTTTTTATTTACGCCCATTTCAATGATTACCGAGTTTTGTTCTCGCTGCTCATTTAACACCTTTTCACGTGCGGTTATTTGCTGATAGCGCTCATCATGTCTCTGGCCCAAATCTTTAACGTTTAACAAAACATTATGCTTTACTACTAATTCTTCTGATTTTCTAGTCAGGAGACGGTTAACCGTTGATTGAATACCGTCTAAGTCTTGAATACCGGCGGACAATTCAGCTACTTTTCTATACAGTTGCTGCTCTGTAAAAACACTCTCATTTTCAATTAACATGCCGGGGATTGAATTCATTTTTACTTGGAATTTTTGCTTATCAAATGCCTCTTTTTCTTCTCGCGAGTTGCCCAAAATTTGGTCGTTATTTGCCGTTAGGATGTCTTTAATTGTTTGTTCAGTAACACCATATTTAATAGCTTCTTGTTTCCATCGAATTTCAAGCTCTGTAGGCGTTTCTTCAAAAGTTTTGTTTTTTCTTGTTTCGAGGGTTATACGATCAGCTGCAGCCAGCGAAGTAAAACCAGACTCTTTCATTTGATCATTTATCTCATTTTTCCTTTTTGACCAAAACTTAACCAAATTTTCGCTGATGCCTTCTATCAAAAACGTGCCCTTTTTCTCATCAATAATGATATTAATATCAGGAAATTCCTTTTTAAGACCAGTAGCTAAACTAGCGCGGAATACTGCACCTGCCGCAGTTTGCCATTGCATAAGATTTTTCGATTCAATCGTTCCTGAGGATTCGTCTGATTTTCGAAAGGCAAGATTGAAAATAGTATTATGGAAGTGCAGCTGAGGATCGGCAGCTCTCGAAGTTGAGTGTTGCCATTGAGCTGAAATTAAGTCGACCTTTTCTAAAGATGCTCCACCTTTACCTCGACGCGAATAGCCGGCGTGTTGTGAAAGAAATTTCATTGAATCTTGGTTGGCGTCAGAGGCAATTTTTAGTAATCTTTTGTCCAAATCACTATTACCAAATGAAGTGGCGATCGCTCTTAAGGCAGAAAAAGGCTTAGGTGCACTGTTAGTGCAGTCATAACCGCTTACATGCTTTTCATCAACTGTTTCAGTCAGTGGTTGCTCGTTTATAGGATCTCTGCCAGCTAATAGAAGCTGAAATGCATTAACACTAACTTCATCGCAGTGGTTAATTCCAAACTGTTTAAGTGCTCCGCTAAAATCGTTAAATACGCCGCATGGCTCTGAACCAACTGCTTGCGTGTAGTAGTCGTCAACACCTCTTAAGGTTGAATTTTGACCAGAGCTGCTGATGTAATAGTTACCAGCTGCGCCACCATTTCCCATTTTTTTATAGCTCATTGTCATATAATTTACCCATTATTTTTGCTTTTCTAAAGTATTAAAATCCACTATTTATGCAAATTTATTGATGTAATTTGGTGTTTTTTTAATAGGAAATTTGCTTGTTAATTGCAGCATTAATTTCATCTTTATTTACAGGAATTTGAAGTCTTTCAGTTATTTTTCCGATTAAATATTCAGATATAAATTGGCTTTTTTTAATCCCATTTAATTCTTCTATTTCTTTTGATTCACTGGTTTTAATGGATTCTTTAGAGTAGGTAATCAATTTTGTATAACTGCTTCCCATTTCTATAAATTGATTATTAAGTGAATTGATATTAGCCAGCACTTCATTTTTGTGTTCTTCAAAGTCGCTTTTTAATGCAACTTTCTCAACTAATTTATTCAATGTATTCAGAATTTCTTGATTGATTTTATTGGCGCGAGCTGTTTCATTAATTTGATAAATTCCATCGTTTATCAATTTTTGAAATTTTTCAGAAAGCTCAACACCTTTAATTTTTTCAGCAATGGCGTTTCGGATAAATTTAGTAATTGTTAAATCTTCTTCATTTGCTAAACGCATTAAATTTTCGCGATCTTGATCACTTAACTTAATTCCAACATTTCTAGTTAGAGCTTCCTCTGACCCTTTTTTAGCCTTTTTCATACCAAGTACACCTTTATACGCTATGCTTTATTATCAAACATATTAACATTATCTTATGATTACGTCAATATGCAATTACATATAGCATTAGTAAACGTTAAACCCTTATATTTAATGTGGCCTTAAGGCTGTGAAGCACCCTTAGCGTTCACCGAAGGTGCGTGGGGTGTGGTAAAAGAAACTTAGTTGGGCTTAAAAGTAAAAATCTACATTCAAATTGTGCAAACAAAAGTCTACTAAGTGACTATCGGCCACACGTTGAAGATTACAACATCAAGTCGAGTCGAAGCACAGATAGCTAATTAGAATGTTTCTACCAAGATCTAAATGCTGACTCAGTTATGCTGAAGATGTGCTTTTAAAGGATGAAAGGGTAGTTATTGTCGGTCTGCAGTATGCTTACCTACCTTCAAAGGCCCATACCTATTGATTAAACCATGATAGGTGAATATCTACAGGACAGGATATTGGCCCGCCAAATGTTTATGCTTGAGCATTTTTTTGATCATAAAGTTTATATGTTCTGCTTGTTTTTCACTGTTTAACGCCAAAAGTGAACGTTTACAGGATGAAAAAACTCCAGATTGAAGGTCTGCAGACCAATTAGCCGCAGGAAAGGTGTACGTTTACAGGATAAAATAAGGTTATAAGTGAACGTCTACAGGACGCTATGCTCCCAAAAAAGGCACATGACGATTGATTGGACTTTGTTAGGTGCATGTTTACAGGCGCAATTTTGATATCAATAAAACGTATACCAAATACGGTTTTATGATCATAAAGTGAAAATTAGGCATGAAATTCGATTATTCTTATTCCAAAAGTGTACTTAATAAAGGATGAAGGTTCACTTAAGTGTATATCTACAGGATGGTTATCCATGTGCGCATGCGTATGTCTTAAGAATTCTTTCCATAAAATCCAAACTAGAGTGCATGTCTACATAATGGGTTATTTTCCAGTTACTAACGATTAAACTTACTGTGAGACGTCTACAGAAGTTTTTCTAGGGTTAAGATTTATCAGTCATAGGTCAGCCCACTATAACTTGCCCTAGACACCTGTGTGAGTTTTCAGCCGCATAAATAGAGAGTGTATTGATATACCAATACTAAAAAATTGGTAATTTAAAATGTGAATTTATTCTTAGTAATTTGAATTAACTTGATTTTAGGATAATTCAGGAAATTTCTATGTTACTAAATAATATTCGAAATAATATCTAAATTCATATGATAACTTTTTGATTACAACTGTTTAACTTTTAGATAACAGAATTGAACCTGGTGCCTCATTCGTAAACTCCTTATTCACGCAAGTTAAAAAGTCAGTTTTAAGCTTTTCCTTGTTGAGGAAAATGAAAGTGCAAATTAGTGAGTTGGCAAGATTGGCTAATGACATTGCACTAATAAAGAAGGGAAAGCATAAAATCATGTACTAAGTACGATAATGAAATTAAAAATAAAATTTTTATCAGACTAACTTAAAAAATCATGAGCACATGTTGTCATGATTTCATAAAATCTTAAATTAATGTTGTCGTGTATTCATGATGTCAAAATTTAATCTTGTCATGTACTCATGATGTCAATATTTAGAGCTGTCATTTACTAAAACTTAAAAGTTTAGTGCGCCAACATTTCATGTTGTCAATTCCATAAGATCTACACACTCATTCAAACGATTTCATAAAATTTTGATTGAATGATGTCATGATTTTTTGTTTTCTTGATTTCAAAATATTTTGTTTTATCAAAATCAAAATTCAAAGTTTACTAGACAACGTATATCAAAATAAATTGACATCATGATTTAATTGTTTTAATGTAATTACATATAGCATTTTATATAAATTATAAGGCACTAGCATATGTTTAAAAATTCTTTAAAACCCGGTATTGGCGTAAAGCCTTCTATAGCGCCTTTCGCAGCTCAACAAGCTGCGATTGTAGATTCTGTTAAGAAAAAAATTAAAACTTCTGATAATGATCCATCTAAAGTCCAAAAAACTATAAAGCCCTCTAAGAAAAAAGCCATCAAAGAACTTTTAGGCGAAAAAACGATGTTAACGATGCGTCTAGATAAAGCCGTCTACGCTGAACTAGTTAAGATTTCTTCAGAAACTACTCTTGAAGAAGAAAAGGTAGTTAGCGTTCAGTCAATAATTTCTCGTTTTATCAGCGATGGAATAAAAAAACATAAAAGGAGTGCAGCATGAGTCCAACTTTAAATAAACATGTCGTAAGCATCGGAGGGTCTAAAGGCGGATCTGCAAAAACATTAACATCGCACATGCTTTGCCAGGGCTTAGGTCTTCGCAAGTTTTCATCTATCCTTGCCACGAGCGACGCCAGACGTAACGTTAGAAACGATGAAAAACGTATTTATGATACATTTTCTGCTAAATCGGATGAGGCATTAAATGCGCTTTTGGATCACTTCTTTAATGTAGAGATTAAAGTTACCTCACTGGTTGTCATTGATGGCGGCGCCAGCCGCAGCCAGTTCGACGTTGAGTTAGCAAAGAGCTCAAGCTTGGTGTTAATACCATTTCTTACAGCATATGAGGACATCGAAGTAGCAATTGCCGATGTTGAAAACTTGCGCGTGAATTTATCTGAAGAAGATTTCGAACTTGTCAGGCTGCTTCCATCAAAATATCCTACGAATCCATTTTCTCGTGACAGCACCGAAAAGCTTTTTAATCAAATGTTCACAGATGAACATAGACAAATGATGCTACCCCCAGTCATTGAAATGAATGCCGCGGCAAAACTCAACAGACCTGATTTAAAAGAAATTCCGAGTGATGTTAATAATTTATCACGCAGACTTGCTGATCAAATTCTAATCAACCTAAACGAAGACCCATTTCAATACCGTGAACGCAAATTTTAAAGTGTTGCTAGCCATATAACTTACATAATTACATATATAAAGATTTAGGATTAAAGCATTTAAAATTTGAAGAATATAAATACCCGCCCAGCTGGTTGTAGCTGATAACGTTAAGCAACTAAAAACAGGATTTGTTACATGTGGAAGTATTATGCGTTGTGACGATTAAACTCATAGCTGATGACTAAAGTGCAGGGGATAGTGTTATGAATCTTGTAGAGATTCATTAGTCATTAAAATCAAACAGGTCACCTAAGGGTGCACTTTTTTGGAGTGTAAGATATGAATGAAATAAATCAAATGGTTAAAAAGTATTTGGAATGCGCTCAAAAAAGCGAAATTAGCTACGACGTGGTTTTTCAAGCCGGTTTAAATCTTGGTGTAAGTGGGCAAAATATGGAAGAGCTGGTTAAAGAGTCGGCGGAAAAACGAAAGAAATCGCTTATTGTTGACGACGACGTTATAGAGGATGATTAATACTTGCTGCGCATCAATGCAACCTAAGCCCTTAACACCATCTGTTAAAACTAAGTGATTAAGCATATTCACCGGCCATTTTTCAATTTCTTGGCCTGAATGCAAATCATCGATCGCCAGCATACATAAAAAGGCTTCCTTCACCACGAAGTTTTAAAGGCTTGTTTCTGGGGCGGAAAACCTCTTTTGGGTGCAAGACGCCATCAAAATCTTAAAAGAGTATCATTTGATTAATTCTTTCTGTGCATATAAGAACACTAAACCTTTAACCTGCGCAATAAGAGGTGTTTTAAAAGTCTCACCTTAGCTGGAATATCTGTACGAAAAGTCTCACCTTTAATTTTTAGTAGCACTGATAATTTCACCTATCTAGTTAACAATCGCACTAAAAGTCTCACTTTTAGAAAAAATGGCTGTAGAAAAAGTCTTACTTTCAGTTTTTTGATACGGCATGCCTCATTTAGGCCAGAATTAAGCCATAATTATTTACATAATTAAGCGCACTATATGTCTCACCTTTGTTAATAGCATCTGCACTAAAAGTCTCACCTTAACGGTGGGGCGCGGTTTATTGAGCTGCACTCGTTTAATTATCAATTATTAAAAAACAAGAAGTAGTAAAAAATGGAGTCAGCAGAAGCCGGATCAGAGCTAAGTGATGAATTAAGAAATGCAATTATTGAGCGCGATAAAAAAACTAAAATCATTTCAGATTATCTCCAAGAATTTATTAACAGTCGAGATGCCGCTATAAAAGCTGGTTTGGTGCCTGAATTTTCTAAAGTAAATTATTTGTTTTCTCGAATCGAAGAAAGTAAAGCGGTTTTGCAGCTGATGAACGGTTATAAAAACTCTCACGAAGCCATGATTGAGCTTAACCAAGCTACTAAAAAGGCTCAATACTTAGATGCGGCCCTTGGTTTCAAACTAGCCTCTGAGGCGTTTTCTGAGTGTGCTGAATTGACCAGATCCTATTTTAAATCCATTGATAAAAGCGATCTCATGGAAGGTACTTTTATACAGTTATATTTAGTAGTGGACATTGTTGATGAAGGCGCAAAAAATTGTTAGATAAATCAACAGAAGCGCGGAAGCTAGCCGATCAGTCTTAAGTTAAATTGTAAGCATGCTTGACCATTCAAGAAATGTAACAAGGGATATTAAATGTAATTTTCCCGTTGAATGATCACTTTCTTCAAGAGTCAAATTAAGATCGCTCATCACAACTTTGGTCGTTAATTCTGACTTTTCTTCTATTATATTTCTCAGCAGGTTGGCTATGAAATCGTCAGTAGGTAAAACAATGTCTTTAGGTGGCTCAAGGCCTTCAAGCTCGTACATCTTACGTAAAGCAACGCTTTGGCTATAAACTGCATAGATTTCACCATGTCGCTTTACCATTTTCCATACATCGGTTTCTATAATCTGAATTTTGTCAGGATGCTCTGCTATTAATCCCCTTATCAGCCATGAATGTGAAGTAAGTCGGCCACCCATTGTCGCATCATGCACCGCATAGTCAGCAAAAAACACACTCACATTTTCAGGCAGCAATAGTAATAACTTCAATTTGTCAGTATTGGCAAGCGTCACTAGAGTGCTGGAGTCAGCAATGATGACTTTAAATTGTTCAGACATATTCACTAGGCTTTGCACGCATAAGCCAAGGCTCGTGCATCGCACATGGCATGATGTCGTATTGCATCAGGGTTCTCTTCAAAATACTTCTCAATGAAGGTTTCCACGCGTAAGGATGCTACATTCAAGGGTGTATGAGCTAGGTTTGTTGGAAAATAGTCGCCATGCCTATAGAACAATTCATTTATTAACAACCAGTCATAAGAGGGTGCATCCGTTAAAAATGTAATAGGCTCATTAAAACTTTCAACCCATTCTTTTAATTTTATTACAGCATCAAAACTGCTCAATGCGACCTCTGCAGTACCGTTAAGATGAGGTATAACGCTCTCTGACACAAAGTAAGAACAATCCGCTTCTTTGTAATTATTTGGCAACTCGAAGTAAAACTCCCGGCCATCTTCCGAGATGAAACCAGAAGAAATCAGCTTAATATTTTGTATTCTTGCCATCAAAGTGGTGAATTCTGTATCGATATAGATAAACAATCAATCGTCCTTTTCTTGGTTTTTATGGTTGTCTTCGCCTGAGCGAACAACCTTGAAATCGAATCTTTCAAACGCTGGGAATAGACTGGCTTTTTTTTCTGCCTCTTCTACAGGAAGGTCTTTAACTGATTCCCTAAAAACTGACTGTCTAACTGATTTTTTATAAGAATCATCAACTGCCAATGCTTCATTTGATAATTTATTGACTAAATCTTGCTGCGCATCTTTGCAGCCTAAACCCTTAACGCCATCAGTCAGCACCAACCGATGACGCATATCCAATGGCCATTTGTATGTCTCTTCACCGGAATGAAGATCATCGATCGCTAGCCAATCCTTAATGCCATTACGCTTTATATGGAACGCAATCTGCTCATAGCGGGACATCCATGTGAAAGGATCATTTTCTTTTCCATTGGCCAACATTCCTTTATGCCAAGTTGCTCCTTCAACACGAGCTGCTAATTCTGGAGGCATCTTCTTTACTGTTCTATTGAAACCCAGCTCGCGTACCCAGCTTGTCGAAAGCACTATTTTCACGTCCTGGTGGATACTTAACGCTTTTTCTAGAATGTCAGCATGCATAAACAGGCTTCCTTCACCGCGAAGTGTTAAAGGCTTATTTCTGGGTCGAAATACTGCGTCTGGATGCAGTACTCCATCAAAATCTAAAAAGAGTATCATTGATTCCTTATCTGAAATGTCCGTACGAAAAGTCTCAAATTACCGGTGGTAATTCATGAAGATTCAACCAAAAAAGGTCAAAAATCAGCACTTAAATCCTCTTCATTATTGCTGCATTTCTGAACTGAAGCGTTTAGTAAAAAGCCTTATTAAATTAACTGTTTATCGATGTTAAACCACAATATTCATTGTAATAATCATCAAAACTACCATCGCGCACATGCTTAGCAGCTATCACTAATTCGTTATGGACTAAGTATCCATAAAAAAACTGTCTATTTGGATTAAGGTACATCGAGATTTCATCCAGTAAAACAATATGGCTGGCTAATTTTCTGACACGAATAACGTATCTTTGACTGTCATTTTCATTAGTCGATTTTATTTTTCTATTAAGCGCTTTTGCTGCCGTTTTCAGAGTATTTCTGCGACGTCTATCGTAAATTTCAAGATTGCTCATGCGTTCTTTTTGGCGGTTGCATAATGATAAGAAACCAATCTTTTCAGCAATATCGTGCAACTGCAAACCACAAGCCTCACGCCGACATTTATTAGGAATTTGAAAGCTTCTGCGGCCACAATGAGGGCAGATGCTCCAATCAGTCGTAGTCACAACTTGCGTTCTCGTGATCTAAGCGGGGCAGGTAAACCGCATTAATAGGCTTAGCGTTTTTAACTGAATAAATGTATGGTTCAGTTGTTTCAAACCGACCGTGCCAGTAGGGGCGATTTTCATTTTGAAAAATTACTGTTGCGACGATTTTTCGCACATCGCTAACGCCCATTTCATAACCGTCAACCACTACTTCGGCCTCTTGATTATGCTTTTGCAGTTCTAAAATCAGGTCCTTAACTTTCATGATTGTTGCCCCATTCTTAAGTATCTAGTGCATTACTGGTTTTTTGGCTCACCGACTTTTATACAATTCTTTAATAAAAAAATGCGGCACACCAAGCTCATGCCCGATGCCCCATTGATGCATATAGGCGCAAATCAAATAAAGCTTTTCTGTGTTTGGTTCCCCGTCGTTATTGGTCCCCATTTGGTATAGGTTGCCCGAATTCGTCAATAACAACTGACGTTTCATGTCGATTGCTCGAATGAGATTGGTGATTCTTGGCTCACTTTCGCCCCTGACATCACCTATTAAATGGATTGTAGTAGCACCAGGTCGATCAAATGCGATCAGGTTCCAGTTGTCCAAGATAAACACTCGGTTAACTTCATGTATCTCTGACTGTAATTTTAAAATATCGGCTTCGTTTGCTAAGCGCAGCTGAACGAGCTCTCGATTTTTCCTGATAATGTCATTTAAGGACTTCGGTATCATTGCCTCAAGTGCAGTTGATAATTCACTGTCGTTCATCATATTTCCCTAGTGCGCAGTTTAGTTAGCATTTCTCGTAGTTGCTGTGCCTCAGCGTCGTCAAATTTGTCTTTGCAAAGAAGCAAATTAGCGTCAGGCAGATAGTTTTCCTTTACATCATCCAATGCCAGCCAGGGCGTGCCTTCGAGTTTGTTTTGGCTTAAATACAACTCGACCTCTCGTTGCCTGCATCCTTCCCAGTCAATAGGTGCGTTCAGCTTTATTTCTGGTGTTACACCAATGACGCGCTCCCGGAGGTCTTCAGAAAAATTCAAACGCAAATCATCAAGCGAATATGCCAACAATCTCCATGAACTTGATATCACCACCTTAACCTCTGCAAATTCTCGCAAGACTTCTTCAATCTTAGGAAGAAAGTAAAACAACTGATTTTCCTTATCAGTTAAGCCTTCTCGCGGAAAAAAAGTGTGCGTCACACCATCAAAATCCAGAAACAACACAATCATTTGATGAGTTCCCAGAGTACTCTGGCGGCCTGCACTGCGTCATCGACCCCGCGATGAGGCGTGCCAACAAACTTTAATCCCAATCTATTTAACGCGCTTTTTAACCCAACCCGTTTGTTGGCTTTTAGCTTCAATGTGGCCAAGGCTGAAATATTGATATAAGTTGGACCAAACATTGGTTTAATACCAAAATTTGCGCATTGACGTGTCAGCATGGTTTTATCGTAATTGCCATAAGCGGCCATCATTCTGTTGCCCACGCCATAATCAGTTCTTAAAATAGCGAGAGCATCTTCAAATCCCATGCCTTCATCTACCATCGCCTGCGTAATAGTGGTTAGCTCTTCACAAAATGGGCTGATTTTGGACTGTTGCGGCTTTATAATTAACCCAGCAGGCTTTGTAATTTCACCGGTGAGAACGTTCAGCACGCAAACACCAATCTCAATAATTTCAGACGTGTTAGCAGCCTTTTCTTCTGCCGTGTTCCAGCAGGTAGCTTCTAGATCGACTACGATGACTTCACTGTAATTATTGTTTGGCATACGATATTTCCTTAATTTTTAAACCTATTTGATAATTTCCCATAACACTCTGGCAGCCTGCACTGCGTCATCGACCCCGCGGTGGGGTCTTCCTTCAAACGATATTCCAAAACCAGCCATTGTTTCTTCTAAACTAAGTCGGCCACTGGTTTTTAGCTTCAATTTAGCCATTGCGGAAATATTCAGGTAGGTCGGGCCAAAAGGCGGATTAATACCGTAATCAGCGCATTGGCGATTAAGCATTGACTGGTCATAATTGCCAAAAGCCGCAATGACTCTGCTGCCAACGGCATATTCAAACTTCAATATATTCAGACCGGTCTCGAAGCTCATTCCTTCGTTAACCATTTCTTGCGTGATCGATGTTAGCTTTTCACAGAAAGGGCTGATCGTTGATTCGCGCGGCTTAATGATTAAACCAGCAGGTTTTGTGATCTCACCCGTGGCGTAATTGAGCACACATACGCCAATCTCAATTATTTCTGATTTGTTTGCTGTTTCTTCTTCTGGTGTATCCCAGCATGTGGCCTCTAAATCAATCACGACTACTTTTTTATATTGATTGCCTGACATTGCAACTTTTTCCTCTCAATTTTGGTAGTGCAACTAATGATTCAGCAACATTTGTTTCAAAAAATAGTTATAGAAGCAACAATTCTTTTAGTTTTAGCCTTAAAAGCTGCTGTGTTGATATTTCAGATAATCCTAAATTTTCATCAGTCTTGATCAACTTATCGAGTAGATGTGTCGGCCATAAATAATCATCATCATCAATTGCCAGCCATTGGTGGTCAGCAATATTCATGTCTTCGACGCACTTCAAGATTTGAAGGCCTCTAGGCCGATTGTATCCATTGGTTCTAGCAACAACCCTTGTCTCAAGGTTAGGTGTCAGTCGTTTAGAGGCATCTTCCCAGCCGTATCTATGAGCCCATGTCGTCGATAAGATGATCTTGATATGGCGTTCAGGATCAACTTCCTCTAGGATGCCTTCTAAAATCGGTGCCCAACAAAAGAGGTGCAAACTTTTTTCATTGCATTCAAGCGCCAGCTCTAAATCATCATTGAACCTGACATTAAATGGATGTAAAACACCGTCAAAATCCAGAAAAACAAACATTAGTCATTCTTCATAATTAATTCATCGACTTTCATTGAATCTTCTAATAGAAAAATTCCGGGACGCCAAAAGAAGGACCTAACCAAATATCATGCAAAAATGTACAGATAAAAATCCGTTGATGGAGATCCGGCTCACCAATATTGGGTGTGCCTAATTGATAAAGGTTGCCAGACAATGTACTTACAACTTTTTGTCTCATATCGGTCTTCAAAATGATGCTGGTCATTTTTGTCTTTTTACAGCTTCTAGCTTCACCGATTAACCTCAGATAGGTTTTATCCTTTGTAACAAATGCGATTAAGCTCCAGTCATCAAAGATGTCCTTTGGATTGCTTGCATCAATGTCTGAATGCAGATTTTGAATGTCTGTTTCGTTAGCCAAAAGCAGTTTTAGCTTATCTCGATTTTTCCGTATGATGTCATCCAAATTTTTAGGCCTTAATGCCTCAATCGCTGATGCCAACTGGTCTTCATTCCCATCTTTTATATGCTCATCCATCATATTTTTCTCTAATGGTATTGAGTTATATAAAGGGGCACACCCAATTCAGCACCCAATCGCCAGGAATGAAACGTTCTGCAAACCAAGTAAAGCTCTAGCTCAGTAGGTGGCGCATTTTTAGGGTTTCCCAGTTTATAAAGAGAACCAGATATCGTTGTTAAAAAACCACGATCAAGATCAATGCCAGTTACATCGCTAGAAATACGAGGGCAGCCATTTTTTCGTCTCACTTCGCCTAACAAAAAAACGAGATTCCCCCGCGGCCTTTCCAGTGTGATGAGATTCCAGTTATCGATAATGTCTTTCTCAGGGTACGGGCTGATTCTGTTGTGTAAGTCGAAAATCTCTTCATCTTTTGTTAAGCGAAGCTTGTAATGGTTTCTGTTTAATTTAATTACTTGATCTAACGTCGCTGGGATTTTCGCTCGAATATAAGGGCTCAACTGAGACAATAATTCATCGTAGTTTGGATATTCTTCTGCCATCATTCGTCCTGACTTCTTTGTTCATTAAAGCGCATTCTAAGATCATCAAAATCCCCAGCCGTGATCATTCCACCGTACATGTCACTAACGCCGCAAAACCCCACGCCGTGGGCACTAAAACCTAGGCGTTCATGGTCCTTTTCATAGTTGAGCCTGTCGTGATGATGGCCGTGAAAGCTGTATTTAACCTGCATTGACTGCGCTAAAACATCAATCCCAACAAAACCATATCGATGGCAACTAGGTGCTTCATGCGTGACTAAAATATCGGCGCGTTGACCATATAGATTTAGCCAATCTTCGTAAAAAATTGTGCTTTTATGCGTCAGAGCTTTACCAATCAGCGCCGGAGAGGGCAGGCCATCAGGCTCTAAGCTAGCTTTTTTAAGTCGGCGGAATTCTTTAAAGCGCTCAGCTTCCAGTTCGCTTTCAATATAAGCATCATAATTGTCAAAAAGTGGCGCCGCTTCTGGGTCGTCACGTGGATACCACACTGCTGAGCGAAAAACTCCACCTAGTCCAGCCACCTTTAGTCCATCAATTTCGGTTACTTTTCCATTCAAATTACGATCGCTTAGTGCCGAATTAAACAGGTTTTCGTAATCAGATTTACTGTCAGTGTCGTGATTGCCAGGAATCCAATAAACCTCAGTCAATCCCATCACGTTAGCCAACTCTTTTTCTAACGGCTTCTGCGCCTGCAGATCCCCCAAGAAAATGATGGCGGCCGGCTTTTCAGCAATCACCGCCGGAAGCACGTGGCCAAAATTGCCGTGGACATCACCAAAAAGTAAAATCACTTTTCATCCTTTGTATTGACTATTGCCATCATCAGGTCGCTTCTAAATCGATCGCGATCACTTCACTGTAATTAATATTTGTCATTGAGACTTTTCTGCATCAATAAAAAAGGCCACTAAATTAGTGGCCTATTGTTTTCTAAATTATGAAATTTAGGCTAACAAGGGCCTTCGATCCGCTTTTGAGATCGTATGTACTATTAAATTTGTAAAAATAGCGTATTTCAATTGGTTTTTTCGGTGCTTAATTAATAGTATATATTATAGCGTTTTGGCTAGTTGTTGTCAAGTTAAATGTAATTAAAACAAACACTTATAAAATGATTTGTGTAAATTGAACATGATATATATTAAAATCAATCAACAATTTTTAGATTTCAACTCTTCAAGGTATCGCTCAATTTCATCTTGATCATCACACTCGCGATAAACAGTAAAAGCATCCCCGCCAAAATTGTCTTTAATGTACGGATCTGCACCTAAGTCAATTAAAGTTTTAATTTTCTCTAGTGAACAAGTTCGCATTAATGCGGTTTGACCAAAGCTATTTTGTGCATTGATATCTGCGCCTGCATCGACCAACAGCCTTATAATCTCTGTTGAGTTTGTAATCATTAAAACGGTTATGCCGTGTGGCAAAGTAGCACTCACATCAGCGCCGGCATCAATGAGCAGTTGAGCCACTTCTGGAGACTTGGTTTTCATGAGCGTTGTGTACCCATCCATATCCCTTGTGTCTATATCAACACCAGCTTCTATGAGTATTTTAATAATTTCTGGTGAGTCGATCATGTCTTCTCTCTAACAATGGGTTAAATTTATTTTCAATGTTTATATTTTTACCGATTTTTTCCATTTCAATACCTTCATTCTTTTTGCATCATCGGATTTTAAAAACCCACCATCCTTGTTAGGATTGGAACGTAAATCAGCTTCTAGTTGGTCTCTAAAATGTTTTTGAAAAAATTAATCAAAGTTTCCTTCAACAATTATCGCTGAGCCTTTTTTTAGAGGATCTGATTTATTACTCACTTTTTTGATTGTCCTTAAAAATTGTAGTTTTAGTAATCTTTTGCCATTCAGCATCGGCTGATTGAATAATATTGATTTTTTCCATAGCGACCAACGCCGCATAAGTCGTCGAAAAATACACGTCATCATTTTTAGACATAGCTGAAACGTCAGTGTCTTCATATAGCAATAAAGTTGGTCCAGTGATGCCATAGTCTGATCTGTTTAAAAATAATGAATTTGCGGAGACTTCACCATTCCCTTTTAAATTAAAACCAAGATATTTTAAGCGTTCATTTTCCGCGGCATTGAATACAAATGTTCTCACAACAACTAGATTGCCATTCTTCTCATTTTCTCTAACAAACTTAAGAATACACAGCTCTTCTTCGTTCTTAGTACGAATATTTTCAATAGCTTGTTTCTCAGTAGATTCAAATAAGAGTTCCTGAGTCATGAACATCTTTAAATTGAAGTTGAGTAATAAGCTTAATTTGTCGATCTTTGCTAACTGGATAAGTGGAGCTGAGTGCATAAAAATCATGCCGCAGCCTTTGTTATTTTTTAACCTAGCAATAAGAAGAGCATTACTGGCCAATTCCTGGGCTAATTTCTTCTCAACATGATAAATATCCTCTGGTGAGTCAATCATCTTTACTACTCATAAATACCTTGTCATACAACGCTTTTTGCTCTGGCGTATAGGTATGAAATGAAGAAAATCGAGGAAGAGGAAGGTTGCGCTTTCCCAGCTCAAGAAGAATATCCCCGAACCATAATCCGGTTAATTTTTCTAATTCTGTCTTGGGCATTTCCCCGGTTGAATAAGCAGCAAAAGCTTTTTCAATATCGAAACCTGCATCCGATGAATCAATCATGAATTCCCTCTCAGAATGGGTCTAATTTAATTACAATATCGGTATGGAAAAGCTACCGGATAATTTAGATCAAGCACTTCGCATCATTGCTAACAATGAGCAGATTGCGATCCAGTCTGATGACATTCGCAAGCTTTTGTTAAGCACATACATTTCCACCAAATACCCCTCTGGATGGATGGTTAATAGCAAAGGCAGGCAGTATCTCAAGTCTCACAAGTTAGAAGGCTAATCCCGTTGACCATTGCAACTTATTTACAGAAATGCGTTAATTCAGCAACAATTCTTGCAGTTTTAGCCTTAACAACTGCTGCGTGTTCTTACAAAGTAAGCCCAAATTTTCATCAGTTTTAACCAACTTATCAAGGTGTTGCTCTGGCCAACGATAATCATCGTCATCAAGCGCAATCCAATTTAGATGATCTATCCGCACATCTTCGGCGTACATTTCAATCTGGCGGCCCCGTGATTGTGGGTAGCCCGTAGTCCCGCCAATAACTCTAGCTTCTAAGCCAGGCGTTAATCGTTTTGCTGCTAATTTCCAGCCGTAGCGATGACCCCAGGTAGTTGAAAGAACAATTTTTACCTGGCCTTGTGGATCTTCATCATCTAGGATGCTTTCCAACAATGGAGCCCAGCAAAAAAGGTACAGGCTCTCATCTTCGCAATCAAGCTGAATCTCACCGTGATTAAACCAAACGCTGGCAGGGTGCAGCACCCCGTCGTAGTCGAGAAATAAGGTTTTCATACTTCAACAATCAATGACGGATTAAAGTCAAAGTTTTCCGTATTGTTATATGTAACATAGCCGCGAGGATTGCAGACAATACGCGTGCCATTGAATACGTAATCAAAATTGTCATGCGTATGGCCATGAATCCATAACTGCGCTTTATTTCCATCAATCAGATAATCAAGATGTGAAGCAAAGCATGCAGATAAATTATCTTCGGCGAAGCGCAATGCTACAGAACGCTGAGAGGGTAGGTGATGTGTCACCACAACTGTTTTGCCGTCAAATGGTGTATCCAGCTTTGCTTTCAGGAATTCAACAGATTCGCGGTGCAGTAGTATTGAATCAAGCGGGCTGAAATGGCCTTTTGATTCATGAATAACTCTAAAATCGTTAAGGTGATTTTGTGCGTCAATCATGCACCATCGGCGATTCCGCATTCCAAATAGCTCAAAGTCAGTCCATAAAGTGCATCCCAGGAAGCGCACACCATCAATAATGACTTCATCGTTATCTAGAAAATCTACACCGCATTCTTTGGCGGCAATGTGCAATTTAGATAATGTAGGCAATCTCATTTTGCCGTAGTACTCGTGGTTTCCAGCGACATAAACAATACGATGATTTGGCCACGTCTCACGCGCCCATCCGATGCCGCGGGCATGCTTCCAGATATCTCCAGCTAAAACAATCACATCGGCTGCCATTGATTCAGCAGTGGGTGTATGCAAAGAGAATTCGTTGTGTAGATCTGAAATGACGTGCAGTTTTATATGTGTATCCTCCGCAGGTCAATCAATCACTTAAGTGATCTTTGAGCAAAACAGACCCACGTCAACTAAAAATATTTAATTTGGTAATAATTGTTACATGGTTTGGAGAATATCGGGAATTGATAGAGAACGCAAATAGGTAGTATTTGTCTATCTAGATGTCTACTTGTAGATAAAAAAAAGCGGCTTTCGAAGTGGTTACTTACCCCGAAAGCCGCGTCTTTATTGGTGGTGAAAGAGGGACTTGAACCCTCGACCCCAGGATTATGAATCCTGTGCTCTAACCAACTGAGCTACATCACCGTTGAAACTGGTTGTCAAAATGTAATTACTTAACATCAGACAAGGGCGCAATTCTAGTGTTTTAGCGGCATCTTGTCAAAAATAACTTCGCTTTTAAGCAAACTTAATGGTTACCATTAGATGGTAATTCCTTACGTAGCCAAGCGTTTAATCCTGTGTAGCTAGACATTGAAGCGGAAATGCATCACATCGCCATCTTGCACGATATATTCTTTGCCTTCCAAGCGCATTTTTCCGGCTTCTTTGCTGCCTTGTTCACCCTTGTTTTTCACGTATTCGTCATATTGAATGACCTCGGCACGAATAAAGCCGCGTTCAAAATCGGTGTGAATGACACCAGCCGCTTGCGGTGCGGTGGCGCCTTTTTTTACGGTCCAGGCGCGCACTTCTTGTACGCCAGCGGTGAAATAGGTTTGCAATCCAAGTAAATCGTAAGCAGCACGAATGACGCGGTTTAGGCCAGGTTCATCTTGGCCAAGTTCGGATAAGAATAATAGTTTATCTTCGTCATCCAGTTCAGAAATTTCGCCTTCAATTTTGGCGCAAATACATACTACAGGCGCATTTTCTGCTTTGCCTAGCGCGTTAACTTTGTCTAAAAGTGGGTTATTTTCAAAGCCTTTTTCATCAACATTGGCCAAATACATCACAGGTTTTACGGTAATCAGACACAGCGGTTTTAATAGCAGCAATTCATCTGCATCTAAGCCCAAAGTGCGCACCGCTTTGGCTTCGTTTAAGCAAGGTAATACTTTATCTAATACTGCGACCAAAGCGATGGCATCTTTATCGCCACTTTTAGCTTTTTTACTTTCGCGCTGCATGGTTTTTTCAACTGTTTCCATGTCGGCTAGTGCGAGTTCGGTATTAATCACTTCAATGTCTGATAGTGGGTCAATTTTGTTAGATACGTGAATGACATTGGCATCTTCAAAACAGCGTACCACATGTGCAATGGCATCGGTTTCGCGTATGTTGGCTAAAAATTTATTGCCTAATCCTTCGCCTTTTGATGCGCCTGCAACCAAACCGGCAATATCCACAAATTCAACAATTGCGGGTTGTACTTTGTGCGGTTTTACAATATCAATTAATGGCTGCAAGCGCGTATCTGGCACTTCTACAATGCCCACGTTTGGTTCAATCGTGCAAAAAGGGTAGTTTTCTGCGGCGATTCCTGCTTTGGTTATCGCGTTGAATAGGGTGGATTTTCCTACGTTGGGCAAGCCAACAATTCCGCACTTCATGTTTTTTTCCAATCATCTTTCACGCAATCTCTGCGCTAAGTTTTATTTAAATTCTTTATTTTCGGCGATTTCACCGTACTACTTGTACTGTCTCATCACCTCAAATTTCAACGCCTACGACTTAAATTTAAAGCCTTGCGCAAAATCTGAATGGAATAACACTGATTGTTTGATAGTGAGCGCTTTTTAAGTCTTAGTATGCAATTTTAACATTGCATTCTCAAAGTCACCGCTAAGCAATTGCGGCACAATTTCTAAGCTTTTATCAATACATTGATTAATGGCATTTTGCTCATCTTTTAATGGCGCTTTTAGCACAAAATTCACTACTTCATTCCGATCACCTGGATGACCTATTCCTAAACGTAGACGCCAAAAATTAGGCGTTCCCAAAGCTACTGTAATATCTTTTAAACCGTTATGGCCGCCATGTCCGCCGCCTTTTTTAAGCTTGACGGTTTCTGGCGGCAAATCTAATTCATCATGAATCACTAAAATTTGCGCAGGCAAAATTTTGTAATAATTCGCAATAGCGGCGACTGCTTTGCCACTGCCATTCATAAAAGTAGCGGGTTTTAACAACCATTTATCTTGCTCTGAATTGGCCGCATTTAATTTGGCTACATTTAACTTGCCAGTAAAGCCAAACATTTTCGCATCCATCGCCAGTTTGCTATTGGTTTGCACTGTAATTTGATCTATCCACCAAAAGCCCGCGTTGTGGCGCGTGGCAACGTATTTATCGCCAGGATTACCAAGACCTACAAAAAGTTTGATGCCATCCATATGCTTAGTTTAACAGTGTTGGATTAAGTAAAAATGCCAATAAAAAACGCGTACTTAATGCTAAGCACGCGTTTAATACTGTTAACAATCAATTACTCAGCAGTTGGTACAGCAGCCGACTCAGCCGCTGCATCCGCTGCAACAGCAGCATCTGCTGCGTCATCAGCCAGGCTGCCGCGTGTTTTTGCAATCGCTGCAACAGCTGCATCGTTATCATGCGCTAATTGAACAAACTCAACACCTTTTGGCAATTTAATTTCTGATAGATGCACGGATTGACCTATTTCAAGCGCTGCAACATCCACTTCAATAAACTCTGGCAAATCTTTTGGCAAGCAGCTTACATCGGCCTCGGTTAAAATGTGCGCCACAATGCCGCCACCTAGTTTAACGCCTGGCGCAATATCTTCATTTAAGAAGTGGAAAGGCACTTTAACGTGGATTTTTTCAGAAGCTGAAACGCGTTGAAAATCAATGTGTTGAATGGTATTACGCACGGGGTGCATTTGATAATCACGCAATAAAACATTTTCTTTTTTGCCATCTACAATCAAACTTAAAATAGACGCATGAAACGCTTCATGACGGAATTGCAAAAACAATTCTTTGTGATTTAACTCAAGATTGACGGCATCTTTACCCGCGCCATAAACCACACCTGGTACATTGCCAGCGCGACGTGCACGGCGGCTCGCACCCGTACCTTTAACGTCACGCTTGACTGCATTAATTTCGATACTCATTTTATTACTCCTATTTTTGCTGCTTTTATTTGGTTAAGTTTAAATAAATAACAGCGGTACTACACATAAACTGTTTTCCGCGACCAGAAAACAGGGTTAAAACTGAAAATGTTAATCCATAAATAAAGAAGAAACTGACTCTTCTTGGCTGATTCGTTTAATGGTTTCGGCCAACAAACCTGCTGCGCTCAATTGGCGAATTTTTGTACAATTAGCCGATGCTTGGCTTAGCTTAATGGTATTGGTCACAACCAATTCGTCTAAATCCGAATGCATAATACGCTCAACGGCTGAACCTGATAATACGGGATGCGTGGCATAAGCCAAAACGCGTTTTGCACCTTGATTTTTTAAAGCAGCGGCGGCTTCGCACAGCGTATTCGCCGTGTCTACCATATCATCCATAATCACGCAGGTGCGGCCAGCTACTTCGCCAATAATATTCATCACTTTGGCCACATTGGCTTTTGGGCGGCGTTTATCAATAATCGCTAAATCAGAATTAAGCTGTTTAGCGCAAGCGCGCGCGCGAACCACACCGCCAACGTCAGGCGAAACCACTACTAAATCTTCGTATTTTTGCAGTAATAAATCATCCAGCAAAATGGGTGTTGCGTAGATATTATCTACTGGAATATCAAAAAAACCTTGAATCTGATCTGAATGCAAATCCATGGTTAATAAGCGATTCACACCAACGCTAGTGAGCATATTGGCTACCACTTTTGCGGTAATTGCCACACGCGCTGAGCGCGGACGGCGATCTTGACGCGAATAGCCAAAGTAGGGAATAGCCGCGGTAATACGGCCCGCGGAAGAGCGCCGTAATGCGTCCACCATGACCATCACTTCCATCAGCGTATCGTTGGTCGGATGGCTGGTCGATTGCAACACAAATACATCTTTACCGCGCACGTTTTCAAGCAGTTCCAGCATCACTTCGCCATCGCTAAAACGGCCCACATCGGCCCGACCTAGCTCAATGCCCAAATGTCCAGCCACTTGTTGTGCAAGTTCTGGGTTGGCATTGCCTGTAAATACCATCATGTTGCCGTTACTCAAAATGCCGCCCTTTATACTGTGCTAATGACAATCTTTTAACATGCGTTTTGCATAAAATTAACCCAAAAAAAACAGGTTAACTTATAAAAAATAAAAGCGTGTAAATCGCATAATCTACACGCTTGCTATTTTTGTTCGATACAGAATTGATTATCTGCATACTAATTATTGGCTGAGGAGGAAGGACTCGAACCTTCGGATGCTGGGATCAAAACCCAGTGCCTTAACCAACTTGGCGACTCCCCAATAAACTTAACTCGCTAATGCTTAAACTTGTCTACGTCTTAATTTGCTAATGCCCTTAATTTGCTAATGCAAAGTGCGGGTGTTTTTTTAACCTTTTCGCCACAAAGCCAGTTGTATTAACAGGTTTTATGGCTAAAATTTCTTCTGCAGCTTGCTTGGATTCAGCCATCACAAACACAGACGCGCCTGAGCCACTCATTTTTGCTGCACCAAATTGGCTTAACCATTTTAATGTAGAGGCAACTGCAGGAAATAATTCACATACACTGTTTTCAAGGTCATTTTTAAAATACTGTTTAAATGTAGCGCTTGAAAAGTCCGCTATTTTCAATGGTTTCGTGTCTCTTGTCAATCGCGGATGTGCAAAAATTTGTGCAGTTGACACAGGAATTTCGGGCGTTAGCACTACATAATAGCAATCTTCAGGTTGATTCGGCTTTTTTTCGGGCAAATTGACCGGTGTTAATATCTCGCCAATGCCTTCTGCCCATGCGGTTTGCCCAAAAATAAACGCGGGTACATCGGCGCCTAATGTCAGGCCAATTTGCATCAGTTCGGCCCGATTTAAATGCAATTGCCATAAATGATTTAACGCCAGCAAAACAGTGGCCGCATCCGAACTGCCGCCACCCAATCCGCCGCCAACGGGTATACGCTTCTCAATCTTAATCTCTGCGCCTTGAACGTAACCCGTGGCTTGTTGCAGAGCAATCGCTGCGCGCACGCTTAAGTCGATATGTTCAGGCACATTGTTTACTAAATTAATGCGTTTAATATATTTAGCGCTGGTAGGCTTAATATGAATCGTGTCATAAAAATCCAGCAACTCAAACACGCTTTGCAAGGTGTGATAGCCATCGGCGCGACGGCCTGTGATATGCAAAAACAAGTTGATTTTTGCAGGCGCTAAAAAAGTGTGAAAATTTTGCATGGCTAAACTGTGGGCAAAAATAGTGTTAACTTGGATAAGTAAATTAGAAAAATAATTCAAATAAAACGCAATTACTACTCAACAGCAGGTATCCATTTTTCGATTAATAATTTTAAGTTAAGCCGTTCACTTTTTAATATCACTTTGCCAGGCAAAAAAACACCGTCGTTATCTGCATAATTTTCGTAGCTAATATCCCAGCCATTTTGTTTTAATGTCAGCAAGCGGCCTTCATCATCCCAAGTACTCGCATCTATTTTACTGGTTGTTGGTTTACCAAGCGCCCAGTCACTTAATCCGGCCAGTGGCAGCTTAAACCCGAGTGCGGTTTCGGTTAAATTTTCAGCACTGGTGTCTTTAATCGTTTTGCCATCTTGTGTCGTTAACGTTACAGCGTCAGGCGTTTTGGCAATATGCGCCACTTTTCCACCTAACGGAGAGTAGACATCGATAGCATCACTCTGTGCTGCATGTTGCCAATCGATGCTACCTGAAAAACCCTTTTTCTGTGTGACAACACCCAAACGACCTGTTAATGAAAAACGCTTAATAGCACTCAACTTGGCAAGGTGTTGCTGCTGGGCAACAGGCGATGTAGGTGATTGTGTAATTGGTGGCTTGGGTTGCGTGGCGCAAGCGCTGAAAAATAAAAACATTAAACATAAAAACAAGCGAAAATTTGACAAGAAAAAATCCATTTAAGCGGTTGACTTAAATGGATTGTAGCTTAAATAACTACTCAAACTAGATGACCAGCGTATATGATTGGTCTTAAATATGAATTTAATTGAATTTTTTGGCGGTAGCCAATAAAACAGCATTACCAGGATGCTCCTTAAGCGCCAAGCCCCAGATTTTCTTGGCTTCTTCCTGCAACCCTTGTTTCCACAGCACTTCGCCCAAATGCGCGGCAATTTCTGGGTCTGATTGCATCTCATAAGCTTTGCGCAGCGTTTCTACTGCCAACGCTAAATTGCCCATACGATAGTAAACCCAACCCAAACTATCTAGCATGTAATGATCGTTTGGCTGCAGTTTTAACGCGGTTTCTATCAAAGTTTTTGCTTCATCTAGTTTAATATTGCGATCGGCAAAAGAATAACCCAGTGCATTATAAGCAGCTGCATAATCAGGCTTCATTAAAATGACTTTTCGCAGCTCAGTTTCCATCACATCCAGCTTACTCAAGCGTTCGGCGGCCATCGCATAATCGTAAATCAGCTCAGGTGAATTAGGCAGGTTTTTAACTGCATTATCCATCAGGTCGAACGATTCTTGATTGCGTTTGGCTTGGCCCAACATATTGGCTTGCGTTTGAATAATAACGATTTGTTGCTCTGGTGTTAATTCATTGACATTGTCCAGCATTGCAATTGCCGCATCTACGTTTTGCGTGCGTGCAATTACATTGGCGGCAGAAAGTCTACCTTCTAAATAACGCTCACTACTCGGCGCTATTTTGTCATACCAGGCAAGGGCTTTTGCATCATTTTTCTGCCGCTCGCTGCTGCGACCTAAATAAACATATAATTGCTCTGGCTCTTTAAAACCTTTGGCGATGGCTTGTTCAAAGTATTTATCCGCGCTAGCGAAATCGTTCGACTCCAGCGATAGCAAACCAACAACCGCGCTAATCTCTGGACTGCCTCCCGATTCGTTCACCAATTTAACAAACTCTGGTTTGGCCTCTGCGTGGCGTTTTTGATTAACCAATGTTTTAGCATAAGTCATGCGCACGTCATTGGCTTTTGGATAACGTTTTAAAAAATCCTGATAGAAAATAATGGCTTTGTCTGGAGACTCTTTAAATAACAACTGACCTTGTATCTGCGCAACAGCTTCCCAACCTGGACGCAATTTGTCAGCGGCGATTAATTCTGTTTTGGCGAGTGCTGTGTTGTCTGCAATCAGCGCGGCTTGTGCAATGGCAAAATGCGCTTCTGGCAAAGTAGGATAAGGTGCTGCAAATTCCTTGATAAGCGCAAGCGACTCATTTTTATCTTTTTGATTTGCTAGCAAGGTATTGAGATATAAAAAACCGTTTGCACGCGTGTCTGGTTTAGCCAATAAGTTTTTTATATGCGGCTTGGCTTGCTTTAAGTTGCCACTGGCCACCAGCAATTGGCTGGATGCTTGCTGCGCCTCCAATGAATCAGGATCCAATTCAACCCATAATGTAGCCGCTTGCAAGGCTAATCCTGGTTGATTCGCATAGGCTGCTGCGCGGGCAGCGCGCTCGGCTAAACGTGCATCGCGCGTTTGCTTGGCTAAATCTAAAAACAGTTGGCTGGCTAATGTAATATCACCACGCTGGCCTGCAATTTCACCCAGTAAATATTTATACACAAATTCTGCGTTGGCAGTGGTGATAGTTGGCACCTTGGTCATCGGCGGAGTGGACTCTGCTAAAACACGCATACTGTTAGTCGCTGCCAATGATACTAACAGCGTAAATATTATTTTTTTAACGGGTTTTTTAATGGGCAGCATTATTTAGGTTCCAGATACTTTCAATATAACTTGATATGATATGACTCGATTCAACACTTACTTAAATAACATTTATCTGTTAACTATTGTTTAGTCCGTGACAGTTAATGCAAGTTCATCCATAATCAAGGGTTGTGCAATATTTAGTTGCTTTTTAAATATTTGATTGCTTTTTATTAAGCATAATTAATTAAGACTATAGCTTCTTGCTTGAAACTAATCTAGCAGTTTTGTTTCATAAATAACGAGCTTTAGACCATAACAAGACAATCATGATGACTAATTTAACACTAGAAGGATCAAGTTTAACGGTAGAAGCTTTGGAGCTTACTCGAATTTACGGCGGCCGCGAGGCGGTGAGTAATGTTAGCTTTAATCTAAGCCAAGGCCAGGTGCTCGGGTTTTTAGGGCCAAATGGCGCAGGTAAATCTACCACCATGAAGATGCTGACAGGCAACTTGGCGCCAAGCGCTGGTTCGGTCAAAATATGCGGCATCGATATGATTGAAAATCCCAAAGAAGCCAAGGCACTAATTGGTTACTTGCCTGAAATGCGCCCGCTATATAAGGAATTTACCGTCGATGAGTACTTAACCATTGCGGCTAGATTGCATCGAGTAGCCAGTCGCAATATTAAAAAAGCGGTGGAAAACGCCAAAGAACGTTGCGGCTTAACGCACATGAGCAAGCGCTTGATTGAGAATCTATCCAACGGCTATCAACAACGCGTGGGTATTGCGCAGGCGATTATTCATAACCCGATGGTAGTGATTTTAGATGAGCCGACAGTGGGCTTAGACCCGATTCAGATCCGTGATATTCGTAGTTTAATCCGTGAAATTGGCACTGACCACAGCGTGATTTTATCGACGCATATTTTGCCAGAGGTTGAAATGGTGTGCGACCACGTTCAGATTATCGATAAAGGTAAACTGGTATTTAATGGTGGCATTGATGTATTAAAACGCCAGCGCGTCGGCAATAAATTATTGATTGGCTTTAACCATGCGCCAAAAGTGGCCGATTTATTGCAAATTGCAGGCGTTACCGAAGCGGAAACGCTGGAAAATAATATGATGCGTGTGCGTTTTGCAGAGAACCAAATGCCACATGAAGCAATTGTGCAAGCAGCGGTTAAAAACGGCTGGGGCTTATACCAAATCGCGCCAGATCAAACCAGTTTAGAAGATGTGTTTGTGCAGTTAACCTATCAAGACGCAGCAATTCCAGAAGCGTCAGCAGCTTAAAGGAAATTCCATGATTTTAAACGTGGCCAGAAAAGAACTCAAAAGCGTGTTTGCGTCCCCGATGGGCTGGATTATTCTAGCCTTATTAATGTTTGCGTTTGGCACGTATTATTTAAATGGCGTAAACGATTATTTTGAGGTAATGTCGGGCGCAATTCGTCCTGCCGAGCGTTATGGCGTCACGCAATTTGTTGGGCAAACCGTGTATGGTTTGGCTTCCTTTATTATGTTATTTGCTGTACCGCTGCTTTCAATGCGTTTAATCAGTGAAGAACGCCGCAGCCAAACATTGCCGTTTTTATTCAGCGCGCCTTTATCGTTAACTGAAATTGTGCTGGGCAAGTTTGTCGGCTTGGTGGCATTTTTAAGCATATTAATTGTGTATATCGCATTCATGTTATTTACACTTAATATCTGGTCCGAGATTGATTTTGGTTATATTTTAGCCAATTCACTGGGCTTGTTTTTAATGGTAGCCAGTTTTTCTGCGCTAGGATTGTATTTTTCCAGCTTAACCTCGCAACCAGTGGTAGCGGCGATTTTAAGCTTTATCGCGTTGTTTGCATTGATGATCTTAGACCGATTTTTTGCGGGCGACCCCAGTAATACTTTGGCGCAATTATCCTTGATGAAGCATTTTCAATCGTTTGCAGGCGGCTTGATTGATACGGCCGATATCGCCTATTTTGTTTTATTTATCATCACTTTTTTAATATTAACGATTCGCCGTCTAGATGCAGACCGGTTAAGAGGCTAATTGGACTTTTTGTATGAAAATTAATCGTAATTTACGTATTCAAATGCTGGCACAAAGCTGGCTATTTGTTGTACTTTTTATCTTGCTGGTGATATTGATTGGCTATTTAACCAGTCAATATCGCTATGCCAAAGATGTCACACAAGCCAATCGTAATATCCTCACGCAAGGCAGCGTAAATATATTAAAGCAGATGAAAGAGCCGGTAAATATTACGGTTTACGCTACGCATGATGACGCCAATCGTGGCGACACTTTTCGCAAGGGTATGATTGATTTTGTCGCACGTTACCAGCGCGAGAAAAAAAATATCACGCTCACCTTTATTAACCCATCCGAAGAACCAAAATTAGCGCAAGAAGCGGGTGTTAAGCAAGATGGTGAAACCGTAGTCGAGTTTAATAAACGCACAGAGCATATAAATCCTCCGTTTGCCGAGCAGGAAATGACCAACTTATTGGTGCGTTTATCGCGCACCAATACGCAGGCCGTGATGTTTTTAGACGGCCATGGTGAGCGTCATTTGCAAGGCATCAAAAATCACGACATAGGCGAATTTGGTAAACAGTTGGAATCTAAAGGTTTTAAATTTGCCAACCCTGATTTAACCATTGCGCAGGCGGTGCCAGCCAACGGCGCGATGTTGGTGATTGCTAGCCCGCAAGTAGACGTGAGTGCAATTGAAGCGAAAAAAATAAAAGCGTATTTAGAGTCTGGCGGTAATTTATTGTGGTTGCTGGATGACAATAATTTACGCGGTTTAAAAGAAGTGGCGGATTATTTAGGCGTTACTGTTTCACCCGGCATTGCGGTTGATATGACAGCAGCGCAATATGGCGCAGATGCCAAAGTGGCTTTTGCCTCTTTTTATGGCGATCACGCTATTACGCGCAATTTTCAGTTACGTACACTTTTCCCCGAGGCGCATGAAGTGGATGCAAAAGCATCTGATGAATTTGGCTGGAAAGTAGGGCGTTTGGTAGAGGTTGCACCAAATGGCTGGCTGGAATCCGACATTTCTCCAGCGGGCGTTAAAAATCAAAAAGTAGTTTTTGATGCAAAAACCGATAAACGCGGCCCGATTAATATTGGTGTGGCATTAGAGCGCGAATATGGTAAAAAAGGCCAGCGCGTGGTGGTGATGGGCAATGCAAACTTTTTATCCAACACGTTTATCACCAACGGCGGCAACCTGGATTTTGGCATCAATATTGTGAACTGGCTGGCGGGTGACGACAAACTGATTACCATACAGCCGATGCCGCTCAAAGATATCAATATGACCATACCAAACGATGATAAAGGCCGCATTGTGGCGTGGACAGTGTTTCATGGTTTTCAGTACTTTATCCCGCTTGCATTCTTTGTAGCAGGTCTCTGGTTATGGTGGAAACGCAGAAAAGCGTAAGCGATAAACTTAAGCTGTAAAAAATGCATAAAAATACAGCCAAAAAACTGTTAAGTTGAAATAAGAGTAAGTTGAAAAATGAAAAATAGATGGATATTGAATCTGGTGATGCTGTTGTTGGTCGGCGGCTTGGTTGCATTTTTGTATTTACGCCCGCAAACCAATAATGATGCGCCTGCCGAATATGCCGTTTCTCAATTGAAACTGGCCGATTTTACTGCGATTAAAATAGAGTTTCCTGCACTTAAAGCGATGCGTTTTGAAAAAGTAAACGGATTTTGGCACATGACCGCGCCGTATAAAGCGCGTGCCGACCAAATGTCCGTACAGCGTATTTTGTCTATTATTGCCGCAACCAGTAAAGATAAATATTCTGCAAAAGATTTAGCAAAATACGGCCTGAATAATCCAGAACTTAAATTACAACTCATGGGCAGCAAAGGCACAGAAGAATTTGTATTTGGTACACATAACTCCGTAACAGAGCTACAGTACCTAGCCTACAAAGATGCCGTTTACCTGATTCATGCAGGATATGCAGAAGCAGCCAGCGTGCAAAGTGTTGAGTTAATCGATAAATTGCCACTTGCACCAGCCGAAGTAAAACAGATTAGCGGCTTTGATTTTTCGCGCTTAGAGCAATGGGAAGAAGTGCGACTAAATGTGGATATGGTGGATGGCAACTGGAAAGTGAATGCACCCAAAGCAAAACCAAGCCAAAATGAAATGAACGAATGGCTAGATTTTAGCTGGAAACAAAGCCCAGCCAAATCGGTGGAGTTGTATACGCCAGACCGCAAAACCGTTTACCCATCGTTTGAAGTCAAACTAAAAAACGGAAAAAGTGTGCATTTTGACAAAATTCAAGAATCACCCGAATTGTTGCTAGGCCGCCCTGATGAAGGCATTTTGTATCATTTTACCAATGATGTTGGATTTACCATGTTAAATCCACCGATTAACCTAAAATAGCTGCCCATTTGCATGCCTGAGTTACCCGAGGTAGAGATTACGCGCCGCGGGCTTATGCCGTTAATCAATCATAGCGTGGCGCAAGTGGTCATTCGCAATGCCAGCATGCGTTGGCCCATTCCTTCCCATTTGCCACAAACACTGCATCAGCAAAAGCTATTGGGTTTGAGACGCCGTGCTAAGTATATTCTGGCTGATTTCGGAGGCGCTTCTGGCGATACAGTAATTCCAAATGGTACTTTGTTATTACATTTAGGCATGTCAGGTCGTATTTGTTTGATGGAACGCCATTTTCCGCCTGAAAAACACGACCATTTTGACATCGTATTTGATGATGGCCGCGTGTTGAGGTTGCGCGATCCGCGTCGCTTTGGCGCAGTGCTGTGGGCAGGTGACACGCCACATGAGCATCCATTAATTTGCGTACTAGGCCCAGAGCCGCTGGAAGAAAATTTTAATGCACAGTATTTATTTGACGCATTACGCACGCGCATATCAGCGATTAAAGTAGCCATTATGGATAGCCATTTGGTGGTTGGGGTTGGTAATATTTATGCATCAGAATCGTTGTTCCGCGCACGTATTCATCCCGAGACCCCTGCGAAATACTTAACACTAAAACAATGCGAAAAATTGGTATTAGAAATTAAATCCACACTCAACGATGCACTCAAAGCAGGTGGCAGCAGTTTGCGGGATTTCTTTGGTGCGGATGGAAACCCTGGATATTTTCAGCAGGAATATTTTGTTTATGGTCGAACTAACCAACCCTGCAAAATATGCTCACAGCAGATAAAAAATATTCGATTGGGACAGCGCTCTACTTTTTATTGCGGTATGTGCCAGCATCGTTAATGAAATTAGGGGCTAAAATTATTAGCTAAAAGCAGGTTATTACGCTAGCATAATAAGGTATAAGACATTTACAATCAGCCATGAATCCATCCAATTTAACAACCCCATATTTGCTCGTATTGTTTTCTGTACCTTACATGCGTAACGCGAATAATATGCTTTGTGTTTCCAATGCTTGGGCCAAAGACTTGATAGAGCATGCAAACTATATCGAAAACTTGACTTTGGTTTCATACTTTTCAGATGAAATTCCACTTAAGGATGCGGTAGAGATTGAAAATAATCCAGCTTTAAAAAATGTACGTTTTGTATTGCTACAAAAACCTCACAATACATTACATGCAATATTTTTGTTGCCAAAAGTCATCAGAGTGTTATGGAAAGAAATCAAGCACACTCAAATTGTTCATAGTGCAGTTGCTGGCTGGCCTTTACCAGAAGCTTGGATAATCTGTCCATTGCTTGTATTAAGAAGGCGTTTTCATTTTATTAATGTTGAGTCGGCCTTTTGGCGAATTCCTGTTAATCAAACAGTTGGTTTTAAAAGAAAATTAAGAGCAATTGTGTGCGAATATTTAAATCGCTTGTGCGTACAAAGTGCAGATTTAAGTACGTTTACGCAACAAGATTATAAAAAATCACTATTAAAAAATCATCAGCAAAAAGGCTTTGTGATACCAGCTACCTGGATTGACGCAGAGAACATATTGAGTGAATCTGCTTTAAATTTGTTGATTCAAACTAAATCAGCGCATATTGCACAGCCGATAAAGTTAATATTTGCAGGCCGGCTAGTAGTAGAAAAAGGTATATTGCTACTCATTAAAGCGGCTAGTGAGTTAATCGATGCAGGCTATTCATTCACGTTGGATGTTGTGGGCGATGGAAACTTATTGCAGGAATGCGACCAACTCATTCGTGCTCAAAACAAACAAGCTCAAATAAAGCTCTGTGGAACGGTTAAATATGGGCCAGATTTTTTTAACTTACTACATGGCTATGATTTAATGGTGATTCCAAGTTTATCGGATGAACAGCCTAGAAACGTTTTTGATGCTTTTTCTCAAGGGCTGCCAGTGCTTTGTGCAGATACTGCTGGGTTAATGCAATGTGTAGAGAGTCAGAAAACAGGGTATTTCTTTAGAACAGGTAATATTGAGAGCCTAAAACAACAACTTATTGCGATTATGCACGTTAGACAGACGTTAATTGACATGAGTACAAATTGTGTTAATGAGGTGAGCAATATGACGCACAAACAAATGCACATGAAACGATTGAAAATTATTCAACAAGCGTTAGCCAATTATTCAAAGGGCTAGCGTGTATGTTTACTAAGTGTTTGTATTAAATCAATAGCACTAAAGCACCTGCAATTTGCAGTAACAATAATGACAATACTACCAGCGTTAATCTTTTTTGCCAGCGCGCCTGTTTTTGTTGTGCATGAATAAGCGTTAACATGGTTTCATGCAATGGCTGCTCTTGTTCAGAAACGGTTTTCTGGCTTAAAAATTGATGAATAAGCCTCGGCATTTGTGGGGTATTTTTTAAGATGAAAGGCAATTCTTTTTTGAGAGTGTTGGCAATGCTACGCCAGCCGACTTGCTCGCTCATCCAGCGGTTTAAAAAAGGTTTTGCGGTTTGCCACAAATCAATATTCGGATCCAGATCGCGGCCTAATCCCTCAATATTGAGGAGCGTTTTTTGTAGCATGACTAACTGCGGCTGAATCACCACGCCAAAACGACGTGACATTTGAAACAGGCTTAATAGCGTACGGCCAAAAGAAATGTCTTTAAGCGGCTTGTCAAAAATCGGCTCGCAAATCGCTCTAATAGCGGTTTCCAGTTCTTCAATATTGGTGTCTCGCGGCACCCAGCCAGATTCGATATGCGCCAATGCCACATCGCGATAGTCACGATTAAAAAAGGCTAAAAAGTTACGGGCTAAGTAATATTTATCCGTGTCGCTAAGGCTACCCATAATGCCAAAATCCAGGGCAATATATTTGCCTTTATCTGTTCCATCGTCGGCAACTTGAATATTGCCCGGGTGCATATCGGCATGAAAAAACCCGTCGCGAAACACTTGTGTAAAAAAGATTTCGACGCCCTCGTGTGCAAGCTTGGTGATGTCGATGCCTTTTGCACGCAATACGTCGATTTGGCTAACTGGCGTGCCATGCATGCGCTGCATGGTCATCACTTCTTTGCGGCAATAATCCCAATACACTTCAGGGATTAGCAAGCGTGTTCTTAACGCATCTTTTTGGGCGAAATTGCGGGCTAATTGGCTGCAATTAGCCGCTTCTAATGTTAAATCTAATTCATGCTTGGTGTGACGCGCAAATTCATCCACCACTTCTAATGGTTTTAAGCGCTTACCTTCGCTTGAAACCGCTTGTAACAACCACGCGAGTGATTTTAATAACGATAAATCTTGGCTAATGACCTTACTAATACCTGGCCGCAATACCTTAACAGCCACTTCTTGCCCGCTCATTAAATGCGCAAAATGCACTTGCGCAACCGATGCACTGGCAACTGCAACTGGGTTAAACTGACTGTAAACTTGATTTAAAGGTAAACCAAAAGCAGCTTCAATGCTTTTTTGCACATCTGAAAAATCAAATGGAGGCACTTGATCTTGCAATTTAGCTAATTCGTTTGCGATATCTACTGGTAATAAATCGCGGCGAGTAGATAGCATTTGCCCAAATTTAACGAATAGCGGACCTAGTTTTTCTAATGCTAATCGTAATCGTACACCTCTTGGCAACGTTGCTTTACGCCAAAAAAACAACAGCTTAATGATGTTATGCAAAGGCTTAAGCGATAGATGTTCGCTGATAAACTCATCTAAACCGAATTTTAAAATGATAAAAACGATATAAAGTAAGCGAAAATAATGCATTAATCCGTGTTACTTTCTGCAGAGTTTGTGGTTGATTGAGCCAGTTTTTGCAGTTTTTTTTCTAAGCGCGCAATGTCGCTTTTTAGGCCATCAACATCGTTAATGAATTTTTCTACACGCCATTTTTTGGCAAGCATGGGTTTTTCTTCTTGCCAATATTCGCTGAACATTTCGGCTAAATTAATACCTTGTTTTTTAGTCACTTGCGCTATTTTTTGACTATTGTTAACAACTTTATTGGCAGCTATATCTCCAATAACATGACTTAAATCTTCTTCAACATCCCAGCGCATTTGCTGCAAAACTTTGCTAAGTTCAGTGGCTAAATGCACATCCCCATCAATTTTAATTTGCATCTTGGCAGATTCGTCTTGCGCCATTAAGCGCAGCGCTAAACTTGGCTGCACATGAATAACCGCATCAGGCGTAGCAGTTTCGCCTGCAATACTTAAACTGCCGTCTTCTAGAATAAGTAGATTTGCTTTGATTAACACAAAATCAAACTGTATGACTTTGCCAGAAAAGCCAATTAAATAAGGCCGTGACCAATTATTTTGATTGGTAATATGTTGCAAAAAACGGTTGATTAACGGCTTAAACATGGTTAACTAAGTTTTGTAGCCTTTGTGTAATGCAACTACACCAGCGTTTAAATTATGGTAATCCACTTGATTGAACCCCGCTTCAATCATCATTTGTTTAAGCGTTTCCTGGTCGGGGTGCATGCGGATGCTTTCAGCTAAATACTGATAACTTTCCGCATCTTTGGCAACTAATTTACCCATAAAAGGCAATAACTTAAACGAATAAATATCGTACAATTTTTCTAATGGTTGCCACACTTTGGAGAATTCCAACACTAAAAGCCTGCCACCCACTTTTAGCACACGTTGCATTTCTTTTAGCGCGATATCTTTATGCGTCATATTACGTAAACCAAATGCCACAATTACACAATCAAAACTGTGGTTTGCAAATGGCAGCTGCTCTGCATTGCATTGGATGGCGGGAACGCTCAAGCCCGCGTCAATCATGCGGTCGCGCCCCACCGCTAACATCGATGCGTTAATGTCAGTCAAAATCACTTCGCCTGATGCACCAACTTTTTGTGCAAATAATTTAGATAAATCGCCACTGCCGCCAGCAATATCCAGTACTTTATCGCCTGTTTTAACGCCACTGATATCGACTGCAAAACGCTTCCAAATACGATGTAAGCCAGCAGACATCACGTCGTTCATCATGTCGTATTTGCTGGCGACAGAATGAAATACCTCGCCCACTTTTTGCTGTTTTGCGGGTTCACTGATGGTTTTGTAGCCAAAATGGGTGGTTTTTTCGGTCATATTATTTCCTAAACAATCTCTTTACGTTTGTGTCCGGCTATCTCAAGTTTTGCAATGTAATCTTGCCACATGGCTTCGTAGTTTCTAGCCATTTCGTACAGATAATCCCAGGAATACAATCCAGTATCGTGGCCATCTGAGAATATTAGCTTGACTGCATAATTGCCGACAGGTTCGATAGCGGTAATATTCACTTCTTCTTTGCCAATTTGCAGCGTTTCTTGTCCTGCGCCATGCCCGCGCACTTCAGCAGAAGGTGAATAAACACGTAAAAATTCGGTCGACAACATGCATTCGGTGTTGTTATCAAACTTAATTTCTAATAATCGTGACGCTTGATGAAAACGAATATCGATTGGGCGCGGTGAATGCTGGTTAAGGATTGTCATTGCAAAAATGGCGAATATTTCAAACGATAATGATAACAGAACATGCGTTACGACTAGCAGATTAGCGGTTTTAACCACAAAGAATCAGCCAATTTAACCGTTTATGTCTAAAAACCAGCCTTTCATCAGAAATCAGATGAATTAAACCTGATAGTAACGTTGATTTATTTAAATAATATCAATGTTATGATAAAGTACTTTTTAGTATAAAGAGGTGATTTTAAGCATTACAGTGCAGTTTATATAAGTGCTTTATTAAGCACAACGCGTGGGAGCGACAATGGCAGAAAATAAATTAGCGCATCAATTTGCAGCGTATTCTGAGTGGCGCAAAGCGCTGGTTGATAGCATCTGCGATTATCGCAGTTGGCTAAACGAGCAAGAGCTTAACGATGCGCAAATCGATCAGCGTATTAGCAACCTGCTTGAGCGATTACGCGAAGATAAACTCAATGTTGCTTTTGTGGCCGAATTTTCGCGCGGTAAATCGGAGTTAATTAACGCGATTTTCTTTGCCGATTACGGTCAAAGATTGTTGCCATCCAGCGCTGGCCGCACCACCATGTGCCCGACCGAGTTGTTGTACGATGCCTCAAAACCAACCTCTATTTCAATGTTGCCGATTGAAACGCGTTCGTCCGATGCAACCACCACTGAATACAAGCGCTATCCAGATGAATGGAAAGTGGTTGAGTTTGATATAGATAATAACGACAGCATGGTAGCTGCGTTTAAAGAAGTCAGCAGTACCAAACGCGTGACTGCTGAAGAAGCCGAAAAATTTGGCTTGTATGATCCCAATAGCACTGATGATGCCATGAGTTTAAATAAAGATGGCAGTATTGATATCCCGTGCTGGCGTTACGCCACCATTAATTTTCCGCATCCTTTGCTTGAGCAAGGTTTGGTTATTTTAGATACACCAGGTTTAAATGCGATTGGTACCGAGCCTGAGTTAACACTCAATATGCTGCCAAATGCACATGCAGTGCTGTTTATTTTAGCCGCTGATACGGGTGTGACTAAATCTGAAATTGACGTGTGGCGTCAATATATTAGCGGCACACGCTGGAAACAAAAAGGCCGACTAGCGGTATTAAATAAAATCGATGGTCTTTGGGATGAATTAAAAAACGAAAAAGACATTGAAAAAGAGATTAGCAAGCAGATTAAAACCAGTGCAGAGTTGCTTGGTTTAGAAACGAATCAAATTTTCCCGACATCGGCGCAAAAAGGTTTGTTAGCCAAAATTAATGGCGATGAAGCTTTGTTGGCGCAAAGCCGTTTGCCAGAGCTGGAAAAAGCCTTGTCAGATGAGTTGATTCCGTCTAAAAAAGAAATCGTGCGTGATAACACCAAAAATGAGATTGAAGACTTAATTGCTAATTCCAATATGATTTTAGAATCGCGCGTGACAGGCGTGGTGGAGCAATTGGATGAGTTGCGTGGTCTGCGTGGCAAAAACGAAGATGTGGTTGAACACATGATGAACAAGGTCAAAGTGGACAAAGAAAACTTTGAAAAAGGTTTGCAACGCTTTCAGGCATTGCGTAGTGTGTTTTCGCAGCAAACCAATAAATTATTTACTTTGCTCGGCATGGAAGCGCTTAAAGTGCAAGTGCATACCACGCGCGAAACCATGATTAAAGCGAGTTTTACCAAGACAATCCGTGAAGCAATGGATCACTTTTTCTTGGATTTAAAAGGTCGTTTAGTGTCGTCAGACGCGCAAATCGACGAAATCAAGAAAATGATGGACGTGATGTACGACAAGTTTTCGAAAGAGCATGGCTTGCGTAAATCAGAACCGCCAGCATTTTCAACTTTGCGCTATCAAAAAGAGTTGGCCAAATTAGAGCGCGCCTATAAAGAGCAATTTAATACCGCTTTTAATATGATTGCTAACGAAAAAATGACCTTAACCACTAAGTTTTTTGAAACCTTAGCTAGTCGCGTGATTCATGTGTACGAAGTGGCGAATCGCGATGTAGAAAACTGGCTAAAAGCGGTCATTGCGCCGATGGAATCGCAAGTGCGTGAGCATCAATTGCAATTGCGGCGTCGTTTAGAAAGTATTAAGCGCATCTATAAAGCGACAGATACGTTGGAAGATCGCATTTTAGAGCTGGAAAATATTGAAAAAAGTATTCGTGCGCAAATGACCGATTTGAAAGTATTACGTCAGCATATGGGTAACGCGCTGGCGTTTGAAAGCGAAGCTCAGGCAAAAGTAGCCTAGTTATTTAAACCAAGTAAAAAGTTATTTAAGCTAAGCAAAAATTAAAAGCAAAAAATTGAGGTAATAAAATTTGAACTAATAAAGTAGTTAAGTAATTAAAAAAAGCCGACAGTTAGTCGGCTTTTTTATTGCAGATATCAAATGACTTGATAAACTTAAGCCGCCAACATTGCGCCTTTAATTTTCTGCATCGCTTTTTGCTCAATCTGGCGAATACGCTCAGCAGAAACACCAAATTCTGCGGCTAAATCATGCAAAGTCAAGGTTGCAGCACTTTCAGTTAACCAGCGCGCTTCTAATACGCGGCGACTGCGCTCGTCTAAACTCATTAACGCTTTATTTAAACTCACAGATTGCAATTGTTCGGTTTGTTGGTTGGCCAAAAACTCGGACGGCTCAGGGCTTTCGTCTTCTAAATAGGCAATCGGACTAAAACTTTCATCGCCGTCATCGTCTATTTGCGCATCTAATGAAATCTCCTGGCCATTTAGCCGGTATTCCATTTCCATTACTTCTTCAGGTTTTACATTGAGCGTACGCGCAATATGACCAACTTCGTCTGGATTCAACGCCCCAAAGCCTTTTTTCATACTACGCAAATTAAAAAATAATTTGCGTTGCGCTTTGGTAGTAGCCGTTTTAACTAAACGCCAGTTGCGCACAATATATTCGTTCATTTCGGCCTTAATCCAATGCATGGCGAACGAAACCAAACGCACGCCGCGATCTGGGTCAAAGCGCTTAACGGCTTTCATCAGCCCAATATTACCTTCTTGAATCAAATCAGATTGCGGTAAACCATAGCCCAAATAGCCACGTGCAATGCTTACAACTAAGCGAAGGTGCGAAACAATCAATGTTTGCGCCGCTTCTAAATCGTTATTATTCTTAAGCTTGGTGGCTAAATCGTATTCTTCTTCTGCGCTTAATAGCGGAAAAGCTTTAACAGCACGCATGTACTGATCAAAGCTATCAAGAGACGAAATTGACGGTATTGTTAAAGCGTTTATGATAAAAACTCCTTAAAAGTAAATTGAAACAAAGTAACTTTAAATAGTTGAATGCTATTTTAGCACTCTGAATATGAGAGTGCTAGTGACGAATAGTTTCAAATTGTTACCAATATTTACAACTAAACGAGTTTCAAAAAATTAAAAAAGGACGCCAAGGCGTCCTTTTTTAAGCTAGCTTAATATGCTGATTGAATATTAAGGTTTAATACTAAATACGTCTACGACTTGCGCCGAAACCAAATAACGCCAGAGCAGAAGCCATTAATGGCAATGCTGCAGGTACTGGCACTGCATTTGGAGTGAAATTAACGCCAACAACTAAGTCATCATAGTCATCATCGTTGCCAAGGTCATTAAATCCTAAGATGTAGTCAAAGCGACCGAAAGTAGTGTCGTGGTCATAAACAAAATTACCTTCAACCACATTGCCTAAAAACGCAAAAGACAAACCATTTCTACCGTTAGGATTAGAACCGTTTTGCACAATTTGATCATCGCCGCGCGGAGAAGTATCTACAAATCTGAAATCAACCAAACCACGTGCTACGGTTCGGTCAGTAATAGTATCACCAAGCGGAGTAGTGCCAGAGCGTTCATTATTATCGTAAAATGATTTTGTGCTGCGACCAAGATCTAGTCTGAATCTATTTTTGTTGCCGCTTTCTTGACCTAAATAAGTAAACGTAATGCTACCTGCAACGTCTGCAAAAAGATTGCCATAAACGCCAGCGGTTTCTGCGCCAGTAACTGTTAGTGGTTGACCATCATAATTTCCAAATGGATTGATTAGTGCGGATTGGTTCGCAACAGATAAGCCAGAAGCTTGTGCGGTGCCGAACATGCCTAATAATGCTGCTGCGAGTGCTAATTTTTTCATTTCATTCCCTTAGTTAATTGAAGTTTAATAAAACTAAACGAATGAAACGATTAATGTTATTAAAGTTTAAGTTGATATAAGTATCTACTGACAAATACAAGGATACGGATTGTGAGGCAGATGAACAATGGCCCGATTGGGTCAGTCTATCGCAAATAAAAAAGAAGACTTTTTGCCAAATATCAATTTAATGGGATAAATAATGTGCATCAGTAAAGTTTATGTGATCCAAATTTAGGCACTTAATTTTTCATCAAGCCAAATCTTTACTAATGACTGATAAGGAACATCGCGTTTATTGGCTGCTAACTTTAAGCGTTCAAGCATATCTACCGTGACACGAATTGAGATTGATTGCGTGCTTGGTTTTAAGCTGGGAAGCCTTATTTTTTTAGCTTTATCCCAATCTAAGTAGTCAGTACTGTCAGTTACAGCCCAAAAAGCCGCTTCTTCTGCCTCATTTTTAAACATTGGCATTGGTTTAAGTTGTTTCATATTTAGCCTTTTCCTTTTTGTGCATATCACGTGCTGAAATTACCCTTATTTCGGTTAAGTCTTTACGCAGGATAAAAGTAACATGCAGTAGTCTATTACCATTCGGTCGACCAAGTGCGTGGTATCTTGTTTCATTTTGACTGTGCTTTTCGTCACAAAGAATCAGCAAAGGCTCATTAAAGAATATTTGCTCAGATTCTGATTGCGCTACTAAGTGGAATTCGTTTTTTTGTGCATTGCCAGAATCCCAATTAAAACCTGTAATAAGCAACCAATCAATCATGTGTGTATATTATCGTAATATACATTGATAAATTTGCAAAGTGTTTGGAATTCATTTCAACATTTAAATACACATAAGTTTACGAGCACCATAAATAACTGAAGTGGCTTATTCAAATGCTATCAATAAGTGCTATTAATTAGTCTATCGCATGTGTCTTGTGACGTACTCGCTTGCTGGTTAAAGCTATATTTTCTGTGGAATTTTACAAACAAAAAAAGGCCGCCAAGGCGTCCTTTTTTTAAGCTAACTTAATATGCTGATTGAATATTAAGGTTTAATACTAAATACGTCTACGACTTGCGCCGAAACCAAATAGCGCCAGAGCAGAAGCCATTAATGGCAATGCTGCAGGTACTGGTACTGCGTTGGGCGTGAAGTTAACGCCAACTACCAAGTCATCGTAGTCATCGTCATTACCAAAGTCATTAAATCCTAAGATGTAGTCGAATGGTCCAAATTGACTAACGTGATCAAATTGAAATACATTATTACCATCGAGATTACCTAAAAATGCAAATTTTAAGCCGTTACTACCATTAGGATTAAAACCGTTTTGTACAATATTATTAGAGCTTTGTGAGGTATCTCTAAATCTAAAATCAACCAAGCCTGGCCCTACAGAAGCATCGGTAATTCCAGTTCCAAGTGGAGTGGTGCCAGCATTACCATTATTATCGACAAATTTAAGATTAGTGCTATTACCAAGTTCTAATATAAATCTATTTTTATTACCACTTTCTTGACCTAAATAAGTAAACGTAATGCTACCAGCAACGTTTGCAAAAAGGTTACCTGTTACACCCGCGGTTTCTGCGCCAGTGACAGTTAATGGTTCACCATCATAATTTCCAAAAGGATTGATTAGTGCGGATTGGTTCGCAACAGATAAGTGAGCGGCTTGTGCAGACCCAAATACTCCTAATAATGCTACTGCGAGTGCTAATTTTTTCATTTTATTTCCCCGTTAATTAAAAATAATAAAACTGATTAATAAAGTTAAAACAATTAACTTGCTTTAACACCAAAATTTATTTCAAATCTTTTATCTACATCATGATCTTAAATAAGATGCGTCATTGAAACAATAGCCCAAATGGGTCATACAATTAAAGTAAAGTATCAAGACTTTTTGTGCGGCAGTGTTACCGTGGAATAAGCGGCCAGCCAGCCGAGCGCCGTTGCGCTAATTAACAGGGCAACCAGCGCAAAATCAGACAAAAAATGCAGTGAAAAATCTAGCTGATAATTGGCAGCTATTTCTTGAACGGTTTGATTAAAAAAAACTATTATCAGCCACGATATTAGTAACGCCAACATACCGCCACCAAGCCCATACAATGCGCCTAAATACAAAAATGGCCTGCGGATAAAACTTTGGGTTGCGCCTATTAATTGGCTTAATTCGATTTCGGACTGTTGGGTTAAAATTTGCATGCGGATGGTATTGCCAATCACTGCAACCAGCGCAAAGCCTAATAAACCAGCCAAAATAATTAATATTTTACTGCCCAGCAGCAATAAATAATTAAGCCGCTTAATCCATGCGCCATCGACTAACACTTGCTCAACGCCTTCAATTTTACTTAAATACGATTGAAGCGATGCAACTGAAGCCGTGTCTAGCTGTTTTGGCTGAATAAAAAAAGCATCGGGTAGCGGGTTGTTTGTGAGTGAATCCAGCGTAATTGGGTTAGCATCGTTGGCCATTAATTGCGCAAGTGCATCTTCTTTTGAAACGAACTTAACCACTTGAATCGCTGCATTTTTTTCGAGTGCATGTTTGATATTGGCAACCGTAGAGTGCTTGATATCTGGCGCTAGGAAAATACTTAATTGCGATTCACTTTTAACATCGCTAACCAGTGCTTTTAAATTATCTAAAATAATATATGCGGTGGTTGGCAGCGCCAATGTTACGCCAATGCTTAAGCAGATTAATAGCGTGCTGAATTTAGTTGCTTTAAAGCGCGACAGCACTAATTGTAAGGCTTGCGCGTGGGATATCAGCCAACTTTTCATGCAGTTACACCTGCTTGAATATCTAGGCTTGGGATAGTTAACTTGCCTTGATTGAGATGCAACACCTTGTTTTCATAAGGTTTATTGTCAGAACTGTGCTGGCCGAGCGCATCGTGCGTGGCGATAACAACCGTTACGCCAACTTGCTGAAATGCTTTAAAAAGCGTCAGAATATCTGAGGCGTAATTTTTATCCAAATTACCAGTAGGCTCATCTGCAATCAAAATTGACGGTTTGCTCACCACTGCGCGCGCAATGGCCAAACGCTGCTGTTCGCCGCCAGATAACGTAATCGGCATGGATTTTTCGCGGTTTAAAAGCCCAACTTTATCCAGCGCTGCGCGAATGCGTCTAGCGGCTTCTTGCCCGGTAATGCCGTTAATCGCCAATGGCAGCGCCACATTTTGAAAGCAATTGCGGTCATACAGCAATTTGTGATCTTGAAATATCAGCCCAAATTTGCGCCGAATATAGGGCAATGTTGCTGCTTTTAATTTGCTGACATTTTGATTGTGAATCAACACAGTGCCGTTGGTTGGGCGTTCAATCGCCGCCATTAGCTTAAGCAACGTGCTTTTGCCAGCACCAGAATGGCCAGTAACGTACACCAGTTCGCCTGGCTCAATCGTAAAACTCGCTTGGATAATCGCGTCGCCGCTGGCGGGATAGCGTTTGGTGACGTTGTCAAAAACAATCATAAATAATTTAGGCTAAGCATTGGTTTGGGTTAAACGTTTTTATTATAGCGTGATGGGTTTGAAATCCATGTTTTGAAATCATAGCGTTAAAAAATTAGCCTTAAAAAAGTGGTTAAGTTTGTGTAATTAATCTTCAAAGTTTGTGTGACTAACTATTCAAATACTAATCAAAAAGCGCATCCACAAACGCTTGTGCATTAAACGGGCGTAAATCGTCAATCGCCTCGCCAATGCCAATATAGCGAATTGGAATTGGTCGTTGCCGTTCAGTGGTTAATTGTGCAATCGCCGCAATCACGCCGCCTTTGGCGGTGCCATCAAGCTTACTTAATACTAAGCCGGTTACACCAAGCGCATCATCAAATGCTTTCACTTGACTCACGGCGTTTTGGCCAGTGTTGGCATCAATCACCAACAAAATTTCGTGCGGCGCGTTGGGTAGGGCTTTGCCAATGACGCGCTGTACTTTTTTGATTTCATCCATTAAATGCATTTGTGTTGGCAATCGGCCAGCGGTGTCAGCAATCACAATATCGATTTTTTTTGCCACGGCAGAATTCACCGCATCAAAAATCACCGCGGCTGCATCGCCGCCTTCAGACGCAATCACTTGCACATTATTGCGCTCGCCCCACACTTGCAATTGTTCTCTGGCGGCGGCTCTAAACGTATCGCCTGCCGCAATTAAAACGCTTTTGCCTTGGCCTTGAAATAGTTTAGCCAATTTGCCAATGGTCGTGGTTTTTCCCGCACCATTGACACCTGCTAACATAATCACAAAAGGTTGATGATTATTGGTTTGTAATGGTTTTTCTAAAGGCGCTAAAACGGCTAATAATTCGGTTTTTAAGGCTTGTTTAAGCGCGGTTGTTTCTTCTAAATTTTCGCGTTTTACGCGCTTTTTTAAGTTGTCCAATAATTGTGCGGTTGCCGCCACGCCAATATCCGCCGTCAGCAGAATGGTTTCGAGTTCTTCATAAGTTTCTGCATCAATTTTGCCGCCGCCAAATAAACTATTCAACTGCCCAGATAATTGCTGGCGGGTTTTGGCCAAGCCTTGTTTAAGGCGCTGTGCAAAACTTAATTCTGTTGCAATGGGTGGGGTTGCAGTGACATCTGCATTGGCTGAAACTATTTCAGGCTGGTCAACTGGTTCAATTGGAGTTTCGGGCGGTTCTGGTTTTTTCTTAAAAATATTAAACATAACAGGCTTTAAAAAACGATTAACGCCTATTTTAGTCGTAAAATTGCATGCGTGCTATTAAGTCTGCGCAGGAACTAAACTAATTTATACCGTGTCTTTAATTTGCTTAATTTAATTTGCCTATTTTTTAATCCCTGCTTTAGAAAGATTTTTCGTGCTGATAAAATTCAAAATCGTACCGATTCAAATTGCCGCGCTATTGTTAGTATTCACATCGTTATTTGCGCAAGCTGAAATTCAAGAATTTAAATTGAGTAACGGCATGAAATTGATCGTGCAAGAAGATCATCGCGCGCCAGTAGTGGTTTCACAAGTGTGGTATCGCGCAGGCAGTTTAGATGAGGTGAATGGCAAAACCGGCGTGGCGCATGTGCTGGAACACATGATGTTTAAAGGCACTAAGCGTGTGCCGGCAGGCCAGTTTTCACGTTTGATAGCCGCTGCTGGCGGCAAGGAAAATGCGTTTACTGGCACCGACTACACCTGTTATTTTCAGCAATTAGAAAAATCGCATTTACCGTTATCCATGAAGCTGGAAGCCGACCGCATGCAAAATTTAGTGATTACCGATGCAGAGTTTGCTAAAGAGATTAAAGTGGTGATGGAAGAGCGCCGCTGGCGCACCGAAGATAAGCCGCAATCAAAAGTGAATGAGCAGTTTCAGGCCACGATTTATAATGCGCATCCTTATGGCAAGCCAGTTGTAGGTTGGATGAATGATTTAGAAAATATGACCGCGGCGGATGCGCGTGAGTGGTACAAAAATTGGTATGCGCCCAATAATGCAACGTTAGTCGTTGTCGGTGATGTTAAAACACAAGAAGTTTTGAAATTGGCCAAGCAATATTTTGGGGCGATTAAACCCAAAGTTTTGCCTGCCAGAAAGCCGCAAATCGAGCCAGCGCAAATCGGCGAACGGCGTGCTGTAGTGAAGGCACCAGGCAAATTACCGTACTTAATCATGGGTTTTCATGCACCAACTTTGCAAGATATACCAATCACGCCAGAACAAACTTGGGAACCGTACGCGCTGGATGTGTTGGCTGGCGTATTAAGCGGCAATGATTCTGCAAGGCTGAATCAAAAATTGGTGCGTGAAACCTCTGTGGCGCTGGATGTTGGCGCTGGTTACGATAGTACTTCGCGCGGACGTCACGCCTTGTTTGAGTTGGTGGGTACGCCTGCGGAAGGCAAAACTGTGGCTGAGTTGGAAACAGCGTTAATCGCACAAATTGAGTTAATTAAAACAGGGGGCGTCACGCAAACAGAATTAGACCGCGTAAAAGCCGCTGTTATTGCGGCAGACGTCTATCAGCGCGATTCGATGTTTTATCAAGGCATGCAGATTGGTCAGCTGGAAACCATGGGTTATAGCTGGCGTTTGCTAAAAGAGTATCCAGAACAACTCAGAGCGATCACTTCTGAGCAAGTGCAAATGGTGGCTAAGAAATATTTAACTAAAGATAATATGACAATTGCCACTTTGGACCCGCAACCAATTGACCCAAACGCGAAGCCAGTCGGCAAACCCCACGTACACTAAGTTAAAAATGCAAATCTTGTCGTCATACGTTGTTGCGCAACAGCTCGTTTACTCAATGTACACATCGCCATTGCGCGCCTAGTCTGACTTAAAGCTTTGCATTTTTATAAATAGATTTTTGAAAATTAAGAATTCAATTTAAGGTTTTACAATGAAAATAATCCAATTTTTAATCGTTTTAGTCACTTGTTTCGTTACTTTAAGTGCAAATGCAGCCGTAAAAATCAATCACTGGCAAACCAGTTCTGGCAGCCAGGTTTATTTTGTCGAAAACCATGATTTACCGATTGTAGATTTGAGCGTTAATTTTCCGGCGGGTAGTTCGCGCGATACCAAACAGACTTCTGGTGTGGCTGGCGTGACAAAATACTTGATGACATTGGGCGCTGATGGCATGAATGAAGAAGCGATTACTAACCAGTTTGCCGATATTGGCGCGATATTAGGCGGCGAGCTGGATTTAGACAGGTCGGCATTCAAACTGCGTACATTAACCAGCGAACAAGCCAAAGCGCTGACTGTTTTTAACAAAGTTCTGCATAAACCCGATTTTCCGCAAGCTATTTTAGAGCGCGAAAAAACCCGTATTATTGCAGGGCTGCAAGAAGCAGCAACGCAGCCAGAAAGCATTTCAAACAAAGCGTTTATGCGGGCTTTGTATGGCGCGCATCCTTACAGTTTGGATGAAAGCGGCGAAATTGACACGATTGCCGCCATAAAACGCGAAGACTTAACCACTTTTTATCAGCAATATTACACGGCTAAAAGTGCGGTAATCGCGCTGATAGGTGACATGACGGAACATCAAGCGCGCGAAATTGCAGAGAATGTATCTAAAGGCTTGCCGCAAGGTGACGCGATAGTAAAAATCGCCCAAGTGACATTGCCGCAAGCGCCGAACACACAAAACATTGCGCATCCCGCCAGCCAGGCGCATATTTTATTGGGTTATCCGGGTATTAAGCGCGGCGATGCGGATTATTTTCCATTGTATGTGGGCAATTATATTTTGGGTGGCGGCGGATTTGTATCGCGCTTGACCGAAGAAGTACGTGAAAAACGCGGTTTGGTGTACAGCGTTTACAGTTATTTTATGCCGATGGGCGAATTAGGCCCTTTTCAAATTGGCTTGCAAACCAAAAAAGAACAAGCCAATGATGCATTAAAAGTAGTGAATGAGACCTTGGCCAAATTTATGCAAAATGGCGTGACGGAAAAAGAACTCAAAGCCGCAAAAGATAATATCACTGGTGGCTTTCCGATGCGAATTGACAGCAATAGTAAAATTTTAGATTATCTGAGTGTTATTGGATTTTACCAACTGCCAACAACGTATCTGGATGATTTTAATCAACAAATCGCTAAAGTTACTGCTGCGCAAATTAAAGAGGCGTTCAACCGCCGTATTAAACCTGCCGATTTTGTATCGGTGACAGTAGGCGCGAATTAATCAAATATTTAAATTAAGGTTAAAATAAGACTTTGCACTGCAAACAACGTCTTATTTTGCCCAAATTACCTGCTTTTAAATCCTCAAAAACCAACCAAGTGCGCATCAACGCTGGTGTATGGCGTAGTCGGCTACTAAAGTTTCCTGATGTTGAAGGCTTGCGGCCGACACCAGAACGGGTGCGGCAAACCGTGTTTAATTGGCTGGGGCAAGATCTAACCGGTAAAAGTTGCCTCGATTTATTTGCAGGTACTGGCGCGTTTGGGTTTGAGGCTTTATCGCGCAATGCGGCAAATGTGCTGATGGTTGAAAATGCTGCTTTAGCGTATCAATCACTGGTTCAAAATCAACAATTGTTAACGGCTAACAATTGTCAAATTTTGCGCCAGGATGTTTTAATCTTTTTAAGCCAAAACACCCAGCAATTTGATGTGATTTTTTGCGACCCGCCTTATCATAAAAATTGGCTTCAGAAAATATTACCTGCATTAAATCAGCATCTTAGCCAAAATGGATTGGTTTATGTTGAAGCTGAATTTGCGCTAGATTCAAGTGAATTGTTGAGTGGCTGGCAACTTGTTAAACAAAATAAAGCAGGCAACGTTTATTATCATTTGTTAAAATTGGCGTAAGCGTTTTGAAAACTTCTAGTTTAGGATGAAGTGCAAGGCGCACGGAGCAGAAAAACCGGAATGTATGAGTAATACATGAGGATTTAGAGCACCGCTTAACACAGCAATTCGCCTAAAATAGGAGTTTTTAGTGAGCAAAAATCGCATTGCCGTTTATCCTGGCACATTTGACCCGATTACGTTGGGACACGAAGATATCGTGCATAGAGCCGCTAATTTGTTTGATGAATTGATTGTGGCCGTTGCAGGCAGCACCAGTAAAGGCACATTATTTACCCTAGAAGAACGCGTGGCTTTGGCGCAAAGCGGGTTTAAAAAAGCGGGCAATATCAAAGTAATGGGATTCAACGGCTTGTTGATGCAATTTGTGCAAGATCAAGGTGCGCAGATGGTGATTCGCGGCTTACGCGCCGCCAGCGATTTTGAATATGAATTTCAATTGGCAGGCATGAACCGTAAGCTTTATCCCAAACTGGAAACCCTGTTTTTAACGCCAGCTGAGCAATATATGTTTGTGTCATCTAGTTTGGTGCGTGAAGTGGCAAAATTGGGCGGCAATGTGCATCAATTTGTATCTTCTACCGTGGAAGATGCGATTGTGCAAAAACTTAAAAGTACAGAAAATTAAAAATGCAAAAGTTAAAACAAGCATAAATCGATGGCGCTTTTTATCACAGATGAATGCATCAATTGCGATGTGTGCGAGCCAGAATGCCCGAATGAAGCGATTTATCAGGGTCAGGAAATTTACGAAATTAACCCGAATTTATGCACGGAGTGTGTCGGTCATTTTGACCAGCCGCAGTGTGTGGCGGTGTGTCCGGTCGATTGCATCCCGCTGAATCCAGATGTGATAGAAACGCCACAACAATTGCTGGATAAATATTATTATATTACGCAGCTAAAAATTGCCTGAGGAATGAATTTAAGCAATTTAATCACAAAAAATTTAATAAAGGATAATTAACATGAGAATCTTGCATACCATGTTGCGCGTTGGCAACTTAGACCAGTCTATTCACTTTTATACCAAAGTGCTGGGCATGAAATTAATCCGTCAGCAAGATTACCCGGATGGTGAATTTACGCTGGCATTTGTAGGCTACGGTAACGAATACGATCACAGCGCGATTGAGTTAACCTATAACTATGGCAAAACCAGCTATGAAATGGGTAGCGCGTATGGACATATGGCGATCGAAGTAGATGATGCGTACCAAGCTTGCGAGCAAGTTAAAGCAGCGGGCGGAAAAGTGATTCGCGAAGCAGGGCCGATGAAACACGGCACAATTGTGATTGCGTTTATTGAAGATCCGGATGGTTACAAAATTGAGTTTATTCAAAAGGGCAGTATTGAATATCCACGTGAGTTTTAAATTAAGGAGAAAATAATGACTGCAAAACTAACCGTTTTTACCTCACCATCGGCTTTTCCTAACCCGCAACGTTTACGTTTATTTCAGTATGAAAAAGGCATTAATCAGCATATTAATGAAGTGATTTACGATATGGCGCCCGGTGGTGATCAGCGTAAATGGCCGCATCTCAAAATGAATCCGTGGGGTGAAACGCCAACTATGCAGCTAGAAGATGGTAGTTTTATGAGTGACTCGGTGGCAATTAGTCTGTATCTAGATAATCTGTTTGAAGGCAGAAAATTGTTTGGCAATACAGCCAAAGAGCAAGGTTTAATCAGTATGTGGGATAGCCGTATTTGGGTACAAGTTTTGTATCGTATTACGACTTACTTTCATGTGTCACATCAAGGTTTGGGGCCAAAAATTGAGTTAACTAATAACCCACAATGGGGCGAGCACTGCCGTAAAGAAGCGTTAAGTCATGCAAGTATGGTGAATCAACATTTATCTGACGGACGTGAGTGGCTAATTGGAGGCGATGAGCCGACTTTTGCCGATATTACGCTGTGCACATCCATTGCGTTTTCAAAGTTTGGCCCTGTGCAAACGCCGCTAGATGAACGGTTTGAGCATTTACATTACTTTTGGCAACGCTGGCAAACCCGTTCCAGCTTTAAACAAGCGTATGTCGATGGTGCAGGGTTAGCAGAACTAGCGCATTTGGCTAAATAGTCACTTAGTCATTAACCCACGGTTAAAAGTGAGCTAGTTTGGACAATATAAATGACCACAAAATTGCATTGCAAGCTGCTGTGCAAGCGGCACTTGCAGGCGATTGGGAGAAATCGCATCACATTGCACAGGATTATTCTGATTACACCGCCAATTGGCTACACGCGGTGTTGCATAAAATAGAAGGCGACGAATTGAACAGTCGCTATTGGTATGCCAAAACAGCTGGTAAAAAGTTTGAAGATTACAGTGATGCACAAGCCGAACTAATTGCCATTCAAAACAGTTTAAATGGCTAAAAATAGACGCGCTAAAATGTATAAATACTGTTTTTAGCACATCTATTTTAATTGATATTTAAATATTGATGGCTTGCGTGCGTTTAAGTGGGAACGAACTGTATTTTTGTGCATCAATTTTGTTCACGAAAAATACTTGCGCTAATCTAGAGTCTTTAAGTGTTTTGCCAAAAAACTGATTCGCTGCGTGGTAATGACGACCCTCATACAAAATGAGGGTGTTATACACATTATTCACCCGTACAATTTCATCAAACATATTGTGATATTGCGTATCCATCGCAATTTTGCCCGCTTCAAAGCGTTTGTCATTTTCTATTAATGCGGCTTCATATTTTTCTGCGTCAAAATTTTTGTTCGGTTTAAATAATGATGTGCCAGATTCTAGCGGCGCGTCGGGTGATAAATACAATACCGCAGCAAAAACCGTATTGCTATCCGTGTGAATGACGCCGCGGTCGTATTCTGCCGAAACGCTTTGAAAGCTGGAAGTGATTAACCAGCGCATATAATCATATTCGGCATTGTGAAATATTGAGATAATTTTTTTACTGACGTTTTCGAATAACGGCTTGTTGATAATGGATAAATCCTTGGTGCGACAACCAGGAAACACGTAGTTTTTAACCGCCATTTGATGTCTAAATTGATATTTTTGACTGAGTGCAAATTGACGGATAGCGTCTGGATTTTCGTAGAAATTTTCAACGATTGCGACAGGATATAAGTTCATAATAATATAAGTTTACAGTGATTAATTGCGATGTATTTTTTTTGGGTTAAATTCGCATATCAGTATATCGTCCAGCGCGCACTAATACCAGCAACGCGGCCAGATAATACTAAGAGAATGTGCTTTAAATAAATGCATTTTTTGATGCTTAAAACTGGTTAACTTAAACAAAAAAACCTGCTAAAAGCAGGCTTTTTTGTTAATACGTGTTGATTGTTATCTGTTCAAGGCTGATGCCGATTTAGACAAGCATTAATTCCCAAAAAATTAACTCACCAAATTTATTAACTATTTTTGGAGGAAGCTTTCTGGAATGTGTGGAAATTTACCTGGCGATATCAAGTTGCTATTATGCGCAATATCTTGGTTAAAATCTGCTGCATTGGCTTTAAACGAGCCAAATGCAATGCTGGTTAACACCAGGCTACCAAGTAAAATGCTCTTGGTTAATTCTTTTTTCATCTTAATTTCCATCTTATTAACTTGGATGAATCATAGCAAACAGATATGTCGGTTTAGTGACAGGCATGTAACTGAAGTGTAAGCGTTGAAAATGAAGCTAAATATACGGCCGCACAATAAAAAATAACAGCCTGTTTTGCAGGCTGTTAATCAATCGAACAAAGTACCAATAAATTTAACTTATATTTTAGCTTTACTATATTACAGGGCAAAATTACAGTGCAAGCTGCTTAATCTCACTCAAAAAAATCTTTTACTTTATTCATCCAGCTTTTATTGCGCGGGCTGTGTTTACCAGCATCTGCTTGTGTGCTGGTTTCAAATTCACGCAACAAATCTTTTTGCTTTTCGGTTAATTTAACCGGCGTTTCAACCACCACATGCACCATTAAATCGCCATTTTCCGATTGTCTTAATGGTTTAATGCCTTTGCCTTTAAGCCTGAAAACACCGCCCGTTTGGGTTTCGGCAGGTATTTTCATTTTGGCAGAGCCGCCTAAGGTTGGCACTTCAATCTCGCCACCAATTGCTGCCGTGCTAAAGCTAATTGGCATTTCACAATGTAAGTTGCCACCATCGCGCTGGAAAATCTCATGTTGTTTTAAATGCACCACCACATATAAATCGCCAGTTGGACCGCCATTGACGCCAGCTTCGCCTTCACCAGTTAAGCGAATTCTATCGCCTTCATCAACACCTGCCGGGATTTTAACCGACAAGGTTTTGTTGATTTTTTGGCGGCCAGCGCCGTGACAGGTACCACATTTATCTTCATCTTTAATAATTTTGCCGCCACCATGACATTTTGGACAAGTTTGCTGAACCGAGAAAAAACCTTGTTGCATGCGCACTTGGCCATGCCCGCCACAGGTAGAGCAGGTAACAGGCGATTTGCCAGCTTTAGCGCCAGTGCCTTTACAGGTTTCGCAGGCCGCTTGCACGGGAATACGGATCTTGGTTTCAGTGCCTTTTGCCGCATCTTCTAGGCTAATTTCCATGTTGTAGCGTAAATCGGCACCGCGGTACACATTGTTGCGTTGCCCACCACCTTGACGACCGCCACCGAAAATATCACCAAATATATCACCGAATGCATCACCAAAACCTGCGCCACCAAAGCCGCCAGCACCTGCGCCTTGTTCTACGCCGGCATGACCATATTGATCATAAGCCGCGCGTTTTTGGTCATCAGACAGCATTTCATAGGCTTCTTTTGCCTCTTTAAATTGCTCTTCTGCTTTTGGGTTGTCTGGGTTGCGGTCAGGGTGATATTTCATCGCTAATTTGCGATAAGACTTCTTAATTTCTTCTTCGGAGGCGTCTTTGTTAACGCCTAAAACTTCGTAATAATCTTTTTTGGTAGCCATGGTTTAATCTAAAAAATGAAAGTAATTAATGGTTAATTAATAGCGAAAAATCGTTAGCATCATTTAAGGACGCTAACGATTATCGACAACAAATTAAAACTTAGTCTTTCTTCACTTCTTCAAACTCGGCATCCATCACTTCGGCATCAACCGTTTTTTCGCCTTCTGGGCTAGGTTGTGCGTTTGCAGTATTTGCTTTTGCTTGCTCTTCTGCATACACTTTTTCACCCAGTTTTTGTGATGCTTCCATCAAGGCATTGGTTTTTGCTTCAATGGTGTCTTTGTCGTCCGATTGCAACACATCTTCCACGTCTTTCAATGCGGTTTCAATGGCGGTTTTTTCCGCTTCGTCTAACTTATCGCCATGCTCAGTCAATGATTTTTTCACAGAGTGAACCATGCCATCAGCGGCGTTACGCGCATCTACCAGCTCACGGTATTTCTTATCTTCATCCGCATATTTGATCGCATCTTCTTCCATCTGTTGAATTTCAGCTTCTGATAAACCAGAGTTTGCTTTAATGGTAATTTTATTTTCTTTACCAGTCGCTTTATCTTTAGCAGAAACGTGCAAAATACCATTCGCATCAATATCAAATGTCACTTCAATTTGCGGCATGCCACGTGGTGCTGGTGGAATGTCTGACAAATTGAATTGGCCAAGCGATTTATTAGCCGTTGCCATTTCGCGCTCACCTTGCAACACTTGAATCGTCACCGCATTCTGGTTGTCATCCGCGGTTGAAAATGTTTGCGATGCCTTGGTAGGGATCGTGGTGTTTTTCTTGATCACTTTCGTCATCACACCGCCTAGTGTTTCAATACCTAAGCTTAAAGGCGTTACGTCTAATAACAACACATCTTTAACATCACCTTTCAGTACGCCACCTTGAATCGCTGCACCAACTGCCACTGCTTCATCAGGGTTTACGTCTTTACGTGGCTCTTTGCCAAATATTTCTTTCACTTTTTCTTGCACTTTAGGCATACGGCTTTGACCGCCAACCAAAATCACATCGGTAATATCGTCAATTGAAACGCCTGCGTCTTTAATCGCAGTTTTACAAGGACCAATTGTGCGTTCGATTAAATCTTCCACCAAGGACTCTAATTTTGCACGTGTGATTTTCACCACTAAGTGTTTCGGGCCTGTTGCGTCCGCCGTGATGTAGGGCAAGTTCACCTCCGTTTGAGTAGCACCTGAAAGCTCGATTTTTGCTTTTTCAGCCGCTTCTTTCAAACGTTGTTTTGCCAATAAGTCATTGCGTAAATCTAAGCCGCCATTTTCTTTTTTGAACTCATCGGCTAAAAAGTCGATTAAACGGTTATCAAAGTCTTCACCACCCAAGAATGTATCGCCGTTGGTGCTCAATACTTCAAATTGATGTTCGCCATCGATGCTTGAAATCTCAATGATCGACACGTCAAACGTGCCGCCGCCTAAGTCATACACCGCAATTTTGCGGTCGCCTTCTTGTTTGTCTAAACCAAAAGCTAATGCAGCCGCCGTTGGCTCATTAATAATACGTTTTACGTCTAAACCCGCGATACGGCCCGCGTCTTTAGTGGCTTGGCGCTGTGAGTCGTTAAAATAAGCCGGCACCGTAATCACCGCTTCCGTCACCTCTTCGCCCAAATAGTCTTCCGCAGTTTTTTTCATTTTGCGTAATACTTCAGCCGAAATTTGTGGTGGCGCCATTTTTACGCCGCGCACTTCTACCCACGCATCGCCATTTTCGTTTTTGGCAATGGTATAAGGCATCAGCTTGATGTCTTTTTGCACTTCTTTTTCATCAAAACGGCGACCAATTAAACGCTTAACCGCATACAGCGTATTTTTTGGATTAGTCACCGCTTGGCGTTTAGCAGGCGCACCCGTTAAAATTTCGCCATCTTCTTGGTAAGCCACGATAGATGGCGTTGTGCGTGTACCTTCAGAGTTTTCAATCACGCGCGGCTTGCCGCCTTCCATCACAGCGACGCAAGAGTTTGTTGTACCTAAATCAATACCAATAATTTTACCCATGTTGCTTATTCCTTATCTTTCAAAATAACTATAAATTGAGTTATGCGTTCAAATTGTTTTTCAGCTTTTTTAAGCACTTTACAATCAAAGCATACAATCAAAACATTGTTGAACAACTTAACTGTAATATTGGGTGGATTTTTTACTTTTCAATAGCCTTAAAACCCATGTGGCTATTGTTTTAATCATTGTATTTTGCAAACTTACTTTGCAACCGTGACCAGTGCAGGCCTAAGCACGCGGTCATTCAATGTATAACCTTTTTGCAGCACGCTAGTCACTGTATTTGGTTCGCCACTGTTTTCCAGCATTGAAATCGCTTGATGCTTATTCGGGTCGAATTTTTCACCAACTGGATTCACTTCGGCGATATTGAATTTTTCAAATACAGAAGCCAATTGTTTAATGGTGATCTGAATGCCATCTTTGTAGGATTGCACATCAGCGGCTTCAATTAATACCGCTGCATCTAAACTGTCTTTTACCGCTAACAATTCACCGCTGAATTTTTCCAGTGCAAATTTACGCGCTTTATCAATATCGTCATTAGCGCGGCGGCGAATATTTTCGCCTTCTGCTTTGGTGTATAAAACGTTGGCTTTAGCTTCTTCCAATGCCGCTTCTAGTTCGGCAATACGATCTTCAGTCGTTTGTACGCTAGCTTCTTCAACTGGTGTTTCTGCTTGTTGCGGATTATCTAAATCGGCTTGTTTATCTTCTTGCATGTGTTTCCCCGTTCATTAATAACACTGTTTTGAACGTGGGGATAAGCGATTTTATTTCAAGTGTGGCAACGCAAAATTCGGGCATTTTTTTGGCTTAAATTCAGTGTTAACTAATTTAATAAAGACTTTGAGCTTTGCTTAAATTTGCCAAAACGTGATCAACACTCGGCATTTCACCCATATTACCCAAGTTAATCGCTGGCGCTTTGCTGCCCTTTACACCAGTAAATGCTGGATTAGTATCGGTATAAATGGCGACAGTAGGAATATTCAATGCCGCCGCTAAGTGGGATAACCCAGTATCAACGCCAACTGCAGCTTTGGCTTGGCTAATGACCGATGCTAATTCGGCTATGCTCAATTTTGGCAATACAACTGCATTTTCCAGAATATTTGCAATCTGTTCAGCACGCACTAATTCAGCAGAATTTGACCAAGGCAACAGCATATTCAGTTGCTGATTGTTTAAGGCTTTTCCCAGATTAATCCAATGCTCAGTTGGCCACAATTTATTATCGCGACTAGTGCCATGCAGCGCGATAACAAAAGGCTTACTTGTCGAATCGTTTAAATTAAGCGTTGTTTGAATGCCGAAATCGGGCGCATTTGAAGGTGGAGCATAATCCAAACTTAACGCCGCCAAAGTACGATTTCTGCTCACTGCATGTTGCTGATAAGAAATGGCGTAGGTTTTATCGTAAAACCTGCTGGCAATCGGTTCGCGAATTGATTGTTTATCGTAGCCATGTTTAACACCGTTAGCCAGCCGCGTAATCAATGCGCTTTTTAATAAACCCTGCGTATCAATCACAGCATCATATTTTTTTTGTGCAATTAACTGCTTGAATTGCTTTATTTCTGACCAAGTTTGAGTGTTAAGTAATTGCTTGCGCCAGCGTCTCAAATCCACTGTGTAAATCTGATTAATCGCTGGATGCAAACGTGGAATATCGGCAAAACTTTCTTCCACAATCCAGTCAATCTGCGCGTTTGGATAAGCGGCACGAATGTCATTGATGACAGGCAAACAATGAATGATATCGCCCAGCGATGAGGTTTTAACAATGAGGATTTTCATGGGCTTAAACATTATTTTAGGCATTATTTTAGGCATTTTCGCATACAATTGATTTTTTGCCATTTTGAAAGCGTTAAGTCGCTCAAAACCATCTCAGTTGCGCTTTGCTTTTATTATTTTTAAGTATTTCCCTTTTGGCGGCATGCAGCGCGATATGCTGCGTAGCGCAAACGAATTAGTGAAACGCGGACATGCAGTAGAAATTTTCACGCTGAGTTGGCAAGGTGATGTTCCTGCCAATATCAAAGTGCATGTGTTGCCGCAAAAAGCCTGGTTTAATTACCAACGTTATCAGCAATTTATACAGGCTACTTTTGCGCAGATAAATGCCAACCACTTTGATTATATATTCGGTTATAACCGCATGCCAGGTTTGGACGCACATTTTGCCGCCGACCCTTGTTTTATTGAGCGTGCACACAAGCAACGCAATTTTTTATATCGATTGTTACCGCGCTTTAAATGGTTTGCCGCGTGCGAAAAAGCGGTGTTTTCAGCCGAAATTAATACAGAAATTCTAGCAGTTTCACTCACCGAAAAGCCGCATTTCCAGCATTGGTATGGCACGCAAAGTGAGCGCTTTCATTATATCCCGCCGTTTTTATCGCCAGAGCGATTCGCCCATAAAGATAAAGTCTTGCAAGATAAAACCACCATGCGCGCGCATCTGCGCAAGGCTTTTGGTTTTGCTACGCAGGATTTTGTGTTTTTATTAACCGGTTCTGGCTTTGCGATGAAAGGTTTGGATCGCGCGATTTTAGCGCTTGCCGCTTTGCCTGATGATGTACGCGCCAACACGAGATTGGTTGCGGTGGGACAAGATAATCCCAAGCAATTTCAAAAAATAGCGAAAAAATTACGCCTTGCCAAGCATGTGGTGATTTCAAAAGGCAGGCCAGATATTCCACTATTGATGCAAGGTGCAGATGTGTGCATTCACCCCGCTTACCGCGAAAACACTGGTTTGGTGATTCTGGAAGGTATGGCCTGTGGCGCGCCAATGCTGGTAACGGCCAGTTGCGGCTATGCGCATCATGTAAATGATGCCGATGCGGGAATTGTGTCAGAAAGCCCATTTAGCCAAACTATGTTTAACCAACAGTTTTTGCAGATGATACAAACTGATAAAAAGACAGAATGGTCGCAAAATGGCTTGGCGTATGTGCAACAAATTATGCAAGCCAATGATGGCGGCGCAGAAGCGGAGATTTTGATTAAGCTTGCGATTAAAAAAATAGCGGGGCAAAAACTGGCTTTGCGTCAAGAAGAGATGTCGCATGAATAATCAATTAGTTGTGCCTGACGAAATCAAACAATACTTAAGCGGCGATGCATTTAAAGCCTTGATGCAAATGCCTGGCAAAGCCTTTCGCGATGTGCGCGGACGTAAAACCATACAAGTGGAATTGGGTGGCAAAAGCTATTTTATTAAGCAGCATTTTGGCGTGGGCTGGGTGGAAATTTTCAAGAATCTAATTGCTTTTAAAAAGCCGATTCTGGGCGCGATGACTGAAGTCAGTGCGATTCAAAAATTAGATGCAATTAACATATTAACTACGCCGCTGGTCGCTTACGGCCAGCACGGCTGCAATCCCGCCACCATGCAATCTTTTGTGATGACGCAAGATTTAGGCGATATTGTCACTTTGGAAGAAATCTATGCCGATTGGCCAACGTATTCGGACGCTTTTAAACAGGCGTTGATGCAGGCAATGGCAGAGCTGGCGAGCAAATTGCACAGCTCAGGGCTTTGTCATCGTGATTTTTATTTGTGTCATTTTGTGTTAAAAAAACAAGATTTAATGCCTGACGATTTAAATGTGAAAGGCATAAGTGTTAAAAATCTGCATTTGATTGATTTGCATCGTATGTTGCAAGGCCAGCCAAGTAATGGCAGTGCGGTGATGAAAGATATTGCGGGCTTGTATTTTTCTGCCATGCAATGCGGGTTAAGTGCGCAAGATTTAGATGGTTTTAAACAATATTATTTACCGCAAAATGCCACTTTTTGGGCACAAGTTGCAGCCCGCTCACAGGCCTTGTTAACCAAGTTTAACAGCCAAAAATTTCAGCAACGTTTGCAAAAAGAACAATCGGCTATTCGTTAGATTCCGTCATATTTTTAGCCGTATCGAATTTTCCCATTGCGTGGCGCCTTTGTTTATAGCGGTCATATCGCCATAAATATTGCGTGGGTTTAAGTGCAATTTGCTGCTCAATCGCAGTGTTTAGTAATGTCGCGGTGGCAATTGATTGCAGCTTTGTGATGTGAATATCAAAGCCAGCGCCATTTTTTAGCCGCTCGCCAAACGCCATTAAAATGGTCGCACCGGTTTTTTCAGCGAGTTTGCTGGCAAGCGTCATGGTGTAGGCGGGTTTGCCGAAAAAATCCGCCCATTCACCTTCGCCCGCGGCAGGAATCTGGTCGGGCAAAATGCCAATCGCCTCATTGCGTTTTAAGGCTTGCATCAGCTTACGCACACCGCCAGCATTCGCTTCTGCCAGCGTAACGCCTTTGCGGGTGCGGCCTTGCAAGATAAATTGGCGTAATAATTGCAATTTTGGCGGACGATATAACACGGTGATGGGCTGTTTTGAGCCATAGTAAATAGAAGTGATTTCAAAACAGCCCAAATGCGGGGTTAAAAAAATGATGCCTTTGCCCAATTGCAGTGCGTCTTTCACGGCTTGCCAGCCATGCACTTGTTTCACAAAAGGTAAAATATCTACCTCTTTTTTTTGCCAGATGCCGATTGTTTCCAGCACGGCTTTGCCCGATTCGGCGATATTTTCATTTAAAATCTGTTTAAAATGCTGCGTGCTTTTAGCTAAGCCGCTTATTTTAATATTATTTTTGATCGTGATTGCGGATTTTGGCGTACAGCAATAGATTAACCAGCCAAGCGCGGCACCCAAGCGGTGTAAACTTGGTAGTGATAAAATACCAAAAAATTTAAAAACTGTTTTAAAAATAGTTTTAGATATAAAGTTAAGCATGTTCAATGTTTTGATGACCAAGCTTTCATTTTAAAAGCGTTGCAATCACTGCAATTGATGGTTTAAAGACGACAGTTTAAAGGATATTTTTTGCAAAGTACTCACTCTCCACAATGCCAAGCTTTATTGCAGCAACATCAGCTAGCCAGCTTTGAGCAATTGTGGAATTACCAAGGCGATTGGTTTGAGCCGCCAAACCGCGAGCGTGGTGGCTGGAGTGGTGTGAATTATATTGAATTAACCGATAATTCAGGTCAAATTCACGGCTTTTATTTAAAGCGTCAGCAAGCGCATACGCGTCGCACTTGGCAGCATCCGATTGCAGGCGAACCTACTTTTGTGCGCGAATTTGAGATTTTACAGCACTTAACCAAGCATGATGTAGCAACACCAAAATGGGTTTTTTTTGGCAGCCAGCACGATAAAGCGATATTGCTGACCGAAGCATTAACAGGATTTATGGCGGCAGATGAATGGCTGAAAAATCATGCGGAAATTACGGTTAACAAGCACAGAATGCTAATGCACGCTTTGGCAAATGCGGTGCGTAAACTGCATCTTGCTGGTATTCAACATCGCTCGCTTTATCTTAAACATCTGTTTGTTAAAGAAAATAATGCGGATTCAGCTAATAATAGTTTTGATGTGGCTACTATTGATTTTGAAAAGTCGCGCATCACCGCTTTAATTGTCTGGTTTCGATTTTCAGATTTAGTCACGCTGCATTATCGAACCACCGATTTAAGCGCGACTAATAAGCTGGCTTTTTTTAAGCAATATTTTGGCATTAAGCATTTAAGCGAGCGTTATAAAATTTTATGCCGTTATTTGCATCAACAATCATTACAAAAAAGACGATAACCATGCTTTTAAATAACACAGATAAAATTTTAATCATTGCTTCGGCCAGCACAGGAAATAATATTTTTTGTACGCCTGCTATTCATTTGATTCGTAAGAATTTGCCGAATGCCATAATTGATGTAGTTGCTTTAAATAAATTAAGTGCAGAAGTGTTTGCGGAAAATACTGATATTAATCAAATATTTGTGTTCAATAAAAGCAGTGAAGTCAATAAAATAGCAAAAAATTATTCAAAAATGATAGTGCTGAATAAAAATGCGCTAAAAAAGTTATCGGATATTCAAGCATCTTTTACGCTTGTGCCGCCTATGACAGATGCGATTCATCATGCGGAGCATTTGTTGCAATTTGTGGCTCAGTTGCTGGAAGTGGCAGTTGTGGATAGCGATCGTCACTATGTAATTCAAACGCAACAAACCGCAGAATCGCTATTAGCAAAATTTAATCTCCAAACCAATGCAACTTTAATCAATATTCACTTGGGCTGTGGTACCACTGTATTGCATGGCTGGAAGTTTTTTTATGCAAAACGTGCAGACGATAAAAAGCTTTGGTCAATTGATGCTTACATAGCCCTTGGCAATGCGTTGATGCAAGCCACTGCTAATCTGCGTATTGCAATTACCGGCACCAGCAATGAATCATTTTTAGCGAAAAAGTTTGAAAAAAATGTGCCTAGTACGATTAACTTAGTTGGCAAAACAACCGTTTCAGATTTACGTGCAATAATGCAGCGCGCAGACTTATTTATTGCGCATGATTGCGGCGTTTTTCATATTGCCGCCGCGTCTGATGTGCCGATTGTCGGACTTTACGGGCCAACCAATCCTGCTGCCACTGGGCCGTACCCATATAAGCCACAACATACGTTGATTAAAAAAGAGCAGATGGCTGAAATTACTGTGCAAGAGGTAGTGACAGCCGCAACCCAATTATTAGAAAAATTTCCACGCCTTGCAACCGCCTGATTTATCATCGATAACCGCGCCTTGTGTTATGGCGTTTGATTTGCAACTGAGCGATGGCTCAACTTTAGCAATCAATGAAGTGGTGCGCGTCGTGCCGAATAAGCGCTTGGTGTGCAAAGCAGTTTGGAATGACCAAAATGTTTATGTTAAGTTATTTATTGGTGCGCAGGCCAAAAAATACGCGCGGCGCGATAAGCAAGGCGTGCAAGCTTTAATTGCCGACCGTATTGCAACCCCCAATTTGCTGTATGCGGGCAAAGTTAACGCGATGGAAGCGTTGATATTTAACGCAATCGAGCCGGCGCAAAACGCGGAAGTGCTGTACCAGCAGTTAATGAAATTGCAGCCAGCCAGCCAGGCCGACCAAAAAGCGGCGCGTTTAAATTTAATGTTAAAGCTCACACAAACGCTTGCGCAATTGCACAATGCAAATTTGCTGCAAACGGATTTGTATTTTAAAAACTTTTTGGTGGATGCGGAAACGGTTCACACCATCGATGGCGATGGCATTCGGTCAATTTCACCTTTATTTAAGCAAAGCCAAAAACACCGCAATTTAGCTACTTTGTGGTCTAAAATGGATGCACTAGATTTTAGATGGATTGCTGATTGTTATGCACAATATTGCGCCGATACGCAGACTCAATTTAGCGCACCTGAATTAGCCAAAATTGCGGAGTTAGCCCAAAAAATACGGCAAAAAGCAGCAAGTGCGTATGCGGATAAAAAAGTGTTCAGATCCTGTGCGGATGTAAAAGTAAGACAGAGTTTTAAGCAATTCAGTGCATTTTCCAGCGATTTTAATGCGATAGATTTGTCGGTAAAACAGCTGGATTTAGCGTTAAGCGACGCGCAAAATCGGCTTAAAAGCGGCAATACTTGTACCGTTGGTAGCGCATTTATCGCTGATAAAAACGTAGTGATTAAGCGTTACAACATTAAAAATATCTGGCATGGGCTAAAGTTAAGCATTTCGCAAAGTCGCGCGGCAAAATCTTGGGCAAATGCGCATCGGTTGAACATTTTAAACATCCCCACGGCAAAGCCATTGCTGTTGCTGGAACAGCGATTTGGTTGGTTGCGAGGTCGTGCTTATTTTCTAAGTGAGTGTATTGACGCGCCAGATATCGGCCTATTTTTTGCAATAACTAATACTATGCAGAAAAAAGAAAAAGTGGCATACGAAACGGCTTTATTGTTTTACAAATTAAGTTTATTGCAGATTTCTCACGGTGATTGCAAGGCTAGCAATATCAAAATTGTAGATGGCCAGCCAGTTTTAATCGATTTAGATAGCATGCAAGCACATCAAGCCAATTGGTGGTTTGAAAAAAAACATATAAAAGATTTAAAAAGATTCATGAAAAATTGGGCTGATGACCAACATACGACCGATATATTTAGAAAAGCGTTTGAGTGCGCATATGCTGAAGCGGGCGGGAATTTAGCTTTAATTAATCAGGTTTAATTTACTCGGTTTGATTTACCAAGTTTAATTTAATAGTGCGCGCAGATATTGCTTAAAACAAGTAAAATAGCGAATTGAGTTTTTAGACGATTGACGAGATTGAGAATGGTTGCATTAGCATGATTGTATTAGGTTTATCGGGCGCGTTGGGTCACGATGCATCAGCTGCCATTTTAGTAGACGGCAAAATTATCGCGGCAGCAGAAGAAGAACGGTTTATTCGCGATAAGCACGCCAAAAACAAATTTCCGTATGAAGCGGCTAAATTCTGTTTAAAACAAGCGGGCATTAAAGCCGAAGATGTGCATATGGTCGCTTTCCCGTATGCAAAAATTCCGCTAACCAGCAATGCGCGCTGGCATTACGCCAAGCGGTATTGGTATGCGCCAGATCGCGCTTTAGATGCGCTATTTAACGGTAATCGCCGCTTTCGTCGTAATCGCGATAAATCATTAAAATTGATGGCAGATTTAGGGTTAAGTAATGCCAAATTTGTGCCAGTGGAACACCATTTAGCGCACGCATCCAGCGCCTATCACTTAAGCGGTTTTAAAGAAAAAACCGCCATTGTGGGCATTGATGGCAAAGGCGAATACGCCACCACTTTTTTTGGCTATGGCGAAAACGGCAAAATCCACAAGATTAAAGAGTTTTATGACCCAGATTCGCTAGGCGGCATGTATGGCGCGATTACCGAATATTTGGGCTTTGAGATGCTCGATGGCGAATTCAAAGTGATGGGCATGGCGCCGTATGGCGATGCCAGCAAATACGATTTATCGCGTTTAGTCACGTTTGAAAATGGCGAGTTAACCGTGAACACCAAGCTGGTGAATGTGGTTGGTTTAAGGCGCTATAAAGAAAACGGTAAAGGTTACTATTTCACGCCAGAATTGATTGATTGGCTAGGCCCAAAACGCAGCGGTGACGAAATCGATAATCCGTACATCCATTATGCGGCTTCTGTGCAGGCATTGCTGGAGGACGTCGCGCTGAAGATGATTGATTATTATCTGGGCGATATCATTAAAGAAACGGGTAAAATCGTGATGGCGGGCGGCGTTGCGCTTAACGTTAAATTGAATCAGCGCATTATTAATATGCCACATGTGAAAGAATTATTTGTGCAACCGGCGTCTGGCGATGCAGGCACATCGCTTGGCGCAGCCACTTATGCAGCAAATGACGCCGGTGACGCGATCGAGCCAATGCAGCACGCGTATTTAGGCCCTGCATTTACTAGCGTAGAGTGTATCGACGCTTGCAAAACGCATCCGAATAAGCCGATTTTTATCAAAGTGGATAACTTTCCACAAAAAGCGGCCGAATTATTAGCCGCTGGAAATCCACTGGCATGGCTGCAAGGTCGCATGGAATTTGGCCCGCGCTCATTAGGCTGTCGCAGTATTTTGGGTGACCCAAGCTTTCCTGGCGTAGCCGATAGAATCAACGCGCAGATTAAATACCGCGAACGCTGGCGCCCATTTTGCCCCAGCATGCTGGATAAAGTCGCGACAGAAATATTGCAAACCAATCATCCTGCACCGTATATGACGTTTACGTTTGACGTGGCCGATAGCTGGAAATCGCGCATCCCAGAAGTGGTGCATGAAGATGGCACCGCGCGTGCGCAAGTGGTGACGCATGCAACTAATCCACGCTACTATGAATTGATTGAGCATCTGGAAAAACTGCGCGGCAGTGCGGTTGTGCTCAATACCTCACTCAATCGTCGCGGCGAACCAATGATTTGCAGCCCAACTGACGCGTTAAATATGTTTTATGGTTGCGATTTGGAGTACTTGATGATGGAAGATATTCTGGTCACCAAAAGTTAACACCTTAAATTAGCTAAATAATCTAATTTTTAAACGATTTTTTAGCCCATTTGCTAGGTTAAGTATGCGAATAATGCAGGTGTATTGTTTGACGAATAAGGCTCAATTAGCGATAATCGAGATACTAAGTTTTATTTAAGTTTTTATTTAAATTGTCTTAATCATAAAGTATATATGAAACAATCTTTAGTAGAAGTGACCGAACGTATTATTGAGCGCAGTCGCCCAACGCGCGCTGCTTACCTGCATCGTGTGGATCAGACTATTAATCGCCCAAAAGGCGCAGATAGACTAGGTTGCGCCAACGTTGCGCATGCAGTTGCTGCACTGCCCAGCAGTGATAAGTTTAAGATTGTGGTTGAAAAAGCGCCGCACATTGGTATTGTCACTGCTTATAACGAGATGTTGTCAGCGCATCAGCCTTATGTCAATTACCCCGAAATTTTGCGTGATGAAGCGCATAAACTGGGCGCAACCGTGCAAGTGGCAGGCGGCGTGCCAGCCATGTGTGATGGTATTACGCAAGGTGAGCCAGGCATGGAATTAAGCCTGTTTAGCCGCGATAATATTGCGATGGGTACCGCGATTGCGCTATCGCACGATGTATTTGATGCGGCTTTAATGTTGGGTGTGTGCGATAAAATCGTACCGGGCTTATTGATTGGCGCATTACATTTTGGCCATTTGCCCACTGTTTTTGTGCCAGCAGGCCCCATGAGCACGGGTTTAGACAACACAGCAAAATCGAAAGTGCGTGAAAAATATGCACAAGGTTTGGTTGGACGCGAAGAATTATTTGCTTCCGAATCTGCGGCGTATCATGGTGCTGGCACTTGCACGTTTTATGGCACGGCCAACAGCAACCAAATGTTGCTCGAAGCAATGGGTTTGCATGTACCAGGCGCAGCATTTATTCATCCGCACGATGGCTTACGCGAGGATCTAACCCGCGAGGCGGTACGCTTAGTATTAAATAACACGCGTAAAGATAATTTTATCCCCATCGGTAAGCTGGTGGATGAGCATGTGATTGTGAACGCCATGGTGGCTTTGCTGGCAACTGGCGGCTCGACTAATCACCTGATTCACTGGGTAGCGGTTGCACGTGCCGCTGGAATTATTATTGACTGGACAGATTTTCATTATCTTGCCAAAGGTACGCCTTTGTTAGCTAGTGTGTACCCAAATGGCAAGGCCGATGTAAATGAATTTCAAAACGCAGGTGGGCCAGGTTTTGTGATTCGCGAGTTGATTGAAGGCGGCTATATGTACCCCGATGTATATACAGTAGCCAAAGGCGGTTTGCGCGAATTCGGCAAAAAACCAGTTAAAGAAAACGGTAGTTTGGTGTGGAAAGAATACCCAGCCGAAAGCGGTGATGAAACAGTGGTACGTACCGCTGCTCATCCATTTAACGAATCAGGCGGTTTGCGCTTGCTAAAAGGTAACTTAGGTCGCAGCGTGATCAAGATTTCAGCCGTGCCAGAAGATCGCCACATTATTGAAGCGCCAGCGATTGTGTTTGATGCGCAAGAAGAATTATTGGCTGCATTTGACCGCGGCGAGCTAGAGCGTGACTTTGTGGCGGTGGTGCGTTTTCAAGGGCCAAAGGCGAATGGTATGCCAGAGTTGCATAAATTAACACCGCCACTGGCCGTATTGCAGAACAAAGGTTTTATGGTGGCAATTGTGACGGATGGCCGTATGAGCGGTGCATCTGGCAAGATTCCTGCTGCCATTCATTTGAGCCCTGAGGCGAGTGCAGGTGGTGCGATTGCCAAAATTCGTACCGGGGATATTGTGCGTTTGAATGCAGTGGTTGGCCAGCTTAACGTATTAGTGGACGAGGATGCTTGGGCAGACCGAGAACCCGATGAGTTGTCTGATGCAAAACGCAACAGTAACTCGCATGGTATTGGGCGCGAATTATTTGGTGGGATGAGGAAGAATGTACTCTCCGCAGAAGAAGGTGCAATCACCTGGCTATAGAGAAAACTAAAACGCCGTCGTAATACGTCGTTGCAAAATAAAAATCTTCGCTTACATACTAAATGTATGCTGCACTCAATTTTTATTTTGCGCCTAGTCTTACCTAGGCTTTTAATTTTCTTGTAGTTTCGATTATTGCTTAAAGCCGCTTAGTGAACAAATCAAGTTCCCTCACCCTTAAAGGGAAAGGGTAAAATCCCTCACATGAATTATTTTCAATAATAGGTAAAAGTATGATTAACACATTAGATTTAGCAAAAGAAGGCCCAGTCATTCCCGTAATCGTGATTAATAATGTGGAAGATGCTGTGCCAATGGCAGAGGCTTTATTAGCAGGCGGTATTCGGGTTTTAGAAGTGACGTTGCGTTCATCTTGCGCATTGCAAGCAATGGAGCAAATTGCCAAACACGTACCCGATGCGATTTTAGGTTCAGGCACTGTACGCAGTTTAAAAGATGCGCAAGCCTCATTAGATGCAGGTTGTAAATTTGCAGTAAGCCCAGGTTATACAACCGAGCTAGGGCAGTTTGCGCGTAAAATCGGTTTGCCATTATTGCCAGGCGTTTCTACAGGCTCAGAAATCATGACAGCCAATGCCGATGATTACTTTTTCTTAAAACTGTTTCCAGCGGTTGCGGTTGGCGGGATCAATTTGCTTAAAGGCTTTGCAGGGCCATTTGGCGATGTGAAATTTTGCCCAACAGGTGGCGTAACGGTTGACTCTGCACCACAATTTTTAAGCCTGTCCAATGTGGTGGTTTGTGGCGGTACATGGTTAACCCCAGCCGATGCAGTTTCGCGTAAAGATTGGGCGTATATCACTAAATTAGCCATAGAAGCCAGCGCAATTAAACCAGCATAAATTGCTTGTTGCGCTAAAATTAGGGTTTGTGTTTAACACAAACCCTTTTTTATTGGGTAATAACTTCTTATTTAAACCCAAAAATTTATTAAGCCCAAAATAGTGTTAAGTAGCAATTTAACTGATGCTAAATCAACACAAAGTTATGCATTATAAAATTTGAATGAAAATCTTTGAATGAAATATTCGAATGAAATTTAAGTGAGGAAATCTGTTTGCAAATTGATTTAAAAAAATATAAGACCATCGTGTTCGATTGCGATGGTGTGATACTGGATTCAAATGTGGTGAAAACGCAAGCCTACTTTCGCACCGCTAAAAACTTGGGCGCCACCGATGCGCAGGCGCAAGCGCTGGTGGATTATCATGTGAAATTAGGCGGAATTTCGCGCTATCACAAGTTTGATTGGTATGTACGCGAGGTATTAAAGCAGCCAGTCACTGAAAAAGCTGTACAAGATTTGCTGGATGGATTCAGCCGTGAATTAGAAGTTGGCTTGATGCAATGCGCCATTGCAGAAGGCTTGCAACAGTTACGCGATGCGACTTCAGATGCGAATTGGATCATATTGTCTGGTGGAGATCAGCAGGAAATCCGTGATTTATTTGCCAAGCGCAATTTAAGCGACTTGTTCGATGGCGGCTTGTTTGGCAGCCCAGATAACAAAGACACGGTTTTGGCGCGTGAAAAAGCCAATGGCAATATCAAGCAGCCGGCTTTATTTATTGGTGACAGCAAATATGATCATGAGGCATCGACTGCAGCAGGGTTGGATTTTATTTTTGTCAGCGATTGGACTGAAGTGGACGCCTGGCAACATTACTGCAAGCAGCACCAGATTGTGGTGCGCGATAATATTGCTCAACTATTGGCTAAAGCCATATAAAATAACATTATGTTAATCAATCAATTATCGGTTGTAGTGCCAGTGCGCAACGAAGAGGGCAATGTTGCCAGCTTGATTGGTGAAATTAATGTGGCCTTGCAACAGGTGACGCATGAGATTATTTATGTGGATGATGGCAGTTCAGATAACACTTACAGCCAGCTTAAGTTACTGCAAACGCAATATAACCAATTGAAAATTGTGCGCCATGCACAAAGTTGCGGGCAAAGTGCGGCGGTACGCACAGGCGTAAAAGCCGCGCAATATGCATGGGTAGCAACTTTGGATGGGGATGGCCAAAACAACCCTGCAGATATTTTAAAGTTGATGGCTGCGGTAACTGATGATATTGAACTAGCAGGTGGAAATCGGCGTGCAAGCCGGCGCGATACTTGGATTAAGCGCATTTCATCGGTTGTTGCCAACACGGTACGTGCCAAAATGCTCAATGACGATACGCCCGATACGGGTTGTGGCCTTAAGCTATTTAAGCGCGAGGCCTTTTTAGATTTACCTTATTTTGATCATATGCACCGTTTTTTACCCGCGCTCATCAAGCGTCGCGGCGGTAAAATTGTGTCGGTGCCAGTCACGCATCGCAATCGCGAGCACGGAAAATCCAACTACGGAACGCTGGATAGGTTGATGGTGGGAGTTGTGGATTTGTTTGGCGTTGCGTGGTTGCAAAAACGCGCTAAAATCCCAATTATCAACCAAGATAACTAACTAACAATAATAAGTTGATCAAATAAAATGGATCATGGCATCGGTTACTTTTTAGGGCACCTAATCGCATCGCTAAGGCATTATTTTGTTGGCATGCCTGGTATCGATCTGGCGTGGCTTGGCATTGGTTTGCTGGGGCAATGTTTGTTTATGATGCGCTTTATTGTGCAATGGATACACAGCGAGCGCCATGGGCAAAGCTTGATTCCTGTGAGTTTTTGGTATTTAAGTCTGTCTGGCGGCTTGATTGTGCTTGCCTATGGAATCCATAAACTCGATCCAGTCATTATTTTAGGTCAATTGCCAGGAACATTAGTATATTCGCGTAACTTAATGCTGCTTAGGCGCAAATAAATATAAAACCACACTGTAAATATAAAAATTATCATAATTCAATATGTTGCGCGATCTAAACAAAGCTTATCCAGCCCTGCTATCACTTACCATTTTTTTCGCGTTATTGATATTTTTTTGGGGTTTGGGCAGCATCGATTTAATGTCGCTTAACGAAGGCCGGCGCGCATTATCCACTAAAGAAATGGTGTCATCTGGCGATTGGCTACTGCCACATTTAAACGGCGCACTCTATTTAACCAAACCGCCTTTGCTGTATTGGCTTGCGTCTGGCTTTGCCTTAATTGGCGGCATCAACGAATGGACACTGCGTTTACCATCCGCGCTAGCCGCATTGGCTGTGTTGATTATGGTTTATTGCTACACATTCCAGCAATCAGAGCGTTGGGCAGCACTATATTCAATACAATTGTTAATGGCGAATATTGGTTTTACCATGCTGGGCCGCCGTGCAGAAATTGAGATGTTATTAACCTCCCTTTGTGTGGGCGCAATTTTATCGGCTGTTCAATACTTGCAGCATCCATCTAACAAAAACTGGATTTATTTTAGCTACTTTTTGTTGGCTTTGGCGTTGATGACCAAAGGCCCTGTCGTGTTATTACTGGTAACATTGCCTTTGTTGATTGCTGCTATCTTAAGCAAAAATCCAGCATTAAAAACCCTGCTATTAAGTTGGCATGGCTGGTTAATTTTTCTGGTAGTGGGGTTAGCCTGGTATGCGCTTGTCACCTGGCAATTAGGCTTTGATATTTGGTCAACCGTTGCTAAGCACGATATGCTGGAAAAAATGCAAAGTGCTAGTGCAAAACCGCTACTAAGCTATTTGGGCTGGATTATAGTCGATTTTATGCTGTTAATCGGTTTGTTTTTGGTAAAAACCAAGACATCATTTCGAGATCACTTGACGTTATCACAAGCTAAATTATGGCTAGCTAAACTTGCACAGCAGCCTGAAAAACTTGTACTATCAATGGCAGTAATGGTGCCATTGATTATATTTTCATTGTTTAGCAATAAGCACGAAAAATATTTACTGCCAATTTACCCTTTTATTGCGATTTTACTGGCAAATAAAACCAGCGCGATCATGCATAACGCAAAAGAAAGCATTAAAAAAACAATCGTTATAATTGGCCTGTTGTTACCTGTTGGTTTTGCGGTTTTTTACATCTTGCTAGAACCCAAGTTATTTGCCTATCGCGTAGCGATGTATCCAAATTTTAGTGCTTGGGTGGCCAGTCATCCGCAGGATTTGTACGCCTACCAAGATGTTGACAGCCGATTGGTTTATTATGCCGATAAACCGATCAAGATATTGGATGAAAGCATGCTTAAACAAGCCAAAAAGGCGGCAAAATCGTTTTTTGTATTAGCCGAAGATGATGAAAAATCTGCTGTTGAACCGCTGGCAGGCTGTACAGTAAAACAGTTTAACCCTTATTTAAAGCAGCATAAAACCTTAACTATTTATGGTTTTGGTCAGGTATGCACAGCCCGTTAATTTGTTGCCATTAAATCGTTAAATAATGAGAATTAAAAAATGAAGATAACCGTTGTAGGCACAGGCTATGTGGGTTTGGTCAGCGGTGCTTGCATGGCTGAAGTGGGGAATAATGTGCTTTGTCTGGATGTAGACCCAGCTAAAATTAAAATACTGAAAGACGGAGGTATTCCGATTCACGAGCCTGGTTTGCTGGAGATTGTGCGGCGAAACGTGGCGGCTGGACGCTTAAAATTTACCACCGATATTGCAATGGCGGTCGATTTTGGCGAGGTACAATTTATTGCAGTCGGCACGCCTCCCGATGAAGATGGTTCTGCCGATTTGCAACATGTGGTGGCTGCCGCCAGAAGTATCGGCCAATACATGACAGATCACAAAGTGATTGTCGATAAATCCACCGTGCCAGTTGGCACCGCCGACAAAGTGAAAGCCGCGATTGCAGAAGAGTTAGCAAAACGACAGCTAGATATTACCTATAGTGTGGTTTCAAACCCAGAGTTTTTAAAAGAAGGTGCTGCCGTTGAGGATTTTATGCGCCCAGACCGCATCATTATTGGTGCAGAAGATACGTTAAGTAAAACGTTAATGCGCAGTTTGTATGCGCCATTTCAACGCAATCATGATCGTTTGGTGATCATGGATATTCGTTCAGCAGAACTGACCAAATACGCTGCCAATGCCATGCTGGCGACGCGCATTAGTTTTATGAACGAGCTGGCGAATTTAGCCGAAATTTTGGGTGCCGATATTGAATCGGTGCGTAAGGGCATCGGTTCCGACCCGCGCATTGGCTACGATTTTTTGTATGCAGGCTGCGGCTATGGCGGTTCCTGTTTTCCCAAAGACGTAAAAGCGCTGATTAAAACAGCCAAACATCACCACTGCGATTTAAAAGTACTGAATGCCGTGGAAGCCGCCAATAATTTGCAAAAACAAGTACTGACACAAAAAATCAAGCAGCATTTTGGAGAAGACTTGGCGGGCAAACATTTTGCTGTTTGGGGATTGGCTTTTAAACCCAACACTGATGATATGCGTGAAGCGACCAGCCGCGTGCTGATTCACGATTTATTGGAATCGGGTGCCACAGTAAACGCTTATGACCCGGTCGCCATTGATGAGGCAAAACGTATTTTTAAACAAAAAAAAGGGTTAAGTTTTGCACAAAGCCCAAGTTTAGCTTTAGAAAATGCCGACGCTTTGGTGATTGTGACCGAGTGGAAAGAGTTTAGAAGCCAGGATTTTTCTCAGATTAAACAAAAACTTAAAGCCAGCATTATTTTTGATGGACGCAATCTATATGATCCGCAAGCAGTAAACAATGCAGGCATTATCTATCGACCAATTGGACGTTTAACGCAAGCAAATTAGCGATGAAAGTGTTGCTGACAGGCGTTGCAGGGTTTATTGGCTACCATGTTGCTATGCGTTTATTAGCGCGCGGTGATACGGTTATTGGCGTGGATAGTCTAAATGATTATTATGACGTTAAGCTTAAGCAGGCAAGACTAGATTCAATTTATGCACATACCAATTCAGACAACTTTAAATTTATTAAGCTGGATTTAGCAGAGGAATCGCCAACCGCCAGTTTGTTTATACATACTAAACCAGAGGCTGTTATTCATCTGGCAGCACAGGCAGGCGTGCGCTACTCACTGCAAAATCCGCATGCTTATATCAGCAGTAATATCGTTGCTTTCACCAATGTTTTAGAAGGTTGCCGAGCCGTTAAACCGCGGCATCTGGTGTATGCCAGCTCGTCTAGCGTGTATGGCGGCAATACCAAATTGCCCTTTGCAGAAACTGATGCTGTGGATTGCCCGGTGAGTTTATATGCGGCCACCAAAAAAACAAACGAGCTGATGGCGCATACTTATAGTCATTTATATGGTTTGCCTACGACCGGACTGCGTTTTTTTACCGTCTACGGACCATGGGGTAGGCCAGATATGTCACCCTTTTTATTCGCAGATGCCATTTTGAATAACAAGCCAATTAAGGTATTTAATCATGGTGATATGCAGCGCGATTTTACCTATATTGATGACATTGTAGAGGGTGTGATTCGTGTGCTAGATAAGCCAGCAACAGCAAGCCTGCAGGCCAATACAGACGCACCTTATCGCCTGTTTAATATTGGTAATAATCAACCAGAAAAGCTACTGGATTTTATTGCTTTACTAGAAAACGCGATGGGTATAAAAGCCCAAAAACAATTTTTACCGATGCAGGCAGGCGATGTAAAAGCCACTTTTGCCGATACAAGCGCATTGCAAGCTTGGGTTGGATTTAAGCCCATCACCTCTTTACAGGCGGGTGTGGCAAGATTTATTGATTGGTATCGTGTATTTTATCAAATTTAAGGCAATATGAAATTGCACGTTTTACAAATTTGCCACAGCTACTATCCGCCTTTTTTAGATTGTGCGCGGCAATATGCTGCGCTATTTAAGCAGACTAATTATCAAGTGACCACCGTTTATTTGCAGGGCGAATATAGCCAAACAGTAGTTGACGGTAGTGCATCAGATGAAGTGATTTTTTTAGGTTACAAAAGCCGTGATATTGGCGGTTTAAAGCTGGGTGCTATTCTAAAAATCCGCGCTATTACCAAAAAAAAGCTATTTCATTTTTGCATTGCGCATCGCGTTAAGTCTACTTATGTGGCGTTGCTGGCGACGCAGTTGCCTGTTGTCAGCGTACATCACAACTATAACGATTACAGCCGCTGGACGCGTCGCCTGTTAGTTGATTGGTATCAAACGCGTATTATAATGTTGGGCGTATCTAATGCCGTGCGAGATGATTTGCGGCGCGATTTAAGCAACTGGCCAAGTGAACGCATACAAACCTTGTATAACCGCATCGACATTACAAATGTACAAGCCCAGTTGCTACCTCGAAAGTCTGCTAGACAAGCACTCAATCTGCCATTAGACGCCAATATTTTTGGCAATGTGGGTCGATTGCATCACGATAAAGATCAATTAACTTTGATTAAAGCCTTTGCCAAAGCATTGCCCAAATTAAGAGGGCATAACCTACTGGTAATTATCGGCGCAGGGCCAATGGAGCAGGAACTAAAATATCTGGCAAAAACGTTGGCTGTGGAAAATAGCGTGCTGTTTTTAGGTAACGTAGCCAATGCAAAACAATATTTCAATGCATTCGATGTGTTTGTATTAACATCCGACAACGAACCATTTGGCATGGTTTTATTAGAAGCCATGGCGGCAGAATTGCCTATCATTTGCAGTGATTGTGGTGGCGGGGCAGAAGTGGTGCAAGGTGCTGGCGAATTATTCAAGTTTGGAGATGTTGAACAGTTAGCATCGAAAATGATCAATATAGCCAGCACTCACAAAAATATAGCTGCGCTCGCTAAGCTAAAAATGCAATTTTCAGATGCAATTGGCAAAGAGCAGTTTATGAAAATAATCAACACATCGAGCGTATTAAATAAATAAAAATGACTAGTTCAAGCCCGTCAATATGTATTGTCATTACATATTTTGGTCGGTGGCCATTCTGGATTCATTTTTTTATTGAAAGCTGTCGATTTAACCCCACAGTCAATTGGCTGATTTATACCGATTGCGGATGGATTAATGATTGCCCGCCGAATATTGAGATTAAACCTATTTCTTATCATGATTATTGCCAATTTGTTTCTGCTAAATTAGCAATAGATTTCACGCCATTAAATGCCTATAAACTGTGCGATATTAGGCCTGCATATGGCTTACTGCATGAGGACGATTTAAGCAATTACGATTTTTGGGGCTATGGTGATATCGATTTAATTTATGGCAACATCCGCAGGTTTTTAACCGATGACAGACTGGCTCACAAAGATGTTTATTCCAATCATCAAACTAGAACTTCTGGTCATCTTTGCCTTATTCGCAACTGTGCAGATTTAAAACTTGCCTTTCAAAAAATACCGTATTGGCAGCATAAATTTACCCAACAGCAACATTTTGCTATAGATGAAAAAGATTTCAGTAAACTATTTTTAAGGCATAAGAATTCACCTGAATTAATCAAAAAGTTGGCTGCAATGTTTGACCCGTGGTTAAAAAGGGCAGAATTTATTGAAGCTTACAGCACGCCCAATGCTCGCATTCCTTGGCTTGACGGCAGTTATCAGTTTCCAAAAAAATGGACTTGGGATAATGGCGTACTTACAAATGATATCAATGAAAATCTGGAGTTCCTGTATTTTCATTTTTACAGTTGGAAAAAACTATGGGCGAAAAACGGCTATACTACATTTGCCCAACCGTGTAATCAGTCATTTTCAATCACAGAGTTTGGCTTTGAGTGCAATTAGATAATTGCTTTATGCATTACTTGGCTAAAGGCTATTGATTTTTTTTCCAGTTAGAATCTGCTGCTCTTCAACCATTTTTTTAATTAAATAAGCCAAAGGTAGATGGATGAAGATCCATCTTTCATTCGGGCTCTTGATCAGTGAACTTCCGTCGAATAGCAATGCGGTCACTCCGGCAATCAGAACCCAAGCTGCCAGTTGGTTTTTTTTAAAGCCATAAAATAAGGCACTTACAATTAAGGTGAGTAACAACACCGTACCTAACAGCCCCGTTTTTGCAAAATTAGCTACAAAAATATTATGCGCATGTGCCATAGGGATGCCATCACGTGCAATGTAATGTATGCCATCTTGCATACCACAGCCGAATACAATGCCACATTCTATGGTTTTTTGGATATAGCCTTGCCATATCTCAAAACGATAGCTATCTGCGCGGGCCAAAATGGCAGAACCAGTATCAGAGAGTAATATATAAGCCAGCAAGATAGCGGGGACAAAAAGCCACAAAAAACTGCTCTTGGAATGTTTGTAGAAAATCTGATAAAAGCCTGTCAATAATGTTAGTAAACAGATCACTAACCAAACTGGTAGCATACTTCTAGATTGTAAAATGATTAAACCCATGGACAATGTGATGACATGCGCCAGAGCTAAACTTGCAAATTTCCCCGATTTTATAGAGACAAAACTAATCATTGCTAAGCCAATAGTGAGTAAATCGGCGACATAAATGGGGTTATCAATAAATGCTGAAAATGTTATTAGCCTCTCACCAAAATGCCATATGCCCGATTTCCATGATAGAAATAAGTTAAAGATGGCGTAAAAGAGTACGATTAAAAACCAAGCCCAAGCCAGCTTATTTTCTTGCCCAACGTTAAGGTTTGGCAGGCGAAATACCGTTAAGTAAAATAAAAAAATGACAAAACAATAGATAGCTTGAGATGCAGGACTGCCGGAATGGTAGGCAGCTGCGATAGTAGTGATTAAGTAAGCAATTAACACTAAAACCAACTTAATGGAACAATATTTTTTTAACTCATCGAAGCGGATGGTTAATAGCGTAGGAATTAGTAAAAACACATAACAAAGATTAATGACGTGCTGGGTATGCGAAAATAAAAAATAGCTTAAAAACCAAAATGATATGGCGGCTATTTTGTAGCTATTGGAGTTTAAAAAGTGAATTTTTAACAAGTCAATCCACTCGCAAATGGCTCAAAATAAAGTGCCTGTATTTTTCTCTATAATCGATTATATTATGATGTGTTTTAACATAATGATAAGCATTTTCACCCTGCAACAGTCTTTCTGCAGGGCTCATGGAAAGGTAAGTATCCAGTGCTTTGGTTAAATCTTCCACACTTTTTGGTTTAACCTTTAACCCTTGCGCACCATCAATAAGTGGCTTCATTGCGGGCAGATCTGACGCGATGACAGGAAGTCTTCCTGCCATACCTTCAAGCAGTGCCAATCCCAATCCTTCACGCACAGAAGGCATCGTCCATATATCAAAACCTTTCACATATTGAATGGCGTTTTCGACAAAGCCCAATAAATGTACTCTACCCTCAAGGCCAACTGCATGTGCTTTGGCCTTAAGATTTAACTTCTCATCACCAACACCGATAATGCCTATATGTGCGTCAGGATATTTATTTTTCAGATTTGCAAGTGCTTCAATCAGATAAGTATGGCCTTTAGAACTGGCTAATCGTCCAATCGCTCCGATAATTGTGGCATTGGCGGGCAGATTTAACCGATGCCGAGAAGTTTCTTTTGTGAGCAGTCTTGCCTCGACTCCTTCAGCGTCTATTCCATTGACTATTGCGTGCGTGTTGGCAATGGTAAAACCTTTGCCGTGTTTTAGCATAGAGTCTTTAACCGCATCGGATACACCAATAAATTGCCAATTTTTGTCGGCAAAGGTGTTAACTTGCCATCTTCTGTAAGGTCGGCGATATTCGTCCGTGATGTGTGAAATGCCGATGCATAAAGGTATGCGTAATATTTTATTGAGTAGTAATAAAACACTGACGGTTTTAAATCGGTTGCAAATAATGGCGTCAAATTTATTTTTTTTGCAGAACCAGAAAACTTTCCAAAGCGCTTGAATACGCATGCCATTCAAATTATCAGTGGGAATATCAAAATAATGGCTTTTGGCAGCAACCGAAGCAGGCTGGCCATTTGCCGGTCTGCCAGATAAATAAGCGGATGTTACTTCAAACTGGCCGGATGGCAAACCAATCAGGATCTGTTCTGCTAAATCGGCAGCATTATCGCTTCTTACATTAAAATCTGGCTGTAATTGAAGTAGTTTTATGCGACGCATGATTAGTTATTTTCCCAATTAATTAACTTGGTAATTTGGTTGGCATTGATATTTTTCATGCAATTAAAATGTTGCAAAGGACATGTTCTCTGAAAACATGGGCTGCATGATATACCTAAATATTTAATCACCGCTTTTGTGCTCATCGGTGGCGTGTGATAAGGGTCGGATGAGCCGAAAATAGCGATTAATTTTATATTAAGTGCCGCTGCCACATGCATCAAACCCGAGTCATTGCTTACCACAGTATCGCATAAAGCCATCAAATCGATGGCATCACCCAATGTGGTTTTGCCACCTAAATTTTGGCAGTTATTTCGTGTTAACTGATTGATTTTATTGGTCACAGGTAAGTCTTTATCCGAGCCAATTAGCCAAACTTGCCAGCCTTGTTGCAACGCGGCATTAGCCACTTCTGCATAATATTCGGCAGGCCAGCGCTTGGCTTCGCCGAATTCTGCGCCTGGGCATAGCCCTAGAATTTTTACAGTTGGTTCAGGCATGCCTAGTTTTTTTAAAACAGCTAACGCATTAGATTTATCAGAGATAAGTTGAGGAATTGGCAAGCTTTCTGCTAATTTTTGCTCTTTTTCAAGCCCTAAACTAACAAAGCGCTCAACCGTTTTTTTGAGTTTGATTTTATCTAAAGCACGAATATCGTTAATCAAACCATAGCGCATTTCACCTAAAAAACTGGTGCGTTTTTGAATGCCAGCTGCCCAAGGGAGTAGCGCCGATTTGAATGAATTAGTGAGGATAATCGCTTGCGTGTACTCTTGGTTTTTTAAACTTTTGCCAAACGCAATACGTTGCCAAAAAGCCAGCTCACCATGCTTAAAAGTTAATGCAATTTTGCCGTTAACTTCTGGCATCCGGTCTAATAACGGTAAAGTCCACGCAGGCGCAGCAACATCGATGATGCAATTGGGCTGGTTTGCTTTAAGCGTTTTAAATAGACTTTGCGCCAATACCATATCACCTACCCACGCGGGGCCTATGACTAAAATCTTAGCGTTTAAGATTTTGGCCTTTTGCATCGGTTAAGTATTGAGTTTACTGATGATATTGCTGGTACTTTTGCCTGCAACTAAATCGATCAGCGCGATTTCGCCACCCCAACTTTGCACTTCTTTGCCACCTACAACTTGCTCTGAAGTGTAATCACTACCTTTGGCAATCACATTAGGCTTGATGGCATTAATCAAATTAAGTGGCGTATCTTCATCAAACAAAATTACCGCATCCACACTTTCCAGTGCAGCCAACACGCGCGCGCGGTCATTCTCGTGCACAACTGGTCGCGTTGGGCCTTTAATCGCACTCACCGAGCGATCGGTATTTAAGCCTAATATCAATTTATCTCCACGCTTCTTTGCGGCTTCTAAGTATGTCACATGGCCCGCATGCAACAAATCAAAACAACCGTTGGTAAAAACGATTGTTTGATTTTGCTGCTTCCAAACTTCCACTTTGGCCGTTAACTGGTTTAAGTCGCAAATTTTATGCGCTTGCTCGCTACTTTGCTGGCTGGCAAGTGCTTGTAATAAATCTAATTGCGAAATCGGCACGGTGCCAACTTTGCCAACCACTACGGCTGCCGCAATGTTGGCTAATTGCAAGCTGGTTAGCGGGCTTAATCCATGCATCAAACCAGCCGCCAATGTTGCAATCACGGTGTCGCCCGCGCCAGAAACATCAAATACTTGTTTGGCGATAGCAGGCAAATGATGCGTTGAGTCGTCTATGAGTGTAATACCTTCTTCGCCACGGGTTACCGCTAAAAAACTTAAGTTTAATTGTTGCTTAAGTTGGCTGGCTTTGTGAATTAAATTGTCATCATCCATGGCCGTATTACACGCCTCGGCCGTTTCTTTTTTGTTTGGCGTCAATGCGGTAGCGCCACTATATTTGCGGTAATCGCGGCCTTTTGGATCAACCAATACGGCAATATTCATCGATTTGCATTGTGAAATAATCGCCTGACAGGTGGTTTCGCTGAGTAAGCCTTTTGCATAATCCGATAAAATCACGACGCCAGGTTTTAAGGCTAATTGCTGTTGGATGGCTGCCATTAAACCGGTATTTTCAGTGTTATTAAACACTGCGCCGCTTTCTTGATCCAGCCGCAACATCTGTTGGTGGCCACTTAAGATGCGTGTTTTGGCAATGGTAGGGCGGTTAGTGGAAACATAGATGCCGTTTGCATCTATATTCATTTGCGCTAATAATTTAAGCAAAGTCGCGCCTTCATTATCATCGCCAACACAACCAATAATGTGGGTTTTAATGCCGAGCAACGACAAATTTGCCGCCACATTGGCCGCGCCACCAGCGCGCTCGTTTTGCTGATTCAGCAACACAATCGGCACAGGTGCTTCTGGCGAAATACGACCGACAGCGCCAATTAAATAGCGGTCTAACATTACATCGCCGATCACTAACGCATGCTGTTTATTATGCCCAAATTGCTTAACGGCTGCTTCTAATGCGATTGGATCAATGGAATTTTCCTGCATATTGATCAAGATTCTAGAATTTCGCAGAGCGAATGACCCACAAAAATATGCGCTTCTTGAATGCGCGCCGTAACTGCAGACGGCATGATTAAATTAAAATCGCATAGTGCATTTAATTTGCCGCCGCTGCCGCCTGTTAAGCCAACCGTGGTTGCGCCAATTTCTTTTGCCGCTTCCATCGCGCGCACTACGTTGGCACTATTGCCGCTGGTTGTTATGCCAATCACTAAGTCTTCTGGGCGGCACAGCGCTTCAATTTGGCGCGCAAAAATATAATCGTAACCATAATCGTTGCCAACCGAAGTTAAGATAGAGGTATCCGTAGTTAACGCAATCGCTGGCATACCTTTGCGTTCTTTTTTAAAGCGCCCGACAATTTCTGCTGCAATATGCTGGCTATCGGCGGCGCTGCCGCCATTGCCCATAATCAAAATTTTGCCACCATTTTTGATGCAGTTTTGCATATTAATGCCGACTTCACTAATGAGCGGAAACAACGGTTCTAACAGATCAAACATGGCCATATGAGCCGCATGTTCACCTTTGAGGTAGTCAATATAATTCATCATTTATTACCCTTAAATTTTTGGCTTTAACAATATGCATCTGCTTGCATCAAGTAATTTTGCACATAATCTTTTACCGCTTCTTCTAAGCTGGTCATTGGTATTGTGTAGCCAATAGCACGCAATTTTTGCATATTGGCTTCGGTAAAGTATTGGTATCTACCTTGCAAGTCGATTGGCATATCAATGTATTCAATCACTGGTTTGATGCCCATATTGACAATGACAGCAGTGGCTAAATCTTTAAAACTGCGTGCTTGACCTGTGCCAATATTGTAAATACCGTTTTCGCACGGCTTTTTGTCCACTACCGCGCTATTGAGAAAATACGCAATGATGTTGGCACAATCTTTTACATAAACAAAATCACGCATTTGCTCGCCATCGGCAATACCGGCTTTTGTACCTTTAAATAACTTCATACTACCAGTTGACTTAACCTGATTAAATGTGTGAAAAGCAACGCTGGCCATGCGTTCTTTGTGATATTCGTTGGGGCCATACACATTAAAAAACTTAAAGCCTGCCCATGCTGGCGGCTGTGGCGCGTTTTCAGCTTGTTGACGCAACGCCCATTGATCAAAAAAATGTTTTGAATAGCCATACGCATTCAGTGGGCGCAATTTAGCAATGCTTACGTCATCATAACCGTTGGACCCATCGCCATAGGTTGCGGCGGAACTGGCATAAAAAAACGGCACTGCATGCTGCGCACACCAGCCCCACAAATCTTGGCTGTAGTGGATATTGGCTTCTACTAGTTTATTAAAATCGCGTTCTATGGTGGCGCTAATGGCGCCCATATGGATGACCGCATCAATGTCGGTATCTTCTTCGTTAGCATCTAAATAATCAAATAGCTGATCTTTGTCCAAGTATTCCACATATTGGCGATGCACAAGATTTTGCCATTGCGCTTCATGGGTAATGTGGTCGACAATAACCAAGTCATTGCGACCTAATTTTTGGTTGAGGTGCCAGGCGATTACACTGCCAATCATGCCTGCACCGCCTGTGATTATGATCATCGTTGCGCCACTATCCACTCAAAGGTGAAAGTATAACGCTTATTGTTTAGCGCCCAAAGCCTGCGCGCTTAATTTGCACATTTCGTTGTCTTTTTTCGCCTGTGCGCTGTCCCAATCAGCAGAAACCCAGCCTTGCAGGTTTTCCAGCGCAATTTCCGTCATCGCGTGAATCCAATCGTCATGTTCATTTAACGCAGGAATGTAGTGATATTCGCCGCCGCCCGCATGGGTAAAAATCTCTTTGCCTTCCATGGCAATTTCTTCCAATGTTTCCAGGCAATCAGAGCTAAAACCTGGGCAAATTACATCGATACGTTTAGTTTTTGCTGTGCCTAAAGTTTCTAACGTGTTTGCTAAATAGGGTTTTAGCCATTCTTGCTTACCAAAGCGCGATTGAAATGCGATTACATAATCTTCTGTACTTAAACCCAGCGCCTCCGCTAATAAACGGCCAGTTTTGTGGCAAGCGCAGTGGTAAGGGTCGCCTTTGGTTAAATGTACTTTTGGCACACCATGAAAGCTCATCACCAACTTGCTTGGCTTGCCGTTTATTTGCCAATAAGCCAGAATACTTTGTGCCAGCGCCGCAATATAGGCAGGATGATCGTGATAGCTGCGAACAGTGCGCACCGCGGGCACATTGCGCATCTTGAGTAACACGTTCCACACCGCGTCAAACACGGCGGCTGTGCTGCTGGCAGCATATTGCGGAAATAGCGGAAACACCAAAATACGATCGCAATGCTGGGCTTTGAGTTTTTCAATCGCATCTTTCATGCTGGGGTTACCGTAACTCATGCCCAGCTCAACCGCAAAAGGGGACTTTACTTTTTGTGCCAAAAAACCACGCAATAATTGCATTTGTTTTTGCGCGTGTACTAGTAAAGGCGAGCCTTGCGGCGTCCACACTTGCGCGTATTTAGCGGCCGATTTTTTGGGGCGAATCACCAAAATAATGCCATTTAATATAAACCACCAAATAAAGCGCGGAATCTCAACCACACGTTTATCCATTAAAAATTGATTTAAATAGCGCCGTAACGCGCTAGAAGTTGCCGCATCTGGCGTACCTAAGTTGGCAATTAAAATGCCGACTTTAAGTTGATCGCCATGATTGAAAGGTGGTTCGGGGTTGTAGTAAGCCATTGCCCAATTTTAGATTAAACCTGCGTCAATAGCTATTAGCAATGTAGCGCAAGCGGATTGAAAGCCATTAATTGGTATTAAAATGCATTAAGTTAGCGCATTTTTTGCATCAAAAAAGCGCAAATAACGTTTCCGAACTGCATGTTAAGTTTAATTACTTGATAAGGCATTCGACAGCAGTTTTGCGGTCACATCCACAATCGGAATCACGCGTTCGTAAGCCATTCTGGTCGGGCCAATCACGCCTAAAGTGCCAACCACTTGGCCATCTGCCTCATACGGCGCGGTGACCATGCTGCACTCATCCAGCGGCAAGTAGCCACTTTCGTTGCCAATGAAAATTTGAATGCCTTCTGCGCGTTGGCTGTTATCTAGCAATTGCATTAAGCTAGTGCGTCGCTCAAATATCTCAAACAGTTTGCGCAGGCTATTCACATTAGTCGATAGCTCGTCCACTTGCAGTAAATTGCGTTCGCCCGCAATTACTACGCCATTATTATCGGCGGCTTTATTACTAGCTTCTAATGCGGCACTCATTAGTTTATTCATATCCGATTGCATTTGTTGCAATTCGGCATGCAATTTAATGTGCACTTCATCAAAAGTTTGGCCAGCAAAATGCGCATTAAAGTAGTTGCTGGCTTGGGTTAACTCGCTGCCTGAATAAGGTTTTTCAGACAAAATAATACGGTTTTGCACATTGCCATCGCTGGTCACAATAATCACCAGAATACGTTTTTCAGTCAGCGGTAAAAATTCCAAATGCTTAAACGCAACCCGTTGCCGTTTTGGAATCATCACCACGCCTGCAAATTGCGTCAATTGCGATAGCATATCGGCCGCGCTGTTAATCAATTCACTTTGATTAGGCGAATTTAAACCGCTTTTTAATTGCGCAATCGCGTGAGTTTCTAGCGGTTGCACCGTTAATAATGAATCGACAAATAATCGATAACCTTTTTGCGTTGGAATGCGCCCACTTGACGTGTGCGGGCTGGCGATAAAACCCAAATGTTCCAAATCGCTCATCACATTGCGAATGGTCGCTGGGCTAACATCTAAGCCAGAATGCTGCAATAATGTGCGCGAACCAATCGGCTGACCATCACTGATGTAATGTTCAACCAGAGTTTTTAATAAGATTTGCGCGCGCTTGTCCACAATATTTACAGGTTAATACGATATCAACAGTATTGTTAAAAATATGTTGTCATTTTGCCTTATTTAAAGACTTGCTTGTGAACATTTGGCAACTGAAGTTCAGTTTTAATTAGCTTAAAAATTAATGGATGCTTTTTTGCGAGTATTTTTATAGGCTCACTTTTTCAAATACCCTATCTATGATTTAATAGTGAGATGACGCAACTGTTTAAATCGATCGCCATTATCGGCAAGTACATGAATCAAAATGCCTTGCAGCAAATGCAGACGGATTTGGCGGATTTGGCGCGGCATTTAAAAGCCAAAAAAATTGAAGTGTGGATAGAAGAAAACACGGCTCAACATGCAGAATTGTCGGGTTTTAAAACGGCCCCTTTATCAAAAATTGGCAGTAAAGTCGATTTAGCAATTGTGATGGGCGGCGATGGTACTATGTTGAGCGTGGCCAGAAACCTGATTGATGACAATATTCCGCTGGTTGGCATTAATCGCGGTCGCTTTGGGTTCTTAACCGATTTGCGTGCAGAAAAAATGCTCAATGCGGTGGATAAAATTTTATCCAATAACTACCAAATAGAATCGCGTATGTTATTAAATGCAAAAGTATTGCGCGGTGGCAAAACCATTCATCAAGGCTTAGCGTTTAATGATGTGGTGATTAAAGGCGGACTGCGTTTAATTGAGATTGCAGTTGAAATTAATGGAAAATTTGTACACAAACAACGCGCAGATGGCTTAATTTTGAGTACACCAACCGGCACGACAGCGTATGCGTTAAGCGCAGGCGGCCCTATTTTGCATCCCAGTTTAGAGGCAATTGCGATTGTGCCTGTTAGCCCGCATACCCTAAGTAATCGTCCAATTGCAGTCAACAGTTCTAGCTCGATTCAAATTGCAATCGTGCAAACCGATGATGGGCAATTAAGCTACGACGGACAGTTTCAAGTGGTGCTAGAAAGTGGTGATCGGGTTTTAGTAAAGCGCGCGGAAAAACAAGTGAAATTGCTGCATCCTAACGACTATTGTTATTTTGAGATGTTGCGCAACAAGCTCAACTGGGGCTAATATTTTTGCTAAAAATAGACACATTACTCTAAGTTATTAAACCTATGTTACAAGCACTTTCCATTCGCGATTTTATTATTGTAGACACGCTCGATTTAGAGTTTGCAAGCGGCTTTACCACGCTTACTGGCGAAACGGGTGCGGGTAAATCTATTCTTATCGATGCGCTATCGCTAGCGCTAGGCGCGCGAAATGACGGCTTGATTGCGCGTGCAGACACCGATAAAGCCGATATCAGCGCGACTTTTTCGATTGCTGAAAATATTGCTGCAAAAAACTGGTTAAGTGAAAATGAAATTGCAGTTGATGATGCATTAATGCTGCGACGGGTGATATATGCCGATGGTCGTAGCCGCGGGTTTATTAATGGTGCTTCAGCCACGATTAATCAAATGAAAGAGTTGGGTGAGTTTTTGGTGGATATTTACAGCCAAAATGCGCATCATTCCTTGCTTAAACCAAGCATGCAAAGGCAAATTTTAGATGACTTTGCGTTTAGTTCAGAGTTGGCCAACCAAGTGGCTAAGCATTATAAAACCTGGCATGGCTTGAAGGTGCAACGCCTAAAAGTAGAAAAAAATGCAGCGGTTTATGCCAATGAATTGGCTGAGTTACGCGACAAAACGCGCGAGTTACAGCAACTGAATTTTAGCTTAGACGATTGGCAAGACATTCAACTTGAACACCATCGACTGGCCAATGGTGCTAGTTTGTTAACGGGTTTAGAGGCTTGCATTGCGTTATTGGATGAAAACGATGTCAATGTGAGCGCAATGCTGACACAGGTACAGCAAAAATTAGGCACATTAACCGAGTTCGATGCGCAATTAAAAGAGGCGGCTGATGGCGTCGATTCTGCGTTGATACAATTGGAAGAAGCCAGCCGCGGGCTAAACCGCTATTTACAAAAAGCTGAATTAGACCCGGCAAGGTTAATTGAGGTGGAAAATCGTATTCAGGCCGTGCATAACGCTGCACGCAAATATCGTGCGCGGCCAGAAGAGTTGGACGATTTATTGGCCACTTGTCAAATGCGCATGGCAGAGCTAGAAAGTTTTGCCAATGACGGGACGCTGGCAAAACAAGAGTTGGAAGCCTTAACTGCGTACCATATATCTGCTCAAACTTTAAGCCAACAACGTCTGCGTGCAGCTAAAAAATTAAGTCAAAAAATCAGTGCAGAAATGCAGCGTTTATCATTAAGTGGTGGCCAATTTGAAGTGCTTTTACAAATGTGTGAACCGTCAGTGAACGGTTTAGAAACAGTAGAATTTATGGTAGCAGGCCACGCAGGCGTTGAGCCGCGACCATTAAATAAGATCGCTTCAGGCGGTGAGTTATCGCGCATCAGCTTGGCACTGCATGTGACTTTAGCTTTAAGCTCTATTGGCGAAGGCCAAAGCGCAGGCCAAGGCAGCGTCAATACTAAAAATGTAGATTGCATGATTTTTGATGAAGTTGATGTAGGCATCGGCGGTGGCGTGGCAGAGGTGGTTGGGCAGTTACTCAAACAATTAGGTGCAGAGCGCCAAGTATTGGTCATTACGCATTTGCCCCAAGTGGCCTCACTTGCGGCGCAGCATTTGCAGGTGAGCAAAGCCCAAACAAATGGCGCCACTTTAAGTCGAATTCAAATATTAAGTGCTAATGAGCGCATAGAAGAAATCGCGCGAATGTTGGGTGGGATTCAAATTACCGAAACAACACGTCAGCATGCAACAGAGATGCTAAAGATTTAACTTAATTAATCAATAATATTGATTTTGACGTTTATCACAATATGGTATTGGCAGTTATAAAACAAAACCGCAGGTGCATCGACAGGCACCACGAGTGTAATCTTGCCACGGTCAGCTCCGTTGCCGTTAATGCCGCTTGCGTAGGCGTTATTTTTGCCAGCGCTAATGTTGGTTTTAATCCATAAAGGGTGACCCAGTGTATGCATCTCTAATTGGTCAGTAACCCCACGTTTTAGTGTCAGTTCTGAGTTTTGCACTTTATTCACAAAATAAGCTGGTTCTCCTTTATTTCAAATTGAATCAGCTCGTCTGCTTATGCAGACGAAGCGTTCATTCACGCAAAAAATGCTAAGTAATGGGTAGATTGAAGATAGCTTATTTGCATGGTTTCTTCGCTTTTAAATGGGCTAACCTCTGAACTATGGCAAGTTGTGCTCATGTGTTCCGTTATATTAGGATGGATGATAGTTAAATAACTATCAGTTATGCATTGCTCAATGGGCGATTTTTAAAAGTGCCACCCAAGACGATAATAGCAATTTCAAGTGGCCTCTATCACTTACGTTTTTGTTAAGGGACAGATTAGGTTGCCTTAGGATGTTCTTTATTTAGGATTACCAGCGCGATTCCACCAAGAATCGCCACCGAGGCCAAAGCTAAGCGCAGGCTGATGGTTTCACCGAGAAAAACAAGACCAGCCAACGCTGCGATGACCGGAACGCTTAGCTGCACTGATGCCGCGTTGGCGACACTTAACGCAGGTAATACGGTATACCAAATGGCATAGCCTATTCCGGAAGCCAATGCGCCCGACGAAACTGCATACCAAAACCCTGCGTTATCCATAGAGATGTCGCTCCACATGAGCGCACTCAACGCTGCGGTGATAAGAGTTGCGCGCATGAAATTACCTGCTGTAACCTTAGTGGGGTCGCCTGTGCCTTTCCCGCGAATAGAATAAGCCCCCCATGCGACACCAGCAGCCAGCATCAATAGGGATTCGTAAAGTGGTGGTGTCGAGAGACTTGGTAGCAATAGACCGGCAAGCCCTCCCAAAGCGAGCAGAAGGCCTGCAAGTCTTAGCCCCAACAACCGTTCGCCAGCCCAAGTGACATAACTGATCATTGTTGCCTGAACAGCCGCAAAAAGCAGTAGCGCCCCAATTGCTGTGGGCAAGGTCACATAAGCGAAAGAAAATCCCGCTGCATAAACAAACAGTAGCAATGCTGACCACCAATTGCCCTTGCCGCTGTGCGCGCCACCTCTTATTCGTAGCAGCATCAAAAGCATCACAGATCCCGAAAGCAATCGAATCGTCGTGAAGCTGGCTGCATCTATACTGCTGTGTTTAAGTGCCAGCCTACAGAGCAGTGAATTACCCGCAAAGGCAATCATGGCTAGCAAGGTCAGTGCAATGAGGCGTGCTTTTGACATGTAAAGTAGTAGCGCTAATCAAATGTGTCTTGTGACGCCCAATGTATATCAGCCCAATTTGTATCATAAGGGGCGCGATTTAGCATGTAACGCTTGATAGATGGATTGGGCATATTAACAGCTAACCATTGCCCGAATATCAAAGGTTGGGTACAAGCTGAAATTTGATTTTGTCGCCTTCGTCAAAGTACATAAGAACCAAATGTTGTATTCAGGCAGGTTGTTAAATTGAGTATAAATTATATTATGCACACTCAATCTATTTGTTCATTATTTTTATTACCCTAAATGTAAGCGGTGTTATTTTGCTAATTCGGCGGCTTCAACCACCACTTTATATAAATTCACTTCTTGTGCTGCTTGAATGCGTTCACCAATGGTAATTTTATTTTGCTTGCCTGGCGCAACGCCATTAATAATCATGGCTTGACTTTGACCAACCGCACGACCTGCTTGTGCATCGTATTTCACCACGCGCACTTGTACGCGACCAATAGGCACTGAGGTAGGATTTTGTACCACCGCATATAAATTACCCGTATTGTCCGCTTGTACGCCAGATTGGATATATTTCGCCGGATTGCGCGGTAAATCAATACGCATGGCACGGGCGCCTGCTTCTTTGCCAATATCTGAATTAGAACTTGCTGCCATTTGATAATGTTGCAATGCCACATCGGTTTGGCCGCGCTGTTCTGCAATTTGCCCTAATAGCGCGTGGCCTGGTGCGGTCGGTAATAATTCATTGGCGCGCTTTAAGTAAAGCTCGGCTTCATTTTTTTTACCCATATTAAACAGCGCAATGCCGCTTTGTACGTGCGGCTTAAAATAATCGGGCTGCAATTTAATGGCTTTATCGTAATAGTTAAGTGCTTCCTGAGATTTCTTTTCTGTTAACGCAATGTCGCCCAATAGCTCTTGAAACCTGGCTTCGCGCGGCTCGCCCGCAATCGCTTGCTGCGCCAATTTAGTGGCGGTGACAATATCTTTTTTGGCGAGTGCTTTTACGCCATCGTCATAGGCTTTGTAAGCGGCTTGCGTGGTTTTAACTTTGCCCACTTTTTGCGCATACATTTCTTTGCCCAGATTACCACCTGCGCCTATTTTGGTCAGTGTGGCTTTGTTGGCATCCACACGTTCCTGCGAAGGCGGATGGCTGGCAAATAAACCAGTAATAAAATCACTTTTACGGTCTTTGCTCAATCGTACAAAAGTTTCTTGCAAGGTAACTGCTGCGGTTGGGTCGTAACCCGCTTTTTTCATGTATTGCATGCCATATAAATCAGCTTCCGATTCTGCATCGCGTCCATATTTACTAGTAGCCAGCTGCGCACCAAGCTGCGAGCCGCCTACGATTAAGTTGCCATAGTTGCTGTTTTGCGCACCAATACCGACGGCAATCATCGCGCCTTGCAACAAGATACCGCGTTCCATACTTTTTGCACCGTGGCGTGCGGCGGCGTGCACAATTTCGTGACCCATTACCGCTGCTAGTTCTGCCTCGTTATTTAATTCATATAATAAACCACGGTTAAAGGCGATTTTGCCACCTGGCATTGCCCAGGCATTGGGTACGGAGTCGTTTAATACCACAAATTCGTACGGTAATTCTGGTCGATCAGAAACCGCGCCTAAGCGTTTGCCAATATCCTGCACATACGCGGTTAATTCGGGGTCGACAATGTAGTCTCCGCCTTGCGATTGGCGCGCAGGCGAGTAATTTTCTTTGCCAATCGCAATTTCTTTCTCTTGCGAGACGAATTGAAACTCTTTTTTCTTGGTAACAGGATTGGTGCCGCAGGCAGAAATACTTAGACTGATTACCAGCGCTATTGCTAGCGATGCATATTTTTTCATCGTAATGTACTCCAAAGTAATCATCTAATTAAAGTACTGGTTTAATTAAAGCACTGGTTTAACAAATACTGTTTTAATAAGTACTAATCTAATATGCAACGCGTCTACCGTTAAATCGACTGACAAGCGTATTTACAGCTCAAGCAGAGGGATTATTTATTTTTTTTTGCCGCAAGGCTGTTGTGCGCAAATGCCATAAATCATTAGTGAATGTTCCTGCATTTTAAAGCCGCGCGATTCAGCTGCTTGCTGCTGACGCTTCTCAATTTCCTCATCGTAAAACTCTTCAACGCGCCCGCATTTAACGCACACGATATGATCGTGATGCGTGCCTTCATTGATCTCGAAAACCGCCTTGCCGCTTTCAAAATGATGACGTGACAACAAGCCCGCTTCTTCGAACTGAGTCAGCACACGATAGACGGTCGCTAAACCAACATCTTCACCCGTGGTGATTAATATTTTATACACATCTTCTGCGGATAAATGCCGTTCTTTGCTTTTTTCAAACAGCTCTAAAATTTTTAAACGTGGCAAGGTTGCTTTTAATCCAGCGTTTCTTAAGTCTTTTTGATCGTGCATGATTAGGTACTCAATATTGGTAAGATGAAAATTTGGTGTTTTAGGCTGTTGGCCATCGTGGTATATTAACGCCAATTTAGTAATAAGTCTTTACCCATGCATAAAACCATGCGCAGTTTATTGTTCCTATTTTTAATCGCCATTAGCACATTCATTGTTGGCTGCGGCTCTAGCGTGCCTGTGATTAAACCTTTTAAACTGGATATTCAGCAAGGTAATGTGGTGACATCGAAAATGTTACTGCAATTGCGCCCTGGTATGACCAAATCGCAAGTGAAGTTTATTATGGGTACGCCGCTGGTGATTGATAGTTTTCACACCAATCGCTGGGATTATTTTTATCAGATGCGGCAAGCGGGCAAGGTGATTGAGCAACGTCGGGTGATTTTGGATTTTGAAAAAGAGTTACTATCCCGTGTACGGGGCGATGTGGTGCCCCAAGGTACGCAAGGCGCAGACACAGGTGCGGTTACTTTGTCGACAGAATCAGCCAACGCAAAAAAAACGGCACCCAAAGAAGGTCTTTTGGAGAACCTGAAGTTCTGGAAAAGTAGAGAGACAGAAGTGGTTAAGCCCGTTGCGCCAGCAGAACTAGTTAAGCCTAAATCAACAACCAAAGCAAAACCAAGTGAATCATCAAAACAAACTTCACCAGTTGTTGTGCCTGAAACTGTGCCAGAAGCTGCCGCTACAGATAATACAGTAACAGATTCTGCGGTAACGGATACCGAAGCGCCATCCATGTTAGCGGTACCAATTGAAATTGCGCCTGCTGCTGACACGGTTAAACAGACGCCAACGCCTGAGGCGCAAACAACTCCTGCACCAGCGCCAGGCGAGGTTAATCAGGAAGATCGCTTTATTTTTAGAATGGAGCGAGAGTTACATACTAAAGAATTAGAGAATACACCAGCGCCACAAAACGATTCTAAAGCGACTGCAAAGCCAGTAGTTAACACAAATAAAACACAAGAAAATTTGCCGCCTGAAGAAGAGCCTGGATATTTTGAACGCATGCTAGAAAAGATTGGCTTTTAAAAAACTATTTACCGATGATTAAAGAAATGATTGACGTCAAAACTAAAGTGGTGATTGCTGGCGTAACTGGCAGGATGGGTCTTGCACTACTGGAAGCTATTTTTGCGGATAGTAAATTGCAATTGCATGCCGCACTAGATCGCGCTGACAGCCCGCAAATTGGCCGCGACGCGGGTGAGCAGTTTGGTCAAAATACGGGCGTAAAAATCAGCGTTGATATTGAGGCGGCATTACAAGATGCGGATGTGCTGATTGATTTTACCCGCCCAGAAGCGACATTGCAGTATTTGCAGGCTTGCAAAAAAGCGCATGTAAAACACGTAATTGGTACAACAGGTTTTACCCCAGAGCAAAAAGCGTTAATTGCAGCGGCCGCAACAGAAATCGCCATCGTTTTTGCGCCAAATATGAGTGTGGGTGTGACGTTGCTGATTAATTTGGTTCAACAAGCGGCAAAAGTGCTCAACGATGGTTATGACATCGAAGTATTGGAAATGCATCATCGGCATAAAGTGGATGCACCATCTGGCACCGCATTGCGGCTGGGCGAAGCGGCTGCACAAGGTTTGGGCGTTGCATTAAAAGATTGCGCTATTTATACACGCGAAGGCGTTACAGGCGAGCGCGAGGCGGGAAAAATTGGCTTTGCCACTTTACGCGGTGGCGATGTGGTGGGCGACCATACTGTCGTTTTTGCAGGTATCGGTGAGCGTGTAGAGCTAACGCATAAAGCCAGTAGTCGCGCGACTTTTGCGCAAGGTGCTTTGCGCGCGGCAAAATATTTACATGCGTACAATACTGGATTGTTTGATATGCAAGACGTGTTAAGTCTGCGTTAAAATTTGCATCAAAAAAGTGGTTAAGTCCAAAACAATAAAGCTGGATAAATGCAGCTTTATTGTTAACTATTAGCTTAAATTAATGATTAAATAGGTTGACGCTCAAACTCAGCAAAGTCTAGCAAAATTTAAAAAGCAAGTAAATCTAAGTACGCCATGGATGTTTAGGCACATCGCAAACGCCAGCAACCTTCACGCCCGCTTGCGCCACGATATGATCATTTTCCACCGTATCGCCACTCACGCCAATCGCACCGATTAAAATGCCTTCGTTATCGACAATTGGCAGGCCGCCAGGAAATGTGATTAAGCCGTCATTGGAATGCTCAATGCTAAAAAGTGGTGAGCCTGGTTGTGATAATTTGCCGATTTCGCCAGACGGCATGGCAAAATAACAGGCGGTTTTTGCTTTTTTAATGGCGATGTCGATACTGCCAACCCAGGCATCGTCCATGCGGGTAAAGCTTTTTAAATGACCGCCAGAATCCAGCACTGCGATACACATTTTAACGCCGATTTGTGCTGATTTTTCTACCGCTTTATCAATAATTTGTTGCGCTTGCTCAAAGCTAACATGCATCTCAATCTCCTAGATTAGTTTTTATTCTGTTGATTTTTAAGAAAGACTTACGATTAAACCTTTTTGCCACCTGGTCCAGCAAAATACCATACAATCAAACCCACAACCGGGAAGATTAATACGCCAAGAATCCACAATATTTTTTCGCCGCCCGAAGCTGAACTTTGAATGATTTTGATGATGGCGAATATATCTAATATCAGGATGAGTAAACCGATGATGGATGACATGTTGTTTCCCTTTTTTAATGAGTTATTTTAGTTAACGATGCAAATTAACGGATGCATTGTTGTTGTATGTAAATGCTTAAGTCAGCAAATTTAACGCTGATGTTCTGCATACAAACACAGCAAAAAAAACAAAAACAGCACAAACTGTTATGTTTGTGCTGAAATATAACCTTACTTATTTGTTATGCGAATCTTGCCAGTCTGAAATCTGTTTTTCGGCTTCTTCATGGCTAACGCCATAAGCCTCTTGAATTTTGCCTGCCAGTTGATCACGCTTGCCTGCGATAACATCAAGATGATCGTCGGTTAATTGACCCCACTTTTGTTTAACGCTGCCTTTTAATTGTTTCCAGTTTCCTTCAACTTGATCCCAATTCATGATAATTTCCTTTAAATAATGTGTTAAGTACGTTTACCGCTGTGACGCTATTTAAAACTTAAACAGCACATAATCCCATCGGCATATTGCTTAACTTATTGTCAGAATGCGCTGATAGTGCGCATACTGAAACTGCACTTCAAGTTAGCATTTGTGAGCAAATCATGCAGGCTGAACTTGAGGCAATTGCGATTTTCGGCTATAATGCGTCAATTCTGAAACGGGAAGAGTTTATAAAGCTTTTCCCGTTTTGCACATCTACGCAAAGGTGTGTTCGAAATTATACGTAGTCTAGTTTACGATAGCGCAATTAAGGAGCTTTAAGGTGTCAAAAACAATTCCAGCGGTTTTAGTGTTAGCAGATGGGACTGTTTTTAAAGGCATTTCAATTGGCGCTTCTGGTCATACTGTCGGCGAAGTGGTATTTAATACCGCCATGACTGGCTATCAAGAAATTCTCACCGATCCTTCTTACGCCGAACAAATCGTCACACTCACTTATCCGCACATCGGCAATACAGGTACAAACCCTGAAGACGTTGAATCGAATAAAGTGTACGCCGCTGGTTTAATCATCCGCGATTTGCCGCTGCTAGCATCCAATTTCCGCAGCACACAAACTTTATCTGAATACTTAGTCGCTAATAATGTGGTGGCGATTGCCGATATCGACACACGCAAATTAACCCGACTTTTACGTGAAAAAGGCGCGCAGGCTGGCTGTATTTTGGCGGGCGAAATTGATAACCTAGATTCTGCTATAGAAAAAGCGTTAACTTTAGCGAGAAGCTTTCCCGGTTTAACAGGCATGGATTTGGCTAAAGTGGTGAGCTGTAAAACAGCGTATGAATTTACTGATGGCGAATGGGCTTTGGGTAAAGGTTATGCTAACTCTGCAAATGCTAAGATTGACGTAGCTGCGCCTGCGCAACAGTTTCATGTAGACGCGCCAGCGCAAAAATTCCATGTCGTCGCTTTCGATTATGGTGTTAAGCAAAATATATTGCGCATGCTGGTTTCACGCGGCTGTAAAGTCACCGTTTTGCCAGCACAATTTACGGCTGAACAAGCGTTAAGTTACCAACCAGATGGTATCTTTTTATCCAACGGCCCTGGCGACCCAGAGCCTTGCGATTACGCGATTAAGGCCATTAAAACATTGGTCGATTCGGGCATTCCGACCTTCGGTATTTGTTTGGGTCACCAATTATTGGCTTTGGCCAGTGGCGCTAAAACCGTCAAAATGAAATTTGGCCATCACGGCGCTAATCATCCTGTGCAAGACGTGGAAACCAAGCGTGTGTTTATCACTAGCCAAAATCACGGTTTTGCGGCAGATCAAAATACGCTGCCAAGCAATATTAAAGTGACGCACATCTCATTATTCGATGGCAGTTTGCAAGGCATCGCCCGCACCGATAAACCCGCTTTTAGCTTTCAAGGCCATCCAGAAGCAGGCCCGGGGCCGCACGAAATGAACGAATTGTTTGACCAATTTATAGTGCTTATGCAGAAAAAGGAAACAGCTTAATGGCTAAGCGCACGGATATTAAAAGTATATTAATCATAGGCGCGGGCCCGATTGTAATTGGGCAGGCGTGTGAGTTTGACTATTCTGGCGCGCAGGCTTGTAAAGCGTTGCGTGAAGAAGGTTACCGCGTGATTTTGGTTAACTCTAATCCTGCCACCATTATGACCGACCCAGAAATGGCCGATGCGACTTATATTGAGCCAATTACTTGGCAAGTGGTCGAAAAAATCATCGCCAAAGAAAAGCCCGACGCACTGTTACCAACCATGGGCGGGCAAACTGCACTGAATTGCGCACTGGATTTAGATAAACACGGTGTATTAGCCAAATACAATGTTGAGCTGATTGGTGCGAGTAAAGAAGCGATTGATAAAGCCGAGGATCGCCAAAAATTCAAAGAAGCCATGACCAAAATTGGCCTTGATTCTGCGCGTTCCAGTATTGCACACTCCATGGAAGAAGCCCTGCAAGTGCAGGGCAGCATTGGATATCCAGCCATTATCCGCCCCTCATTTACCATGGGCGGCAGTGGCGGTGGCATTGCTTATAATCGTGAAGAATTCATCACCATTTGTGAGCGTGGCTTGGATGCATCGCCCACCAAAGAATTATTGATTGAAGAATCGATGCTGGGCTGGAAAGAGTACGAGATGGAAGTGGTGCGCGACAAAGCGGATAACTGCATCATCATTTGCTCGATTGAGAACTTAGACCCAATGGGGGTGCATACTGGCGACAGTATCACGGTGGCACCTGCGCAAACCTTAACCGATAAAGAGTATCAAATTATGCGTAATGCCAGCTTGGCTGTGTTACGCGAAATTGGCGTTGATACGGGCGGTTCAAATGTGCAGTTTGCCATTGATCCTGACACTGGCCGCATGATTGTGATTGAGATGAATCCGCGTGTATCGCGTTCATCTGCCTTGGCTTCAAAAGCCACGGGTTTCCCGATTGCTAAAGTAGCGGCTAAATTGGCGGTTGGTTATACATTGGATGAATTAAAGAACGATATTACTGGCGGCCAAACGCCTGCATCGTTTGAACCGAGTATTGATTACGTGGTGACCAAAATACCGCGTTTCGCCTTCGAAAAATTCCCACAAGCGGATTCGCGTTTAACCACGCAAATGAAATCGGTCGGCGAAGTGATGGCGATTGGCCGTACCTTTCAAGAATCCTTTCAAAAAGCACTGCGCGGTTTGGAAGTCGGCGTCGATGGCCTAGATTCTATTTCAACCGATATGGATCGCATCACCAAAGAAATGGGTGAGCCAGGCCCTGAGCGTATCTGGTACGTGGCTGATGCCATGCGTCTTGGTGTGAGCAACGAAGATATTTTTAATATTTCAAAAATTGACCCATGGTTTTTAGCGCAAATCAAAGACATTATTGACCGTGAAACAGCGTTAACTGGTAAGCAAATTGCCGATTTAGATCGTGATGCCTTGTTTCAATTAAAGCGACGCGGCTTTTCAGATAGACGTTTGGCCACATTGCTGTCGACTGGTCAGCATGCAGTGCGCGCCTATCGTCAAGCGCACAATATTCGCCCCGTGTACAAACGCGTCGATACTTGCGCGGCAGAATTTGCAACCGATACCGCCTATATGTATTCCAGCTACGAAGAAGAATGCGAAGCGCAGCCGACCAGTAAGAAAAAAATCATGGTGCTGGGCGGCGGGCCGAATCGTATCGGACAAGGTATTGAGTTTGATTATTGTTGTGTGCACGCCGCATTTGCCATGCGCGAAGACGGTTATGAAACCATCATGGTTAACTGTAATCCTGAAACGGTTTCTACCGATTACGATACTTCAGACCGTTTATATTTTGAGCCAGTCACGTTGGAAGACGTGCTGGAAATCGTGCATATCGAAAAACCAGTTGGCGTGATTGTGCAATATGGCGGTCAAACGCCACTTAAATTAGCGCGCGATTTAGAAAAAGCTGGTGTGCCGATTATTGGGACTACGCCAGATGCGATTGACAGAGCGGAAGATCGCGAACGTTTTCAGCAAATGTTGCATGAGCTTGGTTTAAAACAGCCACCAAATCGCACCGCGCGTACGCCAGAAGCAGCATTGATTGCGGCTGAAGAAATCGGCTATCCGCTAGTTGTACGCCCAAGCTATGTTTTAGGTGGTCGAGCGATGGAAATCGTGCATGAGCAAAGCCAGCTAGAACGTTATATGCGTGAAGCGGTGAAGGTGTCGAACGAATCGCCCGTATTGTTGGATCGCTTTTTAAATGACGCACTGGAAATTGATGTGGATGCGGTTTGCGATGGTGAAGAGGTGCTAATTGGCGGCATCATGCAGCACGTTGAGCAGGCTGGTGTGCATTCTGGTGATTCTGCCTGCTCATTACCACCTTATAGTTTGAGCGAAGAACTGCAAGATGTGCTGCGGGTGCAAACCGTGCAAATGGCCAAAGCATTGGGCGTTAAAGGCTTGATGAATGTGCAGTTTGCCATTCAAACAGTTAATCAAATCAGCACCGTTTATGTGCTAGAAGTGAACCCACGTGCATCGCGTACTGTGCCGTTTGTATCTAAAGCTTGCGGCTTGCAGCTTGCTAAAATCGCCGCACGCTGTATGGCGGGCCAAAGTTTAAAAGCGCAAGGCGTTACTAAAGAGGTAATTCCACCGTATTTTTCGGTTAAAGAAGCGGTGTTTCCGTTTATTAAATTTCCTGGCGTTGATACCATTTTGGGCCCCGAAATGAAATCCACTGGCGAAGTGATGGGCGTGGGCGCAACGTTTGCCGAAGCGTTTGTCAAAGCGCAATTGGGCGCATCGGCCAAGCTACCTAAAGGCGGTCGCGCTTTTATCAGCGTGCGCAATGAAGATCATCAAAAAGTGGTGGATATCTCGCAAGACTTAGCTAAGCTGGGCTTTACGCTGGTGGCGACCAAAGGTACAGCTAAAGTTTTGGTTGAGCATGGCTTAACAGTTGCGCCTGTGAACAAAGTGGCAGAAGGTCGTCCGCACATCGTTGATATGATTAAAAACAATGAGATCAATTTTATTGTGAATGTGACCGAAGACAAAAAAGCAGTCGCCGATTCTTATGAGATTCGCCGTAGTGCTTTGCAGAACAAAGTCACTTATTACACAACGCTGGCAGGTGCAAAGGCAGCATGCATTGGTATGGCGCATATGCAAGAGTTGAATGTAGAGTCACTGCAGGATTTGCACAAAAAATTGATTTAAACATCCATCATTGAGTTCAAAAATCTCAATACAAAAGTCTCAATATTGGTGTAATATTAAGTTTTTATATTTTTAAACCACGCTCTGTCGAGTGTGGTTTATTTTTTTAGTTAAGGTTCTTAGAAGGTTATACAAGTATGGCATTAAATCAAATTCCCGTTACCATCAAAGGCGCAGGATTGCTTAAAGAAGAATTGCTACGTCTGCGTAGCATTGATCGTCCCAGTGTGATTCAGGCAATTGCAGAGGCGCGCGCACAAGGCGATTTATCTGAAAATGCAGAATACGAAGCCGCCAAAGAAAAGCAAAGTTTTATTGAAGGCCGTATTGCTGAACTCGAATCGAAATTATCCAATTTGCAAGTGATTGACCCCGCTACGCTAAACGCTGAAGGCCGCGTGGTATTTGGTGCAACCGTGAATATTGAAGATTGTGATTCTGGCGATAATAAAACCTATCAAATTGTAGGCGAAGATGAAGCGGATATCAAAGGCGGAAAGATTTCAGTCGGTTCGCCAATTGCACGTGCATTGATTGGCAAATCGGCAGGCGATGTGGCAGAAGTCACAGCGCCAGGCGGCATTAAAGAATATGAAGTGCTAGACGTACTTTATATCTAGATGTGCTTTATATCAAAATGTACTTTAATATGAGTTGTGCTTTATATTAATCATAATATATAAGTGTTGATTTAAAAATCTATATAAAAACCTTGGATCATTAAAACCCATGTTATTTCGTTTAAATCTGATTGTGGTCACATTATGGGTTGGTGCACTCTGGACAACTGGTTTTAGTGCTTATGTGTTATTTGATACATTGCACGACAAGCAATTGGCGGGCAGTTTAGCAGGGCGATTATTCACTATTGTTAGCTACATCGGCATGGTAAGCGCAGTTTACTTGCTGATGCAACGCCTGATAGATTACGGCACCAGCGCACTAAAACAAGGCTTTTTTTGGGCGGTGCTGGTGATGTTGCTTTTAGTATTGGCTGGGCATTTCGGCATACAGCCAGTATTGGCCCAGCTTAAAAATGCCGCTTTGCCTAACGATGTCATGCAAAGCGTTTTTGCCAGCAGATTCAGAAACTGGCACGGCGTAGCCAGCGTGGCTTATTTGATGGAGTGTTTATTAGGATTTGTGCTGGTATTGAAAGTTAGATAGTTAATGCAAATAAAGTGTTAACTTTTCTGTGCTATCGCTTTAAAACAAGCAAGCTTTAAAATCAATCAGCTTAAAATCAACTTAAGCTGCTAACAATTAAACTGCCAATTAAAGCTTAGGAATCACGATTTTCGCTTTTTCTTTAACCGTTTCACTGGCGCGATAAAAGACCAATTGTTTACCAATATGATGCACTGCAATTGCATTGGTTTTGCTGCAGATTTCTGCGTATAAAGTTTTGCGCGCATCGCGATCATCACCCGCCACTTGCACTTTAATCAATTCGTGCGCATTCAAGTTAAGCTCAACTTCCTTCAAAACGCTTTCAGTCAGGCCGTTGTTGCCTATCATGACAACAGGGTTTAAGCTGTGTGCTAAGCCGCGTAAATGCGCGATTTGTTTGGTGTTGAGTTTCATTTGTAAGCCTTTTAAATAATGCAATATTTTATCATGAACAGGCAGTATTAATTTGGAAACACGCATACTTTGAAACCTACGCGAACCAGTAAAGCTTGGATGCAAGAGCATTTAAATGATGAGTTTGTGAAGCGCGCACAAAAAGAAGGCTATCGTGCGCGCGCCGCTTATAAGTTAATCGAGATAGACGATAAAGATAAATTAATTAAGCCGGGCATGACGGTTGTAGATTTAGGCTCAACACCTGGCAGCTGGTCGCAAGTCGTTGTGCAGCGTTTAAAAGGTCAGGGCAATGTGATTGCGTTGGATATTTTAGAGATGCCAGCGATTGCAGGTGTGACATTTATTCAAGGTGATTTTAGGGAAGATGCCGTCTTAAAAGAATTAGAAAATACATTAAATGGTAAAAAAGTAGACCTTGTAATCGCCGATATGGCACCCAATATAAGTGGTATTAAAGATGTTGATTTAGCTGGCTCTGCTTATTTAACCGAGTTAGCGCTCGCGTTTAGTTCGGTATGGTTGAAACCAGACGGACATTTTCTAGTCAAAGTTTTTATCGGTTCAGGTTTTGAAGAGATCGTTAAAAACATGCGATTACAGTTTGTTAAAGTAGTCACGCGAAAACCAAAAGCATCGCGTGACCGCAGTAGTGAAGTGTATTTATTGGGCATGAATAAAAAGCCCTAAGAAAAAATTAGGCTCAGCATACCGTTAACAAAATTAACAATGCAACGTAGTTGAATTAGTTTAAAATAAGTTATTAACTCCCAATTTTTAAGGAATGGGCACGTGAACAATATCGCAAAAAGTATCGCAATTTGGTTGTCTGTGGCACTTGTATTAATGATGGTCTTCAATCAATTTGGTGGTCAAAATAAGCCAGACAGCCAAATGGTGTATTCACAGTTTATGCAGGAAGTGAAAGATGGCCGCATTGCCAAGGTGCAGATTGATGGCCGTGTGGTGCATGGCAAAACGCAAGATGGCAAAGAATTTAGCACTTATGCGCCGAATGATTTGTGGATGGTGAATGACCTGCTTAAATACAACGTGGTGGTTGAAGCCAAGCCAGAACAACAACGTTCTGTGTTGCTGGAAATTTTCATGTCATGGTTTCCGATGATTTTACTAATTGGTGTGTGGATATTCTTTATGCGTCAAATGCAAGGCGGCGGTAAAGGCGGCGGCCCATTTTCATTTGGTAAAAGCAAAGCGCGTCAATTAGACGAAAGTTCCAATCAAACGACTTTTGCCGATGTGGCGGGTTGCGATGAAGCCAAGGAAGAAGTGACTGAATTAGTCGACTTTTTAAAAGAGCCGACCAAATTCCAGAAACTCGGCGGCCGTATTCCGCGTGGTGTCTTGCTTGTGGGCCCACCTGGCACCGGTAAAACCTTGCTAGCCCGTGCCATTGCGGGTGAAGCAAAAGTACCATTCTTTTCAATTTCAGGTTCTGATTTCGTAGAAATGTTTGTTGGTGTGGGTGCAGCGCGCGTACGCGATATGTTTGAAACCGCTAAGAAAAACTCGCCTTGCATCATCTTTATTGATGAAATTGATGCAGTAGGCCGCAGTCGTGGTGCTGGTACTGGTGGCGGTAATGATGAGCGTGAACAAACATTGAATCAATTATTGGTGGAAATGGATGGTTTTGAAGCTAGCTCTGGCGTGATTATTATTGCGGCAACAAACCGTGCCGACGTATTGGATAAGGCATTGTTACGTCCAGGTCGTTTTGACCGTCAAGTGATGGTTGGTTTGCCAGATATTAAAGGTCGCGAACAAATTTTACTTGTTCACATGAGAAAAGTGCCAATCGACCCAGACGTGAAAGCGGACATTATTGCGCGTGGTACACCTGGATTTAGCGGTGCCGATTTAGCCAATTTGGTGAATGAGGCCGCTTTATTTGCCGCACGTCGCAGCAAACGCACGGTAGATATGGAAGATTTTGAAGATGCAAAAGACAAAATCTACATGGGCCCTGAGCGTAAATCGATGGTAATGCGTGAAGAAGAACGTCGCAATACCGCGTATCACGAAAGTGGTCATGCGGTTGTGGCTAAGTTATTACCAAAAGCGGACCCTGTGCATAAAGTGACGATTATGCCGCGTGGCTGGGCGCTGGGTTTAACCTGGCAACTGCCTGAATTTGACCGCATTAGTAACTATAAAGACAAGATGCTGGAAGAAATTTCGATTTTGTTCGGCGGCCGTATTTCTGAAGAAATTTTTATGCATCAAATGAGTACAGGAGCCAGCAACGACTTTGAGCGTGCGACTAAATTAGCGCGCGATATGGTGACTAAATACGGCATGAGTGATGCGTTAGGTACTATGGTTTATGCCGGTAGCGAGCAAGATTCGTTTTTCGGTAATATGAGTTCAAAAACCATATCCGAAGCCACGCAACAAAAAGTCGATGCGGAAATCCGTCGTATTTTGGATGAGCAATACGCGATTGCGCGCAAGTTGCTAGAAGATAATCGCGATAAAGTAGAAGCGATGACGGCTGCCTTGATGGAATTTGAAACCATCGATGCCGATCAAATTAACGATATTATGGCCAGTCTTCCCGTGCGTGCACCTAAACCACGTCAGCCAAAAGTTAAGCCAAGCGATAGTGGCGGTGGTTCTTCTGGTAATACGGTAACGCCAGTGCCACAGCCTACTGCAAAAAATGAATAAGTATTCCATCTAAAAACAGTGTTAAGTATCCATTAATACGCAAACATAAGTGGTGTTAAAATAGGGCTGGATTCGTTCCAGCCCTTTTTATTATGACCTATTTAAATAATGCTTTTTAACTGCGGAAAATTTCAGCTTAATCTCAATCGTCCTCATGTAATGGGGATTGTGAATGTCACGCCTGATTCATTTTCGGATGGTGGAAAATTCGAGCAGACCAATTTAGCGGTTGAGCATGCTTTAAAGCTGATGCAAGAAGGTGCGGATATTCTGGATATTGGCGGTGAATCTACCCGCCCAAACGCCACGCCAGTGAGCTTGCAGCAAGAATTAGACCGCGTTATTCCTGTTATAGAAGCTCTTGTAAGCCAAGTTAACATTCCAATTTCTATTGATACTTATAAGCCGCTAATGATGCAGGCAGCAATTGGTGCAGGCGCTAGTATTGTGAACGATGTGCGTGCGTTACAAGAGGAAAATGCAGTGCATATTGTGGCATCCACCAATGCTGGCGTGTGCCTGATGCATATGCAAGGCACGCCACAGACCATGCAAGTGAATCCGCAATATAACGATGTTGTGAGCGAGGTAAAAGCATTTTTGCAGCAGCGGCTGAGCTTGTGTGAAGCCGCGGGCATTACAAAAAATCGTATTGTGCTTGACCCAGGCTTTGGATTTGGCAAAACGCGCGCACATAATATTACGCTAATTCAGCATCTTGCCAGTTTTGCATCACTAGGCCAGCCTTTGCTGGTGGGCTTGTCGCGTAAATCAGTTCTTGGCCAATTAAGTGCAGGCCAAGTGACAGGCAACGATATAGACGCAAGATTGTATGCCAGCGTGGCGGCATCGGTGATATCGGCAATGGTTGGTGCTAAAATATTGCGTGTACATGACGTTAAGGCAACCGTAGAAGCAGTCAAGGTAGTTACGGCAATCCAGCAATAATTACAACGCACTTAATCCACATTAATGGCAATAAAGATAAGAGTAAATCCTATGAGTAAACAATATTTCGGCACCGATGGCATTCGTGGAAAAGTGGGCGAACATCCCATTACGCCTGACTTTGTGATGCGCTTAGGCTACGCTGCTGGCCGCGTTTTGGCAAACCGTGCTGGCAATTTGGCAAAAGGTGCACGCCCAGCAGTATTAATCGGCAAAGACACACGCATTTCGGGATATATGCTGGAAGCCGCACTGGAAGCAGGTTTGTCGGCTGCCGGTGTAGACATATTGCTAACAGGCCCAATGCCCACTCCTGCTGTGGCTTATTTAACGCGCGCGCTACGCGCGCAGGCAGGCATTGTAATTTCAGCTTCTCATAATCCTTATTACGATAACGGCATTAAATTTTTCTCCAGTTTAGGTGCCAAATTACCCGATGAGATTGAACACGCGATTGAAGCGGAATTGGACAAACCAATGCAAGTGATGGAATCGGCCAAATTAGGCAAAGCGCGCCGCATTGATGACGCCGCTGGGCGCTATGTGGAATTTTGTAAAAGTACGTTTCCCAGCAATATGGATTTGCGCGGCTTAAAAATCGTGCTGGATTGCGCGCATGGCGCAACTTATCATGTGGCGCCAGACGTGTTTCATGAACTTGGTGCAGAAGTGATTGCGATCGGCAATCAACCCGATGGCTTAAATATCAACGAGCAAGTCGGCTCTACGCATCCGCAAGCCTTGCAAAAAGCGGTTGTGGAGCATCAGGCGGATTTAGGCATCGCTTTTGATGGCGATGGCGATCGGGTGATGATGGTGGATAGCCTTGGCAATTTGCTAGATGGCGACCAGCTTTTGTATATTATTGCATTGGGTTTATACGCTAAAGGTAAGTTAAAAGGTGGCGTTGCAGGCACGTTGATGACCAATTTGGCGCTGGAACACGCGTTGCAAAAACATCAAATACCTTTTGCACGCGCCAATGTGGGCGATCGTTATGTGCTGGAATTATTAAATGAAAAAAACTGGAAATTGGGCGGCGAAAATTCTGGCCATATTTTAACGCTAGATAAACACAGCAGTGGCGACGCGATTATTGCCGCCTTGCAAGTGCTGCATGCGCTGACCGAAAGCGGCAAAACGCTGGCCGAAATGGGTGCTAGTTTGCGTTTGTATCCGCAAGTGTTAATCAATGTAACTTATCAGCCTAAAGCAAACCAAGCAAAATTAGACCTCAACACACCTCAACTTCAAGATGCTGTTAAAAGTGCCGAGGCAGAATTAAAAAATGCAGGCCGCGTGCTGTTACGCGCTTCTGGCACTGAACCAAAAATCCGCGTAATGGTAGAAGGCCAAGATTGTGCATTGGTACAAAAACTGGCCCAAGGCATTGCAGAAGTTGTTAAAAAAGCAACGCAATAATCAATAATATTGCTATTTATCAATAACTTAACCCTATATTTAGGTCAAAAAATCTTCATTTAACTGACATCAATCGTTCATAAGCACTGACTACACTATGAGCATGAAAAAGTGTATGAGGGCTAAATGATGTCAAACAAAATGCGTTTTTACCTAAACCGCATGCATGCGTTAGATAGCGCATTGTGCGTAACGGTCAGCCACAGCAATCAATATCGTCTCATTCGCGATTGGTTTAGATTAATCAGCCGTTTAGGCGATGGCGTATTTTGGTACGGATTGATGCTGGCGATTTTAGCTACACAGCAAGCCGATGGCATTAAGCCAGTTTTGCATATGTTGGCCGCTGGTTTAACCGGCACATTGATTTACAAATGGCTTAAACAGAAAACGCATCGACCGCGTCCTTCTCAGGTGCGACAAGATGTGTGGGTAGTTGGCACGCCGCTGGATCGTTTTAGTTTCCCGTCTGGACATACGTTGCATGCAGTGGCGTTTAGCGTGGTGGCCATGCAATATTATGCCGATTTAGCCTTGCTGCTGCTGCCATTTACCTTAATGGTTGCGATGTCACGCGTGATTTTAGGATTGCATTATCCCAGTGATGTATTGGCTGGCGCGAGCATTGGCTATTGCATCGCGCAAGCTTACTTAACTATCTCGGTTTGATAATTTTACTTAAACAATAGTTTAGTGGCGCGTAAATGTTAAATAAATAACAAACCAGTGATAACGGTGCGGTAGGTCGCCACTATTAAAAAGCTAATATTTTCATCAAAACGTCACAATCTAAAGCTAACATAAAACTACAAATTTTATGGTTAACTCAATGAATATACTACTTATTTCGGATGTTTACTTTCCACGCGTCAATGGCGTTTCTACCTCAATTAGAACATTTACCCAGCAATTACAAAAAATGGGTCATAGCGTACATTTAATTGCGCCCGATTACGGCGTGACGACCGATGATGAAGCGTGGATTACGCGTGTGCCTGCGCGCGCTATTTATTTTGACCCTGAAGATAAATTAATGCGCTATGGCGAGATATTAAAATTAGTGCCTGAATTGAAAACCATGCAGTTTGATGTGCTGCACATTCATACGCCATTTGTTGCGCATTATGCCGGCTTAAAATTGGCCAAAATACTTAAAATTCCGGCGGTCGAAACATATCACACTTTTTTTGAAGATTATTTGCATCACTATTTACCATGGGTTCCGCAATTTGCAGCGCGCGCATTAGCCAGATTAATCTCAAAAAATCAGTGTAATCAAGTCGATGCAATTGTCGCGCCTTCGCAACCGATGCTAGATGTGTTGCGCAGTTATGGCGTCAATACGCTGTCAGAAGTGATTGCAACTGGTTTACAAGCGCACAGTTTTAGCGCTGCCGATGGTGATGCGTTTAAGCTGAAACATGATATTGCACCTGAACGCCCATTGCTACTATATGTGGGCCGTGTGGCGCATGAGAAAAACATTGGTTTTTTGTTGGTGGTGGTTAAGCTATTAAGCGAAGTGATGCCAGAAGTGTTGCTGGTGATTACCGGTGAAGGCCCTGCATTGCCCAGTTTACGCGCATTGGTTAAAACGCATGGAATCGACAATAATGTGCAGTTTATTGGCTATTTAGATCGCAATACCGAACTCAATAGCTGCTACAAAGCGGCTGATGTGTTTGTATTTGCTTCAAAAAGCGAAACGCAGGGTTTGGTAATTTTAGAAGCCATGGCGCAAGCAACGCCTGTGGTGGCGATTGCAGAATTAGGTACAGCGTCAATTTTAATCGAAGGTCAGGGCGCCTTAATTTCAATTGAAAATGAATCGGTATTTGTACAAAAAGTGTATAGCTTGCTGATTAACCCGCAACGTCGCCAGCAATTAGGCGAAGCGGCGCGTGATTATGCGCAGCAAAAATGGTCGGCCGCAACGCAGGCAAACCGCATGATTAAGTTTTACCAAAACGTGCTGGTTTTTCACGCTAGCGAAAATAAAAAGCCAGTTTCGCTTAATACTCAGCAGACTTAACACTTAAATGAAGGCAATATTTGATGCATTTAAAGTGTTAACTGGCGCGATTTAAGAGCAAATATTAACAACAAAAAAAGCCAGCAATGCTGGCTTTTTTTGTTAAATTGAATGTTGAATAAATACTGCGTATGCTACATACAGCATTAACCAAATTTCCCTGTAATATAATCTTCTGTTTCTTTTCTGGTCGGGCGGGTAAAAATCATATCGGTGTCGCCATATTCAATCAGCTCACCCAAATACATATACGCGGTGTAATCCGATACGCGGGCGGCTTGCTGCATGTTATGCGTCACCACTAGAATCGTCAGTTTATTGCGTAATTCACTCATTAACTCTTCAATATTGGCCGTTGCAATCGGGTCGAGCGCAGAAGTCGGTTCGTCAAACAGCATGATTTCTGGGTCAGTTGCCAGTGCGCGCGCGATGCACAAACGTTGTTGCTGACCGCCAGATAAATTAAAAGCTAAATCATGCAAGCGATCTTTGGTTTCACTCCAAATCGCCGCGCCTTTTAGCGCCTCTTCTACTTTGTCATCCACAATGCGTTTGTTTTTTTCGCCACGCACACGCAAGCCATACGCCACATTTTCGTAAATCGATTTGGGAAAAGGATTGGGTTTTTGAAACACCATGCTAATGCGCATGCGCACTTCGATCGGGTCAACGCCTGGCTCTAAAATATTGGTGTTATCGGGTTGCATCACAATCTGACCTTGATATTTATTGCCAGGATACAAATCATGCATGCGGTTAAAGCAGCGTAAAAAAGTGGATTTTCCGCAGCCAGATGGGCCAATTAATGCGGTGATTTTATTTTCGTACAAAGGCATGTTGACGTTTTTTAATGCTTGCATGCCGTTGCTGTAAAAAAAATTTAAATCACGCGATTCTGCTTTAATGGGGGTTGTTACATTAGCCATAAATAACCTATATTTTTTCGTTAACTTTGTATCGAATCCCTTGTTATATCAACAAAAGATTACCATTTGATATTTTTACGTATTTGGTAGCGCAAATAAATCGCCGTGCCGTTCATCAGCAATGTCACCACGATAATAATAGCGCCAGTTGCCGCTGCGTTAATATGAAAAGCGTGATCGGGACGCGACAGCCAGTTAAACATTTGAATGGGTAATACCGTAAAACCTGAAGTTAACCAATCAAAATTAATAAATGGCGGCGTTTCAGAAATGGGCGAAGGCGGTAAAAATGCAATAAAAGTCAGTGCGCCAATGGTAATTACTGGTGCTGTTTCGCCCAGCGCGCGCGCCATACCGATAATGACGCCCGTTAAAATGCCACCTTGTGAATATTTAAGCACATGGTCTTTTACCACTTGCCATTTGGAGGCACCTACCGCATAGGCGGCTTCGCGAATGGCGATTGGAATAGCGCGGATGGATTCGCGGGTAGAAACAATCACAATCGGTAAAATGAGTAGGCCTAGTGTTAAGCCTGCGGTAAGCACACTTTGCCCCAATCCTAAACCGTACACAAAAAGCCCAAGTGCTAACAAGCCGTAAACAATCGATGGCACACCGGCTAAGTTAGAAACGTTGATTTCAATCAAATCGGAAAGCCAGCCTTTTTTTGCATATTCTTCTAAATATAAACCTGCCGCAACACCCATTGGCACTGCGGTTAAAAACGTGACCGTCATCACCAACAATGAACCGACCCAGGCGGAAAGTAAGCCTGCTCTTTCCGCGCGACGTGATGGGAAGTTACTTAAAAAATCGAGATTAAACCGCGGATAACCATCCATCACCAAATCGATAAACAAAGTGCAAAGTGTGAGTAAACCAATCATCAACGCGATTAATCCTACAATCGAAAATAGCATATCGTTACGCTTATGCCGTTTAATCATCGCGCGCACGTTGTCTAGGTTATCCAGCACGCTGGCTTGCGTTTTTTTAGCTAATTCAGTCATTTATTGTGTGGCTCTCGCTTTAATTGGCGGCATGCATTAATAATTTTCGCGGAATCTTTTGCGTGCCATATGGCCCAATATATTAAAGGTTAAGGTCATGAGCATTAACACCAAACCAGCCGCAAAAATACTTTGATAACCGATGCTGCCATGCGGCAAATCGCCCAGCGCCACTTGCACGATATAAGCGGTAATCGTGGCTGCGCTTTCCATCGGATTAAAGGTTAAGTTAGGTTGCTGGCCAGCCGCAACTGCCACCACCATGGTTTCGCCCACTGCGCGCGAGATAGCCAAAATGTAGGCGGCGATAATGCCAGAAATGGCAGCAGGCGTGACGACTTTAACCGCGGTTTGAAAGCGCGTTGCGCCCATTGCGTAGCTACCTTCGCGCATGCTCATTGGCACAGCGCGCATCGCATCTTCGGCCACGGAACTGATGTAAGGAATAATCATAATGCCCATCACGATACCTGGGCCCAGCATATTAAAACCCGGTAATTCGGGGAATATTTTTTGCAATAATGGCGTGACAAACAACAGCGCAAAGTAACCGAACACCACGGTAGGCACGCCCACCAAAAGCTCCAGTATCGGTTTAACAATCTCACGCGCTCTGTGCGATGCAAATTCAGATAAATAAATCGCGCCAATAGTGCCGAGAGGAATCGCCACGCACAAGGCGATGGCTGACGTGGTTAACGTGCCTGCAACCAAAGGCAGGATGCCATAATGCGCGTCTTCAAACAAAGGCGTCCATTGCGTATCGGTTAAAAAATCAATAATAGAAACGTGTTTAAAAAATGAAAGCGATTCAATAATTAATACAGCGACAATGGCAAAAGTAGTGAGTACGGCAGACAACGCGGCCAACATCAGCGCAAATTCAATCATGCGTTCGCGCACGTTGCGTTTGATATTTTTTGCTAAACGCGGGCTAATCGTAGTGTTGTGCTGTGCAGTGGTCATTGTTGGGGCGTTTAAGTTTTTATACAACCGTATTGTAATGAATTAATGTGACAAATATAAGACAAATTTGTTAAAGCGGGTCAGACCAAACCCGTTTAAACAGAATTTAGGATTAAAAATACAAGTGTATAAACAGGCTATTTGCGTAATGTTTACATACAAAGCAATGCAAATAAAAAAGGCGACATTGAGTCGCCTTTTTTAATCCAAAATATTGGTTAAGTTGTTAAATATTGCTTAAGTTGTTATTTAATTCGTGCTAATAACTCTTCAATTTTAATACCAACTTCTGGTTCACCACCAAAACCTGTGCCGGGTTTTAATGCTTTAAAGTGTTTGGTTACCGCCGCATATTCATTGGCTGGCAACGGAATGTACTTCACTTCTTTAACCAGAGTTGGCGCATTGGCCAAGTAGAAATCAACAAACGCTTTTACTTCTGGCTTAAATGCCGCAGAAGTGGCATTGACGTAAATGAAGATAGGGCGAGCCAATGGTTGATAAGTACCGTTTTTAACGCTTTCAAAAGAAGGCATTACAGCGGGCGCACCTTTTTTAGCCACAATTGGAATCGCTCTAAGTTTGTCTTGGTTCTCTTCGAAATAAGCAAAACCAAAATAACCCAAAGAACCTTTATCGCTGGCTACGCCTTGCACAACCACATTGTCATCTTCGGATGCAGTGTAATCGCCACGGCTGGATTTCGCCTTACCAACAATCGCTTCGGTAAAATAATCAAACGTGCCAGAATCAGAACCTGCGCCAAATAATTTAAGTGGCGTGTCTGGGAAAGCAGGATTGATTTGTTTCCAAGATTTAATCTTGCCTTGCGCTGCTGGTTCCCACATTTTTTTCAGCTCTTCAACGGTTAATGATTTCACAAAATCATTATTTTTGTTCACCACAACCGTTAAGCCATCATAAGCCACAGGCAACTCAATATATTGCACGCCCGCTTCTTTACAGGCATCCATCTCTTTTTTTAGTATAGGGCGCGATGCGTTAGAAATATCCGTTTCGCCACGGCAGAATTTTTTAAAACCACCGCCAGTACCCGAAATACCCACAGTAACTTTTACTTTAGTGGCAATTTGATACTCTTCGGCAACTGCTTCGGTAATTGGGTAAACGGTACTTGAACCGTCAATTTTAATGATTTTATCAGCAGCAGCAACGCATGACTGAATATTGAAAGTAGCCGCTAAAACAGCCACTACGCTTAATACTTGAACAAACTTGGTTTGCATTTCATTCCCCAGAAAAAATAAATTACAGTAACAGTACCCAACAATCACGCTGTTTGTAAAGATGGTGTACTTAACTTGATCAACAATTTATAAAACTTTTGTGACAGTAGTGTGACAAAAAATCAGTTTAATTGTAATTGTTTATTCTCCAAATGACAGCGCATTTTGATTTAAAATTTTGATTTACTGTTTTGATTTAAAGTAATGCTGATTTAAAGTAACACTAATTTTAACCAGTATAGATTTGATGAAAGCATCATGTGTAAGGTCACTATCTATCACAATCCGGCCTGCGGCACGTCGCGCAATACCTTGGCGATGATACGCGCTAGTGGTATAGAGCCTGAAGTCATTGAGTATTTAAAAACACCGCCAAGCCGTGAAAAGTTGATTGAGCTAATCACCCAAATGAATAGTATGCCGCGTGATTTATTGCGTGAAAAAGGTACGCCATATGCGGATTTAGGTTTGGCCGATTTAACATTAAGCGACAGTGTTTTGGTGGATGCTATGTTGCAAAATCCCATTTTAATCAATCGCCCAATTGTCGTTACGGCAAAAGGCGTTAAGTTGTGTCGACCATCAGAGTTGGTGTTAGACATTCTAGAAAATCCACACTTTGGTGAATTTACTAAAGAAGACGGTGAAATTGTAAATTTTGCCGCTAAATAAGCGTTAAGTCTTTGCTGTATAATGCTGTTTTTTAGTCATTAGCCAGCCAATATGGAAGCCGAACAACTCAATATTATTGCCAATCGTTTAAGCGATTTAAGTGCGCGCCACCACGCCCTTCGGGGGTATCTTTGACTTTGAAAACAAGTCGCAAAAATTAGAAGAAGTAAATGGCTTATTAGAAGACCCAAAAGTTTGGGATAACGCAGAAAAAGCGCAAAAATTAGGCAAAGAAAAACGCATGCTCGAGTTGGTGGTGCACAACTTGCAAAGCCTTGAGAATGGCTTAAAAGACGGCCAAGAATTATTCGACATGGCGCGTGAAGAAAATGATGACGACACGCTATTAAGTGTGGATTCAGACACGCAGCAGATTGAAACGCAAATCGCTGCCATGGAATTTAGGCGCATGTTTTCGGGCGAGCTAGATGCCAATAATTGTTTTATTGAGTTTCAATCGGGCAGTGGTGGCACAGAGGCGCAAGACTGGTGCAATATGTTGTTGCGCATGTATCTGCGTTACGCTGAACGTAAGGGTTTTAAAGTAGAAGTGCTGGAATTATCCGATGGCGATGTGGCGGGCATTAAAGGCGCATCGATTAAAATTACTGGCGATTATGCTTACGGCACCTTGCGCACCGAAAATGGTGTGCATCGTTTAGTACGAAAATCGCCATTTGACAGCAACGCCAAGCGCCACACCAGCTTTGCCAGCGTGCAAATTTTTCCCGAAGTAGACGATTCCATCGAAATTGATATTAATCCAGCCGATTTGCGTATTGATACCTACCGCGCAAGCGGCGCAGGCGGCCAGCATATTAATAAGACCGATTCAGCGGTGCGTATTACGCATTTACCCACCAACACGGTTGTGCAATGCCAAAATGACAGAAGCCAGCACCGTAACCGTGAAGAAGCCATGAATATGTTGAAAGGCGCACTGTATAACTTAGAACTAAATAAGCGCAACGCCGACAAACAAGCGTTGGAAGACGCCAAAACCGATATCGGTTGGGGACATCAAATTCGGTCTTATGTATTAGACCAAGGCCGCATCAAAGATTTACGCACCAATGTTGAGATTGGCAATACGCAAGGCGTGCTGGATGGCGACCTTGACCCATTTATACAAGTCAGTTTGAAGCAGGGAGTTTAAGTGTGAGTGAAGTTAACCAAAAAAATGATGCAAATTTGCCAGTGGTAGACGAAAACCACGTGATTGCAGAACGCCGCGAAAAATTAAAAGCCATTCGCGAACAAGGCATTGCATTTCCCAATGATTTTAAGCCTTTGCATAAAGCGGATGCGCTGCATGCGCAATATGGCGAACTTGATAAAGAAACGTTAGATCCGCAAAGCATTTGGGCAACTGTCGCTGGTCGCATGATGTTAAAACGCGTGATGGGTAAAGCCAGTTTTGCCACGATTCAAGACGCCAGTGGCCCAAATGCCAGTGGCCGTATTCAACTGTATATTGCACGCGATGAAGTGGGCGAAGCCGCTTATGAAAGCTTTAAGCGCTGGGATATGGGCGATTTTTTAGGCGCGACCGGGCGTTTATTTAAAACGCGCACAGGTGAATTATCCATTCACGTGACCGAGCTAAGATTGCTAACAAAATCGCTGCGTCCATTGCCAGAAAAATATCACGGCTTGCAAGATCAAGAAGTGAAATATCGCCAGCGTTATGTGGATTTAATTACCAGTGAAGAAACGCGCGCCACATTTATTGCGCGTAGCAAAGTGGTTTCTGCCATTCGCAACTTTATGATTCAACATGAATTCTTAGAAGTCGAAACACCAATGCTGCATCCTATTCCGGGTGGCGCATCCGCCAAACCGTTTATTACGCATCACAACACGCTAGATATGCAAATGTTTATGCGTATCGCGCCAGAGCTGTATTTAAAGCGTTTGGTAGTGGGCGGATTTGAGCGCGTGTTTGAGATTAACCGTAACTTCCGCAATGAAGGCTTGAGTGTTCGGCATAATCCAGAATTCACCATGATGGAGTTTTATGCGGCTTATACCGATTATCAATGGTTAATGGATTTTACCGAGCAGTGTATTCGCGCCGCTGCGATAGCCGCGCGCGGAACGGCGGTACTAAGTTATGACGGCAAAGAAGTGGATTTAAGTAAACCGTTCGAGCGTTTAACCATTGTGGGTGCAATTCAAAAATTTGCCCCAAAATATACGTTAAGTCAGCTTAACGACGCGGCTTTTTTGCGTGCAGAAATACTCAAATACGGCAGTAAGCCTTTTGACCACGCAGGTTTAGGTGCATTGCAATTGGCATTGTTTGAAGAAACCGCCGAAAGCCAATTATGGCAACCCACTTATATTATCGATTATCCCGTGGAAGTTTCACCGTTAGCGCGCGCATCGGATAAAAATCCAGAAATCACCGAACGTTTTGAGTTGTTTATTACAGGCCGTGAGATAGCGAATGGATTTAGTGAGCTAAACGATGCCGAAGACCAAGCGGCCAGATTTCTGGCGCAAATGCAAGCCAAAGAAGCAGGCGATGCCGAAGCGATGTATTACGATGCCGATTTTATTCGCGCACTGGAATACGGCATGCCACCAGCAGGCGGTTGCGGTATCGGTATTGACCGTTTAGTCATGTTAATTACCGATTCACCGAGTATTCGCGATGTGATTTTATTCCCGCATATGCGCGCTGAAAGTTAACTGTAAAGATTGGGTAACTATTAAAGTAGATTAATATGCAGCATTAAACTTTAATTTAAATCAATGGGTTATTACGCCGAGTAACGAAAATTGCTCGGCGTTTTTTATTGTTGCAAAATAACCACAAGCCTAGACAAATTAGATCTTTGTCATCAAATCGTCATATTTAAATCTCAAAATTCGCCCTGTTGAAAAACATTGTAACTTTATCTAACAGGGGATTTTAAATGAATATTAAATTATGTGGCTTTGTAGCTGCAGCGCTCTCAACCGCATTCTTGGCTGGCTTTGCTGGCAGTGCAATGGCTGATTCTACCGATGATATTGTGAATGCTTTGGTTGCAAAAGGCGTGTTGACCGAAGAGGAGGGTGCGCTTCTGATGAGAGGCCGTTCTGGTGAAAAAGAGGCTCAAGAAAATAAACAGAAAAGCATGGCCTCTGTTGAGTTTGGTAAAGCTGGGCTAAAAGTGAAAAGTAATGATGGCGACTTCTCCATGAAGATTGGCGGCCGTATGCATGCCGATTGGTCAAATCACAAAAACGACACTTTAAAAGGCGGCAAAGAAGCGGTAGATGGCACTGAAATTCGTCGTGCACGTTTGTCTCTTAGCGGCACAGCCTACCATGATTTTGACTATGTAATTGAAACCGACTTTGCGGGAAATAATACCAGTTTAAAAGATGTTAATTTAATGTATCACGGCATTGGTCCATATGAATTTACTGTAGGCAATCAAAAACAAAACATGAGCATGGAGCTTGAAGAGAGCTCAAACGATATTATGTTTATTGAACGTTCATTGGTAAGTGCTTTATATTTACCAGCATTTGACCGTGCAATTGGTGCCAACTTAAAAGCTTCTGGTGATAACTGGATAGTAGTAGGTGGTGTGTTTGGTGATTCAATTGCAAACGGCGTAGCTAATAAAGATGAAGGACATGGCTGGTCAGTAAGAGGTTCTTTTGCGCCAATTATGGAAGAAAATAAGCTAATCCATTTGGGTGCAAACTATGGCTATCGTAAAACTAATGAAGGCGACACCACATTAAACGGTGGATCAACGGCATTTGGTTATAGAACTACTAACTTATCACAATTGAGATTAGTGGATGCAGAAATTAAAGGTTTCGACAGTATGTCCCTAGGTTTGTTGGAATTTGCTGGCATGTACGGACCTGCATCTATCCAGTCAGAATTTGCAAAAGGTAGGGTAGATAGGGAAAGCAAATCTAATCTTGATTTTACCTCTTATTTTGCGCAAGTGGCTTATTCGCTCACTGGTGAGTCTAGAACATATAAAGGTTCAGATGGCGAGTTTAAGCGTCTTAAACCTAAAAATAACTTTGATTTCAAAAAAGGCACTTGGGGTGCTTGGGAAATTGCAGCACGTTATGATTATGTTGATTTAAATGATAAAGATATTAAGGGTGGTGAGCAAAAGCGTGCAACTTTAGCGCTTAACTGGTATTTGGATGAAGATGTACGTTTAATGGCCGATTACAGTCGTGCTTTTAGCCTTAAAGATCCTGTCGTTACTAAAGCAGATGGATCAGATCCTGATGACATCGATGTGTTTTCAGTTCGCGCACAGTGGGCATTTTAATTAGTTATGCTGATGCCTTGCATATTCAAATGCAATAAATATTAATAAACAACGCTTATTTTAATAATACAAAAACCCGCGCAAGCGGGTTTTTTACTTGCAAAATTTGCTTGTGCTAAGCTATTAACTATTCTTTAATGTGTAATTAAGAGCTGATCATGAGCGGACGTCGTAGCCCTAAAAATAATGTCTTTTTATCCCGATTAAGCGATGCTGTTTATCAGCAATTGTTGCCAGAGCTTGAATTGGTGCCGCTGCCAAGAGATTTGGATATTTATCAAAAGCTAGGGAAAATCGATTTTATTTATTTTCCAATCAGCAGCATTGTTGCCGTGGTTAAAGTGTTAATGGATGGCGCAGCGCCAGAGGTGGCAACCATTGGCAATGATGGTTTGGTTGGCACCGATGCTTTTATGGGTATTTATTCGCCGACTAATCGTGTCATTGTGCAAAGTGCAGGCTGGGGCTACAAAGCCAAAGTGAGTGTGGCGCAAAAATTATTCAATGCCGAGCCTGAGTTCAGGGCTTTGGTCTTAAAATATATTCACGTCATTTTTGCCCATTCGGCACAGATTGCCGCCTGCAATCGTTATCACCAGTTAGATCAGCAAGTGTGTCGGTTTTTATTAACCAGCTTGGATAGATGGTCATCCAATCGCATCAGTTTAACGCATCAGCGCATTGCAGATTTGCTTGGCGTAAGGCGGCCAGGTGTTTCTGAAGTATCTTTAAACCTAGCAAGGCTTGGGTTAATTAACTATCACCGCGGTTGTGTCACTATTTTAGACCGAATAGGTATAGAAAAACGGGTGTGCGAATGCTATCAAGTGATTAAGCAGGAAAATGAATTATTTTTAGCTTAAAAATTAACTAGTTTATTTAGTGCAATTTAAGTTTTAACGCATAAAACTAATGGCTAACTATTTAAAACATGCATCGCCCATTTTACATAACATTGTCTGTACGTTAACGGACACAACATTTTGTTTTGCGCCTTTAAAATGGCAGATTATTAATAACTGTAATTAAGCTAAAGTAGTATCGCCAGCTTTTTCATCGCCATGATAATAGCCTTTTTTAAAAAAGTGAGAGCAATTGACAAACAGTCATAAAAGTTTAAAAGAGAAGCGTCGCTTAAATGCGTTACTAAAGCTCAAAGTTTTAGATTCGCCCTTTGAAACGATTTTCGACAGCATTACGCGCATGGCAAGTGATGTTAGCGAAACACCGATTGCAATGATTTCTCTGATGGATGAAAACAGGCATTGGTTTAAATCGAAGGTTGGATTTGAACATTTCACCGAAATGCCGCGCGATATTTCTTTTTGCACGCATACCATCGAAAATGACGATTTATTTGAGGTTCCAGATGCAACGCAAGATGAGCGGTTTTGGGATAATCCATTGGTTACGGGTAATCCTGATATTCGTTTTTACTGCGGTGCGCCAATTAAATTGCCGTTGGGCGAAATTATCGGTTCAATTTGCGTGTTAGATACCAAGCCAAATTACATGAATGCGCACCAACGCAAAACCATCGAAGGCCTTGCGAAATTAGTATCACAATTATTAGTGTTGCGAGAAATAAATCTTAAAAATAGTGATTTGAAAGAATCGCCCATTTGATTCACCGACTTTTTATTTAAATATATTTGGTTGAAATATCCAGTTAATTTCAAGTTATAGATTAATTGGTTGTATATAGTAATAGTTATATAGATTAAAAGGTCGCTGTTACAAGCGACCTTTTTTATGCGCCTCTAGTTTGCATTGTCGAATTCAAATAGCAAAATCTGATCTGTCAGCGCTTTTCTTTATCGATATCTTTATTTATCCATGCACCAATAAGTTGGCCGTATGCACTGAAAGCGTGCGTAATCACGGCATTCAATTGCTAAAATTTGGGCTGAAATAAGGGTTAACTAATCGTCTCTATCCGCTTCATAAGCCGCTCACAAGTCATATGGGCAATATTTATTTAAGTTGGAATGTTAATTGCTGAAGTAAACCTGTCAGCAGCATCGTTTGTACTAAATCTTTGATTTGAATAAAGAGAAGCACAATGATTAAACATTATTCAGCTACGTTAATATTTGTGTTTTTATGCGCAGCAAATAGTGCGTGGGCAAAGCCTGCCGACGAAACGGTGAACGTACTGAACAATAGTGTGTTACGCGTAAAAGTGAAATTGCCAAATGGCAATGTTGGATTAGGTTCAGCCGTTGTAATTGCTAAAAACGAAGTGATTACCAATTGCCATGTAGTGACCGATGCAACCAATATCGCGGTGATTGTAAATGGCGAATCGCATGCTGCTACTGCGATTAAAGCGGATTGGCATCACGATTTATGTGTGCTGACAGTTGAAAATCTGCATGCACCTGTAGTGAAATTGGGTGCCAGCAAAAATCTTCAATACGATGAATCCATTTTTACCATCGGTTACCCTGATGAAACCAAGCTGCCTGTGAATACCTTTGGCGTAGTAAAAGGCTTGTTCCCGATGGATGATAGCGTGATTATCCGTGCCAGTAGCTCTTTCAGATTAGGCGCTAGTGGCGGTGGTGCATTTGATGACGCGGGTAATTTGGTGGGCATTATTACTTTAAAAAGCCGCGGTGACACTGCTTATTATTACTATATGCCAGTGGAATGGGTGCAAACTTTAATGCACAAGCCTGCGCAATCTTTAGGCACAAAAAATGAAAAACCTTTTTGGGCAATGGGCAAGCAACGGCCTTATTTTATGCAAGTGGTGCAACCGTACTTAACACAAGAATGGAGCGCATTATTAAAAGTGGCGACGCAATGGGTGCAAACTGAACCTGATACGGCGGAATCCTGGTTTTATTTAGCCGCTGCAGAGTTTGCGATAAAAGACTATATCAATGCAGAAGCACACTTTAAAAAGGTGGTGGCATTAAATAATCAACATAGCCAGGCTATTGATTATTTAGAGAAATTAGCTGATAAAACAGCTAATACAAATGTAGCACTACTTAATTAAACCAGTTGGTATTAAATCAGTCAGTTGCCGGATGCGAGTGATGCAATGGCAAAATTGCAGTGTTAAGTGACTTTAAATGACGGTATAACATACGTGTTTCCAGCAAGTTCCACACACGTAACATGGCCTCAATCGTATCAAATGGTTTGGTTAAAAAGTCTTTGGCCCCCAAAGCCAGCGCTTTTCTTTTAGCGGCTATTGTGGCATCTGCGGTTAGCACCAGCACAGGCAGATATTCATCTTTTGGAATATGCCGCGACAGCATTTCTAGCACTGCATAGCCATCCAGTTCTGGCATCATTAAATCCAGTAAAATCAAATCAGGTTGAAATGCCTTGAATAAGTCTAGCGCGCGTGTGGAATCTGCGGTGCTGATGACTTGATGAAAGCCTTCTCTGGCCAGCAAATCTTCCAGCAACCGCAAATTAGCCTCTGCATCGTCAATCACTAAAATTTTGGCATTTAATAGTTCGATTTCGCTCATTTTGGTGTTTTTTCTATGTTTGATTTTTTACTATGTTTTTAACGGTTAACTAGTGCACTAACAGCAATTTAAATTTCGATTCCACTTACGTCTCAATAAGTTCTCTCATTTTTTTGTTAAACAAGGCAATATCCAGCGGCTTGGTCATGTAATGCGCAACACCTGTGTTTTTTAAACGCGCGATGGTTTCTGGCAAGGCATCGGCGCTTAATATCATCATTGGAATATGTTGATATCTAGAATCTGATTGAACAAAGTTGACTAAACTTTCTCCAGAGCCATCTGGCAGATGTAAATCAATCAATAATAGCGATGGCAAAACGTCCGTTAAAGCGTGTTTTGCATCTTTTATCGTGGTCACGCAATGAATGCGTAAATCACGCTGACGCTGAATGACGGCTTCTACCAGTGCGCGGTTACTGATATTGTCTTCCACATAAAGTATCGTGTGTTTGTTGCCTAAAGATATTGGCTTTTTGCTTTGTGTTGATTGGATTATTTTATTCGATTCTGCACTCGGTTCGCATGCTGGGGTTTCTATCCAGAACAAGCTTTTGTCGTGTGCCACGTGAATACTGCCATTCATCGCCAGCATGATTTGTTTGGACAATGCAAGACCAAGGCCGATTCCTTCTACTTTTGTTTGTTCTGCACCTAATCGGTCAAACGGGGTAAATAATCGTTCTTTTAACTTGTCTGCAATGCCTGCGCCGTCATCCTGCACTTCAATAATAATATTGTTAAATCGACTGTAAGCATTTAATTGTACGACTGCGTTTGCAGGACCATATTTAAGCGCGTTTGAAAGCAGGTTAAGTACCACCTGCAGCAGTTTTTGTCGGTTAGCAAGCGCCCATAAATCTGGAGCAACCTCACTTTTAATTTCAATATCACGAATTTTTCCTATCGGTGCAATATATTGCACCGCTTCTTCCAGCAAAATATGCACTGCAACAGGCGCTAATTCTAAAGAAATCTCGCCAGATTCGATTCGGGCAATCTCTAGCACTTCGTTGATGAGTTTAAGTAAATGCCGGCCTGCTCCTAAGATGAGCGATACGCTATCGCGTTGTTTTCCTTGCGATAAATCCTGCTCCAGTAATTGTGCAAAGCCTAAAATAGCATTCAGCGGCGTTCGTAGCTCGTGGCTAGTTCTGGATAAAAACATACTTTTAGACGCGCTGGCTTCTTCTGCCTCATGCCTGGCTTGTATTGAATCGCTGATGTTTTTAGCCAGTAATTGCGATGCATGATCTAGCTCATCGGATAATTGCCCCAGTTCATCCCGACTGCTTGAGGGTAAATCCAGTTTTTCTGCCTTGGCAAGATGTGCTGCCGAATCTCTTAACAATCGTACGCGCTTCACAATGGTGCGCGAGAAAATCCACACTGCAACCAATGAGCCAATAATGCCAGACACAGCGGCAATCAATGTAATAATAATATGGCGTTGGCGCTGGTTAACCACGTCTTGCTGATCTTTTGCCACTAATATCGCCTCTTCTGCATTAAGGCGTTCAATTTCAATTCTTAGCTTATCCAAGGTGTTCACTTGAGATTTGAATTTGGCGATTAACTCATCTGAAGCGATGCTGGATTCATATTCAGACAGTATTCTCAAATCATGCAGGTTCTGTTCAACCAATGGATTGATGCGGGCAAGACGTTTTTTTTGCGCTTCGTTATCCAGCTGAATTTCCAATGCAGACAGAATGGTGGGTAGTTTATTTTCAACCTGAAAAAAGATATCCAGAAAATGCTTATCACCAGTCAGTAAATAATCCCTCACGCCAGTGGAAGCTTCAATCAGCAGTGTGTGCACTTCTTGAATGTCGCGCTGGTTCTGCAACGCTATTCTAAGCTTGTTTTCGAGTTGGGTGGATTCTTGTTCTCTCATGTATAAAGAACCTAGCGAAGCCAATAAAACCAGCAAAGGCAAGGCAATAACACAAACACCTTTTATGCCCAGCGGTAAATCTTGCCATGCCTGTGCTACCCAAGTTAGTGGCCGAAAATGATTGTTTTTAACAGGCTGTGTTTGCGTATTTTTCATCATGATAAATGCGTATTAAGATTTAAGCTTAGGCTCACTCTAAGATCTGTATCCCAATTCAACGGCTTTAACTGCGGCTTGCGTTCTGTCTTTTACTCCCAGTTTATTTAGAATACGCTCGACATGAATTTTAGCCGTACCAGTTGCAATACCTAACTTTGCACCAAGCTCATTATTGCTTAAACCGGCCGGCAAAAGCGCAAAAATCTCGCGCTCTCTTGGTGTTAAGGTTTCCAAAATCGATTGATCCACTTCGCTACGTGCTGGCCCTTGATATTGTGATATGGCTAATCCGATTAATCCTGTAAGCGCTTGTAACGTGTCGATTTCCGCCGATCCAAGCGTGAGTTTTTTGCCAGAAAATCCAATAATACCTTTGCCATGTTGGCCTAGCGCGATAGGAATCAAACATTCATGGTGGTTAACAACGCCGTGCGTCCACAGTTGCGTGTTTTTATTTTCATACAACGCAAAACGAACTGGATTTTTAAGCATCATCGCCAATATGCCCATCATGGGAATGCGCGCGCCAACCGGCAAGGTTTGACCCACCTGATTAAACACCACCAGTTTGCCGGAATTTTCTAGCGCCAATAAAGCATGTTGCGCCGATAATAAAGTACACAGCGAATGCAACAGGCTAGATGAAGCGCCAATGCCCCACCCATGTTCAAAAAGTTGCTGGCCAAGGTTAAGGTAAAGACGCAGATGCGTATCGTTGGCCTGCGTTTGCTTAAGGCTTTCCCTTAGCGCGCGCGCACTTATTGGCTGTTCCAATATAGGTTGTTCTAATATTGCTTGTTCTATGTGGTTAAGTAAGTCGCTTGACATATGCCGAATAGTATATACCGTTCTACCTATAATGGTAGATTTTTACTTTATTTACAGCGCGCACAATGCACTTCATCAGAAAAGCAGTAAAAACCGAAACAATTAGAGTAATAACAACTCTAAGTGATTCAACTAGATCAATCGGAGAAGAGAAAATGAACAGTTTAAATTTAGCAGTAATCGTTTTTACAGTCGTTTTGATGGTATCAGGTGTAGCAAATGCTGATACGTATACAAAAAATGGTCACAACCAAAATCTGTCAAAACGCCCATATCATCAACCGCTTCCAGATAGTGCTTATCAGAAAACGGACGAATTTGAAGGCGCAACACTGGTGCGTGGCGAATTGAGCGAAGATGAAGCTGCCGTCAATAAAAATCAACAAATATTGCGTATGAATAACCTATCTAAACGCTCATACTAAATGCATGTTGATGAGGAGAAAAGGGTGAAAAATAAAAAGTTAATGGGATTGGTAACGGCTTTATTGTTAACATTTGGCGCAGTTGAAGCTGGAGATAACAAGGCTAGTAATGTGATTAATCAAAACTTATCTAAGCGCCCTTATCAAGAATTACCAATTGATTCTAACGCAAATAAGGCAGATGAGTTTGAAGCTGCAACTTTGGTGAAAGAGGAGACTGGTGAAGTGAAAACTGGCCCAACTAAACATCAACAGCTACGCATCCGTATGTTAGGGCAACGACCTTACATGGAGAAAAGTTCAGACTAGTACAAAATAAAGGCTAGTTAATCGATTAAAAGCGCCGTTGTAACAAAATGGCACTTTTTTTTTGTTAAACTATCATGTAGTCATTGTCATTATTCAGGGGTAATCAATTGAATTATCAAGCTTGGTTTAAAGAAATAAAAAGTGATTTACCCGCAAGCATTGTTGTTTTCTTCGTCGCACTTCCACTCTGTTTAGGCATTGCTCTTGCGTCAGGTGCGCCGCTATTTTCAGGGATTATTGCCGGCATTATTGGTGGTATTGTTGTTGGTATGGCAAGTGGTTCGCAACTTGGGGTAAGTGGCCCAGCGGCAGGTTTGGCGGTGATCGTATTAACTGCAATCGGCGCGCTCGGTTCTTTTGAAACATTTTTACTGGCTGTTGTAGTAGCTGGTCTTATTCAGCTAGCTTTAGGGTTCTTAAAAGCGGGATTTATTGCGTATTTCGTGCCTTCCTCTGTCATCAAAGGCATGCTCACTGGTATTGGTTTGCTAATTATTTTAAAGCAAATTCCGCATGCGCTTGGTTACGATTTGGATTTTGAAGGGGATGAGTCTTTTGCAAAAGCAGATGGTAGCAACACGTTTTCGACGCTGATGGATGCTTGGAGTTTGTTGACGCCTGGCGCCTCGTTGATTGCAGCTATATCAATCGCGATTTTGATATTTTGGGACGCGGTTCTAATCAAGAAACATCGCGTATTTGGAATACTGCAAGGACCAATTGTCGTTGTGCTAGTGGGCATCTTATTTAATTATCTCTTCCAAATAAATGCATTGAATTTTAGTTTGTCTGAAAATCAAATTGTCAGTTTGCCTGTGGCCAATAACTTAACCGAATTTTTAGGCCAATTTACTTTCCCCGATTTTTCACAGTTAACCAATATAGAGGTCTATAAACTAGGAGTCGTCATCGCAATTGTCGCCAGTTTAGAAACGTTACTGTGTGTTGAAGCGACGGATAAGCTTGATCCGATTAAACGCGTTACGCCGACTAATCGTGAATTAAAAGCACAGGGTTTAGGCAATTTGATTTCAGGCCTGATAGGCGGTTTGCCAATTACACAGGTCATTGTACGCAGTTCAGCTAATATTACTTTTGGCGCTAAAACTAAAATGTCTGCTATCTTGCATGGTTTTTGGTTGCTGCTAAGCGCTATCACCATTGCCAGTATGCTGAATATGATTCCGCTAGCCAGTCTGGCAGCGATTCTGATTATGGTCGGTTATAAATTAGCCAAGCCAAGTTTATTTGCCAATATGTATAAATTGGGGTGGGAACAGTTTGTACCGTTTATTGCGACGATTGTGGCCATTCTGTTAACTGATTTATTGACTGGTATTGCGATTGGTATGGTGATGGGTGTATTTTTCACGTTGCATCATAGTTATAGAAACTCACACTACCTAAAAGATACGCAAACAATGCATAACGGTGTAACACTTCACCATATTGTGTTGGCCGAAGAAGTGTCGTTTTTTAATAAAGCGAGCATCCTTCAAGTTTTGGAAGAGATTCCTGCCAATTCAAAAGTAGTGATCGACTGCAGTCAATCAAAATCGATTGCCTATGATGTGGCGGAATTTATTCGCGATTATCAATTGCACGCTAAACTGAAGAATATCGAAGTAGAAACCATCGGTTTTGTTTCGCCTACGTCTTAATGGCAACACTTAACTAGCAACTTGATGCAAAAAATCCACTTTAAAAGAAAGAGAGCGTTATGTATAAGCACCCTTTATTAAACCGTGACAAAATGACACCCCAAGAAGCTTTTGACATTTTAATGGCGGGCAATGAGCGTTTTATCAATAACGAAACAGAAAAAAAAGATTTAAAAAGCTTGCTAGATATTACAAAAGAAAAACAGCATCCATTTACGTCATTTTTAAGCTGTGCAGATTCGCGAGCGCCTGTTGAGTTGATATTTGATCAGGCTTTAGGCGATGTTTTTAGTGTGCGCTTGGCTGGGAATATTGCGTCAGATAAAGCCATTGGCTCTTTGGAATACAGCACCAAGTATTTGGACAGTAAACTCATCGTTGTAATGGGTCATACAGGATGCGGCGCAGTGCAAGCAGCTTGTGATGATTTTAAAGAAGGCCATATTGGCGAAATTGTCAATATGATTAGACCTTGTCTTAGGTTTGAAACAGAAGAACTTAAAGATAGAAGCTCTAGCAACAAAGATTTTTTAAACAAAGTTGTTAAATTAAATGTGCAATATCAGATTGATACGATTATCCGCTGCAGCGATATTATCGATCAACAAATCACCAATAAGCAGATTGGTATGATTGGTGCGGTATTCAACTTTCACACTGGCAGAGTCGACTTTTTAGAAGACACGCTAATATTTTGATTCTAGTATTTTAACTGTTTGTCAGCATTTAGTTTTCAAGCTAATTAAGTGGTTAACTAAATGCTAACGATGGCCTTCTTTTGCCATATTGATTGAATATTTAGGAATCTCTATCACCAAATCGGTAGTGCCCACAATTGCCTGGCAAGATAAGCGTGACTGCGGTTCTAATCCCCACGCTTTATCTAGCAAATCATCTTCTTTATCTTCGGCAGGATTCAAGGTTTTGTAACCTTCGCGCACGATAACGTGGCAAGTGGTGCAAGCGCATACTTGATCACAAGCATGATCCATATCAATGTGGTTATCTAGCAAATTTTGGCAGATAGAATCGCCTTCTTTGGCTTCAAAAGCCGCGCCATCGGGGCACAGCTCTACATGTGGCAGTACGATAATTTGTGGCATTGTTAATTCCTGAGTTCCATATTGCTGAGTTCTATATTCCTGGGTTGCATATTGCTAATTACTATCAAGCTAAAAATCAGCGTTTGATTTTTAGCGGCTACAACGCAATTGCGTTAAAGTTAAACTGTTTTTCTGATTATAAATTTAAACGCTCAATATTTTTACCTGCCAACGCACGATTCACACTGGCATCCATGCGTTTTGCGGCAAACGTCTCGGTGGCTAAATTCAAGGCTTCAGTTGCTGCATAAATCGCATCTGCATCCAAGCCAAGAACAAGCTGTTCCAGCGCATTTAATTGTGCCTCAATTGCGCTTGACTCATTAGCAGTCAATAATGAAGCGTCTTGCTGCAACGCTGCTTTAATCGCTAATATCAAGCTGCCAGCATCCACTTTTGCTTCTGCCAAAGCGCGCGCTTGTTTGTCAGTTTCTGCCGCACCAAAGCTACTTTGTAGCATGCTTAATATTTGCTCTTCACTTAAACCGTAACTTGGTTTAACCACAATATTCGCCTCAATATTTTGCGTGATTTCGCGCGCCGAAACGCTTAATAAGCCATCAGCATCTACCGTAAAAGTCACTCTAATGCGCGCCGCACCTGCTACCATTGGCGGAATACCGCGCAATTCAAATTTGGCAAGCGAGCGGCAATCAGTCACCAGTTCGCGCTCACCTTGCAGCACATGAATGCTCATGGCGGTTTGACCATCTTTAAACGTGGTAAATTCTTGCGCGCGCGCAATCGGCAAAGTGCTGTTGCGCGGAATGACTTTTTCGACCAAGCCGCCCATGGTTTCTAACCCCAGCGACAGTGGTATTACATCCAGTAATAATAAATCGGCATCGCTCTTATTGCCAGCCAGCGTATTGGCTTGTATGGCGGCACCTAGTGCCACCACTTTATCAGGGTCTAAATTGGTTAATGGTGTTTGCTTAAAAAAATCGGCTACTGCCAAACGTATTTGCGGCATGCGCGTCGCGCCACCTACCATGACCACGCCTTTAATGTCGTCAATAGTCAGCCCTGCATCGCGCAATGCCTTTTTGGTTGGGTTAAGCGTTTTTGCCACCAAAGTTTGGGTTAACTCATTGAATTTTTTGGCACTTAAGCTTAAATCAATCCCTTCGCCAGTGGTTAATACACTGGTAATTTGTGCATTTGCGTGGTCGGTCAGCCATTCTTTTGCTTCACGCGCTTTGGTTAATAAAAGTCGTGTATCGTTTGCATTCAAAGGCTGGCATTGTGATTGTTCTAATACCCAGCAAAAAATGCGACGGTCAAAATCATCGCCGCCCAGTGCGCTGTCACCATTGATGCTTAATACTTCAAACACGCCTTTGCTGAGTTTTAATATAGAAATATCAAACGTGCCGCCGCCCAAATCATAAATCACGTAAGTGCCTTCAACGCCGTTATCTAAACCGTATGCAACGGCGGCAGCAGTCGGTTCGTTCAATAATCGCAATACGTTTAAGCCAGCTAAGCGTGCCGCGTCTTTGGTAGCTTGGCGCTGTGCATCGTCAAAATAAGCAGGTACAGTGATAACTGCACCAACTAGCTCAGAACTATTTTCTGCTAAGCCAAACGATTTTTCGGCCCGTGTTTTGAGTGCCTTTAAAATTTCAGCAGAGATTTCTACGGGGCTTTTGATGCCTGCGCGGGTTTGAATTTGCACCATTTTATCGCTGTCAACAAAATGATAAGGCTGATTTGACACATCAATTTCTGTTAATCCGCGTCCCATAAAACGCTTGGCTGACACGATAGTATTTGCAGGATCAATTGACTGCGCCGCCTGTGCTTCATAACCCACATCAATTGTGCCGTCCGCTAAATAGCGCACAACGCTGGGTAATAATGCATGGCCGTCATCATCAGCTAACACGCTGCTCATGCCGCTACGCAAGGTAGCAACCAATGAATTAGTGGTGCCTAAATCAATGCCCACTGCCAATTTATGTTGGTGCGGTGCGCTATATTGACCTGGTTCGGATATTTGTAAAAGTGCCATGATTAAAGTTAAATGTTAATGCGCAGATTAAAATACAGCTTGTTAAGATGCATGCAGATGTTCAATAATTTTACGGATGTCAGCGCATACTTTATCGATAAAAATGAGTTTGCGCGTAGCTTCAAGGGCTAGCGGCAGATTTTTTTTTACATCAATTAATTCGGTTAACTCTGTTTGTAAAATGCGGGCTTCTTGTTGCATTTCGCTTAATAGTGCATCCAATGCCTCAATATTATTGGTTTGTTTTGCATCATCTATTGCCTCACGCCATTCCATTTGCTGCATTAAAAATTCGGCTGGCATGGTTGTGTTGGTTTCAGCTACCGCATCAACGCCTTGCAGCGCTAACACATATTTTGCACGATCAGCTGGATTTTTTAAGGTTTGATAAGCCTCATTCGCCAACGTAGCAGTTTGCATTGAGCGTAATTTCTCAGCCGGTGATGCAGTAACAAAACGATCAGGATGGCTTGCAGATTGAACGCTGCGGTAATTTGTTTCTAATGTTACAAGGTTTATGTCAAATTGTGGTGTTAAGCCAAACAATTCAAAATAAGTATTATTTGCACCAACACCAATATTTAAAGCACTCACACTGTAAAGCTTTCGCCGCAACCGCACTCATCTTTTACGTTAGGATTATTAAACTTAAAACCTTCGTTTAAGCCCTCTTTAGTAAAATCGAGTTCTGTGCCATCAATGTAGGCAAGACTTTTTGGGTCGACAATAACTTGTACGCCATGGCTATTAAATGCCATGTCTTCAGGCTGCATGTCATCTACAAATTCAAGTGTATAAGCCATGCCAGAGCAACCTGTGGTTTTAACGCCCAAGCGCAATCCAATACCTTTGCCACGATTGGCCAGAAATTTTTCAACGCGGCTTGCAGCGGTTTGTGTCAATGTAATTGCCATAAATTATCAATTCTCAATTTCGTCATTCCTGCATAAGCAGGAACAATTTATACAGTAGCAGCAACTTTTACTGCTAATTGTTTCGCTTTAATATCCGCAACCGCTGCCTTAATCGCATCTTCTGCCAGCACAGAGCAATGGATTTTTACCGGCGGCAAAGCCAGCTCTTCTGCAATTTCAGAATTCTTAATCGCATACGCTTCGTCAATCGTGCGGCCTTTAAGCCACTCGGTTACCAATGAGCTGGACGCAATCGCAGAGCCGCAACCGTAGGTTTTAAATTTAGCATCTTCAATAATGCCGCTGTCGTTTACCTTAATCATCAATTTCATCACATCGCCACAAGCCGGCGCACCCACCATGCCAGTGCCCACGTTTGGGTCATTTTTATCTAAAGAGCCAACATTACGTGGATTCTCATAATGATCTAAAACTTTGTCTGAATATGCCATTTTATTTCTCCTTTAATGAGCGGCCCATTGGACTTTTGATATATCCACGCCGTCCTTAAACATTTCCCAAAGTGGGGATAATTCTCTTAATTTTTCAATTTTACTTTTCATCAATTCGATGGTGTAATCCACATCGGCTTCTGTGGTAAAGCGGCCAATTGAGAAGCGAATCGAGCTATGCGCAAGCTCATCATTGCGGCCAATGGCACGTAATACGTAGCTTGGTTCTAGGCTGGCAGAGGTGCAAGCAGAACCGCTGGATACCGCAATATCTTTAACCGCCATAATCAGCGATTCGCCTTCTACGTAGTTAAAACTGATGTTCAAATTATGCGGCACGCGGCGTTCTAAATCGCCGTTTACATAAGTTTCTTCTATGGTTTCTAGGCCGTGTAATAATTTATCGCGCAATTTGCGAATGCGCGCGTTTTCAAATTCCATTTCTTCGCCCGCAATGCGAAAAGCTTCGCCCATGCCCACAATCTGGTGCGTGGCCAATGTGCCAGAACGCATACCGCGTTCGTGACCGCCGCCATGCATTTGCGCTTCAATACGAATACGCGGCTTACGACGCACGTATAAGGCACCAATGCCTTTGGGACCGTAAGTTTTATGTGCGCAAAAACTCATTAAGTCGACTGGTAATTTTTCTAAATCAATGGTAACTTTTCCAGTTGCCTGTGCAGCATCTACATGAAAAATCACGTTGTTTTCGCGGCAGATATTGCCAATCGCTTCAATATCCTGAATCACGCCAATTTCATTATTCACTAGCATTACACTGGCCAACACAGTATCAGGTTGAATTGCTGATTTAAACTTTTCTAAATCTACCAAGCCGTTAGGCTCAGGTTGTAAATAAGTGGCAGTAAAACCTACACGCTCTAGCTCGCGCACCGCATCAATCACCGCTTTATGCTCGGTGGCGATAGTAATGATGTGTTTACCTTTGGTTGCGGCATAAAAATTAGCCGCGCCCTTAATCGCCAGGTTATTCGATTCGGTCGCACCAGAAGTCCATACGATTTCGCGTGGATCAGCACCGACTAGTTTGGCGACTTCTTCGCGTGCGTTTTCAACCGCTTTTTCGGCTGTCCAGCCAAACGGGTGGCTACGTGACGCAGGGTTGCCATAATGTTCGGTAATAAACGGAATCATTTTTTCTGCTACGCGCGGGTCAACTGGCGTGGTGGCAGAGTAATCTAAGTAAATCGGTTTTCTATCCATTGTATAATTTTGCTCTCTTTAAACAGTTCATTCTATATGGCTTTTTAGGCTGCCATTGCCGTTAAGTTTCTTAATCTTGCTAATTCATTTTCCAGCACGACTAAAAATTTCTGTACTTGTTCCAAGGTGTTTTGCATACCAAAACTCACACGAATCGCGCCGCGCGCCACATCTGGTTCTACGCCCATTGCCAGTAACACATGGCTGGGTTCTGTGCTGTCGCTAGAGCAGGCTGAGCCGCTAGCGACAGCAAAACCCTTGCGATCTAGCGCCGTCACTAAAGTTTCACCTTCAATGTTATGAAAAGCGAAAAAGCTGGTATTAGGTATGCGCTTTGCTTGATGCCCAAACAGCGTAGCGTCCAACTTAACCAAGCCTGCTTCGCAACAATCGCGCAAGCTTTGCGTGTGCTGCGCAAACAAAGCTACATTTTTAACCGCAAGCTCACTTGCCAAGCCAAAACCTACAATTGCCGCCACATTTTCGGTGCCACTACGCAAGCCTTTTTCCTGCCCGCCGCCATACAATAAAGGCTGAATATCGATGCGTTTATCCAACACCAAAGCACCTGCGCCTAAAGGTCCGCCAATTTTGTGACTAGATAATGTCATCGCATGTACGTTTAACGCGGTAAAATCCAGCGTAATTTTACCTAATCCCTGCACAGCATCGGTGTGTACAAAGCTATTATGCTGGCTTGCTAACGCGACAACCCCAGCTAAATCCTGTATCACGCCAGTTTCATTATTCGCCAACATCACCGATACTAGATTAGTGGGGACGGCCAGCAAATTATGCAAGTGATGCATATCTACATTGCAATTTGTATCCACCGTAATATTGCGCGCTTGCCAGCCGCGCGACTGCATCGCAAGAGCAGGGCGCGATACACATGGATGCTCGACCGCACTGGTTAAAATCTGCCCGTGACACAAATTGCTGGCAATGCCATGTATAGCAAAGTTGTTCGCCTCAGTGCCGCTTGCAGTAAACACAATTTGCGACGGATGTGCGTTCACTGCATTGGCCACTTGCTCACGGGCACGCTCAACTACTGCACGCGCGGTGCGACCAAACGTATGGCGACTGGTCGCATTACCGTGTTGTTCAACCATAAATGGCAACATTGCCTCAAGCACTTCTGGCTTAAGTGCGGTGGTGCTATTATGATCGAAAAAAACGTGGCGCATTTAAACCGTTTCCTCTTCACAAGTGCTTTGCGCGCAAGTTTTAGATTGCCCACCTTTAGGCTGCAAGCTACGTGGTGAAAAATGTACTTTGTTACTTGTTAAGCCATTATTTAATCCAGCATCATTTTGACGCTGGCTTTCCACCATGTCCGCCAACGTCACGCCAGACAGATAATCTAAAATCTTGTTGTTTAATGAAGCCCATAAATCATGCGTCATACAGCGGCCAGTATCGTGACAGTTTTCTTGTCCGCCGCATTGAGTCGCGTCGATTAGCTCATCCACTGCGGTAATAATATTAGAAACAGAAATTTCGCTATGCAATTTTGCTACGCGATAACCACCGCCAGGGCCGCGAACGCTGGTAACCAAGCCTTGACGGCGCAAGCGGCTAAATAACTGTTCTAAATACGATAGCGAGATTGCCTGACGCTCACTAATACCAGCCAGAGTGACTGGCTTTGCATTGCCATCAACAATAGTTTCGTTTAAAGCAAGGTCTAGCATTGCAGTAACGGCAAAACGGCCTTTAGTAGTTAGTCTCATAAATAGTATTTTAAAGCACAATAATTAGCGCGAAGTATATAATAACCTACTAAATTAGTCAATTATTAACTGGTTAAGTTCTACTAAATTAACCATGCATTATTAATGTTTTTTAGAGGCAAAGGCCTCTGCCAATTCCACGTCCGCGTTTGTGTCCGATAATTGTGCCAGTTGCGCCTTTAGTAAAGCTAACTCGGCATCTTGTTTGCTGGCGTGATCTAGTAAGCTGTGAATCGCTTTGGTAACAGGATCGTTATTATCATCACCCACCGCATACGCGCTAAAACCAATTTTTTGCGCAGTCTCATCACGTTGTTTGGCCTTTTCTTCTTCCAGGATGCGCGCAGGTATCCCCACAGCAGTTGCATTTTCTGGCACATCTTTTACCACAACGGCATTACTGCCTATTTTTGCGTTTTTACCAATCGTAATCGGCCCCAGTACTTTTGCGCCTGCGCCAATCACCACGCCTTGTTCCAGCGTGGGGTGGCGCTTGCCTTTGTTCCAAGAAGTGCCGCCCAGCGTTACGCCATGATACAAAGTGCAATCGTCCCCAATCACTGCTGTTTCGCCAATTACAACGCCCATGCCGTGATCAATAAATACGCGGTTACCAATGGTGGCGCCCGGATGAATTTCGATGCCTGTTAAAAAGCGGCCAATATGTGAAAAAAGTCGCCCAAGCCAATAAAGTCTTGCACTCCAAAGCCAATGACTAAACCGATGCATAATCAAAGCGTGTACACCTGGATAAGTGGTCAGAATTTCAAAATGCGTGCGCGCCGCTGGGTCACGTTCAAAAACAATCGAAATATCTTCTTTGATATGGTTAAACATGTGTTATTTTTGGCAGCAAATTAAAATCATATTATGCCATAAAATTTAATTGTTGACTAATTTAGTAGGTTTAAATTGGTCTGGAAAGGGCGCTCAAGGCTATATGATTATTATGGGTGTAGTATTACGTCCAACGTTAATGATATTTGGCTTGGTAGGATCAATTACTCTTATTAACATCATGATCTAATTAATGAAAACGATTTTTAATATGGCAGCCGGCATTGTTGCTAACGAAGCTTCAGTTGGCCCAATCGCGATGATCGTGATGTTCTGTTTATACGTATCGTTATACATCAAAGTGGATCACCGTTCACTAGGCTGTATTAATCTAAAGTTAACATTGTAAAATGTAACAAAACTTAGTACCAATATTGTGTTAAGTTTTAAGAGCGCACACATTTAGCAATCCTGCCTAACGGCTCGCCATTTTAGCGCCAAGCTCCATCGTATTTAATTTGTTAGCTTTGGCTTTTGTAAACATTGCTTCCTGCTCTTCCTTTTACGTGATGTTTTACATATTCTGAAAGTGGTGTGATTTTTGCATCGAACATTTCACCATTGGGCTGTTTATCCTCTACCTCGGCAATCAGCGCTTTTAAAGTCGTATTCTCTACAGTCGCTTCTGGCACCAACTCTGTGTCCTTCAAGGCTTTTTTACCGCAAGATAAAAAATTTCTTCTTCTACTTGCGCATGCACGGTAAATTCTGTACAAATTTCGGCTACTAGCTGTTTTTTCTTGGCGGTACTGGTCTTTGTGGCCAGATTACTTTTTGCGGTTAGTGTTGCCATGTCTATCTCCTTATGTAAGATTGGCCAGAATATTTCCGCTATAAAAATTATTCTAAGTGTCAGCCAACGTCGGTATTAAATAGTTAAAATTAAAAAAATAGCCATTTAAACAGGGCTATTTTTGATTGCATTTTTGGGTGAATAATACTTAAACGGATATTAAACTGCTGTAATCTCGGATTATTAGCTACAGTTGAGATTTTAAAACCAATGCTACTTTCTCCATTATCTTTTCGTAAATTGGTCTGTTTTTCCAGGCTCTGTAAGTGATTAACATTGATTTTGACCAATCGTCATTAAATAGGGTTAATTGCTGAACTGCAAAATCTTTGTCCAATACATTTAAGTTTGCTTCGTCATTTAATCTGAATGATCGATTGTCAAAGTTGGTGGAACCGACAGAAACCAACAAGCTATCGACAATAAATATTTTACAGTGGTACATGGTGGGTGAATATTCAGCAATTTCGATTTTTGCCTTCAATAAATTGCCCCAGCTACCCTTTGAAGCCTTGCGCACTAACTCGGTATCAATATGTTTGCCAGGTGTGATAATGCGAATTTTTACCCCTCTTTTGGCTGCCGCTATTAACGCGTCTGACGACATTTGGTCTGGCACAAAATAGGCGCTGGATAATTCAATGCTATGTTCTGCCGCCGTGATGGCCATCAAATACATCAGTTGCATGGAATCGCTGCCACCGCTGGCTGAGCTGCTGAACATTTGCGCAGACATTTTGCCAGTGGCTTTTATCTCAGGAAAATACAGTTTGCTGTGCAGCACTTGGCCTTGCGCTTTAATCCAGTTATCCATAAATACCGCCTGCATTTGACTGATAACTGGGCCTGTCACTTTAAAATGCGAATCGCGCCATTCGTCTGGATTGCTAGCATTTCCTCTCCATTGGTCTGCAATGCCCACGCCGCCAGTGAAACCCAATTGACCATCAATGATTAATAGTTTCCTGTGTGTGCGATTATTCAGTCGGGTCAGATGACTCCAATGCGGTTTATGGTAGCGTTGAACCTGAACGCCCGCATTCTGCATCATATCAATTTGCGCTTGCTCCATTTTTGCGCTACCCAGCCAATCTAGCAGTATGTGCACTTTTACGCCTGCTAACGCGCGCTCAGCAAGCGCTTTTGCAAACTCCTCACCAATACTATCGGCCCAATAAATAAAGGTTTCAAAAGTAATCGATTCTCTGGCGCTCTTGATGGCATTTAACATAGGCGGAAAAATTTCAGTGCCATTATTAAGCACAATCACTTCATTTCCAGCAATAAATGGCGGGCCCAATAATGCGCTGATAGAACGAGAAAATTGCGCATCTTTAATCGCGTAATGCGCCTGCACTTTTCGCTGAATCCTTTTCTCGGCCGTAATAAAATTCATTAAAATCAAAATGAATAAAGCGGTACAAATGATGGTGATGGCAATGGTCATGATTTTTTAAATTGGGATTAGTTAATCGCGATAATTTTTTTGAGCATACACCTAAAACATCGGCATAAGTGATTAGCAAAATCGCATCGCAACTGAGTTAACCCACAATTCATGTGAAAAATAACCAATAATCAAAGCAATAATTAATAAAAAATTATAAGGCACAAGCCAAAATTATTTGATGCGATTTAGTGGTTAACTTTAATATTTGCTATGCTTTCTGGGCTGTTGCGTCAGTGTTAATACGCCGCGCAGCAAGTTTACTTCTTCTTTTTCTAAACGTGCGCGCGCATAAATTCTACGCATGCGCTCACTTAATTTTTTAGGCGCAGCGGGGTTTAAATAGCCAATATGCAGCAGCGTTTGTTCTAAGTGCGTATAAAAGCCTTCTAACGCGTCGTTGGTGGCCAGTTCTGTGGCTTCTGGCGCATCAATTTTGCCTTCTAAAATTGCCATGCGTAATTCGTAACACATGACTTGCACCGCTGCAGCCAAGTTTAAAGAGGAATACTCGGGATTAGCAGGAATCATCGCCAACATTTGGCAGCAATCCAATTCAGCATTGCTTAAGCCGCTCATTTCGGTGCCAAATACAAACGCAATGGGCTGGTTTGCGGCGATTTTGCTGGCTTCAATCGCAGCCACGCGCGCATTCACCGTTTCGTGCGATAAATAGCGTTTTCTGGCGCTCATGCCAATCGCAAACGCACAGCCGCTTAATGCTTCGCTTAAAGTTTCGGTCACAATTGCACGTTTCAGTAAATCGGCCGCGCCAGTAGAAAGTGCAGTGGCATGTGCATCAGGAAACTTATCAGGCTTAACTAAATACAAATGCTGCAAGCCCATCGTTTTCATGGCGCGCGCGGCAGAGCCGATATTGCCTGGATGGCTGGTTTGGCAAAGTACGATACGTATATTATCGAAAATGCTGCTTGTATTATTAAAAACGGTACTTGGAATAATTGACTGGGACAATTTGGGGATATGCCTATTAATGCTAAAATAGCATTTTAACAGCTCTTTAAAATTGTTTTTCGCTGATTTTAACTGCGCACATGGCTAAAAGTCGGTGATTGCGGTGGATAAAGCGCAAGGCGCAAAATTGAATAACGCTACAAATAGTACATCAAGGTGTTATTCAGTATTGCAACGCCGCGATTTGCCATCGCAATTATCGAATTTTTGACCTTAAGTAAAGACCACAAATATGCATCCAATGCTATCTATTGCAGTAAAAGCCGCGCGTGAAGCAGGCCGTATTATCAACAAAGGTTCAAATGACGTGGGCGCGCTTACCGTTCAAAGCAAGGATTTTAACGATTATGTGAGCGAAGTTGATCGTGCGGCCGAGCAAGCGATTATCGATACCTTGAAATATGCTTATCCAGACCACGGATTTTTAGGTGAGGAAAGCGGCAATACCAATCAAGAATCTGAAAATATCTGGATTATTGACCCATTGGATGGCACGACTAATTTCTTGCATAACTTTCCACAATACTGCGTATCCATTGCCTTGCAGCAAAATGGCGTGCTGACACAAGCGGTGATTTTTGACCCGGTGCGTAACGATTTATTTACGGCGACCAAGGGCCGCGGTGCATTTTTAAACGATAAACGCATTCGCGTCGCCAATCGCAGTAAATTACAAACTGCACTGATTGGCACAGGTTTTCCATTTAAAGATTTTACCCATTTAGATACCTATATGGCGATGCTGAAAGACATGATTAAAAGCACCAGCGGCATTCGCCGCCCAGGATCTGCAGCGCTAGATTTAGCGCATGTAGCCGCAGGTTACACCGATGGCTTTTTTGAGATGAATCTATCGAGCTGGGATATTGCCGCAGGTGGTTTGCTAGTGCAAGAAGCCGGCGGTATTGTCGGCGATTTTGAAGGTAACGAAAGCTGGCTCGCTACTGGAAATATTGTGGCGGCTAATCCAAAAGTATTTTCTCAGATGTTGCAAGTGTTAAGTCCGCACTTAACTAACGCACAAAAAACACAATTTGCTTAATTTTTAAACTGTGACTTGTGGGTGACAGCCAGCAATAAATAAACAAGCGATTAAGCAGATAACAATGATAGAACAAGTATTTAAACAACATGCTTTTGAGCAGCATGCGAATGACCAAGACCGCGCGCCTGAGTTAATTGCAAACTTGGTGGTCGCATTATGTCCTAAAACGCCCAATCAAACAGAAGATGCAATCGAGGCGATTCAAACGCTTTGCCTGTTACTAAATCGATCCCCAGAAAAAGCTAAAATACTGCGTCAAGCGATGCTAAAGTTGTTAAGTGAGCGCAAACCCATCTCACTGTTTTTAATTGCGCGGCATTCGGTTTTTACGGGATTTTTTACCGAAATGCATAGACGTATTTCGCATAAATTTTTGCCAGAAGCGATTGATAGCAGTTACTTAATGGATTTATTCGCGCAGTTTTTCACCAAAACCAGCGATGAAGTTTGGGTGCGTGCAGTACCAGACGCGGTTTGGATAGAACTGATTGTTGCGATCCGTTTTGAACAAGCGCCGATTGAAATCGTCAACGTTTGTCTGCAGCATTTACTGTCTGCCGCGCAAGTATTGTCTTACCGCGTGGCGGCTTTAGGGCTTGAGCCAGAATTACTGCGCAATCATCCTGAGCTAGAAAAACACACCTCGCCTTTTATTACGCAAAACGAAGAAGTCGCCGCTTTTTTAATCTCTGCTACTGCGGATGATAATACAATAGATACTGACCATATTTTAGTGATGCTAGATCAGTGCAAAGCGATTGTGGGCAAAATTCGCCGCAACAGTTCACAAACAGGCACCAGCATACGTCTGACTTATCTGTTGCAGCGCATCATGCAACAAGTGGAGCGGCTGGAAATTCTGCTGCATATTTTAACCAAGCATGCGGACACCAAGTTTGATACCAATGCACATCTGGAAATGGTGCATCTATTCAAAGAGTTGGTCTACAGCGAATGCCATAAAAATGATGTGGGCGAGCATTGGCAAGAGAATTTAGAGGTGATGGCGCTGCGCGTGACAGAAAACGCTAGCCGCACCGGCGAACACTACATTACCAATAATCGGCCTGAATATTTTGCGCTAATGCGTTCTGCCATGGGCGCGGGTATTGTGATTGCCGTCATGAGCATGATTAAGATTTTGCTGGCAGGCTTGCATTTGGCGCCGCTGACAGAAGCGATTTTATTCAGTTTAAATTACGGGCTTGGCTTTGTGCTGATTCATATTTTGCACTTTACCGTGGCAACCAAACAGCCTGCGATGACAGCCGCTGCCATCGCTGCCAGTATCGATGCGACAGACAGCAAATCCAAAGAAATGACTCACTTAATCGCCATGATATCCAATACCGTGCGCAGCCAGATAATCGCGATTTTGGGCAATGTAACAATCGCCATTCCCATGGCGATGCTAATTGGCTGGATTTTTTTGATATCTACTGGACAACATTTTGTTACGCCAGAAAAAGCACAGAGTTTACTGACCGATATCGATCCGATACGCAGTGGCGCGATCTTTTATGCAGGCATTGCGGGCGTGTGTCTGTTCTTGTCTGGTTTAATCGCGGGTTACCATGATAATTTGGCTATCTATAACAAAATTCCGCAACGCTTACTTGCTTTAAAATGGCTGCAAACACTGCTGGGTGTGCCGCGCTTAGCGCGTGTCGCCAATTATATTGAAAATAATTTAGGCGCATTGGCAGGAAACTTCTACTTTGGTTGTTTGCTAGGCGGCATGAGCGCGATTGGCGTATTGTTCGGACTTTCATTCGATATCAGGCATATTTCCTTTTCATCCGCTTTCGTCGGTTACGCAGTTTTTGCCTTAGATTTCGTGTTAACTTGGCAAGCGGTTGCTTATGCAGCATTGGGCCTTGCATTCATTGCTTTTATGAACTTGACAGTGAGTTTTGGATTGGCGCTATACGTGGCCATGAAATCGCGCAAAGTACGTTTTAAACAATGGCGCACTTTGTTGTTTCAATTAGCCAGTCGGCTGAATCAGCATCCGGGCGAATTTATCCTGCCGCCCAAAAAGTCACTGGAAACTAACAATAATCGTATGAGTCATAATCTGTAACTGCCCGTTTATTTAAAAACGTTGTTGTTGGATGTTTTAACTGATAAACGATGAACATTTTTTGAGTTGTTTTAGGTGTTAACATCCACCATCATAGGAATATGCAACATTGTAAATACGCATTCAAAACAGGCTATTTTAAGCCGAGCAATTTTAAGCGAATAATTTTAGCCAATTGCTTGCTTTTGATTGGCGCTATGTTTGCTTATGGCGCATCTGCGCAAGTATATAAATGCACGTCTGTTGATAGTAAGACGTTGCAAAATAAAACGGTGTATACCGATACGCCTTGCGCGAAATCGGCCAAACAATCGTTAACCAATATTCAATCTCAAGGCCGTTTACCCGCTAATCCGCAAGTTTTAGATACAGCGCAATCGGATGCAAGTGCCGCATTGGATATAGCAGTGACGCAAGCCTTGCTGGATAAAAATTTTACCTTGGCACAATCGCTGGCGCAAACCAAAGAACATTGGCGATTAATTGCCATTGCGCAAAAAATCAGCGCGCTTGAAACGGTTCCCAATAATCGTTACAGCAATCAAAATGCGCAACTTAATGCCTGCGCGGCGGCCAAAAGTGACTACGCATTGGCCGCGCGCGTAGATTGGCGCGACGATGCTTTAATCGCGATTAAAAAAAATGAAATGCAAGCTATCTGTGGCGGCGCGCAGCCTGCACAAAGTTCGGTGATTAGCATGGGGCAGATTTATAGCTACCCTTACGGTGGAATCGGCGCGTATCGCTTCAGAGGCGCTAACCATTACCGAGGCATGCGTCCGAACAATCAATATGGTCATAATCGAGATGAGCGTGAATCTCGCCAGCATTCAGATAAAACTAACTCCATTCAAACACAGCCTGACAATAGATCTGGGCATGCAACCACATTTTATAAGCGTAACTAGCTGTTAGACAGTTTAGTTAATAATAAAATTGGCTAAAATATCTTAAGTAGTTAAGTCTTAAAAAAGTCCGTAAATTAGTCAAAAACTACAATCAAGGCTTAATGAATATTAAACGAATCCTCGTTTAATGTACGATTGACCAAATCGGCCATTTCAAATAACTGATCGTCTGCGCTTAACTTTACGCGATTAAAAAAATCCGTTTTATAGGCTTCATCGCTGGCTAATTTCTCTAAATCAAATGGCCCCAATACTTTTCTGCATTGCACCAAAAACGCAGCATAAACGGTATAAACGTCATTGTTGTTCATTTTGTATTCACTCCTAAAAGATTGATTAAAACCAACAGTTAAGTAGATTGCACAATGTGTGCCAACCTAAAATATTAAGTAAAGCTCTGTTTTTAATCATTATTTTTTAGTAATTAAACTAAATTTTTCAGCAAGGTGTTGAAAGATTTACACTCAATGATGAGAATTTGAACATCTGACTTAATTGCACGAATACAATAATAAAAATGCAGTGTGGCTGTTAAAATGGACGCATACCCATATTGGCAGACGACTGCATTTTCAATTTTCAGAGCCCGCATTGATAAATACAACTAAAGACAACGCCGCTGCCAGCGGCCACACGCCAATGATGCGCCAGTATTTGGCTTTAAAGGTACAACATCCCGATATGTTATTGTTTTATCGCATGGGTGATTTTTATGAGCTGTTTTTTGAAGATGCCGAAAAAGCATCGCGCTTACTTGGCATTACGCTCACGCGGCGTGGCTTTAGCAATGGTGAGCCGATTAAAATGGCGGGCGTGCCTTATCACGCGGCCGAGCAATATTTAGCCAAGCTAGCCAAAATGGGCGAGGCGGTGGCGATTTGTGAGCAAATTGGCGACCCTGCTACTTCTAAAGGTCCCGTTGAACGCGCTGTGACGCGAATTTTGACGCCAGGGACGTTAACTGACACCGCTTTGCTGGATGAAACCCGCGATAATGTATTGTTAAGTATTTGTTTTGGCGATGGATTAATTGGCTTGGCGCAATTAAATTTAGCTTCTGGCGCATTTGTATTAAGCGAAATTGCATTTAGGCAGCTATCGCAAGAGCTTGCGCGCATTAACCCGGCGGAAATCGTGTGTGAAGATAACCAGCAATATGCCGCGCAAATGGCCATTATTAACCAGCATAAAGCGCCGAAAAAACGTTTAAGTAGTTGGCAGTTTGATTTCGATAGCGCAATCACCTGCTTAACCAAGCAATTGAATACGCGCGATTTGAATGGTTTTGGCTGTACCGATTTAAAACCAGCAATTAGCGCGGCAGGCGCGCTATTAGATTACGTTAAGCATACGCAACGAGCTGCATTGCCGCATATTCACACCATTAGCGTTGCATTTACTGCTGAAACGATTCAGCTAGATGCAGCAACAAGGCGTAATTTAGAGATTGATATGACTCTGCGCGGTGACGCATCGCCGACTTTATATTCGCTGTTAAATACCTCGCAAACCGCCATGGGCGCGCGCTTATTGCGCCATTGGCTGCATCATCCTTTGCGCGATACAAGCTTGATTATCAAACGCCATGAAGCAGTAGCCGAATTGTTAACCACTCAAAAGGTTAAAGTTTTACGGCTGAACTTAAAAGCCATTGGCGATATTGAACGCATTACCACGCGCATCGCCTTAAAAACCGCTCGGCCGCGCGATTTGTCGGGTTTGGCTAGCAGTTTGTTGCAATTACCTGCATTGCAAAACGTATTAACTTCTAATAAAGTTATTTTGCTAGAAACGTTAGCTGCCAATCTACAAGCGCCTTTGGCAGTCGTTCATTTGTTAAGTAAAGCCATTCAGCCAGAGCCTTCAGCGTTATTGCGCGAAGGCGGGGTGATTGCCAGTGGATTCGATGCAGAGTTAGACGAATTACGCAGTTTGCAAACCAATCATGGTGACTTTTTATTGCAGTTTGAGGCGGCTGAAAAAACCCGTACTGGCCTACAAAATCTCAAAGTGGAATATAACAGCGTGCACGGTTTTTATATTGAAATCAGTCGCGCGCAAGCCGAAAATGCGCCGCCAGAATACCGCCGACGCCAAACGCTTAAAAATGCAGAGCGTTTTATTACGCCAGAATTAAAAACCTTTGAAGACAAAGTGTTAAGTGCAAATGACCGCGCCTTAGCACGCGAAAAAATGCTGTATGAACAGGTGTTAGATCAGCTGATTCCATTTGTAGCTGCCTTGCAAACCAACAGTGGTGCGGTGGCCAGCTTAGATGTGTTATGCTGCTTTGCGGAGCGCGCAGAGAATTTAGATTATGTGCAGCCGCAGTTTACGCAAACTTTTGGCATAGAAATTATCGCAGGCCGCCATCCTGTAGTGGAAAGTATTTCTATAGCAACTAACGGTCAACCATTTATTGCTAATGATGTGCTGCTAAACCCTTATCGCCAATTATTGTTAATAACTGGCCCCAATATGGGCGGTAAATCCACCTTTATGCGGCAAACGGCTTTAATCGTGTTATTGGCACATTGCGGCTGTTTCGTGCCTGCAAATGTGGCTAAAATCGGCGAAATTGATCGTATCTTTACGCGAATTGGCGCATCAGATGATTTAGCAGGCGGACGCTCTACCTTTATGGTGGAAATGACCGAAACCGCGAATATTTTGCATAATGCTACAGATAAAAGCTTGGTTTTACTGGATGAAATTGGGCGTGGTACCAGCACCTTTGATGGTTTAAGTTTAGCGTGGGCAGTCGCTAAACAGTTATTAGAGAAAAATAAAAGTTATACCTTATTTGCCACGCATTATTTTGAATTAACGCGCATTGTGGAAGAAGCCAAACACGCGGCGAATGTACATTTAGATGCAATTGAACACGCTAATAATATTGTGTTCATGCATAAGGTAGAAGAGGGCGCGGCGCAGATGAGTTATGGCATACAAGTGGCGCAATTGGCAGGAATTCCAAAAAACGTGGTAGCGATTGCCAAGCGAAAATTAACGCAATTAGAAAACAACCAAATTGCGCAAAACGCGCAGCAACCCGATATGTTTATTACACAAAACGAACTGGAGCCTTTGCCGTCGCATCCATTAATAGATGCGATAGAAGCGGTTCAGCTTGATGACTTAACACCTAAAATGGCATTAGATTTAATGTACAAGTTGAAAAATCTGATTTAAGCCACTTGAATTTAAACGACCTAGATTTTAACGACTTTATCCGATAAAAATCCAGACCTTTAATATCCTCTAGATTCTTATCGTTTTATATTTTCGTTAGAGTTTATAGAATAACTAACCCTAATTTATTAATGATGATGCCCGCCTGCACCATGCACATGGCTATGTGATACTTCTTCTTTGCTGGCGCTGCGCACATCCGTAATGGTCGCTTTAAACAATAGACGTTCGCCAGCCCAAGGATGATTGCCATCCACCACTACTTTGCCATCGGCAATTTCGGTCACGGTATACAAAATCACTTCTTTCGTATCGTCTTCCCCCTCAAACTGCATACCCACTTTAAGCTTATCCGCTGGGAATGCGCTTGCTGGCTCAATTTGTACTAATTCTTCATCGTATTCGCCAAAACCGTCTACTGGTTCTAAGCTGACTTCAATTACATCGCCCACATTTTTACCGTGCATGGCTTCTTCTACTTTTGGGAAAATATTGTCGTAGCCGCCGTGCAAGTAAGCAACTGGTTCTGCGCTGGATTCCAGCACTTCGCCATCGGTGTTTTTAAGTTCATAGGTCATGGTGACAACGGTGTTCATCGCAACTTGCATGTTTATTTCCTGAAAATTTAATTGTGAATATTTTAATCTAAATACACGGTAATTGTTTGATTAAATGCAATTACTGCTGTGAATGATTGCGTCGCCATTGCCAAGGCGGTGTTGGATTTTGTTGCTGCCACAGTCCAATTTGATTGATTCGCGCGGCCTGTTCGGCAATATCTAAAGTGTAATCCATCGAATAACGTCGATTAAACCATGCATAACCTTTTTGAATCATAAAGGTGCTGGCATCCTGATTGTCGCAGCTCAATCTGCCCAAATGACGTTGATATTGATCTCTGCCTAAAATCACCACTTGCACCTTAGCCTCTTTGCACAAATCAATCAGCGCTCTGCGGGCGATTTTGCCGTAGGCTTGATTGCGTTCAGGCGCGTCGATATCGGTTAATCGTAATTTGTATTCACTGATCGAATCTTTTATTTTTACCGTATCGCCATCATAAAAGTACGTGATTTTAGGTGTTAAGTCAGCCGCATATACCGGCAAGTTAACCACTAAAAACAGGCAAAAAATAACACTTAAGTTAAAACGGCTAAAACGCAAAGGCTTAATCTTAATGACCGTGCTTACTGTCTAGCAGACTGCCATATTTAAACGGTTCTAACACAGTAAGAATCGCTTCATTCAGCAAATCTGGATAATCTTTACTGTAATGCAAGCCGCGGCTTTCTTTGCGCTGAATTGCACTTTCTACAATTAATTCAGCCACTTGCAACAAATTACGCAGTTCGATTAAATCGTTGCTTATTCTGAAATTACTGTAAAATTCATTCACCTCATCGCGCAGCATATGAATGCGATGCAAGGCGCGACTTAAGCGTTTATTGGTGCGCACAATGCCGACGTAATTCCACATAAAACGGCGTAATTCGTTCCAGGTATGCGTGATTAATACTTCCTCATCCGCATCGGTGACGCGGCTTTCATCCCAGTTCGGCAATGTTTTAAATGCTTGCGCTGGGGCGTTTAATATGGCATTTGCTGCGGCTTGACCAAATACTAAACACTCCAGCAAAGAATTGCTGGCCAATCGATTAGCTCCGTGTAAACCAGTACAAGCGGTTTCGCCAATCGCATATAAACAGGCAATATCGGTAGCACCGGTCGCATCTGTCATCACGCCGCCGCAACTGTAATGCGCGGCTGGCACCACCGGTATTGGCTGTGTGGTGATATCAATACCTAGCTCTAGGCAACGCGCATAAATATTGGGAAAGTGTGCTTGAATAAAAGCGGCAGGTTTGTGCGTGATATCTAAATATACGCAATCCAGGCCGCGTTTTTTCATCTCAAAGTCAATCGCGCGTGCCACCACATCACGCGGCGCCAGCTCTTCGCGAGAGTCGTGTTCTGGCATAAAGCGCGTGCCATCAGGCAATTTGAGTAAGCCGCCTTCACCGCGTACTACCTCAGAAATTAAAAAAGATTTAGCATGCGGATGGTACAAACAAGTGGGGTGAAACTGAATGAATTCCATATTGGCGATGCGGCAACCTGCACGCCACGCCATGGCGATGCCGTCACCTGTGCTGACATCTGGATTGGTCGTGTACAAATAGACTTTGCCAGCACCGCCGGTTGCTAAAACCGTCTGTTCAGCAGCAATTGTAATGACTTTCCCAGTGAGATTGTCTAGCACGTAAGCGCCTAAACATTGGTTGCCTGCAGATTGTTGATTCTCGCTTTTATCAGCATTGATTTTTTTATTGATTTTTTTTGTGGTTAATAAATCGACCGCAATGTGGTTTTCTAATATGGTGATATTGCGATGCTCACGCACTTTTTGCGCCAGCGTTTTTTGTACCGCGTGTCCGGTTGCGTCGGCCACATGCACCACGCGTCGGTGGCTATGACCACCTTCGCGCGTTAAATGGAAATTGCTGTTGTCTGCTTCGCGGGTGAATTCGACCCCTTGATTGATTAACCATTCAATCGCATCAAAACCGTGTGTCGCGACCATGCGCGTGACTTCTACATCACATAATCCAGCGCCAGCGATTAAGGTATCTTGAATGTGCTCTTCAACCGTATCATCGCTATTTAGCACGGCTGCAATGCCGCCCTGCGCCCAGCTGCTGGCGCTATCGGATATTTCACGTTTGCTCACCAGGCATACGCGTTTTACATCTGCTACTTGCAACGCCATAGTAAGGCCGGCTAAGCCGCTACCGATGATAAGTACCTCGAATTGTTGTGACATAAACTAATGTAAATGAATGAACTTATAGGAGTTTATCTAGGTCTTTCACCATAAGCTAGCAATATAAAAATCGGCATTGCTGTGGAAAAAAAGTAACGCGTTATTCTGGAGGATACAAATGTTACAGACGAGTAAAATTGAGGCATTATCCCGTACAAGTTTCGTAGAAACAGCGCCACAGGCGTATAATGTGGGCTACAAAACGAATCAAAATGGGAGTGGTCATTTAATGGCTGATAAGCCAATCAATACCGCAGTTGTGGGTAACCGTGAGCTCGACCAGGTATTAGTGGAACGCGCGCAGCAGGGCGATAAAAAAGCATTTGGCATGCTGGTAGAGAAATATCACCGCAAGCTAGGCCGTTTGCTTTCGCGCATGATTCGCGATCAGGCAGAAGTCGAAGACGTGGTGCAGGAGTCCTTTATTAAAGCGTATCGCGCTTTGCATAATTTTAGGGGCGACAGCGCTTTTTATACCTGGTTATACCGCATCGGCATCAACACGGCTAAAAACTATTTAGTATCGATGGGCCGAAGGCCGCAAGTGTTGCAAGATGTTGAAATTGAAGATGTTGAAAACTTTGAAGACGGCAGCGAAATGCGCACCATGGAGACGCCAGAAACAGCTTTGATGACTAAGGAAATTGCGCAAACGGTGAATGACACGGTAGCTAGTCTGCCCGAAGAATTACGCACTGCAATTACATTGCGCGAATTAGAAGGCTTGAGTTACGAAGAAATTGCCACCTTGATGCAATGCCCAATTGGCACGGTGCGTTCGCGTATATTTAGAGCGCGCGAAACAATTGCATTAAAATTGCGTCCGCTGTTGGACACGCCAGACGGCAAGCGTTGGTAAGCAAAGCTGATAAAGCAAAATTTGGCGAAACAAAATGTTGGTAAAACGGTTTGAATGGGTTCATTCGTTCAATCATTTTAAAGTAGTGTTTATCAATACTATAGAACTATAGATTTAGAGGCTCACAATGAAAGATCAATTATCTGCATTAATCGATGGCGAGTTTGATGTTGAAAGTGCTGAACATTTGATTCGCTCGGTCAAGTCAGGCGGTGAACTTAAAGACTGTTGGCAGCATTACCATTTAATAGGTGACGCGATGCGCAACGAAATGGTGTTAAGCCACGGTTTCAGCGCTAGAGTGATGAATGCGTTAAATCGGGAACCGATGGTATCAGCCGCGAATGCTGTGCTTAAGCCTGTGTTAGCACAAGCAAATAAACCCACCTCACTGTTCAAATCCAATCAGCTCTGGTCAGTCGCAGCGTCAGTCGCGGCGGTAATGTTTGTCGGGTTAATGGTATTGCAGCAGCAAATAAGTGGCGAAGACGAATCGTCGCCCGTTGAAATTGCGCAAAGTATTCCATTGGAATATTTAGAAGCGCACCATGCCGCTGCGCCAAACGGAGCTGCCTATTACATTCAGAACGTCAGCCACGCGGCCACGGGGCAACAGCGGTAATGTTTCGAGTTGTATTTGCACTACTGTTATCCAGCCTTAGTTTTACATGCTTAGCGGCAGAAGATGCCTGGCTGATTTTACAAAAAGCCGCCTTTGCGGCACGAGAATTAAATTATCAGGGAATATTTGTTTATCAAAATGGTAATCAAGTGCGTTCGGTACAAATTACCCATATGAATAATTTAGGGCAAGAATTAACGCGTAATTTAATTTTAGACAATAGCGTCAACGATAAAAAAACGGCAAGTCACCCGCGCGAAGTGTTTAGTCAAGGCAGCGAAATTGTTATTTTTCACCCTAAAAATGACAAAGTGATTATTGAGAAACGGCGTGGGCAAAATCTGTTCCCAGCCATGTTGCCGGTCAATTTGCTATCATTAAAAACCAGCTACGTTGCCCGTGTTGGCACGTTGGATTATGTGGCAGGCCGTCAAACACAGATTGTTGAATTAATTCCCAAAGATGCTTATCGTTATCGATATAAAATTTGGACAGATACCGAGTTTGGTTTATTAGTCAAAATGACGCTACTTAATGACAAAGATGAGGCTTTAGAACATATTGCGTTTCAAGAGTTAAGTATGATGAATTCGCAAGATTTAAACTGGTTTCAGCCCACTATTGACTTGAGTAAAAAATACGAAATGGAAGACGCGGCTTTACTCAATCGCGTCCATACTGATTGGATTTTGGCAGAGTTGCCACCCGGGTATATCAAGGTCGATCACATTGAGTTCACCGTTAATAGTAAATCACCACCAGTCAATCAGTTAATATTCTCTGATGGAATTGCATCAGTTTCCTTGTTCATTGAGCCGATTGTAAAAGGTAAACGACCGAAAATTGGTCATCATCTTATCGGCTCAACCAACATTTGCGCCAATGTGGTCGATGGATATCAAGTGACGGTAGTGGGCGAAGTGCCGTTGGCTACAGTACAGCAAATTGCGCGTGCAGTGAGCTTTAAAAAGCAAACTGCCATCAATAAATAGTCAGTAGATAGTGTTTAGATAACTATTTTTTTGATTAAATTTTTTAATTTACTAGCGAAACTATATCAACATTCGGTGACATAAAGCATGATAGAAGAACGTGCAGTAATACTTTCAATCGGTAACGATAAGTATAATCTTAGTGATTCCACCGCCACACTTGAAATTGAGCGCAAAACGGCCTGCGGCTTGTGTGGCAAGACGCGAGGCTGTGGTAATGCAATTTGGGGTAAATTGTTTGCGCACCAGTCAACCGCATTCAAAGCACAAAACCGCATCAACGCAAAAGTAGGTGACAGCGTTATTGTCGGCATCAACGAACGTGCGCTCTTAAAAAGTGCGCTTCTGCTATACATATTGCCACTTGTAACCATGATGATCGGCGCCATATTGGTGAATAACTTTGTGCACACCGATGCGGCAGCTATTATTGGCGCCTTGGCTGGCTTAATGCTGGGTTTGGTCTGGGTAAAAGGACATACGGCTTCTAGCCGCTATTTTTTACAGCAACAACCGGTCATTTTGCGATTAGCAATGCAGAGTGATTTAGAAATAAAGCTTTCATAATGATTTGCTATTTTGTTAAGCTGCGGTAGCAATATGTTAAATATAAGTGTTTGAATATTCAGTTATTTAAGGAAAATTAGATGTTAAAAAAATGGATTTCTACATCAGTGATAAGCTGTATGTTTGTGTTGAGCGGTTTTAATCAAACGGTTCATGCGCTGGATTTGCCAGATTTTACCCAACTGGCGGAAAAACATGGCGCGGAAGTTGTTAATATCAGCGTGACGCAAGTTTTGCAGGGTAGCGCTAATCCTAGCATGCAATTTCCGGGTATGCCAGACGATGAAAATATACAGGAATTTTTTAAACGCTTTGGCATTCCAGGAATGCCTGGCAATCCTGGTCAAGGTGCGCCTGGTGGTCAAGAATATAAATCTTCATCGCTTGGCTCCGGTTTTATCATTAGTAGTGATGGCTATATTTTAACCAATGCACATGTGGTTAGCGCGGCGGATGAAGTGCTGGTGAAGCTATCGGACAAACGTGAATTTAAAGCCAAAATCATTGGTTTTGATAAACGCACCGATGTGGCGCTGATTAAAATTGAAGCGACTAACTTGCCAAAAGTCACTATTGGTGATCCTAATGCATTAAAAGTTGGTCAATGGGTGGCGGCTATCGGCTCACCATTTGGTTTAGAAAATACCATGACAGCGGGCATTGTCAGCGCTAAAGGCCGTGCTCTGCCGCAAGAAAATTTTGTGCCATTTATCCAAACGGATGTGGCGATTAATCCAGGTAATTCTGGCGGTCCGCTATTTAATCTATCGGGTGAAGTAGTGGGTATTAACTCACAAATTTATAGCCGCAGTGGCGGTTCAGTTGGATTGTCTTTTTCGATTCCAATTGATGTAGCGATTGATATTTCGAATCAGCTTAAAGCGACAGGCAAAATCACGCGCGGCTGGTTGGGCATTGCCATTCAAGAGTTAACCAAAGAGTTAGCTGAATCGTTTGGTATGAAAAATACCAATGGCGCATTGATTGCTGCCGTCGAAAAAAATGGTCCAGCAGATAAAGGTGGATTAGACGCAGGTGATGTCATCACGAAATTTGACAATAAACCGATTGTGACAACCAGCGATTTGCCGCGTGCAGTAGGCGCAACTAAACCAGGTAAATTAGTCGCAGTAGAAATTCTACGTAAGGGTGCGGTTAAGAATTTAAACATTGGTGTAGGTGAAATGCCAACAGATCCTAACGAAGTGGTTGTTCCAAACAAGGCGCCAACAAAGGCGGAAGCGAATAAGATTGGCTTAACGTTGAAAGAGTTAACGCCGCAACAGAAGAAAAAGATTAATGGTAAGAATGGTTTGTTGGTGGTAGATAGTGTGGGTGCAGCTGCGCAGGCCGGCCTTCGCCGTGGCGACGTGATTCTGGGTTTAAATAACTCAGAAAGCCAAAGCGTAGAGCAATTTAATAAGCAAATTAATGCAGTTGCGGCAGGCAAAACAGTGGCAGTGCTAGTGTTGCGTGGCGAAAGTACTTTGTATGTGCCTATCAAAATAGGTAAATAACCAGCTTAAAAATACTTTTTAAATTTAAATACAATAAAGCCCACTTGATAAGTGGGCTTTATTGTTTAACTAAGGCATTTAAAGGCAACTAAAACTTGCTCAGTCTTAATTGCGGATCTATCTCGGGTAGGCTTTCAATGGATGGGCGCGCGAACAAAAAACCTTGGAAAAATGATACTCCTAGAAGCTGTAACGTTTTGTATTCAGCAATCGTCTCGACCCCCTCAGCAACCACGAGAATATTCAGCAAACGACAAGTCGTTATCACACCTTGCACAACTGCGGCACGCACTGGATCAGAATCAATATTATGCACTAATTCTATATCCAACTTAATGGTATCTGGTTTAAAGTTAACCAGTAAGTTAAGGCCCGAATAACCAGCACCAAAATCATCAATCGCAATATTAAACCGTTGATTCTTATATTCGTCGACGATGTTTTTTAAATGTTCATAACTCGCTACTTTTTCAGTCTCTGATAGCTCAAATATAATTTGATTGGTGGGTAGTTGACATTTTTTAGCGGCAGCTAGCGTTAATCTTATGCAACTGGCGGGCTGGTACACCGCATTGGGCATAAAGTTGATGGAAAGCTTCGCTTTAATGCCAAGACTAGAGGCGGTTTCAATCGCCATCACGCGGCAAGTTTGATCAAATCGATAAACCTGCTCTGGGGTCAGTTTTGAAATAACCTCATAAGCCGATTCGCCGTTCCTGCCGCGGACTAAGGCTTCGTAAGCATATACCTCACCAGTGTCGCCGTTCACAATAGGTTGAAAAGCCATTTGGATGTTGAAGTCAACCGCTTGGTTGTCCCGACAGTTGGCGCAACCGAGGGCTTCTTTATCGCCTTTGAAGAATTTTTCTAAATACATGCTGTAGATTTATAGGATGGGTAAATGGTAATCATTGCCAAGAATGTCATGATTATATCTTAAACATAATCGATGTAAAAAGCCACTAACGCCCATGCTAGGTAATTCCCGATACAATCAAATCTATCATGCCAAGTGAATTAAGCACCATGCGGAGCAATTAATTACAACTTAATCAAGCATATGTTGTAAAATCACACCAATTGAAATAAGGCGCTTAATGCGCTTTATTTGTTTGTAAAGCCAGCCTTTCTTAATAAAAGACCATTTGTTTGTACCATCCATTAAGTTAACATGAAAAATATCCGTAATTTCTCTATTATTGCTCACATTGACCATGGAAAATCGACACTTGCCGATCGTATTATCCATTTGTGTGGTGGACTTGCTGACCGCGAAATGGAAGCGCAAGTGCTGGATAGCATGGATATTGAGCGCGAACGTGGCATTACTATTAAAGCGCAAACAGCAGCATTAGAATATAAAGCGGACAACGGCGAAATTTATCAGTTAAATTTAATTGACACGCCAGGCCATGTGGATTTTAGCTATGAAGTCTCACGTTCACTTTCTGCCTGTGAGGGTGCGCTGTTAGTGGTTGATGCATCTCAAGGCGTTGAGGCACAAAGCGTAGCTAATTGTTACACAGCACTAGATTTAGGCGTGGAAGTAACAGCGGTTTTAAATAAAATTGATTTGCCATCTGCCGACCCAGAGCGCGTAAAACAAGAGATTGAAGATGTGATTGGTGTGGATGCATCAGATGCGGTGTTATGTTCTGCTAAAACTGGCTTAGGCGTACGCGACGTATTAGAAGCCGTGATTAAAAAAGTGCCGCCGCCTGTGGGCGATGTTACCAAGCCATTAAAGGCTCTGGTGATTGATGCCTGGTTTGATAATTATGTGGGCGTGGTGATGCTAGTGCGCGTGATTGATGGCGTGCTAAAGCCAAAAGATAAAATTCGTTTAATGGCAACGCATACGGAGTTTTTATGCGAACAAGTCGGTGTGTTTACACCTAAATCACTACAAAAAACGGCGCTTTCAGCTGGTGAAGTGGGCTTTATTATTGCAGGCATTAAAGAACTGGCGAGCGCTAAAGTAGGTGATACAGTTACTTTGGCAACAAGGCCTGCCGCAGAGCCGCTAGCGGGTTTTAAAGAAGTAAAACCGCAAGTGTTTGCGGGTTTGTATCCGGTAGAATCCAATCAATTTGAAGCCTTAAGAACAGCGCTTGAAAAATTGAGTTTAAACGATGCTTCTCTTTTATTCGAGCCTGAAAATTCAACTGCACTGGGGTTTGGTTTTAGATGTGGCTTTTTAGGCTTGCTGCATATGGAAATCGTACAAGAGCGTTTAGAGCGCGAATACGATATGGATCTGATTACTACCGCGCCAACCGTTGTGTATGAATTGTTATTAAAAGACGGTTCAGTGGTGCAGATTGAAAATCCATCGCGCCTGCCAGAGCCTTCACGTGTAGAAGAAACACGCGAACCCGTGATTAATGTCAATTTGCTGATGCCACAAGATTATGTTGGCCCTGTGATGACGCTGTGCAACAATAAGCGTGGTTTACAAAAAAATATGCAATATATGGGCAGGCAAGTGATGTTGAGCTATGAAATGCCTTTAAATGAAGTGGTACTGGATTTCTTTGATAAATTGAAATCCGTGTCGCGTGGCTATGCCAGTATGGATTACGAATTTTTAGAATTCCGCGCCGCAGATTTGGTTAAGTTAGATATTATGGTCAATGGCGAGCGTGTAGATGCATTAAGCATGATTGTGCATAGAGCCAATAGCGTACATCGCGGCCGCGAAGTGGCGGCAAAAATGCGCGAATTGATACCGCGCCAGATGTTCGATGTTGCGATTCAAGCCTCAATTGGTGCTAATATTATTGCGCGCGAAACGGTTAAAGCCATGCGTAAAAACGTGATTGCCAAATGTTATGGCGGCGATGTGTCGCGTAAACGTAAATTGCTGGATAAGCAAAAAGAAGGTAAAAAACGCATGAAACAAGTGGGTAATGTGGAAATTCCGCAAGAGGCGTTCTTGGCTATATTAAGAGTCGAAGATAAATAAACAGTAGTTAAATAAATGCTTAGTTAAAAAAAAGTTAAATAAATAAAAAATTTAAATAAAAAAATTTAAGTAAAAGAAGTTAAATAAAAGAAGTTAAATAAAAGAAGTTAAATAAAAAAAGGTATTAGCGCATGTATTTTGCTTTGTTTATGATTGTAATACTGGTAGTAACAGGGGTAATCTGGTTACTGGATATTTGGGTGTTGCGCAAAAATCGCGACAATCGCGCCGAGCCGTGGTATGTGGAATACAGCAAAAGCTTTTTCCCGGTTATTTTACTGGTATTCGTACTGCGTTCATTTTTGGTCGAGCCATTTAAAATCCCATCGGGTTCTATGATGCCAACGCTATTAGCAGGCGATTATATCTTAGTGAATAAGTTTGATTACGGCTTACGCGTGCCAGTGTTAAATAATACGTTTATTGAAATGCATCAACCAAAGCGTGGCGATGTGTTCGTGTTTCATTATCCGCCAGAACCGACCATTGATTATATTAAGCGCGTAGTCGGCGTGCCTGGTGATACCATTCAATACCAAGATAAACAATTGATTATTAACGGTAAAAAACTAGAGGTTGCTTTTGTAAGTGATTATACTTATAAAATGTCTTTCAAAGATATTGATGGTAGTCAGCAAGAAAATAGCATGACAGCACAGCAATCGGCAGAGCAGTTGGTGGATGTGACGCATGATATTTTAATCCATGATATTCCCAATCAATATCCATCGGGTTCCTTGGGCGAAAAACTGCAGAATGGCGAAACCATTACAGTGCCTGCAGGACACTATTTTGCAATGGGCGATAACCGCGATAACAGTGCTGATAGCCGCGTGTGGGGGTTTGTGCCAGAACATAACTTAGTCGGTAAAGCGTTTTTTATCTGGTTTAATTTCGATCAGTTTGGCAGAATTGGCACAAAGATTCAGTAATTTTTAACTCATCGCTTTAAATCTATAGTCTTTAAATCTATAGTGTTGAAATTATTATTTGGGGGGGTTATGCAAAATAATCATCAAGTGAACCATCAAAAAGGCGCAACATTTCTCGGCATGTTGATTGTGATTGCTGCCGTGGTTTTTTTTGCGATGCTGGGTCTAAAATTATTACCGGCTTATTTAGAGTTTATGAATGTTAAACATGCCATTAAAAAAATCGCGGATGATGGCGGATTTAGTACCATGAGCAAAAAAGAAATTGCCGCTGCTTTTGATCGATCTGCCTCAATTGACGATATTGATCGCGTTAAAGGTACGGATTTAATTGTAGAAAAATCAGACACAGGCAATACGGTTTCTGCACAATATCAAGTGGTAGTGCCAATCATGGCCAATGCCAGTGTTTTGCTCGATTTTAATGCAACAAGCGCCAAGTAAATGCGCCAAGTTGTGATTAAACATGACGCTTGATAGCCCTACAAAACAGAGCATTGCTGGCCGCATTGGCTATTCCTTTAACAATTTAGCCTTGCTTGCGCAGGCGCTAACGCATCGTAGTTTTTCTGGTAATAATAATGAGCGTTTAGAATTTTTGGGCGATGGCGCGCTTAATTTTATTATTGCTAATCAGCTCTATAATCGGTTTAACAAACTGCCTGAAGGCGATTTAAGCCGCTTACGGGCACAATTGGTCAAAGAATCGACGCTGTGTGAAATTGCACAAAGACTTAACTTAGGCGAGGCGCTTAAGTTGGGCGAAGGTGAACTGAAAAGTGCTGGCTGGCGCCGCCCTTCCATTTTGGCAGATGCGCTGGAAGCGATTGTTGGCGCGGTGTATATCGATGGCGGTTATGAAGCAGCAGAACATTTGGTATTGAAACTTTTTCAAGATAAGCTAACGGATATCGACCCGAAAATAATTGATAAAGATGCCAAATCGCAATTGCAGGAATATTTGCAAGGCAAAAAAATGGATCTGCCCGATTACAACGTGGTGCTGATTGAAGGCGAAGCGCATGCGCAAACCTTCAAAGTTGCCTGCGAGATTAAAAGCTTAGCGATAGCAACGATTGGCGAAGGCACAAGCCGCCGTATTGCCGAGCAACAGGCAGCGCAATTGGCCCTGGAAAAAATTGGTTGATAAAGCCTTCAACTTCATATAAACATAAAAGCTGTTAAACAGAAACGAATACATGACACAAGATTTAAACTTAGGTAATCGCCCATATCGCTGCGGTACTGTGGCGATAGTTGGCCGCCCCAATGTGGGTAAATCGACATTACTTAACCATATTTTGGGCATGAAATTAGCGATTACCTCGCGCAAAGCCCAAACTACGCGCCATCGTTTGTTGGGTATTCACACCACAGATGACACGCAGTTTTTGTTTGTGGATACGCCTGGTTTTCAGCAGAAGCATCTCAATGCGCTCAATAAGGGCTTGAACAAAACTGTGACGCAAGTGTTAACCGAAGTCGATGTGGTGCTCTTTGTGATAGAGCCGATGAAATTGGGCGAGGCGGATAAAAAAGTATTAAGTTTATTGCCAACTGATAAGCCCGTATTATTGGTGGTGAATAAAGCCGATTTGATGGGTGATAAAAATAACTTGTTGCCGCTAATTCAAGATTTTGATTTGCTGCACCCGTTTGTGGGCATTATTCCTGTCAGCGCGAAAAAAAGCCTGCATTTAGATACATTGCTGGAAACCACGCGCCAATATTTGCCAGAGCAAGCCGCGATTTACGGTGAAGATGAATTAACCGATAAAAATGAACGCTTTTTGGCGGCGGAACTGATTCGCGAAAAAATATTCCGATTATTAGGCGATGAAATTCCGTATGCAGTGACCGTAGAAATTGAAAAGTTTGAAACAGTAAACAATTTACGCCGCATTTTTGCCGCGATTATTGTGGATAAAGACAGCCAAAAACCGATGTTAATTGGTAAAAATGGCGAAAAAATGAAACAAATATCCACCGAAGCGCGTCAGGACATGGAAAAATTATTTGGTAGCAAAGTGTATTTGGAAACCTGGGTCAAAGTAAAAGGTGGCTGGGCCGATGACGAAAGAGCGTTAAAAAGCTTAGGCTATTAAAATAGCTTTACTAAATGGCTTTACTAGATTCGCTTTTTTGACTTAAGTGTTTGATTAAGTGAGTGATTTAATTTAAGGTTTGGCGATGTCTGAACACAATGTTTTTAATCTGCCCATTTATGGCAAACCGATTACGCTGGATGACGCGGGGATTTATTGTGCGATTAACCGCAAAACTGGCAGCATTAATAATGTGTTCAATTTGGTGTATGAAGATGATGCTAATCACAATGGCGATTGGTATTTATATCAGCTAAAAAATACCAACAAAGATGGTGAAATGGGCTGGGTTATTTTGGCCGATAATGGTGATTATCCGTTAAAAAGCATCTCCACCGAAGCGATTAAACAGCATTTTGACAAACCCGAATATGGCGAACCCAAAGGCGCTTGGCAGTTAATGCGCAATTCAAGATATGGTTTTGGTAAATTTACGCCTTTGCATGCAGAAACTGAAACCCAATATGCCATGATTTTATTTTCTGGCTTTGATATGTTAATACCGTTGTTAATACAAAAGGCCGAAGATGAAGTACTAAAAAGTTTAAGCCAATTAGAGCGTTAACTTTGGTCGCATCCGTTAATCCGTATAAGCATGACAATCAGCCTGTGTATGTGTTGCATACGTATCCATTCAAAGAAACCAGCTTGGTAGTAGAGTTATTCAGTCAGCAGTTCGGACGTATCGCTGCCGTGGCAAAAGGCGCGCGCAGACCGCATTCTGCTATGCGTGGCATGTTGCAATCGTTTCAGTTGCTTTCTGGTGCGTGGTCGGGCAAAAATGAGCTTAAAACCTTGCATAGCCTAGATTGGCATGCAGGTTTAACCCTAATTAGAGGCGAAGCCTTAATGTGTGGTTTTTATATGAACGAGCTTTTATTGCGTTTATTGCCACGCGAAGATGCGCACGAAAGCTTGTTTGAGTATTATGCCGCCACGCTAAAAATGTTGGCAAGCGAACAAGGCTTGATCAACGGCAAAAACATGGCCAATAGCAAAAACTTAGCCATCACACTGCGCCGCTTTGAACTCAAGCTATTGCAAGAAATGGGTTATGCCGTTCCTTTGTTGACGGATGAAAACGATACTGATATTTCCGCACATAAAAGCTATCGCTATGAAGCAGAGTATGGCGCATGTGAATTAAACGCCACTAAAAATGGCGTACAATTAAGTGGCCTAACTTTGCTTAACATGGCTAACGATGATTACGCAGAAGCGCAAACGCAGAATCAGAGTAAACAATTGATGCGTTATTTATTAGCACATTATTTAGGCGATAAGCCCTTGCATACAAGGCAGTTATTAATAGACTTACAGGCTTTATAAATGATTTTTGTGATTTTATAATAGAAATTAAAACATGATAAAATTAGGTGTGAATATCGACCACGTTGCTACGATTCGCCAAGCGCGTGGCACTAAATATCCCAGCGTAGTGCAAGCCGCTTTGCGCGCAGAACAGGCGGGTGCAGATAGCATTACGCTGCATTTGCGCGAAGATAGACGACATATGCAAGATGCAGATATTTTCGCCTTGCGCCCGTTACTGCAAACCAAGATGAATTTAGAAGTGGCCGTGACTGATGAGATGATAGGTATTGCTTGCCAAGTGAAACCGCAGGATGTGTGTTTAGTGCCAGAACGGCGCGAAGAACGCACCACAGAAGGCGGGCTGGATGTGGTGATGCATTTTGATAAAGTAAAAGCGGCCTGTGAAAAATTAACTGCACATGGCATTCGCGTTTCATTGTTTATTGGGCCAGATATTGCGCAGATTGATGCTGCCAAACAAATGTGCGCAGCAGTGATCGAATTGCATACAGGTACGTTTGCCGATGCCGAAACGGAATCAGCAAAGGCAGTGGAATTGGCGCGTATTAAACAGGCGGTTGCACATGCCAAAAAGCTGGGTTTAATTGTGAATGCGGGGCATGGTTTGCATTATCACAATGTGCATGAAATCGCCGAAATCGAAGGTTTAGAAGAACTTAATATTGGCCATGCCATTGTGGCGCATGCGATTTTCGTCGGTTGGGATAATGCGGTAAGAGAGATGAAGGCGTTAATGAAAGAATCCGCGCCAGCGTAGCAAATAATGATTTTTGGCATTGGTACCGATATTGTAGAAGTCAGCAGAATTGAAGCGTCTATTGCGCAGTTTGGTGATGATTTTGCCAGACGAATTTTAGCGGAAAGTGAGTTCGCCAGCTACCAACAATCACACATCAAGCCACGCTTTTTAGCCAAACGTTTTGCGGCAAAAGAGGCTTTTTCAAAAGCTTTGGGCACGGGTTTACGCGCACCAGCCACTTTTCAAAATATTGCGGTTTCTCATGATGATTTAGGCAAGCCGATATTGGTTTTGGCTAAAGATTTGCAAGCTTTTTTGATCACAAAAAATATCACACAAACGCATATCAGTATTAGTGACGAAAAAAACTTAGCCGCTGCATTTGTGATATTAGAACAATGACCGATGCGCCAGATTTTGAGCGCCGTTTTGGTGGCGTAAGGCGTTTGTATGGCGATGTGGGTTTAAGCAAGCTACAAGCCGCGCATATAGTGGTCATTGGCATAGGCGGCGTGGGGAGTTGGGCGGCAGAGGCATTAGCACGCAATGCTATCGGCAATATCACTTTGGTTGATTTGGATAATATCGCCGAAAGCAATGTAAATCGCCAATTGCATGCAGTAGATGGCGCGTTTGGACAAGCCAAAGTGACCGCCATGCACGAACGGATTTTAAGGATTAATCCCATATGCAAAGTGCACGAAATTGAAGATTTTATTACGGCAGAAAATATTGCCAGCGTGCTGAGTTTTAAATGCGATGTTATTGTAGATTGCATTGATGATGCGCAAGCTAAAATCGCCTTGGCAGATTTTTGCAAACGTCAGCAAACTCCATTGATTATGGCGGGCAGTGCAGGCGGGCGATTAGACCCAACGCGCATTCAAGTCGCTGATTTAGCACAGGTAACAAATGACAGATTATTATCTAAAGTGCGTAATCAATTGCGCCGTGATTATGGTTTTCCTAAAGTAGTTAACACTAAAAAATCAGCAAAATTTGACATTAATTGTGTGTATTCTGATGAGCATACGACTAAGCCAGAATTGTCTTGTGAAGTTGGGGTTGGTGCAATTACCGGATTAAACTGTGCGGGTTATGGCTCTAGCGTTTGCGTGACAGCACCTTTTGGGTTCACCGCAGCGCAACTGGCGATTAACAAAGTTTTAATTTAATTAAGTTTAGTTCAGCTTCTACTTGAACCTCGTATCTCACCGCCAGTCTTTGATTTATGCGCCAAAATTTATCATTTAAAGGTAACAAAAGTAATCTACCCAGCAAGCCTTGCGTTGTGTGTGGGCGCGAAATGACTTGGCGCAAAGCTTGGGAAAAAAACTGGCAAGAAGTGAAATATTGCTCAGAAAAATGCCGTCAAGCAAAAATATGACGCGCCATTTAGTCCTTATTGTGGGCGATCAGCTTAATCTTGATAACCCTGCATTAGAAGATTTTGATGCGGAACAAGATGCGGTTTTAATGGTGGAAGCGCGTGGTGAGGCCACCCATGTGTGGAGCCATAAAGCGCGTATTGTGCTGTTTTTATCTGCCATGCGCCATTTTGCACAGCGGCTTAAAAATCAACAGATGATGCCAATTTATCTCAAGCTAGGTGAACATGATTTCCCCAGTTTAAAAGCCGCTTGGGCGCATTATATTAACGCGCTAAAACCATCAAAAATCATTATTTGTGAGCCTGGCGAATATCGACTTGAACAAGATTTAATTGCGCTTTGCAAAGAAACGCACACGCCATTAGTGATTCGTGATGACACGCATTTTATGTGTTCTAAGGCAGATTTCAAGCATTGGGCTGCGGGCGGTAAGCAACTGCGTATGGAATTTTTTTACCGCAAAATGCGCCATAAATATGACATATTGATGCAAGGTGGCAAGCCAGTTGGTGGTGCTTGGAATTACGATGCAGAAAACCGTAAAACCTTTGGCAAAGCGGGACCGCAAAACTTACCTACTGCGCCACAGGTGACTATTGATCAGATTACCCAAGAAGTGATGGATTTGGTTGAGCAGCATTTCCCAGATCATCCTGGCTCACTTAACCATTTTATTTGGCCCATTTCGCGTGAGCAAGCCTTACAATTTTTACATCATTTCATTGCCAATAAATTAGCTGGTTTTGGCGAGCATCAAGATGCCATGTGGCAACACATTCACTCTACTAGCATGGAACAATCACCAAGCCCTTATTTATGGCATTCGTTATTGTCTACATCGCTTAATTTAAAATTATTAAATCCGCGCGAAGTGATTGACGCGGCCGTGACCGCTTATAAAGAAAATCAATTGCAGCCTAATGCTTTACCTTTGGCTAGCGTAGAAGGCTTTATTCGGCAGATTTTGGGTTGGCGTGAATTTATTCGCGGCGTGTATTGGTTGGATATGCCGCAAATGGCGCAAAGTAATCATTACAATCATCAGCGTAAGTTACCAAGTTGGTATTGGTCTGGCAAAACGCAGATGAATTGTATGCGCCAAACAATTGGCGATACGTTTAAATATGGCTATGCGCACCATATTCAGCGCTTAATGGTCACGGGTATGTTTGGTATTTTGGCGGAATTAAATCCACGCGAAGTGGAAGCTTGGTATTTGGCGGTGTATGTAGATGCGGTAGAGTGGGTGGAATTGCCGAATGTGGCAGGCATGGCTTTGTACGCGAACGGCGGGCGTTTTACCAGCAAGCCTTATGTGGCAAGTGGCGCCTATATTAAGCGCATGAGCAATTATTGCAGCAGCTGCAAGTATAAACCAGAGCTGAAAACAGGTGAAAATGCTTGCCCCACAACCACACTTTACTGGCATTTTTTAATCAAACATTACGCTACTTTTGCGCACAATCCGCGTACCGCTCTAATGGCTAAAAATGTCGATAGATTTGACCAAGCAGAAAGAAAAGCCATTCAAATGCAGGCTGCGCATTTACTAATGCATCTAGATAATCTTTAAATAGTCTGATTTTGACCGTTACCAAGCATATTTCACAAAAATGTCATATTAAAGCAGGAAATCTGTCATAAGATAATCGCTTATGACAACGAATGCAACCCAACTATTAGATCGCGATTTAAGTATTTTAAGTTTTAACGAACGTGTTTTATCGTTGGCGCAACGCCAAGATTACCCACTGTTAGAGCGCTTAAAGTTTTTATGTATTGTGGCCTCTAATTTAGATGAGTTTTTTGAAGTGCGTATGGAAGCGCAACTAGATGCTATGCAGCGCAATCTTAAAAAAGGTGAAGTATCGATTTATAGCTTTAATGCGGTTTCAGAAAAAGCGCACGCGATTATCAACCGCCAATATGCCGTTTTTAATGATGAGTTAATGCCGGCATTAAAACAATCGGGCGTGGATATTATTGCTGGGCACGAACGCTCAGAACTGCAAAAAAAGTGGGTGGCTAAGTATTTTGAAGATAATGTTAAACCGTTGCTATTGCCAATTGCGCTAGACCGCTCGCATCCTTTTCCATTAGTAGCCAGCAAAGCGCTGCATTTTATTGTAGAGCTAGCACCAGACAAGCCTGACGGCGCACAGCGTATCAATATTATCCGCGTGCCGCGTGTATTGCCTAGAGTGATTCAACTGCCTAATAACGGTGGAACGCAGCAAAAGTTTGTGACCTTAACCAGTATTATTGCCGCACATTTGCCGGATTTATTCGGGAGTAAAACGATATTAAGTTATTCGCAATTCAGGGTAACGCGCCATTCAGATTTGGCTTTGGACGAAGATGATATGAGTGATTTGCCCAAAGCCTTGCGCCAAGAGTTAGCACAAAGGCCATTTGGCGAGGCGGTACGCTTAGAGGTATCGCAAAGTTGTGTCGCACATCTATCCGATTTTTTACTGGCAGAATTTAATTTAACGCCAGCATCGCTTTATCCTGTGCAAGGCCCTGTCAATTTGGGTCGCTTAATTTCATTAACTGGTTTAGCGCAAGGCGTTGATGCCACAGGCGCCGATTTGGCTTTTATGCCATTTAAGCCCGTTTGGCCAAAACAGCTTAAGCCCGATGAATCATTTTTTACGCAGCTAAAACAAGGCGATGTATTGATTCATCGGCCCTATGAGAGCTTTGAAGCCGTCATTAAGTTTTTGCATGAAGCGGTGCATGACCCAAAAGTGTTAGCAATTCACCAAACGATTTATCGCACCGGCAGCGATATGCGCATGCTAAATTTACTGCAAGAAGCGGTGCGTCGCGGCAAAGAGGTGCTGGTTGTGGTGGAAATTAAAGCGCGATTTGATGAAGAAACCAATATTAACTGGGCAGAATCGCTAGAAGCGATTGGTGCGCAAATTGTCTATGGCATGATTGGGCTAAAAACGCATGCAAAAATGTTGTTAATCATGCGGCAAGAAGGTAAGCGCCAAGGAGTAAATCGAATAGTACGCTATGCACATGTTTCAACTGGAAATTACAACGCCAATACTGCAAAGTTGTATACCGATATTTGCATGCTTACCAGCAACTTAACGCTCACACGCGAGATAGAATATGTATTCAGGCACTTAACCAGCCAGATTGCTTTGCCGCGGATGCGGCGACTGTTAGTAGCACCATTTAATTTACAAGCCACTATGTTGCGTCAAATTTCAGCAGCAAAACGCGTTTGCATATTTGGTGGAAAAGCAAAAATTGTCGCAAAAATGAATTCGCTCACTGATAATGTTTTAGTAAAAGCATTAATTGGCGCGGCACAACAAGGCGTGGTCATCGATTTAATTATTCGCGGTGCCTGCATTTTGCCCATTGACGCGCCAGGTGTAAACGGCCGCATTCATATCCGCTCAATCGTGGGGCGATTTTTAGAGCATTCGCGCATTTTTTACTTTGAAATTAACAGTGTGAATGGGCAAACGACTAAACGCATGTGGTTATCCAGCGCCGATTGGATGAGCCGTAATATGACGCGCCGCGTAGAAATTGCGTGGCCTATTTTAGATACGCAGATGCAAACACGTGTGATGCAGGAGTGCTTATTGCCTTATTTAGACGACACCGAAGATGCTTGGGTTTTGAGCGAAAATGGACAGTATAAGCAGCTTTATGTTGACAATAAAACTGAGCAAAATAGCACTAATAGCAAAAAACTAAGCACACAAAAAGCGCATATAAAAACCTATACTGCGCAATAATTGACAGCTTAATTAATGACTAAAGCAGACGCGTTATACCCTACGTTTGACAATATTATTATCTGGCGCCACGCCGAAGCTGCGTCAGCAGATTTTGAACTTGGCGAACAAGATAACGCGCGGCAATTGACGCCTAAAGGCCGCAATCAGGCAAAGCGCATGGCGCGCTGGCTTGAAGTACATTTGCCAAAAAACACGGTTTTATTGAGCAGCCCAGCGTTGCGTGCCGTGCAAACTGCGCAGGCGTTACCTTATAAAACTCAGCTAGAAAACGCTTTAAAACCAGGTGCTAGCTTATTTGAAGTATTAAATGCATTCACACCGTATCAACAGAATGAAAACATCTTAATCGTTGGGCATCAACCTTGGCTGGGCGAATTGGTTGCTTATTTATTAACGCAAACCACAACCGATATTGCTGATTTTCAGTCATTAAGTATTCAGTCACTTGGTATTCAATCGCTTAGCATAAAAAAAAGCGCAGTATGCTGGCTGCGCCGTCATTCAACTGAAACATCACAACAGGCTTTTTACAAACTGCATAGTTTGCAAACGCCCAGTTTGCTGTAATTAAGTTTGCTATAAATAATTAAGCTTCAATTTAGTATTAACTTTAAGATTAAGCTTATTTATTTGGCCTGCCAGTTTTAATCACGGGTATTTTAGCCAGTGTCGTTTTCAGAGTATTGTCACTCATGGCCGCTAACAATTTAATGCCAGCGCGCAATAGCTCACTTTTTTTGGCGGGCTTACCCATTGCGGTTAAGCGTGCTTTTAGTAAGGCAATTTGCGCATATTCATCTTTGGGCATAGTAAAACTGTCGCGTTCCATTTTTACTTTTTCTGCTTTAGGCTTTTTAACATCTTGTTTATTGTCTTTTTTAACAGCTTTTTTTGTGACGATTTTGTTAGGAATTTTTGTACTAGTGGATTTTGCAGCAGTCGTTTTAGGCGTCGTGATTGATTTAACAAGCGGTTTTGCAGCAGTTTTAGCGGCAACTGCCGTCTTTGTTGCTGGTGTTTTAGGCGCTGATTTTTCTGCAGCAGGTTTTGTTGCTACTGGTTTTGCAGCCGTGCTTAAAGTTGGTTTTAAACCTGTTTTTAATCCAAGCGCTTCGGCTTGCATAGGTGCAATTTTAGACATAGTTAAACTCCTTTGATGTGCAATGTTGAATGTTCAATAAAGTCGTTTTTTAAATAAAAATAGGACTGAATTCTATTATTAAAAAACAGAATAAACAGTTTATACCGTTTAAATGCCATGTCAAACATTTTAATGCGTTAAATCAGCCAGTTAACCTAAAATAGTTAACACATAAAAATCATCTATATTAACTTAATCAGGCGTAGAAACCACCAAGCTCCAGTTAGTTTTCTGCCAGGCTAAAATTTCTTCTTCCAGCAAATAACAGGTTTGCGGGAAGCTTTGCTGCCACGCGCGGGGCAAGCTGAGTAAGAAAATATTGCCAGCGCGTTCTAATTGGATGTTTTTTAGCACAGGCGTATTGCGTGAGTGACAGAAAATTACCGCTAACCTTAACGCTAATAATTTGGTAATAAAATGGTCATCATTAAAGTCGACGTCTAATTTCTTCAGCTTTCCGCAATGACCTAAAACCAATAGACTCAGGCTGTGCAGCTCGCTTTGGGTAAATCCCATCAACTCGGTATTATCTAAAATATAAGCGCCATGTTTATGTGATTCGCTATGCGAAACCGCAGCGCCAATCTCGTGACATAAGGCTGCCCAGCCAAGTATCTGCCTCGGTTTAACCAGTTCTGAGCGACCGAATTCTGCCAGATCGTTATCGGAAAATTGCAGTGAAGGATGCAATGCATCAAAAAATCCAAGCGCCACTTTTGCCACATTTTGCGCATGTTTTTCGTTCACGCTAAATCGTGCTGTCAAGCGTGAGATTGAAGCGTCGCACAAGTCTTCTGGCGTGTCGGCTTCGTCATTCATCATGTCGTACAGCAGCCCGTGCCGCAATGCACCTTTTGCCACCACCAGACTATCCAGTTTTAACAGGTCAAATATGCCAATCAAGATACTTAATCCGCCGCCAATCACCGCTTTTCGGTCTTCTTTCAGGCCAATTAAATCCAGCCTATCCGCGGTTTTGGCTTTAGTCAATTGGCCACGCAGCCAATCTAATCCATCGCGTGTGATCACGTTTGCATCAAAGCCTGCATAACCTAAAATCTCGGCTATCGCGCCCACTGTGCCAGATGCGCCGTAAGCAACATCCCATTGATTACGTTGATATATTGGCGCTACTGCATCCAAAAAGGATTCGGCTGCAATTTCTGCCCGTTGCAAATTACGCTCGGATAATTGACCATCGGCAAAATATTTGAGTGACCAGGTGACAGAGCCAACACGCATGGAATCGGTAGTTTGTGCATTCAAATGCTGACCCAAAATAAATTCGGTGGAACGGCCACCAATATCAATCACCAGACGTTTTTCGTCCGACTGCGGCAATAAACGGCTCACACCTTGGTAAATTAAGCGCGCTTCTTCCACGCCAGAAATCACTTCAACATCAAAGCCCAGCGCTTTTTTAGCCAGCTTTAAAAACTCATCGCGATTCTTCGCTTCGCGTAGCGTTTGCGTAGCAACCGCGCGCACATGTTGTTTAGGGAAACCTTTTAATGTCTCACCAAAACGCGCTAAACATTTAAGCCCGCGTTCGATCGCTTCGGGTTTTAAATTGCGTTCTTCGTCTAAATCGCCGCCTTGGCGCACGGTTTCTTTTAAGTAATCCACACGTTGAATCTGACCTTTTTCGTAGCGCCCAATTTCAAGCCTAAAGCTGTTAGAGCCCAAATCTACCGCTGCTAGCAGGGTTTCGCTAGAAATAATATTATTGTTTTGCATAATGCTTTTATAGCATATTTGCCTGCGGTCAAGATGACAAAATAAAGATTTTGCCAAAAATAATGCAGCAAATAAAAGCGTTAATACGCAGCTTTATGCTTGAAATATTTCACCATAACCCAATATGAGCTATGTTTATTGCAATAGTTAACACATTAAATTAGAGGAAAAATATGGCGACAGAAACTAAAAAAACCGCACAACATACAACTGAATCCCTAGCAACAGAAAAAATGGAATTTAAAGCAGAAGTAAAGCAGTTATTGCAGTTAATGATTCATTCGCTCTACAGCAACAAAGAGATTGTGCTGCGGGAATTGATTTCTAACGCATCGGATGCAGCAGATAAATTACGTTTTGAAGCGTTGGCAAATGGCGCGCTATACGAAAATGACAGCGAGCTAAAAATTCAAATTGGCTTTGATAAAGCCAAGCGCACACTAACTGTTTCCGACAACGGTATCGGCATGAGTCGCGATGAAGTAATTGCCAATATCGGCACGATTGCAAAATCGGGTACCAAAGAGTTTTTTCAAAGTTTAAGTGGCGATGAGGCCAAAGATGCCAATTTGATTGGTCAATTTGGTGTGGGATTCTATTCGGCGTTTATTATTGCCGATAAAGTGACGCTAACAACGCGCCGCGCGGGCAGTACTGAAGCGGTTAAATGGGTGAGCGCAGGTGAAGGCGATTTCACGCTGGAAGTGGTAAAAAAAGAATCACGCGGCACCGAAGTTACCCTGCATTTGCGTAAAGATGAAGACGAATTTTTAAACGATTGGCAATTAAAATCGATTATTCGCAAATATTCTGACCATATTACGTTGCCGATTGTGATGCACAAATCGGAATGGAAAGAGGGCGCAGACGGCCCAGACGGTACGAAATTACCAGGTGAAATGGTGACGACCGATGAGCTGGAAACCATCAATAAGGCATCAGCTTTATGGGCGCGGAGCAAAAGCGAGATTACGCCAGATGAATATCACGAGTTTTATAAGCACGTTTCGCATGACCACGCAGAGCCGCTTGCCTATACGCACAGCCGGGTAGAAGGCAAGCAAGAATATATTTCACTATTGTATATCCCGAGTAAAGCGCCGTTTGATTTGTATGACAGAGAGCGTCGCCACGGCATTAAACTCTACGTAAAACGCGTATTTATTATGGAAGATGCGGAAAAGTTAATGCCGCAATATTTGCGCTTTGTGCGCGGTGTGATTGATTCAGCTGATTTGCCTTTGAACGTTTCGCGTGAAATTTTGCAGGATAGCCGCGATGTCGATGCCATTAAAAATGGTTCGGTAAAAAAAGTGTTGAGTCTTTTAGAGGATTTAGCCAAAGAAAAACCGGACGATTACGCTAAGTTTTGGGCTGAATTTGGTCGCGTGCTGAAAGAAGGTCCAGGCGAAGATTATGCCAATAAAGATAAAATTGCTGGCCTGTTAAGATTCGCTAGCACGCATGCGGATAATGACGTGCAGAACGTTTCGTTTGCTGATTATATTGGTCGCATGAAACCAGAGCAGACAGCGATTTATTATATTACTGCCGATACGTTTGCAGCCGCGCAACACAGCCCGCATTTAGAGATTTTCCGCAAAAAAGGTATTGAAGTTTTATTAATGAGCGACAAAGTGGATGAGTGGTTACTGGGCAGCTTAACCGAATTCGAAGGCAAAAAATTGCAGTCGATTGCCAAAGGTGATTTAGATTTGGGTAAATTGGAAGATGAATCTGAAAAAGAAGCACAAGCAAAGATTGAAGCAGATGCAAAGAATTTGATTGAGCGTATTAAAACGGCTTTAGGCGATACTGTAAAAGAAGTGCGCGTAACGCATCGCTTAACCGATTCGCCCGCGTGTTTAGTGGCGGGTGAGCATGATGTTTCGGCTAATTTGGCCCGTATTTTAAAAGCTGCTGGGCAAAATGCACCAGATAGCAAGCCAGTTTTAGAAATAAACCCAGTACATAAATTGGTTAAGCGACTAGAAAACGAATCAGAAGAAACTAAGTTTAATGATTTGGCACATTTGGTGTTTGATCAAGCGTTGCTGGCAGAAGGCGGACAGCTGCAAGACCCCGCCAGCTTTGTCAAGCGCATGAATAGTTTGCTGGTTTAAGTGTTGTTTTAAGCGAAAAAGCCCACTGTGATGAGTGGGCTTTTTTGTGAATGTACAAATTGTCACAAAAAAATGGCTTGGTTATTGCTAAAATGACGTATTAGCGATTGCTTAATATCTATTAGAAAGCATTATTTAAAATGAAAAGTATCACTAAACCTGCTAAATCTGCAAAAAAAGAAACCAACGTTTTGCCAAAATTAACGCCGATTAAACAGGCATTGCAAAATCACTTAATTTTCTCCTGCTTCAAGACAGATAAGGTTGCTACGCCCAGAGATTGGTATACAACCGCTGCTTATACCGTGCGCGATCACGTGGTGGAGCGTTGGTTAAGAACGTCAGCATCTTATTACGATCAAGATCCAAAGCGTGTTTATTATTTGTCATTAGAATTTTTAATTGGGCGCATGTTAACCAATGCTGCACTAAATTTGGGCATAAAAGATGAGTTAAGTGACGGTTTAGATGCATTAGGGCGCAGTATGGAAGCGGCCGCAGAAATGGAAAACGATGCCGCACTGGGCAACGGTGGCTTGGGCCGTTTGGCCGCATGCTTTCTGGATTCGATGGCAACCATGGATATTCCTGCCGCTGGCTATGGTATTCGTTATGAATACGGCATGTTTAAGCAGGCAATTGAGCACGGCCAGCAAGTTGAGAATCCGGATAACTGGTTGCGTTATGGCAATGTGTGGGAGTTTCAACGGCCAGAAGCGAGTTATGAGATTAAATTTTATGGACATGTTTTGCATGTGAATGATGAGCACGGCATTCATCATCATTGGGTAAATGCACAACATGTTGTGGCAATGGCTTACGATGTTCCTGTGCCAGGTTATGGTACCGATACCGTCAACAATTTAAGGCTTTGGAGTGCGAAAGCCACTAAAGACTTTGATTTGCGCCAATTTAATGATGGCAATTATGAGCAAGCGGTTGAAGAGCGTAACGATTCTGAGACTATTTCAAAAGTGCTGTACCCCAACGATGCATCTGCGTCTGGTCGCGAGTTACGTTTAAAACAGCAATATTTCTTTGTTTCTGCTTCTATTCAAGATATTTTACGTCGTTTTATCACCACGCGCGAAGTGAAAACGCAGGCAGATTGGGCTGATTTGCCCAATAAAATTGCGATTCAATTAAACGATACGCATCCGGCAATTGGTGTGGCTGAGATGATGCATCAATTGGTTGACGTTCACGGTTTGGCATGGGATTTTGCCTGGAGTTTGGTGATTAAGATATTCGCTTACACCAATCATACTTTAATGCCAGAAGCGCTTGAAACCTGGTCTGTTGAGTTGTTTGGCAGCTTGTTGCCGCGCCATTTAGAGATTATTTACGAAATCAATCAGCAATTTGTCACCATGGTCAATCATCTTTTCCCTGGCGACACGGATTTGATCAAGCGTGTTTCGATTATCGATGAATCGAATGGCCGTCGCGTACGCATGGCGCATCTGGCGGTAATTGGTAGTCATACCGTGAATGGCGTGGCGGCTTTACACAGCGAATTGTTAAAAACCACTTTATTTGCCGATTTTAATAAGATTTACCCGAATAAGCTGACTAATGTGACCAACGGCATTACGCCGCGTCGCTGGTTGAATCAGGCGAATCCTGAATTAACAAAATTGATTGCATCAGCGATTGGCGATGGCTTTCAAAAAGATTTAACGCACATCGTTAAGTTAACACCGCTGGCCGATGATAAAGACTTCCGTAAAGCATTCCGTGCGGTCAAGCATGCGAATAAACTACGATTGGCACATAAAATTGAGGCTGTAACTGGTGTTAAGTTAAATCCAAACTCCTTATTTGACGTGCAAATTAAACGCATCCACGAATACAAACGCCAGCTATTGAATGTATTGCATGTGATTACGCTGTACAACCGCATTCGACGTGGCGAGCAAAACATTACGCCACGTACTGTTATATTTGGCGGCAAGGCTGCGCCAGGTTATTGGATGGCCAAGCAGATTATTCGCTTGATTAACGATGTGGCCGCGATTGTCAACACTGACCCCGCTGTTGGCGATAAATTAAAAGTGGTGTTTTATCCTAACTACGAAGTGTCAGCTGCTGAGATTTTATTTCCAGGTTCCGATTTGTCAGAGCAAATTTCTACAGCAGGCACCGAAGCCAGCGGTACGGGAAATATGAAAATGGCCTTAAATGGTGCGTTAACTATTGGTACGCTTGATGGCGCCAACGTGGAAATCAAAGAAGAAGTGGGTGATGACAATATTTTCATCTTTGGTTTAACGACGCCGCAAGTGGCTAAAACTAAGGCGGGTGGCTATAATCCGCGCGATTACTATAATCAGAATACTGCATTAAAAGAAGTTGTCGATATGATTGCTAATGGCTACTTTTCAGTGGAAGAGCCGAAACGCTACCAAGCAATTGTGGATAATTTGTTAAATAATGGCGATCACTATCTGCTAATGGCGGATTATGCCAGCTACATTGCTTGCCAGGACGAAGTGGCAAAAACCTATCAGGATCAAGAAGAATGGTCTCGTCGTGCAATTTTAAACGTAGCGCGCATGGCAAAATTCTCTAGTGATAGAACCATTGGCGAATACGCGAAAAATATCTGGAAGGTTAAGTCATTAAAATCTAAATAATCGCAAATTTAAGCCAAGCATGCGGTGAATAAATAGTGAGGTTTAGTTGCATCGTTACTAAAGCAAACCCGCATTAAACTATTACGTTGTATGATGCAATTATTGCATTTTTATGGTAGAAAAAGTCATGAAAAAAATTATATTGACAGCATTATTGGCATTGTTTGTTTCGCAGACAAATGCGTTAGGCGTAAGCGATTTAAGCAACGCTGAAGCGGGTGGTGGCTTAAAAGAGGCGCTGATACAAGGCGCAGGAAAAGCCGTTAGCAAATTGGGTGCGGTAGATGGCTTTTTTGGTAATAAGCAAGTCAAAATTCCACTGCCAGAAGCCATGCGAAAAGCTGAAAAAGCGATGCGCATGTTTGGTATGGGTAAGCAAGCGGACGAATTGGTTTTAAAAATGAATCGCGCAGCCGAAGCGGCGGTGCCAGAAGCAAAAGCGCTATTGGTCGATTCCGTCAAAAAAATGACGCTAACTGATGCAAAAGTAATTTTGACTGGCCCGCAGGATTCGGCTACTCAATACTTTAAAAAAACCACTTCGCTGCCAATGGGTGAGAAATTTTTGCCGATTGTGAAAAAAGCCACTGAAAAAGTACAGCTTGCGCAACAATATAATAAATTTGCAGAAATGGGCAGTAAATATGGCTTGGTTAAAAAAGAAGATGCCAATTTAGAACAATACGTCACACAAAAAACACTGGACGGTGTTTACTTAATGATGGCGCAAGAAGAAGCGGCGATTCGTGCAAATCCTGTTGGGCAAGCAAGCAGTTTAATTAAGAAGGTGTTCGGCGCAATTGGTAACTAGCATGGTTTGTTGCTGATGCAGCTTTATTTTATGTAACTTAATTTTAATTTAAGGCCGCTCTAATCAGCGGCTTTTTTTATGGCCAAGGCAAATTTCACTATGCAACAAGCATAAACAAATTATAAAGAAAAAGCGCAATACTGTTTGACACAAACACGCCATCTTGCTATAGTCTCATTTCTCGGCGGCAAGTACGTCGAATCGGACGCGGGATGGAGCAGTCTGGCAGCTCGTCGGGCTCATAACCCGAAGGTCACAGGTTCAAATCCTGTTCCCGCAACCAAAAAATTCTGGTTTTTAAACTAATCATTTAAAGCTTTTGAATACGCTCTTTAACAAACTGAACGACTGATAAGTGTGGGTGTTTGTGGTCAAGACAATTGACTTAGACGCAACAAATGCTTTGTTTCGCAAGAGATAAAGAATGTTTTGTTGTTTGGTTTA
>JBKJRC010000016.1:0-159451 GCA_046594915.1 Methylotenera sp. | reverse complement strand
ACACCTAATCGCTTGGATACTTCAACTACGCCATGACCACGTTCTGTGATTTGTTTGAGTGCTTCAGCCTTAAATTCAGCTGTATATCTGATACCCTTCATTATGATTTCTCCGTTCCTGTTTCGACATTATTATATGTCTAACGTAACGGGTGATTACCAAAGGTTTAAGAGATGGAGAAGGTGTAACAATTGCACATTTAGATACTGGTTGGACATATCACAACGATTTAGATATAAATAACTTTGACTTTAGTCGAGTAAAAGATTTTATAGAGCCAAATTCGAATGCCGAAGATCCATTAAACTATTCTGGAAATCCTGGACATGGTACAAAAACTGGCAGCGTAATGATGAGTGGTGGGGGGGTAAGCGCGACCGGCACTCTACCTGCAGGTGAAGTTACGGGAGTAGCACGTGAAGTAATATATGTTCCAATTCGCTGTATAAATAGTGTCGTCATAATATTCAACTCTGATGTCGCTAGGGCTATAAGTCATGCGACTGCATCTAAATGTGACGTTATATCAATGAGTCTCGGTGGTAGACCAATGAAAGCCATGGAGCTTGCACTTGAAAACGCAACTGATCATGATTTGGTAGTAGTTAATGCAGCAGGCAATAATGTTCGCGTTGTAGTATGGCCTGCTCGATATCCTAAAGCAATTGCAGTAGCAGGATCAAATTATTTAGATAAACCATGGTCCGGATCTAGTCGCGGTAAGCGAGTAGATATCTCTGCTCCAGGAGAAAGTGTTTATTTTGCAGAACCAGATCCCCATAAAAGAAACGTTGGATCAGGAAATGGGACATCTTATGCAACTGCAAATCTCGCTGGTGTCGCAGCACTATGGTTGGCATTTCATCAAAAAACAAAATTACAAAATATAGCCAATAATTCTGGTGCTAATTTACAAGAGCTATTTCGATTTGCTATTAAGTCTACTGCAAGGCAACCTAGTAGTTGGGATCAGACAAAATTTGGTGCAGGAATCGTTCAGGTCGAAAGTCTCCTTCAATTCAATTTAAATACCATTTCTAAACCTTTGTTTAAGGAAGATACAATATTTAATCAGGGATATTTATATAATGATGATGAACTTTCTTTACATATTAAAGAAATTTATCTTCATTCAAATTTAAAATACTATGATTTTTTAAAATTCTTTGGTAACGAGGTCTCAGGATTAATATTAAATATGCTAGATCAGGCTGATGAGGCTGAGGATGCAAATGGTATTGAAATTAAATCAACGTTTGACATAATTAATTTTATTAAAAAAAACGGATCATCCGCTTTAAAAGATATACTTTTTCTATTAGAGTAGAACGCGGTATCGATTGTATTTTAACAAATTCAATACATAAAATTTGTGCTATTTATTACAGTTAGTAATTCTAGGATTATCTAGATAATTAAGAAAAATTTACATTTTTGTCTCTTTACTATTCAATTAACTCATTGATTTTCTGAATGTTGAAATCTTGATATAAAAGAGAACCTACAAATAATGTAGGATCTCACTAAGCTCCAGATAATTCTCAAAAATCTAGATTTTGAGAGAAATAAAAAAAGCCCTAACGGGCTTTTTTATGAAACTGACACAAATATCTTTATTCGGCCCAAAGCAGTTACAGAATAAAAGTAATCTGAGTTGAAAACTCTCAATCAAAACGCAATTCTAGCAATATGCTCCAATTTAGTATGCCGGATATAGGCGTTTTGCAGTTGTTGGATTTTATGCGCTGTTGTTAGTAATGCAATTGGATGTTTTGAAACCAGTTTGTTTACACGCTCAAAAAGCATCTCATGACTTAATGGAAAATCCATACCTTTAAATGCAAAAACAATCTTATTAGTATCCATGCCACAATCCACTACCACTACTTTGTTATTAAAACTATCTCGTATATGAGAGGTAAAAGTGCCAAATTTACTATTACTTCCATGTAAGTTAACTGCCATTACACCTCCCTCGTTAAGTTTGGCGTAACAATTATCGTAAAATCCAGCACTTGATAACTTTCCAGGTTGTCCGTGTTTGTCAAAGCCATCTATAAGCAACACATCCACCTTAGCTGTTTTATTAGCTACATATTCAGCTCCATCGGCTTCAAGAATTCTAAATTTTTTGCTATCAACAGGTATGTGGAATTTGTCACGAATTGCAATTACTTTTGGATTTATTTCTATTGCAGTGAAATGCGCTTCAGGTAAGTATTTTGCGCAATATTTCGCAAGCGAGCCTCCTCCTAAACCAATCATTGCAATACGTTCAGGATCAGGTTTAAAGAGAAGAAATCCCATCATTTTGCGCGTATAGCTTAAAACAAGCATATCAGGATCGGATTTAAGCATTACGCTTTGTATAGTGTCCCTATCAAAATGTAACGCACGTGTATCGTCCTCTTCAAATACAAAGGGCCCGCCATGTGATTTTGTTGGTGATGCTTTATTAAATTTATCAATAAAGTTTTTTAATATATTAGTAGCCATGGCCTTGATGTTTGTTAGAGATAAAAAATTTAATGTTGATAATTGAAGTGGAAAATTCATTGAACTTAACAATATGACTAGCTGAGTCATATCACGATAGGTTGAAATAATTAGATGATTTTTTATATCTGAAATTAAATATTTTTCACTGCAATACTATAGTCAAACACATCGTCTCGTCTTTCAAATCCACAAGACTCCCAAAATTGCTGTGCAATTAAATTTTCACACTTAACTAAACAATTAATTTTTTCAACACCTTCATTTTTAATAGCTGTAATTGCTGCGCTTACTAATCTTGTGCCAATCGAGCGTTCACGATAGTCAGGATTAACAGCAATTTGATACAAATAACCATGCCATCTATCGTGCCCGGCAAGTATCGCACCTACTAATCTGCTACCCTCGTGAGCTGCATAACTACAGGTTGGGTTTCTGTATAAAAAACTCGTTAATACATCGGATGAGTCACTGTGCATTAATGATTTATTTCCAGCCGATTCCCAAAGTTTATTAAGTTTTGGGTAGTCAATTTCTCTAATTGAATCCAACAGAATTGGCTGTCTAATAATCGGCTCATTCATTGGCAGGCAATCTTGCTAATTGTTCGGGCGAGCCGTGTTGCTGCACGTAATCCCTAATCATTTGACGTATGACCTGTGATGAAGTGATGTCACGCCTTGCACAAATTTCCTCAAAAATTTGTTTTTTGGTTGGATCAATAAGCAATGTAAGACGTGCAGTTCTAGTTTCCATAAGTAGATATTTTTCATTTGATGTTAATCATATGTTAATATAATTAACATCAAACATCAATCCTTATAATTCTATGATCGCAATACTTGAAGCAAAGCAAGCAGGTCTGCTTTCCAAGAAGCACTGGATAAATAATATACTCGCGGGCGTCATTGTTGGCGTTGTTGCATTGCCGCTGGCAATGGCCTTTGCAATAGCTTCGGGTGCGAAACCTGAACAAGGCCTTTACACGGCTATTGTTGCTGGGGGTATTACCTCTTTATTTGGTGGTAGCAGATTACAAATTGCCGGTCCAACAGGTGCTTTTATTGTGATTTTGGCTGGCATCACAGCCAAATATGGTATTGAAGGTTTGCAAGTAGCAACTCTGATGGCAGGCGTCATATTGGTGTTGATGGGCCTTGCTAAGTTGGGTGGGGCTATTAAATTTATACCAGACCCAGTCATAATTGGATTTACCAGTGGGATTGGCGTCATTATATTTGTCGGCCAATGGAAAGACTTTTTTGGGATTTCTCCAAAAGCGGCTGAACATTTCCATGAAAAACTTTGGTATTTGTTTCAAGACTTGCCTAACTTAAATGTAGAAACTACGGCACTTTCTTTAATGACGCTTGCAGTGTTAATTTTGTCACCTAAAGTTTTTAAGCGCATTCCATCACCACTAGTTGCAATGGTTGTTGCAACAGTCGCACATTGGTATTTTAAATTTGACAATATATCTACAATTGGCACCGCTTTTGGTGGTATCCCACAAAGCTTGCCGCAATTTCAAATGCCATCAATGTCATTTTCTGATATTTTGAAATTAATTGGGCCCGCATTTACAATAGCGCTGTTGGGGGCAATTGAATCCTTGCTTTCAGCTGTTGTAGCGGATGGCATGACTGGCACTAAACATAATTCTAATCAAGAACTAGTGGGTCAAGGCATAGCAAATATCTTCTCGCCATTGTTTGGGGGATTTGCTTCAACTGGCGCAATCGCACGCACGGCCACAAACATTCGTAATGGTGGCACAAGCCCACTGGCAGGGTTAGTTCATGTCGCAACACTTCTCATCATTATATTAATCCTTGCCCCTTTAGCATCCCATATCCCATTGTGTGCTTTATCAGCAATCTTATTTGTTGTGGCATACAACATGAGTGAGTTACATCGCTTTTCACATACGGTACGAACCGCACCAAAGTCTGATGTGGCGGTGTTACTAATCACGTTTATGCTTACAGTATTTGGTGACCTTGTAATTGCAGTCAATATTGGTGTTCTTTTAGCCTGTTTGCTATTTATGAAGCGCATGTCAGAAACGTTTGTCATCGAACAGCAGGTTCCAGAAAACCTCATTAAAGAAATAGGTAAAATTGATTTAAAATTGCCGCCAAACACAGTGATATTTAATATGGAAGGCCCTTTCTTTTTTGGAGCAGCACAGCATTTAGAAAGTGCATTAGAACATGCGCATAAACATGCCGATGTACTTGTTTTGCGTCTTAGCAGAGTTCCATTTATAGATGCTACAGGAATGCAATCTCTTTGCGATTTGTTAGTTGCCTGCAAACGAAATCAAACACGATTAGTGTTATGTGAAGCAAGACAGAATGTTCTCGCGAAGCTAAAAGCGGATGGTTTAATAGAACAAATTGGTTCAACTAACGTAATAGAAAACATACGCAACATCACCATTTAGAAAAGGGTAAAGATGACGAATAAAGCGCTAGTAATACAAGACGATCAAACGCAAGTCTTTGACGTTGATGCTTTTATGGCAGTAAGAAATTTAAAGGCGGCATTGTGTGGAAACTTTAACCTCGTGAGATAGTTTAAGATAATAGAAACAGTTAATCGGTTTATTTTATGGATACAAAATCACAACGCGATATCGCACGTAAGCTCAAAATACTTAATTATGCTTTAGATGATAAAAATGTGGCTAAGACTTGCCGGCATTTCAGTATTGGGCGCCACATTTTGTCGTTGGAAAACAGCCTATCTTTTAAAAGGCGAGTCAGGATTGATTGACAGTAGACCCTGCCTAGAGAATCCTACATTACGTGTGCCAAAAGAGTTTGAAGAGAAAATTATCTATTTGCGCACCACTTACCATTTTGGCCCACTTAAAATTTCTTGGTATTTGAAGAAAATTTTGGACATTGATGTTTCTCGAACAGGTTGCTATGGGGTCTTAAAGCGTAATGGCTTGAGCCGCCTTCCTGAGAACTGCCGTAAGCGTTCAGTGCCCAGCTTTATTCGTTATGAGAAAAAAGTACCAGGCCATCATGTTCAAGTTGATGTTAAGTTTTATTCTTTATCGATGAATCAGGTCAGCGTATTAAGCGCTTTCAATATACAGCCATTGATGATTCAACTCGAATACGCGCACTTAAAATCTACGAAAAGCATACGCAGGCTAATGCCATGGATTTTATCAATTACGTTGTAGAAAAGTTTCCGTTTCGTATTAAGATGATTCGGACGGATAACGGCCACGAGTTTCAAAGTAAGTTTCACTGGCACGTTTTAGATTTAGGGATGGAGCATGCCTACATTAAGCCAGTCACACCCCGCTTAAACGGCAAAGTAGAGCGGTCTCACCGAACAGATAAGCAAGAGTTTTATCAGCTATTGGATTATAAGGATGATCAAGATTTAGGCCTAAAGTTAGAAGAATGGGAGAACTTTTACAACTGCTATCGCCCGCATAGTGCGATTAAGACAAATTTACATTAATGTCTCTTTACTATACATTTAACTTACTGATTTTGTGATGTTAAAATATTGATATTAAAGAGAACCTATAATAATGCTGATCAGCAATGATATATTGCGTTAAACAACTTAATAAAGATAGTTTGTAATTACAATCAAAGTTTGTTAGATTAGGCTAATGCATCTAAACAAAACTAAATGGCTAACATTAGCGATTGCGTTAAGCTTTGCAATTTTGCAAGTATTGCAACCGTTTATTCATGCCCATTTAGATGCGGAACACCCGATTCAGCATACAGGTTTCCATGTAGGTGATGAGCATGAAGAGTCTGCGGATTTTTCAGGCCACTTTTCAAATTATACAGTTTCAAATATTGATCACGTATCTCATACCATATCAGTAGCCTCTGGCATTAAACAAGATTTTAATTCAACACTATTGGCAAAGATACTTTCTCCTGTTTTGCTATGTGTATGCTTTGCAATCGCTTTACGCAGTATTTTAAAGCTTCATCCACCCTTAAGCTTAATTGCTTATAGCTCGCTAAGACGACGGCTACCCGCCGCCCGCGCACCACCGCAACTCTAATTTCAGCACCTTAATTAACCAACTGCGTAGCTTTATTACGCCTGATGGTTTTATGTGAAATTAGGAGAGCATTATGCAATTATTATTGCGCCCCCAATATCTGCTGTCAGGTATTGGTTATTTAATCACCGCATTGTCATTGACAGTGCTGGCGAGTCATGCAGCTATTGCTGCAGAAGTTAAAGACACCGCTGCTCAATTAACACTCCAAGATGCGTTAAATCTAGCGTTAAACGCCAATCCAGAAATTGCTGTTGCTTTGCGCGAACGTGAGGCGATTCAAGGCATTAAAACACAAGCTGGCGTTCGGCCTAACCCGACTATTTCAACCTCGATACAAGATACACGTAGTAACACGCGGCAATTATTCTTGCAGCTCAATCAAGAGATTGAGCTTGGCAATAAGCGTGAGGCCAGAATTGAAGCGGCTGATATTTTTTACAATAAAGCAGATGCTGAACTGGATAACAAGAAAGCGGATATTCATGCCAACGTCATTGCGGCATTTTATGTAGTTTTAGCGGCTCAGGAACGCTTAACATTAGCCAAATCCTCTTTAGAAATAGCTGATCTGGCATTGGACGCCGCAGCAAAACGCGTTAAAGCGGGTAAGAGTTCGCCGGTAGAAGAAACCAAATCTAGAATTGCTGAATCGGGTGCAAAAATAGAGTTAAATCAGGCAGCCAGTCAATTAGTCAGTGCCCGTAAAAGATTAGCTGCATTGTGGGGCAATGCTATACCCTTATTTGAAAGTGCAGATGGTCAAGTGACGACAATTCCAGAGACAGCAGCATTGAGTCAGCTTGATTTAATGCTAGAAAATGCGCCAGCAATCAAACTTGCCAAACTGGAAATAAACGCCAGAGAAGCGTTAACTCAAGTTGAGCGTAGCAAAACAACGCCTAACATTACAATAAGCGCAGGCGTGCTTAACAATCAGGAGCTTGGCGGTTTAAATCAAGCATTGTTAGGTTTATCTATACCCATTCCAGTATTTGACCGCAATCAAGGTAATCTACAACAAGCGATGAGTCGCAAATATAAGGCGCAGGATGAGCTGATCGCTTTAAAAAATCAATTGGGGTCGAATCTATCTAGCCAATATGAGCGCTTGAATGCTGCTAAACAAGCATCTGAATCTTTACGCACAGAAATATTACCAAGCGCACAAAGTGCCTTTGATGCGGCAAATAAAGGCTTTAGCGCGGGTAAGTTTAATTTCTTAGATGTGCTTGATGCGCAACGTACTTTATTTCAAGCCAAATCCCAATACGTCCAAGTACTGCTAGAAGCACATCTGGCAGTCGCTGAAATTGAACGCATACTTGGTGACGTGATTAGTCACTAAAACAGCAAGCCTAGGAGAGAATCATGCAGATAAACAAAAAGAGTAAGCAATTCATCACGATTATTGCCATTGTCATTATTGGCATTTTTTCAGGTGTGGCAATTCTCAGATCAGAGAAACCTAATCACATGGAAGACGAGCATCGCGATCATGCAGGACAGGCGGAAGAAAAGATGGCAGCACCAGCAGAGGAACGTCTTAAGCGTGGTGAACCTGGCTACAATCTTGAAAGAGATTATTTGCCTCTTGCTAGCAATCCCGAAAATCAACTGCATGAAGGACATGATCACATAGCTCAAACACAAGAGATAGTTAAAGGTCCGCACGGCGGTAAGCTTTTTACACAAGACGGCTATGGATTGGAAGTGGCTATTTTTGAACAAAATGTGACGCCAGAATTCAGGATTTATACCTACCAAAATGGTAAAGCATTAGAGCCTTCCAGTACGGCTGTGACTATCAAATTAGAGCGATTAGGCGCTGAAGCTCAGGTATTTAAATTTGTAGAAGAAAATGATTATCTAAAAGGGAGTGCGGTGGTTGAAGAGCCACATTCTTTTAAAGTTAATATCAGTGCCAAACACAGCAATAAAAGTTACCAATTTACTTATGAGCAAGTTGAAGCAAGAGCGAGTATCAGTGATAAGCAACTCTTGCTTAACAGCATAGAAGTGCTGACTGCTGGCCCAGCAAAAATAAAAACAGTATTAAATTTACAAGGCGAAGTAAAGCTAAATGCAGATAAAAGCGTGCATATTGTGCCGCGCGTTGCTGGCATTGTTGAATCGGTAAGCGCCAATGCCGGCGACAAGGTGCGCAAGGGTCAAGTATTAGCTTCTATTTCTAGCCAATCTATCGCAGACATGCGCAGTGATTTATTAGCAGCGCAAAAAAGAGTGGGTTTAGCTCGTTCTACCTACAACCGTGAAAAACAACTTTGGGAAGAGAAGATATCAGCTGAACAAGATTATTTACAAGCGCAACATGATTTGCAAACCGCAGAAATTGACACGAATCGTATTCAGCAAAAATTAAGCACTTTGGGCGCGGCTAGCCAAGGTCAAACCCGTTATAACATTCACTCACCCATTGACGGCGTGGTGACCAATAAACAAATCAGCCAAGGTCAAGTTATCTCTGAAATAGATAGTATTTTTGAGGTTGCAGATTTATCCACTGTCTGGGTTGAAATGACGATTTATGCCAAAGATATTAATGCGGTTAAAGTAGGTCAAAAAGTCACTGTAAAGGCTTCCGCATTTGAAGCACAGTCACTAGGCACTATTTCATATGTGGGCGCATTGGTTGGTGCGCAATCGCGTGCAGCCATGGCACGCGTAGTACTGAATAATGCCAATCGGACATGGTTGCCTGGCTTACCTGTGACTATCGAATTAACTTCAGACGAAGTGTCTGTAGCTTTAGCGGTGTCTGTCGAGGGTATTCAAACCTTGAGAGATTGGACTGTCGTATTCGGCCGATATGGCAAATATTTTGAGGCTAGACCGTTGGAATTAGGTCGGCGAGATGATCGAAATGTTGAGGTTTTAAAAGGGTTAAGTATTGGCGATAAATATGCAGCTGGCAATAGTTTCTTAATCAAGGCGGATATTGGTAAAACGGGAGCTACTCATGACCACTAAATCATTCAATTTAGATCGTGAGGAACACTGTCATGTTTGAGAAACTAATTCGATTCTCAATTGACCAGCGCTGGCTAGTTATGCTGCTTGCACTGGGTATTGCAGTACTGGGCATATTTAGCTACAAGCAGTTACCAATTGATGCTGTGCCAGATATTACTAACGTTCAGGTACAGATTAATACCATGGCACCAGGTTATGCACCGCTTGAAGTTGAGCAACGGATTACTTATCCCATTGAAACTTTAATGGCGGGCATGCCTAAGCTAGAGCAAACGCGTTCAACCTCGCGTTATGGCTTATCTCAAGTGACAGTCGTATTTAAAGAAGGGACAAATATCTACTTTGCACGCCAATTGGTGAACGAGCGCATCAATCAAGCCAAAGACAAGTTGCCTCAAGGCATTGCGCCTGAAATGGGGCCAACTTCTACGGGCTTAGGTGAGATTTTTATGTGGACGGTTGAAGCAAAAGAGGGTGCTTTGAAAGTTGATGGAACACCTTATCGCCCAATGGATTTACGCGAAATACAAGATTGGATTATCAAACCACAATTACGCAATGTGCCTGGCGTTAATGAGATTAATACGGTTGGTGGTTACGTTAAGCAATATCAAATTGCACCTGACGCTGACAAGCTGATGGCAATGGGCTTGTCTTTGAATGATTTGGTGGACGCGTTAGAAAAAAATAACGCTAACATGGGTGCAGGCTATATCGAAAAATCAGGTGAGCAGTACTTGATTCGTGTGCCTGGGCAGGTTAGTAATATCAAAGATATTGAAAATATTGTCGTAGATACTAAAGCTGGTGTGCCTGTACGTATTAAAGATGTGTCGGATGTGTTGATTGGGAGTGAGTCGCGTAGTGGTGCAGCTACTGAAAATGGTAAAGAAGTCGTGCTAGGTACCGTATTTATGCTCACTGGCGAGAATAGTCGCACAGTTTCTGCCGCGGTTGAAAAGCAGCTGGTACAAATCAACACAACCCTACCCAAAGGTGTCGTTGCCAATACCGTTTATAACCGTACGATTCTGATTGATAAAGCCATCAATACGGTAAAAACCAATTTGATGGAAGGCGCACTGTTAGTGATTGCCGTATTATTTATCTTTTTGGGCAATATACGCGCGGCGATTATCACGATGCTAGTGATTCCCTTGGCGATGCTATTTACCTTCACTGGCATGGTAACAGGGAAAGTCAGTGCAAATTTAATGAGTTTAGGCGCATTAGATTTTGGCATCATTATTGATGGTGCAGTGGTGATTGTGGAAAACTGCATGCGGCGATTGGCACATGCGCAAACAAATCGCGGTAGGCCGCTGACCAAATCAGAGCGCTTTGCTGAAGTGTATACCGCCGCACAAGAAGCAAGAAAGCCACTGATTTACGGCCAACTCATCATCATGGCGGTGTATTTACCGATATTCGCATTAACAGGTATTGAAGGCAAAATGTTCCACCCAATGGCATTTACTGTGGTTATTGCTTTGATTGGTGCGATGCTACTTTCGGTGACATTTGTTCCTGCAGCGGTTGCCTTGTTTGTCAATGATAAAGTGAGTGAAGTTGAACAACCGCTGATTAGTTGGGTTAAAAAAGGGTATATTCCAGCATTTAAGTGGGCCATGTTGAATAAAGCGTTGGTACTTACAATCGCCATCGTATCGGTAGCATTAAGTGGTTTGTTAGCCAGTCGCATGGGCAGCGAATTTGTACCGAGTTTAAACGAAGGCGACATTGCAATGCACGCGCTGCGTATTCCTGGAACCAGTCTTTCACAAGCAGTAGAAATGCAAAAGGAACTAGAATATGTGATTAAGCAATTTCCACAAGTCGATCGCATATTTGCCAAAATCGGTACCGCTGAAATTGCAACTGACCCTGTGCCGCCTAGTGTTGCCGATAACTTTATCATGCTTAAAGCACAGTCTGAATGGCCGAACCCCAATTTAACTAAAAGTGAATTAGTTAGTCAGATTCAAGCTGCTGTGAGTGAAGTGCCTGGTAACAACTACGAATTCACCCAGCCCATTCAAATGCGCTTCAATGAGCTTATTTCTGGTGTGCGCAGTGACGTAGCTGTAAAAGTATTTGGCGATGATATTGAAGTCATGAATAACACCGCACAGCAAATCTCAAAAGTCCTATCAACCGTGCAAGGTGGCGAAGATGTAAAGGTGGAACAAACCACAGGTTTACCCATCATGACGGTAAATATCGACCGCCAAAAAATTGCCCGATTAGGTGTCAATGTGGCGGATGTACAAGAGGCTATTTCGATTGCGATGAACGGTCGCAAAGCTGGAACGTTGTTTCAAGGTGATAGAAGATTCGATATTGTCGTGCGATTGATGGATGATGTCAGAGTGGATATTGAAGCATTCAAACGGCTGCCAATTAAAGTGTCGGGCAATAGTGATACGCCTGTTTACTTGCAACTGGGCGAAGTTGCTACGATTGATATCGCCTCGGGTGCTAACCAATTCAGTCGGGAAAACGGTAAGCGCAGAGTGGTAGTTACCGCCAATGTGCGTGATCGGGACATTGGTTCTTATGTGGCAGAAACGCAGCAGCGGATTAGCAAAGAAGTCAAAATACCTGCTGGTTATTGGATTAACTGGGGTGGTACTTTTGAGCAGCTGCAATCTGCAGCCAATCGTCTGAAAATTGTAGTGCCATTAGCATTACTGATTGTATTTATTTTGCTATATGCCATGTTCAATAACTTTAGAGACGGTTTAATTGTGTTTACAGGAATACCTTTTGCATTAACAGGCGGCTTGTTAATGCTTTGGTTAAGGGATATTCCGTTATCAATTTCGGCTGGTGTTGGGTTTATAGCTTTGTCTGGCGTGGCAGTATTGAATGGTTTAGTGATGATCAGTTTTATTCGTCAATTACTTGCTGAAGGTAAACCATTAGATGCCGCCATTGAAGAAGGTAGTTTAAGTCGCTTGAGGCCAATATTAATTACCGCTTTAGTAGCCTCGCTAGGTTTTATTCCAATGGCGATTGCAACAGGCACAGGAGCCGAAGTACAGCGCCCGCTGGCTACAGTAGTGATAGGCGGCATATGGTCGTCAACATTACTGACGTTGTTAGTATTGCCTTTACTCTATAGGCTTGTTTATCAAACGGGAAAACATCGCTTTAACTAAATTGCAGCATTTAAAGACAACTTCCGTAAGCTGCATTCATATTAACCCGTTAATAGTGTGAAAATATTGATGCAAGTTAACGAATTTTGTAATAAAAGTCACCCCTTACTTTTAGCAACCAATGCAAGCTAAAACTCGACCATCTCGAACTCATTTTTGCCCGCACCGCATTCGGGACATAGCCACTCAGCAGGCACATCTTCCCAGCGAGTGCCTGCCGGGATGCCGTCTTCTGGCCAACCTTTTTCTTCCTCATAAATTAAGCCGCATACCACACACATCCAAGTTTTCATTGCTATTCCAGTTAACGATTAATAAGTTATTTTAAGGGATTTATTATTTGTTTGTCGCGCATAAGTCCGCATAAAACATTTACCGCAGAATAACACCGCTGGTATCAAAAAAAAAGCCCGCATAGGCGGGCTTTTAAAAAAGATCTCATGTATTTTTGTCATGAATAGCGAGTTATACTACCCATCCAACCATTCATATAACTCACCTCATTAGAGGTCGAAGCGATCAAGGTTCATCACCTTGTTCCAGGCTGCTATAAAGTCACGTACGAATACCTGTTGCGAGTCGCTACATGCATAAACTTCTGCAATTGCACGCAGTTGGGAGTTGGAGCCGAAGACGAGATCAACGACGGTGCCTGTCCACTTGACTTCGCCTGTAGCGCGGTCACGTCCCACCAACACACCCTTGGACGCACTAGATTTGTGCGACTTTGTGTTCATATCAATCAGGCCAGTCGTTTCTGTATCACCTTCTTCAGGCGTAGAAGATCTTTGCCACTTCGTGTTCATGTCGAGCAAGTTCACAAAGAAGTCATTGGTCAATACCCCTGGACGGTTGGTAAAAACTCCTAGTTCGGACTGTTCGAAGTTGGCATTCAGTGCACGCATGCCACCAATTAGAACGGTCATTTCAGGTGCGGTCAGCGTCATCAAGTTCGCCCTGTCTAGCATCAATGCAGGTGTTAACTCTTCTTTGCCTTCCCGGAAGTAGTTTCTGAAAGCGTCTGCGGTTGGTTCCAATACTGCGAACGAATCTACATCGGTCTGTTCCTGCGTTGCATCGGTACGGCCTGGCGAGAAAGGCACCTTGATGTCGTGACCAGCTTTTTTGGCGGAGGCCTCAATAGCTGCACAGCCACCTAGAACAATCAGGTCAGCAAGTGAAACCTTCTTGCCATCAGATTGAGCACCGTTAAATTCGCTCTGAATCGTTTCCAGCGTATTTAAAATCTTGTCTAATTCAGCTGGCTGATTAACTTCCCAAAACTTTTGCGGCGCTAATCGAATACGCGCTCCATTCGCCCCTCCGCGTTTGTCAGAGCCACGGAACGTTGCCGCAGAGGCCCAAGCAGTAGTGACTAATTGTGGGATGGAGAGACCAGATTCGAGTATCTTTGTCTTCAACGCGTCGATATCTTGTTCACCAATCAGCGCATGATCCACTGAGGGAACGGGATCCTGAAACAGCTGCGTTTCAGCTGGAACGAGTGGACCAAGATAACGTGACAAAGGCCCCATATCACGGTGGGTTAACTTGTACCAAGCTTTGGCAAATGCATCTGCCAACTCCTGTGGATTTTGGTGGAAGCGCCTAGAAATTTTTTCATAGGCGGGATCCATTCTCAGTGCAAGATCCGCGGTGGACATCATTGGCGCATGGCGCTTTGATGGGTCGTGGGCATCGGGTACGCTATCTGCAGCAGCGCCACCCTTAGGCGTCCATTGATGCGCACCAGCAGGGCTTTTTGTTAGTTCCCACTCATGGCCAAACAGCGTGTCGAAGTAGCTGTTGTCCCACTCAATTGGGGTGGGGGTCCATGCGCCCTCTAAGCCGCTAGTGATAGTATGTACGCCGTTGCCATTACCAAAGCTATTTTTCCAGCCAAAGCCTTGTTCATCAATACTGGCGCCTTCGGGCTCTGGTCCCACATATTGTTCCGGATCAGCGGCACCGTGGCATTTACCGAAAGTATGACCTCCAGCCACCAATGCAACTGTTTCTTCGTCATTCATCGCCATTCGAGCAAAGGTTTCTCTGATATCTCGTGCAGAGGCAATAGGATCAGGGTTGCCATTAGGGCCTTGTGGGTTCACGTAGATCAAGCCCATCTGAACGGCACCGAGCGGGTTTTCGAGTTGACGGTCGCCAGTGTAACGCTTGTCACCCAGCCACTCGGCTTCAGGTCCCCAGTAAATCTCTTCTGGTTCCCATACGTCTTGGCGGCCACCCGCAAAACCGAAAGTCTTGAATCCCATCGAATCTAGAGCGACTGTGCCAGTAAGAACCACTAAATCGGCCCAAGAAATTTTTCGACCGTATTTTTGTTTGATTGGCCAGAGTAAACGGCGTGCTTTGTCTAGATTGCCGTTATCTGGCCAGCTGTTCAATGGTGCAAAACGCTGCGTTCCGGCGCCTGCGCCACCGCGACCATCGGCAATACGGTAAGTGCCTGCAGCATGCCAAGACATACGAATAAAGAACGGGCCATAATGACCATAGTCTGCTGGCCACCAATCCTGAGAATCGGTCATTAAGGCATGCAGATCTTTTACCACTGCATGCAGGTCTAGGCTCTTAAATTCCTCGGCGTAGTTAAAATCTTCGCCCATCGGGTCTGACAGAGGCGAGTTTTGGTTAAGAAGGTTGATATTGAGCTGGTTGGGCCACCAGTTTGCATTGGTTGAGGCACCAGCGATTGCATTTTTGGGCGCGTCACCCGAAAACGGGCATTTTGATTCAGTTGTCATTTACTTCTCCTTTATTTATGTTTTGATTCAGCAACTGCTTTGGGTAATGAGCTTGAAAGTAGTTGCTTATTTGGCTGCGGCATACTCTGCTAACTGTTCTATACATACTCGGCAGATTCTCTCAATAAAATTATTCATATCATTTCTCTATAATCATTAAAGCAGTGAATGATAATATAAAGACCTAAGCATCATTTGTAAAGTTGTAATTTTTTATGCGATTGATAAATATAATTAATCAATGTAATATAACATAAGATGATTAATTTTTTTAATAATGGCACATAACGGCTAAATAGAGATGACTTTAATAGAGCTAAAATTTGTAATGGCAGTAGCGCAAGAGCGCAACTTTAGGCGTGCGGCAGAAAAGTGCTTTGTGACGCAGCCAGCCTTAAGTTTAGGCATTAAAAAGCTAGAGCAAGAATTAAATGTAATGATTTTTGAGCGCAGCCGTTCCGATGTAACACCTACAGAAATTGGCGCAAAAATTATTGAGCAGGCATCCCGAATATTGGAGGAGGCTGCAAAAATAAGACAACTTGCAGAGTTAGGTAAAAATCAATTAAAAGGCGTATTAAAGCTGGGCATGATTCATTCGGTAGGACCATATTTATTACCTGAAATTATTCCTATATTGCGTAAGACTGCGCCAGATATGCCATTGGAAGTGGAAGAAAACTTAACCGCAAATCTTGAAGCACAATTGCGCAATGGCGTGATTGATGTGGCGATTATTGCGCTGCCGTTTGAGGTGCCAGGCCTGCAATATAAAATACTTTACGATGAAGAGTTTGATGTGGTGGTGCCAAGCCATCATCACTGGGCTATGCGCAAACAGATTAGCCCAGAAGAATTGTCAGACGAAAAAGTACTGTTATTAAATAGTGGGCACTGTTTTAGTAATCAAGTGACGCAAGCTTGCCCAGAATTATCGCGCAGAGGCGAAGTGCTACAAGGCAATTCGCTAGAAACGATCCGCAATATGGTGGCTTCCAATTTGGGCATTACGGTTTTGCCCTGTTCTGCAACTGCAGAGCGTTATAACAACCCATTAATTAAAGTGATTCCATTTACCAGCCCAGCACCAACCAGGCGCATTGCAATTGCTTGGCGAAAAAGCTTTGTCCGATTAGAAACGGTTGAAAAAATCGTGGACGCGATTAAAGCGATTCACTCGGATTATATGAAAATGATTGCTTAACGATAAGTAAGGGCGTAAAAAAAGGCACTTAAGAGTGCCTTTTTTGTTTAAGCTTTAAAGCTTATTTATTCATTACGTACATTGTCACTTCAAAGCCAAAACGCATTTCAGTCGCTGCTGGAGTTGTCCACATGATAAATCTCCTGTAAAAATATTTAAATTAATGACACAATTTATAAGTTGAACGATACAGAATAATTGAAAGTAAAGCGTATGTAATGTGATTAAAACACGCTAATGATTTTCATTAGATGATTAGGTAATTATATACTTGACTGGACTAGACAAACCCTGTATTCTGTAGTTATTGTAATGCAGAGAAGTTAAAATGTTTCAACAATTCAGTAACTTAATGGAAATGGTGCAAGTTTTTTCAGATGAGAAAAAGTGCATTAAACACTTTCGTGCAGTGCGCTGGCCTAAAGGCGTTATTTGCCCACATTGTGGTTCTACTAAGGTTTATGAATTGGCAGACGAAACTCATAAATGTAGTGAAGAATTATGCGCTCAAAAATTTAGTGTTCGCTATGACACTATCTTTCAAGACAGCAAACTGCCATTACAAAAATGGTTTATGGCGATATATCTAGTTACAAGCCACAAGAAAGGCATTTCTTCATGCCAGCTAGCCCGTGATATTGCCATCACTCAAAAATCAGCTTGGCACATGTTGCATCGTATCCGTGCTGCAATAGAGTTAGACGGTAGTAAGCCTTTAAAAGGCACAGTTGAAATTGATGAAACATATGTTGGTGGTAAAGAAAAGAATAAACACCGCATTAATCGCATGTGGAGTACGCATGGCGCTGGTTCATTGTCTAAAGGTACTAAGGTAGCAGTTTTAGGTATGATTGAGCGTGACGGCGATTTGCGTATGGATACAATCTACAGAACTACATCACAGGTTATTAAGCCTTTAGTATTAGCCAACGTTTGCAAGTCAGCTACAATCAATACAGATGAAAGCAAAACGTACATGTTTGTTAAAAAAGATTACAAGCATGAAATAGTCAAACACTCTGATGAAGAATATGTACGTGGTGATGCCTACACAAATACAATTGAAGGCGCATTTGGACACTTTAAACGTTCTATCGTTGGCGTGTATCATCATGCGAGTGGTAAACATACAAACCGTTATTTAAACATGTTTGCTTGGCGTTGGAATTCTAGAGACATAGGAGAAGGTCAGCGTGTAAATGCTCTTTTGAAAGCAACAGTGGGACGAACACTTACTTATAAAGCACTTATTGGATAAGAGAGGGCTGTATGAAAAATTCTTACGAAGCAAACGAAATAAGCTTCAATGATGCTTTAACAATTATAGCGAACACGAAAAAGTCTGCTATCAAGAAAGAGCATAAAGGAGTAGCAATTGCTAATAAAGGGGAATATAATAGTGAGCATGTGGAGGCTACCAAGCCCCCACAGCCTACTAAACGTAGTGCTTAGGTATTATGAGCAGCACTAGTAATACGAGTGCCAAGAACAACATTTTTTTACTCCTTTCTGCTATACGACCAGTTAGCTCTGGCGCCCTTAACGGCGGATTGGAACTGAAAGCCAGACTATTTCGAGTGGTCTGGCTTTCGCCTTTCTGTCACATCAAATCTTGATCGAAATCATTTCTTAACTTAAACCTGTTTGGCACGTTACCAGCACCTTTAAAAGTTAGTTGAATCATTTTATCAGCAGTTAAATCATTCAATACTAAGGCGATTCTTGCTCTAGGTTGAGCCCCGTTTACTTTAATACCCATTCTAGTTAAAGCTTCGTGAATGTGCGGAACGGAAAATTCTTGGTCTTTGAATAATTTAACCACATCAAGAATTTCTTGCTTGAAAGTCTTCTTGTTTCCTACTGAGGCGACATTCAGTGATTTAATATCAATGCCGCCACTAAAGAAATCCAATGGCTTTGTAACGTTATTTTCTTTAGGCGAAGAGATGCCCATCATTTCTTCCATGACTAACAACGCCTGCTCTTGCTTTTCTAATAGCCTACGGTTAGCTTCAATCTTTGCTCTTAACTCTAATAGTGCGTTAGTTGCATCAGACATGAAATGCCCTCCTGTCAATAATGTAAAAATTATATACTAATTAAAACGAAAATGGAAACTATTAATAGGAAAGAATATATGATAAAAGATGATGGACTATGATTGAATATGTTTAATGACATAAGCCATCTATGCCTTTAAATCCAGTATGTATTTATTTATTGAAATTTCGTGCATAATATAAAGGCTTGAGCCCTATTTTTTCTTGCGCTGGTGAGTTAACCCGTGAACAGCGCGCGGAAGCTCCGCGAGAATGGAGGTGATATGGATGCCAAATCACCAAAAGAAAGCGCCACCCGGTTACGAGTGGCGATTCAGTGCTTGGAAGACATTGCCAGATGGAACCAAGCTCTATGCTAAAGACTATGGAAAGAAAGCTTTTTGCTTTCTAGTTAAAGTAGTTTAAAGCATTTAGGGGTCAAGCACCTAATTTTTTGTGATAGTCCAGTCAAGTATATAATTACCGATGATTAATAGGTGAGTAGTACGCGATAGCCTGCTACCGATATATTTTGTATGTTAATGGCCAGATTAATGCGAACTTCTTCCCGCGCTGCCATACCTTTATTCATCTCAGATTTGGCAATTAAATACTCTTTTGGCCGCATCAGTTTTCTTAACACAGGTTTATCTTCAATATCAGTGAGTGTTAATTCAATATTAGGATACGCCTGCGCATAATGCGCGTTATTAATTAACAGACTAGTAAATTGAATCACAAGTTGATAAGTCTGACTTTCTTGCATATCAGAATCATCAATGGTGAGTAAATCTAAGCGTTGCGGTAAAGGGATTTTGCAATTTAAAGTGGCACAGGCTTGCTCTAAATAAGGCTTAAATTGCGGATAGTTGGCGGCGATTTCAGAGCGTAAAAAATAGATGCTCTGCAGCAACGCTATGATGAATAATAAACCGCCAATGAATATTAGCCAGCCATTAGTTTTAGGTTTGGTTAATTGAAATTTAGGGTCTGTGGTTAAGTCTTCAATAAAAATAGCTGCGCGAACCACGTCAATATCAATATTATTTTCAGCAGTCAATGTTGTATCAGTATTGCTACTATCAAGATTATCGGCCAGATTGGCTGCTGACTCGTGAGATGTTAAATCAGTTAAATCAGGCACTGTTTCCAGCACTACATTTAAGACTTTGCTTATCGGTTTTTCATCAGTTAAATGGGTTAACTCAACACTGCCGAGTGTTGTAGGCGATTCATTAGTTTGAACAGATTGCGCATCATTCGTATTAACTCCAGAGTCAGATTCTGAACTAGCAATATATTCGGCGGCGCTTTGAATGGTATCGGACACTTCTGCCAGGCGATTTTTGGCGTTAAAAATGTGCTGGCAATGCCCACACTGTACTTTCCCACGATAGGCTTTTAAGTGGTCTCTATTGAGTAAAAACTGCGTTTCGCAAGCGGGACAAGAGGTGATGTAATTCATTTTTTAATGCCAGTGAGCAATATCCACGCATCCTGTTGGCGTGGCGCATCAATTGTAAACCACTCACTATAGCGTTGCGTAAGCGCCTCTGTTTGCGTTTCCAGGATGCCTGACAATGCCAATTTACCGCCTGCTTTGCAATATTTTGCTAACACTGGTGCCAATACCATAAGCGCGCTGGACAAAATGTTGGCAACGACCACATCAAAAGTATCGTGTCTAAATGTATTGGCATCATAAAACGCTATTTCTACCTGGTTTTGTTCTGCGTTATATTGGCTTGCTACAATGGCTTGCTCATCAATATCTACGCCAACTACACACTGCGCACCGAGTTTTTTTGCTGCAATCGCCAAAATACCTGAGCCACATCCGTAATCTAGTACCGAGTGCGCTGGTATGGTTTCAGTGAGCCATTCTAAACACAAATGCGTAGTGGGGTGGCTGCCAGTACCAAAAGCTAAACCAGGGTCTAAAATGATGTTAATGGCGGCTTGATTTGCCGTCTCTAGCCAATTTTCTTGATGCCAGCTAGGCACAATCCACAGTTTATCGGTAATCTTAATGGGATCAAATTGCGCTTGCGTAGCGCGCACCCAATCCTGTTCTTCGATGATTTCGGTGCTGTATTGAAAATGCGCAATCGCAGTTGCTAAGCTTAAAGTTTGAATCACTTGCTGCACATCTGTCGTTGCATCAAACATCGCTGTAACAATACTTTGTTGCCAAATTCCTGGCGGCGGGTAGTGAATATGTTGGCTGCTGGGCTCACCAAAAATAGCTTGTTCAGCCGATGTTTCGGCAAACGCGTCCTCAATGCTGGCGGATAGCGCACCTAAATCCATCACCGCATCACTTATAAGCTCTGCATTTTGTTCATTGGCCTCAATTTTAAGTAATAGCCACGCCATTAGTTGGTTATTTCTGCACGAAGCTTATTTATGGCTAATACCCATTTTTTGTTCGAGATAATGAATGCTAGTGCCGCCTAGGTGAAATGCAGCATCCGCCATTAAATCGGCATGCAAAGGGATATTGGTTTTAATGCCATCCACCAACATCTCCGATAACGCAATACGCATGCGCGCAATCGCTTGTTCACGTGTGGCGCCGTGGGTAATCAATTTGCCGATCATAGAGTCGTAATGCGGCGGTACCACGTAGCCTGCGTAAGCATGCGTATCAATGCGTACACCAGGCCCGCCTGGCATATGAAAAGTGGTTATCTTGCCTGGAGATGGCACAAAAGTATAAGGATCTTCAGCGTTAATGCGACATTCTATCGCATGGCCACGCAACACAATATCTCTTTGGCGGAAAGCTAGTTTTTCACCCGCAGCGACAAAAATCTGTTGCTGAACTAAATCAATACCAGTAATCATTTCTGTGACAGTATGTTCAACTTGTAAACGTGTATTCATTTCGATGAAATAAAATTCACCGTTTTCATATAAGAATTCGAAGGTGCCTGCGCCGCGATACTTAATTTTTCGGCAAGCTTCTGCGCAACGTTCACCGATTTTATCGCGGATTCTAGTACTTAATAACGGAGAAGGCGCTTCTTCGATGATTTTCTGATGCCTGCGTTGCATAGAGCAATCGCGGTCACCCAGATAAACAGCGTTACCGTGTTGATCGGCCAATATTTGTATTTCAATATGACGCGGGTTTTCCAAAAACTTTTCCATATAAACGACTGGATTACCAAAAGCCGCTTGTGCTTCAGCCTTTGTCATATTAACCGCATTGACTAACGCTGCTTCAGTATGCACAACACGCATGCCTCGCCCGCCGCCGCCGCCCGCTGCTTTAATAATAACGGGATAACCCACTTTTTTAGCTGTCTTGATAATTTCTACTGGGTCATCTGGTAATGCGCCTTCAGAGCCTGGCACGCAGGGAACACCGGCTTTTTTCATGGCGTCTTTAGCCGATACTTTATCGCCCATTAAGCGGATTGTTTCAGCGCGCGGCCCAATAAAAACGAACCCGCTTTGTTCTACACGTTCCGCAAAATCTGCATTTTCTGATAAAAATCCATAACCAGGGTGAATTGCTTGTGCGTCGGTAACTTCGGCTGCGCTAATCACGGCTGGAATATTCAGGTAACTCAAATTAGAGGCCGCAGGGCCAATACAAACTGATTCGTCTGCCAATTTGACGTATTTTGCATCTTTATCTGCGACAGAATGAACCGCAACAGTTTTAATGCCGAGTTCGCGACAAGCACGCTGTACGCGAAGCGCTATTTCGCCGCGGTTAGCGATTAATATCTTTTCAAACATATTTCATCAACCAATCGCGATTATTCAATAATAAAGAGTGGTTCACCGTATTCGACTGGCTGACCGTTTTCTAACAATATTTTTTTAACAACACCGGCCACATCACATTCAATTTCATTGAGCAATTTCATTGCCTCTATAATGCACAGTGTGTCGCCCACAGCCACTTTAGAACCCACATCGACAAATGGTTTCGCATCGGGCGAAGAGGATCGATAAAAAGTGCCCACCATTGGCGATTTAACCATATGACCCTCTACTTCAGCAATAACTGGCACTGCTGCAATTGGTACAGGTGCCGTATTAACGCTCGTTTGCGGCATGGGCATATATTGCATGGCAGGCGCATTACCTGGCATCAGTGCGCGGCTGATGCGCACTTTTTCTTCGCCTTCGGTCAGTTCCAGCTCAGAAATACCAGATTCTTCTACCAAATCAATCAGTTTTTTAAGTTTACGTAAATCCATAATAACCTCTGTGTTAACTTATATTTATTGTTAAGTATGTGAAATATTAATTAGGAATAATCATTTAAATGCTAACAGATAAATTAAGCATTTTTGTTGAAATAATTGGTTGCATACTGCAATGCGGCGATGTAACCATCTGCACCCAAACCGCTAATGACGCCAACCGCAATATCACTGAAGTAAGAATGGTGGCGGAAGCTTTCTCTGGCAAACACATTGGATAAATGCACTTCAATAAAGCGCGTTTTAACGGCCGATAGTGCATCGCGTATTGCGATAGACGTATGGGTAAATGCGGCTGGATTAATAATAATAAAATCCACCGTGTTAACCGCAAGTGATTGAATTTTGGCGACAATTTCTGCTTCAGAATTACTTTGGTAGGTTTCTAAAACAATATTATTCTGTTGTGCCAACGATTTTAAGCTATCATCAATTGCAGCAAGCGTCAGGTTGCCGTAGTGTTCTGGTTCGCGCAAGCCCAGTAAATTAAGGTTAGGACCATGCAATACTAATACTGATTTAATAGCCATTATTTGGCTGCCAATTGCATCGTTAAGTCGCTTTTTTACAAACTATCATTCTGTCAAGTTTGCCGAACTTAAACGCTTTTGTCCAGTAAATTCACTGTAGTTAGATGAAGGTTAAGCGAAGTTATCTGATTGATAAACTTTAAGTGATTGAATGGTATGTTGTTTTTGTATAAGCAGGTGACAAACTTTATAAAATAGTTTTTAAGGTTTGCTCTAATAAAGATTTGGTAATGCGGCCAAAATAGCTTTTAGCAATGGTTCCGTCCGCTTTGATAATAACGGTATACGGCAACACGCCTTTATTATTGCCCAAGCTTGCCGCGATATCCATGCCCTGCATATCTGCTGCAAACAGGGGGTAACTTACGGGAGTTTGCTTGATAAAATCATTAATTGCCGCTACATCTTCAATAGCTAAGCCCAATACAACCACATTACGGTCTTTATATTCAGTATGTAACTGAGACAATTCGGGCATTTCTTCGCGGCAAGGTTCGCACCAACTGGCCCAAAAATTAAGCACAACAACTTTACCAGCATACTGATTTAATGATTGCGGCTTGCCATGTTCATTGGGGAAATTTGCAGTAAATAAAGTCCGGGTAGATTGTTTGCCGCCATCTTGCACTTGCGTATTTAAAAAAAAGTAACGGATGCCAAAACCAAGCGACATCATTAAAATAAGATAAAAAATAGGGGTTTTTAATTGATTAAGCATTATCGGACATTCACTTTATTAAGTATTTGTGTAAATTGATTCACATTTTTATAACCAATGACTTTTGGTTTAATTTCTTTGCCAATGGCATTAAAAAAGATAATACCTGGCGGGCCAAATAATTCAAAGTGTTTAAGCAGAGCTTGATCCGCTTCATTATTTTTAGTCACATCGACTTGCAGTAAAACTGTATTTTTGAGCGCGGTTTTTATATTGCTATCGCTAAATGTAAATTTGCCCATTTCTTTGCAGGCCACGCACCAATCGGCATATAAATCCAGCATAACAGTTTTGCCCTTTGCCGCAGCTATCGCAGCATGAAGCTCGGCCATATTTTTAATGCGCGTGAAAGGCAGATTATGTTGGGCAGACGCGCCTAATAACTTGTTCGCTGGTTGCGTGATGGTGTTTGGCAACACAGGCCAGACTAAATAAGCCGCCATTGCCAGCATAACGATGCCAAAAAAGTGACGCACCATATTCATCCAACTGCCCGTTTTTGCCAACAAACTGCCAGCAGAAGCGCCAATCAGCAACAAAGGTACGCTCATGCCTATCGCCAGCGCAAATAAGCCGACGCCACCTAAAAATACATTGTGTGTTTGGCCAATATAAATCAGCGCACCCGCTAATGGCGCGGCGATGCACGGGCTAACAATCAGTGCAGATAAAACGCCTAGGATAAATACGCCTAAAAATTCGCCACCTTTTAGCTTTTGGCTAGTACCGATTATTTTATTTTCAAAGGCGACAGGCAATTTTAGCTCGTAAAAACCAAACATGGAGAAAGCCAGCGCGACAAAAATGAGCGCGGTTGCGCCCAATACCCAAGCGTTTTGCAGAGACTGGCTTAGTAAGCGACCAGATAAACCTGCGGCGACACTAGCAAGCGTATAGCTTAAAGCCATGCCTAACACATAGGCTACCGATAAGCTAAAAGAGTGCAATTTACAGTATTGCATACGTTTGGCTTGGCTGGCGACAATGATGCTGGATAAAATTGGAATCATCGGCAATAGGCAAGGCGTGAACGAAAGTAGCAAGCCAGCGACAAAAAACGCGCCGATAATTAGCCATAAGTTGCCACCTTTTAAAGCTAAAGTCGTTTTGTCATCATCCGCTAAAACAGTTGCAACTGAAGTGTTATTAACACCTTGCGAAAGCCCAGTTTCAATAATCTTAGTAACAGGCGCATAACATAAACCTTTTTCGCTACAACCCTGATAAGTGACATGAATAACTGGGTTTTTCACAGCACTTAACACTATTTTTTTGTCAAATTCGTGGTGATACACTTCTTGCCTGCCAAAATTCGCATCATCTTTAATATCGCCTGCTGGCAAATTAACCGATTCGACTTTGCCAGTGCTGGCATCTTTAATCACAAACTTAATGCGCTCTTTATATAAATAATAACCAGGCACAACTTTAAAATTCGCATTCAGATTTTGGGCATCTACAACGGTTAAGTCCAGTTTAAAAGCCACATCGGGCGATAGAAATTCGTCTACTTGTATGTCGTCAATAAACGCATTTTTGCCAACAGAATTAGTTTCACCTGCGTGCAACATCGGCAATGTTGACGTTGTCATAAAAGCGATTACTATTATGTTCAATAAATATTTCAATAATGCTCCGCTGCGCAATCTCATGCAATTAATAGGGCCATGTTAATGTCAGCGGTTGTAAATGCTGTATTTAACCCCAATTAATTTTATTAGATTGGCTAGAAAGTTCTTTAATATGCGTTATTTAATAGGTTTAATTTTGCTCGCTTTTCCATTTGCCGAACTGTTTCTGCTGATAAGCCTTGCAGATACCTACGGTTGGTGGCTATTGCTTTATTTAGTCGTGGTTGGTTTCCTGGGCTTACAATTGATTCGCGGCGAAAAGTTGCTGTTAACCGCCAAAATGATGCAAAGCCTGACGGCGGGCGGTAATCCAGTCAAAACCATGCTGGGCAGTGCGCGTAATATGGTGGCGGGTGTGCTGCTAATTATTCCTGGCGTGTTAACCGATATAATGGCCGTTATTTTATTACTAATGCCAATTAGAAACGCCGCAAGTAAGGCAAGTTTTAATGCTGCGACTAGCAATCAGCAGCCATTTGAGCAACCACAGTTTCAGCAGAATTCAAATGCACGCGCCGCCAATGATGAAGTGATTGAGGGTGAATATACGCATGTGCAAGACGATAATGAGAAAAAATAATAGTTAAAAAGTACGTTAATAAAAAGCAACCTTAAAAAAGTACCGTTAAAATGCATAAAGTTACCATTAAAAACAGCGGCCACACATTCGACGTGCGCCCAAGTCAAACCGTGCTGCAAGCGGCGATTGAAGCGGGTATTAATCTGCCTTACGGTTGCCGCAATGGCGCATGCGGCTCTTGCAAAGCCACGTTGGTAGCGGGCAAAGTGATGCATGACGATTACCAAGGCAGTGCAATGTCTGATGCCGAGCTGGCTGCGGGTAATACGCTTTTATGTTGCGCACGGCCTTTAGAAGATTTAACAATCGAATGCCGCGAAGTAGGCGGTTTGGCAGGTATAAAGCCGCGTATTTTACCTGCGCGTGTAGCCAAAAAAGAACAGCTTGCACATGATGTTATCGCGTTGCATTTGCAATTGCCCGCAAGTGAGCGCTTACAATTTAAAGCGGGTCAATATATTGAGTTTATTTTAAAAGATGGAAAACGCCGCGCGTTTTCAATCGCCAATGCGCCACATGATAACGAGTTTTTGCAACTACATATTCGCGTCATTGCAGGCGGCGTATTTAGTGAATATGTAGAAAAAGAGCTGCAAGAAAAAGCCATCTTAAGGCTAGAAGCGCCGTTTGGCAGCTTTTTCCTGCGTGAAGATTCAAACAAAGCGATTATCTTCGTCGCCGGCGGCACAGGCTTCGCGCCAGTAAAAGGCATGATAGAACATATGTTGTATAACAATATCCAACGCGACATCATTCTGTACCGTGGTGCGCGCCAGCTGCGCGATTTGTATATGCACGATTTATGCGAAAAATGGGCAAAACTTACCCCAAATATTACTTATATACCCGTGCTATCCGAGCCAGATAATGCCGACAATTGGCAAGGCAGAACAGGCTTGGTGCATCAAGCAGTTTTGCATGATTTTAAAGCGTTAAGTAATTACCAAGCCTATGCTTGTGGCGCGCCAGCCATGGTGGATATCGCACACCAGACTTTTGTGCAACAAGGTTTGGAAGCCGATGAGTTTTTTAGCGATGCGTTTACGTTTGGGGTTGCGGTTGCGCCTAAGAAATAGTCTTAATTTTTGTTTTGCCAGAGTCTTCTTTATCCAACGCAACTACAAATATATTCAAAACCTCAGGAACATCCAGTATTTCTTGACAGGGAGCCATAAAAATAGGGCTGTTCCCGTATAAGACACCAGGTTTCGATAAAATGGACTTTGGTAGTTTCACAATAAATATTTCTATAAAAAAGCCAAAAAAGAGATAGCAAATGGAATTGAATTTTGGATATTCTCTAACGAATGGAGCAATTATATGAGTTCGTATGTTATCCGAATTCAAACTTTCAATATCGGTATAATTCTCTAATTTGTAGACTGCAACGGTAAAATAAGAGTAAGACACATTAGTATTATTGTAAAAAGCAGATCGTAAAATTTCTAATGGAACAGCATCTAACTTAATATTTTTGTAATAAAGATTTTTAGATAGTGCGCTTCGCCATAGGATACTCAAAAAGAATAAACGAAATTTTCTTCTATCAATGTTGATAAAGGTTAGTCCAAGTTTCTTTTTTTCTTGATTGAAAGTGCTTTTTAATAAATTAATACTGTAAGAATCGTATTGATTGTTTAGTTTCGCTTCGCAAGATTTACATAGTTGATACTCAGCCCAGCTATCAGAAGAATACTGAGTGTAAGTATCCGAGTCAGCATTTATAGCAACTGCTTTTCCTGATGCGTTGCGGAAGATATTATTAAAAACAGCTTTTGGTATTGCATGCGATTTTTCAAGCTCTGTTAAATTTTGACATAGCTTACAATAGTCAATTTGCTTAGTTTTCACAGTGGTTTTGAATATGGTAATGATAGTTTTCTAAGCATCGTCTCATCACCAGGCGCATCAGCAACTTTGACTTTCAATCCCATTTGCAAAGGCAATTCTGCGATTCGGGCGTGATTTACAAACAAGGTAATATTTTTTAACCATTCTGAATCCCGAGCTAAATCCAGTAAATGACGCATGGCTTCAGAACTGGTGACGACAATACCATGCAGTTTTTTTGCGCTATAAAGACTCGCCAATAAATCACAGTTAGTTTGTGGATTGATGCGTTGGTAGCATTCGGCAAAAGTGACGCTTGCGCCACGCGCTTTTAATGTATCTGCTAACACATCGCGCCCACCAATGCCCCGAAAAATGAGTACTTTTTTATCGTTAACTGCTAGCATTTCGGGTAGGGCAAGTAATGATTCAGAATCAAAACGCACTTTAGTTTCATCGCCTAATTGCACATGACTGAGCGGAGTTAACACTTTTTTAATACCAAAATCTTGTAATTCCGCGGCGGTAATAGGGCCTATCGCGGCAAATTGTAATTTGGCTGGTATGCCTTGTTTTAGCAGCCGCGGCATGCCGTTTTGTACCGCGTTGCTGCTAATAAAAATAGCCCAATCATACTGGTTAATTTTATTCAATACCGCTTCAAATTCGCTGTAATCGTTTAACGGTTCAATCGCAATCAGCGGAAATAAAATCGGTGTGCCGCCAGCTTCGGTAATCAGCGCACTTAATTTTTTGGCTTGATCGACTGGGCGGGTGATGGCGATGGCAACGCCACTGAGCGGTTTGCCAGTTAGCGGTTTACCAGTGAATAATTGAACAGCCATGCTGAAATCAACAATTACTTAATATGATCCAGCGCGGCCAAAATTTTATCCGCACCTTTAACCACCAGTTTGGCGGCTAATAACATGCCCACCGCTTCGGCATTGTCGATGCTGCCAGCGGCTTTTTCGCGCAAAATCTGTTGGCCATCCACACTGGCCACAAAACCGGTGATATTAATCTGGCTACCTTGCCGCACTGCATAGGCGCCCAGCGGCACTGTGCAACTGCCAGCCAGGGCGCGGCTCATGCCACGTTCGGCTTCTACACATAATTGCGTATCTATATGATTTAATGGCGCTAATATCTCAATTAAGTCGGTGCGATCTGCATTAATCTCAATGCCCAATGCGCCTTGGCCCACGGCTGGAATGCTGAGTTCTGGCGAAATAAATTGGCGAATGCGCTCGCTTAATGCTAAGCGAATTAAACCTGCCGCAGCCAAAATAATCGCAGCATATTGGCCCTCATCTAATTTGCGTAAACGCGTTTGCACATTGCCGCGCAAAGATTCTATTGTTAAATGTGGAAATCGTGCCTGAATCTGGCTTTGGCGGCGTAAGCTGGATGTGCCCACAATGCTGCCATGCGGCAAGCTTTCTAAGTTTTGGTGTAGGTTCGACACAAATGCGTCGCGCGGGTCTTCACGCTCGCCCGTGGCCGCCATCACAAAACCTTTTGGCAGGTTCATCGGTACGTCTTTCATGCTGTGCACCGCTAAATCGGCGCTGCCATCGGCCAATGCGTTTTCTAACTCTTTTACAAACAAACCCTTGCCGCCAATGCGCGCCAATGGCGAATCCAAAATTTGATCGCCAGTGGTGGTCATGCCTAAAATAGTCACTTCGCAATCGGGATACAATGTTTTTAATTTAGCTTGAATATGCTTAGCTTGCCACATGGCTAGCGCACTTTCGCGCGATGCGATGACCAGTTTTTTAGGTTGAATTTTCATGGCATAAATTTTAACATGTCTTTTAGTTTACATAGGATTAACAAATTAGTGTTTATTTGGGTTAAGCTAAAAAGACAGATTATTGAAAAAACACAGCATTTATCACGCAATAATCAGCGCCATAGTTGTTAGTTAACAGTTGTTTTAACACGTTTTAGGAGATTGTCATGCAATATCAATTAGATACTTTTATCCATTCACTCAATGAATTTTGGGTGCAATTAATTCATTTTTTACCCAAATTATTAGCGGTAATCGTGATTTTATTTTTTGGCTGGCTGATCGCTAAATTAGCCAGAACCGCTGTAAAACGCCTGTTGGTATTAACGCATTTTGATCAGGCCGCGCAAAAATCTGGCTTAGAAGCGTTTATCAATCATGGTAATTTTAATGTCACTTTAAGCGGCATAATCAGCCAAGTGGTTTATTGGCTGGTGATTCTGTTGTTTGTGATTACTGGCGCCAATGCATTGGGCTTAAACGAAGTGGCGGTGTTATTGCAACAATTAGCCAGCTATTTGCCGCATATTATCGTGGCTATTTTGGTGATTATTTTTGGTACTTTATTGGCGCGTTTTGTTAATCGTCTGGTGTTTGCGTGGTTATATAGCATTAAGTTTTCGCATGCGTTAACCGTGAGTACATCGGCCGAATATGCCATCCAGATTTTGGCCATATTTGTCGCACTGGAGCAATTAGGCATTGGCATGCAACTGATTCATTCACTGTTTATTATTGTGTTTGGCGCTTTCTTTCTGGCGCTGGCGCTGGCTTTTGGCTTGGGCGGACGCGAATGGGCAGCCAAAACGATTGCGGAAATGGATGCGAAAAAGAAAGTATCGCAAAAAGAGCAATAATACGGTAACTATCATTTGCGCGATTTTTGAGCCATTTTAAGGGTTAACTTTCGCGTGCTAGTTTTAGCTACTAGCTTTCGCGGACAAGATGTTGTTGACGGCGGCTGATAGTAACCGTTTCGGCAATGCCTTTTAACAAGGCAACCCAACGTTGTTCATTAACGCCGTCGCTATTTTGGCTGTCATTTTTTCCCAAGGGACGTTTTTCGTAGCCAGCAATAAATAACGGCGCCACCAGACAATTGCGATGCAAGCGTAAAAATCGCTCACCAAATTCGGTTTCCAGATGGGTGAGCGATTCTTCAATCAGATATTCGCGCTCAACCGTGCGCACAGTGACGTATTTTAATTCCGCACGCAAGTAAATAATCTGTTCAACAGGCACTAAAATCACCCGTCCACGCTCATGAATACTGAGATGACTGCGCATTTTTTGTAGTGGTTTTAACGCTTCAATTTGTTTGGGTTTAAGTGCATGCGCTTTATCAATGGCGTCTTGCAGCCGTTCAAGCCGAATCGGTTTCAGCAGATAATCAATCGCATTTAAATCAAACGCCTTAATTGCGTACGCATCAAACGCGGTAGTAAAAATAATATGCGGTTTGGGTTCCAGTTTTTGCGCGTGCTGCGCCGCTTCAATGCCGTCCATTAACGGCATGCGAATATCCAGCAACATCAAATCGGGTTTGGTTTGCATGGCCAAATCAATGGCTTCTTTGCCATTTTTAGCTTCTGCCACAATGTTCACTTCAGCAATATCGTCCAGTAAATCACGCAGGCGATTGCGCGCGGGTGTTTCGTCATCGGCAATTAAAATAGTTAACATGTTTTTTAATCGTAATTTTTTGGGTTAATTTTAGTGTTAAGTTAATGTAATCATTTAATGCGTGTGAGGCAGGCGAATATGCACTTGGTAACGATTTGGTTTATCGCTAAATTTTGTTGCTTCCGCTTTTAAAGAAGCCTCTAAATCAAAGTGCAAGCTTAAGCGTTCTTTAATGTTTTTTAAGGCCATTTTATTGCCAGTAAGGTGTTGATTTTGCGGCGCATAGGGATTATTGATGCTGATGTGCAGCTCTTTGTGGCGTGTATAAATCGTGACGATAATTTCGCCACCTTCATTCATGGGTTCTATGCCGTGGTACACCGCGTTTTCAAGCAGCGGCTGCAAAATCAAAGGCGGAATCAGCGCATCTTGTGGCATATCATCTATTTGCCAGGTGATCTTTAAGCGTTCTTCTAAACGCAGTTTTTCTAGCGCTAAATATTGGCGGCATAAAGCGATTTCCTGCGCGAGTGGGACTAAATCGCGATTGTCGGCCATTAACACGCGAAACAAATCTGCCATGTCTTCCAGTGCAGTTTCGGCGCGTTTGGGCTGGCTGCGAATCAATGACAGAACCGCATTAATACTGTTAAACAAAAAATGCGGGCGAATGCGCGCCTGCAAAGCCTGTAAACGCGCCTCTGCAATGGCGGGCGAGTAAGCGCGCTGTTGCAAATGAAAATAATAAAAAACAATGCCTGTAACAATGGCAGTTAACAAACAGGCGCGATAGGCGCTGGGGATATTTTCGAATAAAAACAGTTGGTTAAAAAAAACAAATACCAGAAAAGTTAAACCGATTTCGATTAGAAAAATGACGACGATACCTTGCCAATACTTTAATTTATTTAGCAAAGGATAAAGTACATATAAACTTAACATGCTAAGGAGTAAAATGGGTTGTACTGTCGCCGATAATTCGGCTAGTATGGGCAAGAATTCGCTGGGCTGTTTGCTGAATAAAACCGCGGTAATGACGGCCAGCAGGTTCACAATTAGCAAGATGCGCAGGTGAATGCCAAGGTTGTGCAGATTGGGTAAGCGGCTATTTTTGCGCACAGCGTATACTTCTTTATGGTATTGACATCAGTATATTATTATTAAAGAATAATTCCATCATTAAATAAGCAATTAATAATAAGAAAAGAAAGCAACTAGTCGTGCAAGACAACTCACTAAATAAAAAATCAACCGCGTGGTCGGGCCGCTTTAACGAGCCAGTGGCGGCGCTGGTAAAAAAATACACAGCCTCGGTTGATTTTGATAAACGCTTGGCCGAATTTGATATTGCCGGCTCGATTGCGCACGCCAAAATGCTAGGCGCACAGAGCATTATTAGTGCAAACGATGTCAGTCAGATTGAAGCGGGATTAAGCGAAATTTTGCTTGAGATTCAAGCCGGCAGTTTTGAATGGTTACTGGATTTAGAAGATGTACATTTAAATATTGAAAAATGCTTAACCGACAAAATTGGTGATGCAGGTAAGCGCTTACATACGGGTAGAAGTCGTAACGACCAAGTTGCAACCGATGTGCGGCTTTGGTTACGCGCAACGGTTGATGACGTTTTAATCGGCATTAAAAAACTGCAATTAAGCATTGTGGATTTAGCGGAACAACATATCGATACCATTATGCCTGGCTTTACGCATTTGCAAGTGGCGCAGCCTGTTACTTTCGGCCATCACTTAATGGCGTATTTTGAAATGCTAAAACGCGATGCCGAACGCTTTGCCGATTGCCGCAAACGCATTAACAAATTACCACTTGGCGCCGCCGCTTTGGCTGGCACTAGCTACCCAATTAATCGCGAAATGGTGGCAAAAAGTTTAGGCTTTGATGGCGTTTGTGAAAACTCACTAGACGCGGTTTCTGATCGCGATTTTGCCATTGAATTTACTGCCGCCAGCGCATTATTGATGACGCATTTATCGCGTTTTTCTGAAGAGTTGATTTTATGGTCTTCTCCCCGTTTCGCCTTTATAGACATCGCCGACCGTTTCTGCACGGGTTCATCGATTATGCCGCAAAAGAAAAACCCCGATGTGCCAGAACTGGTGCGCGGTAAAACAGGCCGTGTGAATGGGCATCTGGTTGCACTGCTGACTTTGATGAAAGGTCAGCCGCTGGCTTATAACAAGGATAACCAGGAAGACAAAGAGCCGCTGTTTGATACGGCCGATACGATTTTAATGACGCTGGCGATTTATGCGGATATGTTGCGCGGTATAGAGGTGAACAAAGTCAATATGCGCCAAGCGGCATTGGAAGGTTTTGCAACCGCCACAGACTTAGCCGATTATCTGGCGAAAAAAGGCATGCCTTTTAGAGATGCGCATGAGGTGGTCGCGTTGGCAGTGAAACATGCGGTACAGAAAAAATGTGATTTGGCCGAATTGCCATTAACAGATTTGCAGCAATTTAGCCAAATGATTCAAGAGGATGTGTATGCAGTATTAACGCTGGAAGGATCGTTAGCCAGCCGCAATCATATTGGCGGAACTGCACCAACGCAAGTGAAAGCAGCCATCAAGCGCGCGCGCCAGATATTAAGTTCATAATTGATTAAGTTAAGGCCTATTTTGAAGCTGAAACTGTTTTTAATCCTGCTGATTGCGCTCATTTTTGTGAGCAGAGTGGGCGCAATTGACGGTGTAATAGATGATGCGCCGAGCTTAAATAACACATCTGATATTAACGCATCTAATACGGCAGTATTTAATACACAACAATCGAGCGACACCGAAAATACCCTGTCTTGGCCAGCTATACCGGGTGAAAGTTTAAATGACATTGCGCGTGCGTTTTACCCAAAAAATAGCGTGATGCGGCGTTTATTCGTGACGAGAACGTTGCGATTAAACACTGAAATTGAGCCAACACTTAAGCCATCGACGATTTTTGAAGAGCCAGTTTTGCTCACCATTCCCACACTTAAATCATTATCAAAAACCAGGCAGGCGATTAACGCTGCAAACCGCGCAAAAACTAATCGACAAGAGCTGAGCATGAGTTATAGCATGAACAAAACTGTCAGCATAAACAGCTCTGTGAGTAAGTTGCCCACATTATTGCTACAAGAATACGAATTATTACTGAGTAAAAATGCCTTTTTAAAAGCAGAGTTAGAGCGATTGCAAATTAGATTGGGTGTTTTACAAGAAAAGTTAAATCATCTAAAATTGGCTTTAGATAAAACCTTTAACTTGCCTGCAAGCGCTGCGCCAGAACAGCATTCGCCAGAAACAGTGCAAACCACGCAACAAACTTTGCCGGCCAAAAAAGTATTTAAAAACTTAGCGCCCGCAACAGCGCCAACAAAAACTGTTAATCAGACGCGGATAAAACCACAAGCTGCGCAAACGCAATCTGCATCAAAAATTTCAGCACCAGCACAAGCAAACCAATCATTATTTAATAGTTTGAAATATTGGCTACTGGCTTTATTGGGCTTTGCTGGCTTGGTTGTTTTAGCGGCAATTTTGCTAAAAAAATATCGCCAACGCATGCTAAACCGATTAAGCGATGCAGTGCCAGAAATGGACGATACCATGACGGATTTTGGTAAAAATTGGCAAGATACCGACCCAGTTACTGAACCAGAATACGTGGTTGAACACCAGCCAAATAGCGCATCTATCGGCTTTTTAAATACCGATATGCGCGATGATCAAGCCAAAGCGATTACCACGTTAGAAGAAGCCAAGTTGCTGATGAGTATTAATCGAACGCAAGACGCGGTTGCGCACTTAAAGTTAACCATTGAAACTGACCCAAAAGCCTCTATTAACCATAGTCTTTATTTGCTGGAAATATTCAGAAAACTGAATTTAAAAGAGGAATTTGAGGCCTATGCAAAAAGACTGCACATCACATTTAATGTGATGACGCCTGTGTGGTACGAAGCCAATGCGGCGATAGCTAGCGCGAAAATTGTAGTACCGCAATATTTGGAAGAGTTTCCACATATTATGGACAAATTGGATGCCGTTTGGCCAAGCGAGTTGGCAAAAGTGTATTTGCAAAGCTTGATTACGGATAATCGCGATGGCGACCGCGCTGGTTTTAGTGCGGCGGTATTAGCAGAAATTTTAATGCTGATTACGCTTTTAGATACGCGTAAAGACCTAGAAAAAACCAATAGTTAACCTAAAAATAAGGCCAATAAATCATTCAAATAGCGCTGGCCCAATAACGTAGGCTTGATGCGGTTGAGGTTTTGCGTGATGAGTCCTTTTTGTGTCGCCGTCATCAGCGCCGTTTGAATGCTTTGTAAACTTAATCCAGTGCGCTGCTGAAACAAACGCACATCAACGCCATCGGTTAATCGCAGCGCGTTCATCATAAATTCAAAACCCAAATCTGCCTGTGCGATGCTCCAGTTATTATCGACAGCGTTGCCAGCCTCGGCATTTTCCATAAACGCTTTGGGGTGTTTATAACGCGTTTCGCGGGTGATTTTGTCGTGATAACTTAATTTGCTGTGCGCGCCAGCGCCAATGCCTAAATAATCGCCAAATTGCCAATAGTTAACATTATGTTTGGCTTGACTTTTGTGTAGACAAAAAGCCGAAGTTTCATAATGCTCATAGCCATGTTCGGCCAGCAAAACCTCAATTTGTTCTTGCATGTCCGCACTTAAATCATCACTTGGCAAGCTGGGCGGCGTGCGGTAAAACGGTGTATTTGGCTCCAGCGTTAAATGGTAAAACGATAAATGGTCTGGCTTAAGCGCTAGCGCTTGGCGCGCATCTTGCAGTGCGTGTTCAAGCGTTTGATTGGGTAGTGCATACATCAAATCTAAATTGACGCGCTCAAAGGTTTTTAATGCCAATTCTGCCGCTGCAATCGCTTGTTTGTCGTCGTGTATGCGCCCCAAAGCTGTTAAATAATCCGCATTAAAACTTTGAATACCGAGCGAAAGCCGGTTAACCCCTGCTTGTTTATAACCTACAAAATGCGCAGTGTCAACTGTGCCAGGATTGGCTTCCAGCGTGATTTCTGCATCATATTCCAGTGGTGTTAACATGCGTACAGCACTTAAAATTGTATTAATGGATTCAGGCGAAAATAAGCTGGGTGTTCCGCCGCCAAAAAATACACTTTTGATTTTGCGGCCATAGACGCGTGGTACCGATTGTTCTAAATCGGCAATTAATGCCGCCACGTAACGTTTTTCGGGGATTTCACCGTCTTTGTGGCGCGATTCATGCGAATTAAAATCGCAATAAGGACACTTTTTTACGCACCAAGGAATATGAATATACAGCGATAACGGCGGTGGATTGGTGAGGCCGGACAGCGTGGTTTCGCCCAAAATAGGCGCGCTTGTGTTGATTGTTTGTATGGTAGCGGCAGCAGTTTTCGGGTTGAAAAGTGTGTCCGCTTTAATTGGTATAACTTTTTTCAATGGCCGCTTTGGTTTTTTGGTAGGGGTTAATCAGCTGATTAATTAAGTGATGCAAGGCTTCGCGCATCTGCGTTTCTGACACTTCTAAAAGCAAACCGTCTTCAAAAGCGTCTTGGGCGATTTGCTGAATCTCTTCAAAATTTTCGCGCATCACTTTGATTTTTTCGGTGCAAGAGACGATGCTGCCATCGTCGCGCAACCAGTTCGGTAAATTTTTCATACTTTTAATGCCTTGATTTTGATGATTAATTGTTGCAACGCTTGCCCGCGATGACTGATTTGGTTTTTAATATCAGGGCTTAATTCTGCGCCAGTTTTGTTAAAATGCAAATCCAGAAACAAAGGATCATAGCCAAATCCATCTGACCCTCTTGGCGCAGTTAAAATTTCACCTGTCCACATGCCTTCTGCAATAATCGGTTGCGGATCGTCATGGCTACGCACCAACACCAGCGCGCAATAGTAATAAGCACTGCGACTATGTGGGTTTGTTTGCGTCGTGACATCTTTTAGTGCGTTTAATAACGCTTGATTGTTTTTTTCATCACGGCTTGATTTATCACTACTTTTATTTCGGTATGGTTCATCGCTATGCATGTCGGCAAACCGCGCCGATAAAACGCCAGGCTTGCCTTGTAGCGCGTGTACACACAAACCAGAATCGTCTGCAAGCGCTGGCAAGCCGCTGTGTAAACTGGCGTGTCGTGCTTTAGTCAACGCGTTTTCGATAAAGGTGCAATGCGGTTCTTCGGCCTCGCTGATATTAAAAGCCGATTGCGGCAATACTTCAATATTAAGCGCACTGAGTAAAATCTGGAACTCGCGCAGCTTACCGAGATTATGCGTTGCAATGACTAGTTTATTCATCGATATTAATTTTGCCAACAAATTATTGGTTAACTTAATGGGTTAACTTTTAGGTTAATCAGCGCGTGCCAAAGCCGTTTGCTGCATCACCAGCAATTCGGCAATGCCGCTGGCTGCCAAATCTAGCATCGCGTTCATGGCTTCACGCGCAAACGGCTCGCCTTCAGCCGTGCCTTGAATCTCTACAAATCCACCATCTTCCGTCATCACCACGTTCATATCGGTATCGCAATCAGAGTCTTCAATATAATCTAAATCTAACACCGCACAACCTTGGTATACACCGACAGAAATGGCGGCAACAGCTTGTTTAAGCGGATTTTCAGTGATTTTTCCACTAGCTAACAGCTTAGAAATAGCATCATGTAAAGCCACATAGGCACCCGTAATGCTGGCCGTGCGCGTGCCGCCATCGGCCTGAATCACATCACAATCAATATGAATGCTGCGTTCGCCCAGCTTTTCAAGATCAATTATGGCACGCAAACTGCGGCCAATTAAACGCTGGATTTCTTGTGTGCGACCAGATTGCTTGCCTTTAGCTGCTTCTCTATCCATGCGGCTGCCAGTGCTACGCGGCAGCATGCCATATTCTGCGGTAACCCAGCCTTGATTCTTACCTTTTAAAAAGCCGGGTACTTTTTCTTCTACGCTCGCGGTGCAAAGTACATGCGTATCGCCAAATTTAACCAATACCGAACCTTCGGCATGTTTGGTGTAATGGCGGATAATTTCAATAGTGCGTAACTGGTTGGTGGCACGTAGGCTTGGTCGAAGGATGGGTTGCATGATAATGGGCTTAAATAAAAAACACATTATAAGCGATGCATTATTGAGATACTGTTAAAACTTAATAGCGCAAGCCGTTAACAGTTAGCAGAAAACTTTCGCAGCGGCGACTTAACCATAAAATAAGGCTAAATTTTGGGTTTTTGCTGGGTTTTATTTAAAGCAGTTTGAATTTCGGCGATGGTATGTTCAATGTCGTCATCTGAAAGATCATTCAGATTCATCTCTTCATTCATTGGTGGCTGTACGGTGTTCATGATGGTGGTGGTTTCACCCAAAGGCATCAACTGCGTAGAAACGGTATCGCCATTTTGTTGCCTGTCCCCCCATTGCAAACCAATGGCGCTCATATTGTCACCGCGTTCATCGCTGGCAAATTCGGCACTTTCCATCAGCCGGTTGGTGGCATTCGCAATAACCACATTCTGCTGGATAATTTCTTTAATTTGCTGATCACTCAACACGCCCCAAACACCATCGGTACACAACAAAATGGTGTCGCCTTCTAGCAACTCAAAACGATCGGATAAATCGATTTGTGGCGGGGTTTCGCCGCCCAAACAGTTATACACCTTATTTTTGTAAGGATGCGTGGCCATTTCTTCTTTGCTGATCATGCCTTTTTTGTACAACGATTGTACGACTGAGTGATCTTCGGTACGAAACAGCAAATGCCCTTCGCGAAAGTGATACAGCCTGGAATCGCCCACATGCGCGCAATACAAAAAGCCGCGTTGAATAATCGCCGCCACAATTGTGGTGCGCGGCGCTTCGATTAACTCATCTCTTTGTGTGACGTGATCAATCATATCGTGTACTTGCTGAATATGATCGATTAAAAATTTGGCCGGGCTACTTAAAAACGGCACCGCTAAACGCTGAAAAGCATCGGTTAAGGTTTTAACGGCTAACTGCGCGGCAACTTCGCCATTGCGGTGGCCACCCATGCCGTCAGCTAACACGAGTAGCAAAGCATCTTTACTATACGAATAAGCCAGTCGATCTTGATTATAGTGTCTAGGGCCTTGACGACTATTTTGGTAGATAGAAAATTTCATTTAAGCAGCTATTATTGAGTATTTTTGTGTGATTAATTGGTATTAACATCTTAGAGTGGTTTGTTTAAAGCGTCTTTAATTTTTTTAGCAAAACTGGGTTTTTCTACCTCAATTGGGGGAACAATTTCAAACAAGGTCTTTTGTAACGAAAATACGCTTTGCGGCCTATCCAGATAATTAAGTTTCAGGCAATTATCAATAATTTGCAGTAATTCTTGGGTATAAATGCCTTTGCCCACTTTGGTGGCGGGCGCTAAAAAATCTTGTTTAACGCGTTGATTAGCCGCCATGGGCGCCGATCTTGCCAGACAGGAATACATGCTGGCGCCCACACTGTAAATATCGCTCCATGGGCCGAGTTGTTTACGCTCAAAATATTGTTCTGGCGGCGCAAAACCGGGCGTGTAGCTAGGCGATAATTTAGATTGGGTTTGCGTCAATGTTTGCCGTGCCGAGCCAAAATCTAGTAGCACTGGTGAGCCATCTAGCCGAATATAAATGTTGGCTGGCTTAATATCTAAATGCAGCAACTTTTGCGTATGGACTTCGCGCAGGCCATTAAGTAGCTCACCAAATACACGGCGTACAAATCTTTCGTTGACAGGCGCGGGTTGCGATAAGATAAAATCTTGTAACGATTTGCCGCGCTCATACTGCATGACCATGTAAACCGTGTTGTTTTCTCTAAAGAAATTAACCACGCGCACGATGTTTTTATGGTCAATTTTGGCCAAAGCCAGGCCTTCTTCAAAAAAACATTTTAAGCCGTGCTTAAAAGTAGAGGCGTCGTCGTCACTTCCCAGTAATACGGTCGCGCCATCTTCGCGCAGGGCTAAACCAGTGGGCATATATTCTTTAATCGCCACCGTGTTTTTGTTCATGTCTTGCGCAAGATAGACGAAACTAAAGCCGCCAGTGCTTAACACGCGCGTGATGATATAGTCTTGCAGAATATAGCCGATAGGCAAAGATTGGTTTTTAAGTGTAGCCATCTAGTTAAGTGTAGCGCCCAATGTTGCGTGCGATATGCCCAGTCCAGTTAATAAGATTTTGTAAATAAATGTGGAAATATTAAATCAATTAATTCGCATATTCTCGCATAAAAAACACGTTAAATCATAGAGGTTTGATACAATTATCACAAATTACTTTAACAAATTAATTCACTTTAACAAATAAACCCAAGAGCACAACCATGATATTAAGCATGACAGGCTACGCGTCACTAGAAACCAACACAAAAAATGGTGTTTTGCTAATTGAATGCCGCTCGGTAAACCACCGTTATTTAGAGTTACAACTAAAACTAGATGATAGTTTGCGTCAGCTCGAATCACTCGCTCGCGAGTTGATTCAGGCTAAATTAGGCCGTGGTAAAGTGGATATTCGCATGAGTATGATGCGTGAGGCTGGCGTAAACAGTGTGCCACAGCTTAACCACAGCGTTTTGCAGCAAATTGCAGAAAGCGCAAAAACAGCAGCGCAATATTTTCCGCATACACAACCCGTGAATATGCTGGACATTTTGCGTATGCCAGGCGTTTTTGTTGCAGAAACATTGGATTCTGATGCGCTAGAAGTTGATTTCAAAAATGGGTTAACTCAAATTTTGCAGCAATTAATTGATGCACGAGCGCGCGAAGGCGGTAAATTGGCCGCGATTATTTTGGACAGATTGCAACAGGTTGAGCAACTTGTGACCAAAGTTAAGCCAATGATGCCAGCTTTAATTGCGCAATATCAGACAAAATTAACCGCTAAATTGCATGAAGCCACTAATAGCCATGACGATGAGCGTATTCGGCAAGAAATGGTGCTGTACGCACAGCGTATTGATGTGGACGAAGAATTGTCAAGATTGAGTTCACATATTGCAGAGGTGAAACGCATTTTGCAAGCGGGCGGCGCGGTAGGCAAGCGTTTAGATTTTTTAATGCAGGAAATGAATCGCGAGGCGAATACATTGGGTTCGAAATCGGTTGCCGTTGAAACCAGCCAAATTTCCATGGAACTGAAAGTGTTAATAGAGCAGATGCGCGAGCAGATTCAAAACATAGAATAATTGCTTTTATAAACAGTTAACAGGCCTGCTCTAAAAACCATCAGTGATGCACTGATGTATTGCACATTTTAAAAAATCATTTTTTAACTGCACTATATCTGTGCATATTTTTATTAGCTTAAAAAAATACAACCCTAACTAATTGTTTATTATTAAATAATTATTTGGCATACGCCTTGCATGAATCTTTTTATTACCTAAAGAACTTAACCATGCAAAAGTCCCCAAAAATGTTTTTTGACGAAATGCAAGTGGATGCATCTAAGCTAGACGATATGCATGTGCGTCACATTTATACCGCTTACCAAGATTGGCTTAAAGATATTCCGCATCATCAATTGGAAAGTAAACGCCAAGAAGCGGAGTTATTGTTTCGCCGGGTAGGCATTACTTTTAATGTGTATGGTGAGAGCGACGGTGCAGAGCGGTTAATCCCGTTTGATGTGATTCCGCGGTTAATCTCTGCAAAAGAGTGGTCTAAATTGTCTGCGGGGGTGATACAGCGTGTGCGTGCGCTTAACATGTTTCTGCACGACATTTATCATTCGCAAGAAATCATTAAGGCAGGCATTGTGCCAGCAAGTATATTGGCGAATAGCCAATATCGTCCAGAAATGTTCGGTGTAGATGTACCCAACCAAATTTATGCACATATTGCAGGCGTTGATTTGGTGCGCACCAGCGAATCACAATTTTACGTGTTGGAAGATAATTTGCGTACGCCGTCAGGCGTGTCTTATATGTTGGAAGATCGCAAAATGATGATGCGCTTATTTCCCGAGTTATTCCGCCGCTATCATATCGCGCAAGTTGATCATTATCCGCAAGTATTGCTTAAAAACCTACGCGATGTAGCACAACTTGGCATACAAGATCCGACCGTGGTTTTGTTGTCACCTGGCGCTTATAACAGTGCTTATTTTGAACATGCTTTTATTGCGCAACAAATGGGCATTGAGTTGGTAGAAGGCCAGGATTTATTTGTGCGCAACAACGCCGTGTATATGCGCACTACGCAGGGCCCGCAAAAAGTGGATGTGATTTATAGGCGTATTGATGACGACTATATCGATCCATTGGTATTTAATGCGGATTCTATGTTAGGCGTGCCTGGGCTGTTGTCGGTATATCGCAATGGTGGCGTAACGCTCGCAAATGCAGTTGGTACGGGCGTTGCTGATGACAAAGCCACGTATATTTACGTGCCTGAAATGATTAAGTTTTATTTAAGCGAAGAGCCGCTGTTAGAAAATGTGCCCACTTATGAGTTAAGTAAAGAAGACGATTTGCAATACACCTTAGAACACTTGCATGAATTAGTGGTAAAAGAGGTGCAAGGCTCTGGCGGTTATGGCATGTTAGTAGGCCCAGCAGCGACCAAACAAGAACTAGACGAGTTTAGATTACGCATCTTATCTAAACCTGCCAATTATATTGCGCAGCCCACTTTAGCATTATCCACTTGCCCTACATTGGTTGAAGCAGGTATTGCGCCGCGGCACGTGGATTTGCGACCATTTGTATTATCGGGCAAAACAGTCACCTTAGTACCTGGTGCATTATGCCGCGTCGCGTTAAAAGAAGGTTCCTTAGTGGTCAATTCGTCACAGGGCGGTGGTACCAAAGATACTTGGGTTCTAGAGGATAGGGATAGTGAGGTTGAAGAACGAACAGCACAAATGACCTCTAAAATAGAAGCTAAAGTTAAAGGCGCTACAAAAACCAGTAAAGCTGAAACAATATGCTGAGTAGAACCGCGGACCATTTATATTGGATGGCGCGCTATATTGAGCGCGCAGAAAATATGGCGCGTGTGCTGGAAGTGACTTACAGCATGTCTTTAGTACCAAATGCTGCGCAAAGTGAGTCTGCACTTTGGTTGCCCGCGCTAGAGATATCAGGTAACGTTGAAGATTATGAGGCAGATTACGGCAATGTAAATGCTGCGAATGTGATTCATTATTTAGCAATGGATGCCGATAATCCATCCAGTATTTATAATGCATTGCGTAACGCCCGAGAAAATGCGCGCGCAGTGCGCGTGGCAATGACATCAGAAACTTGGGAAAATATTAATGCGCTGTGGATTGAGTTCTCTCAATTCGTCGGTCAAAATTTGGCCAACGTTGGGCTGAGCGAGTTTTGCGACTGGGTAAAAGCGCGTTCGCATTTATTCAGAGGCGTGTGTTTTGGTACTATGCTACGAGATGATGCCTTTAGTTTTGTGCGCTTAGGTACGTTTATTGAACGCGCTGACAATACTGCAAGGCTATTAGATGTGAAGTATCATTTACTATTGCCAGATGAAGAGGAAATTGGTGGCGCGGTGGATTATTACGAATGGAGCGCAGTGTTAAGATCTGTATCGGCTTTTCAAGCATATCAAAAAATATTCAGCGATACGATAGTGCCTTGGCGCGTGGCAGAACTGCTGGTATTAAGACGCGATATGCCGCGTTCGCTGCATGCGTGTCTGGATGAAGTAACATCTATACTGGATCAACTATCTGGTAGTCGACATACTGAGTGTAGAAGATTGGCTGGTGAACTGCATGCCAGATTACGTTACGGTAAAATGCAATATATTTTTCAGTTAGGATTACATGAATTTTTAAGCGACTTTATTGATTCAAATAATATACTGAGTGCAGAAATTCAACGTGCGTTTTTAAGCATTAATGTCAGCTAAAGCTAAATAAGCCAGTTAAAATAAGCCATTATGCGTCTTACTATCGAACATCACACCCAATACGTGTATACCACACCTGTTAATTATACCATTCAGCAACTACGACTTACGCCGCAGAGCGGTTTTGGCCAGCACGTTAAATATTGGGACATTAAAGTGCAAGGCCAAATGCACGAGTTTGAAGATGCCTTTGGTAACACTACGCATACGCTGGTGGTCGATACGCCGCACACTGAATTAAGCGTCACAGTGATGGGCGAGGTAGATACCGGCGTCAACGATTATTCGCAACAACAACCTTTGCCATTAACTATTTATTTGCGTGATACACCGTTAACCTTAGCCGATGCGGCCATCAAAGATTTTGCGATGTCATTCAAGCAAAAGCCGATTGACGACTTAATGCACGCACTAGTCGAAAAAGTTGGCTACATTACAGGTGCAACCAAAGTGACCACCACTGCGATTGAGGCGTTTAGCTTGGAGCAGGGTGTGTGTCAAGATCACGCCCACGTGTTTATTGCCTGTTGCCGCAGTTTGGGTTATCCCGCGCGTTATGTGAGCGGCTATTTATTTACGCAAGATGGCAGCCTGATGCAAAGCCACGCGTGGGTAGACGTGTGGTTTGATAGCGCGTGGCAAAGCGTGGATGTATCAAACGGTTGCCGTGCGGGCGAAACGTATGTGCGTTTAGCAACTGGTTTAGATTATCGCACTGCCAGCCCAGTGACAGGCATGCGTTCTGGTGGCGGAGTGGAAGGCATGGCAACCAGCGTAGTCGTGAATCAAGCTGGTGTGCCAATTCATCAACAACATAAAATGAATCAAATTGAGCTGTTAAAACAGGCGCAACTGATTCAACAAACCCAGCATGCACAGCAATAATTTAAGTCAAAATGCGCGTTAACTCACTACAATTCAGCCGTCATGGCGACAAAGAAAATTCTCCGTTTTTTGAGGAAAACCTAGTGCGGTTGTTAGCAGAGCGCGATCAGCTTGGCTTAACAGAAATGATTCACGAGATCGATGCGCTGATGATTTCGGTTGACCCAGAACATGCAACCAAATACGTCGCAGAACTGGCATTGATGACGCCATACCATTATTTAGTGACGCTAGAAACCGAGCAGCACTTGACGCATATATTGCGTATTGATTTGAATTCGCCGGATATTTTGCTGCGCGAAGTCAAAGACCCTAACCTGCGCGGCATCTTCAGAAGCTTAAATGAAGTCTACCCCGTTGGCGCGAAAAAACCGAACAGTCGTTATATGGGCGAGATTATCCGCGTCACGGATTTACACAGCGTGGTTAAATTGCAAGAGCAGCGCGAATTTCGATTTTTCAATCAAGATGAAGTGCGCAAATTAGAATTGCCAGGCAATATCGCCGTTAGCAAACCTTCGCCATATACGCATAATATTATCGGCTATTTGGAACGTAAACCAGATGAATTAAGGGTCTATGCACTTGGCGCAAGTATGATTAAAGCCGATGTGCAAATTGCCTATCAAGAAGCAAAAGCGTTACAAACACAAATCGGTGTCGCCGATTTATTATTGCCACTGGATCATTTAGCCACGCGCGTTTACAGCCAGAATCGTGAAGTGGCTATTTTGGAATATCTGTCGCTATCTAGCTATTATTTTTGGGGCGCCTACAATATCAAAGACCAGAATTCATCCACCAATGTCACCAAAAGTACGCACCCCATTCCTGAATCCAAAAGTCCGGCAAAAGTATTCACTGCCAATAACACGCCTTATTTTATTAATCATCTAGAACGCCTGCCTTCGCCCACTGAAACTTTTGTACGCAACTATGGCCCGCGTCTGCATCACATGGCGATTTCTGTAAAAGATGGAGAATATATGGGCAAAGAAAATATCGATTTTGTGGTGGATGCGATTGCCGAAAACGGCAAAGGCTTTTTACTGGATGTGATTGGCTCTAAAGAACAAGGTCTTAAACAGATATTCTCTAATGCCTCTGAGCATTCATCCTTAATTATTGAATATGTGCAACGCTACGGCAGTTTTGATGGTTTTTTTACGCAAGAAAATGTGGCAAAACTGACTGAAGCCGCTGGATTTATATAGTTTATCAACACAAAAAATCAGCAAATAATTCATGCATTCCATCATCAGCCATTATTCAAAATGGTATGATTCGTTTTTAGTAAATTCTGACTTTCCATTATTATCATGACATATTGCGTCGGCGTATTATTAGAGCAAGGTTTGGTTTTCGCATCCGACACCCGCACCAATGCGGGGATTGATCAAGTGGCTATTTCTCCAAAAATGCATATTTTTGAAGTAAAAAATGAGCGCGTAATCGTGTTAATGACATCGGGGAATCTGGCCATTACGCAATCCGTTATTAGTTCTTTGCGCTTAAAAATTAGCAACCCAGAAGAAAATAGTAAGCACTTACATAACGTTGAAAGCATGTTTGAAGCGGCTAGTTTAGTTGGACGTGAGTTACGTGCAACTTTTGAAGAAGAGGGCGAGCATTTTAAAAGTCACCAGATTGAGTTTAACGCCAGCATATTAATTGGTGGACAAATCAAAGGCGAAAAGCCGCGTTTGTTTAATGTGTATTCGGCGGGCAATTTTATTGAAACCTGCAATGAAACGCCTTATTTCCAAATCGGCGAGATAAAATACGGCAAACCCATCATAGATCGCGTCGTGCAATATAATACCGACATGATGGATGCAGTAAAATGTCTGCTGATTTCATTCGATTCTACCATTCGTAGCAACGTTTCTGTCGCTGCGCCAATCGATTTGCTGATTTACCGCGTTGATAGCCTGCATGCCGATTGTAAGCAGCGTATTGCAGAAGCTGATCCTTATTATTCTAAAGTGAGACAAGGCTGGGGCGCTGGGTTGAAAGAAGTTTTTTCGGCTTTACCAAGCCCAGATTGGTGTTAAAGCATGACATTAAGCATGGTATTAAATCAGGTTGCAGGTAATCTTTTTATTGTGACGGCAGCTTCTGGCGCGGGCAAAACCAGTTTGGTTAAGTCGATATTGATGCATGATGCGCAGATTAAACTATCCGTTTCGCACACCACTCGCGCGCCACGCGTAGGTGAAGAAAATGGTGTGCATTATCATTTTGTTAATGAAGCGCAGTTTTTGAATGTATTAAACGCAGGTGGTTTTTTAGAAAGCGCAGATGTTCACGGCGCAAAATACGGTACTTCGCAAGCGGCAGTGGATAGCGCATTAGAGGCTGGTTACGATGTGATTTTAGAAATTGATTGGCAAGGCGCGGCGCAAGTGCGCGCGATTTATCCAGACAGCATCGGCATTTTTATTTTGCCGCCATCGGTTGAAACATTGGAATTTAGACTTAATAATCGCGGCCAAGATAGTGTGGAAGTGATTAATAAGCGCGTTGCTGCGGCACGTGAGGAAATGAGCCATGTGATGGAGTTTGATTATGTTACAATCAATGATAATTTCGATGTGGCTTTGCAAGATTTAATGGCGATTATTCGCGCAAGCAGGCTTAAATCGCCAGCACAATTACAGCGCTATGCTGCACTTGTTCAACAGTTAACTTGATTCAAATATTAACCTAATTTGAGTGTTAACTTGGCCGAACAATTAACCTGATTCAGCAGTCATATTTAAATGAACTGCACATTACATTTTAACGAAACTATTAACTTTAAGGATTAAAAATGGCCCGTATTACCGTAGATGATTGTTTAGAAAAAATCCCGAACCGCTTTCAATTAACCTTAGTAGCGGCTTATCGCGCGCGTCAGCTGGCAAATGGTTCTGATCCATTTGTGCACAGCTCAGGCCAAAAAGACAAGCCAACTGTGTTGGCTTTGCGTGAAATTGCCGCGGGTAAAGTGGGTATAGAAATTTTAAACCGTACGCATCCGTAAGGCAACCAAGACTCTAACATGCATCACAATGCCAAAAACTGCGACCAAATCGGGCATTAACAAACCAATTATCGACACTTTTCATTCTGCCGAGCCTAGTCTGTTGCCGGCAGATTCTGAAACATCACAACTCACACTTTTATTAAAAGAATATTTTAGCCAGGCCGACATTGAACAAGTGTGGGCGGCGTATCGCTATGCTGCAAAAGCGCATCAAGGCCAAACGCGCAAAACGGGTGAGCCGTATATTACACATCCAGTTTCAGTCGCTTGCATTTTAGCCAAACTGCATTTGGATTTGCCTACTTTGCTAGCGGCTTTGCTGCATGATGTGGTGGAAGATACCGGCGTTTCGGTAGCGGAAATCTCTGAATTATTTGGCAAACAAGTTGGCGTGCTGGTAGATGGATTAACCAAGTTAGATAAAATTGAGTTTCAAAGTGTCACGCAGGCGCAGGCGGAAAACTTTCGCAAAATGCTGTTGGCGATGAGCGAAGATGTACGCGTGATTTTGGTGAAATTGGCCGATAGATTGCACAATATGCAGACGCTGGAATCGATGAAGCCAGAAAAACAGAAGCGCATTGCGCGCGAAACCTTAGAAATTTATGCGCCAATTGCCAATCGGCTTGGGCTTAATATCATTTATCAGGAACTGGAAGATTTAAGCTTTCAATATTTGTATCCGATGCGCTACCGCGTGCTGTCAAAAGCCATCAAAGTTGCCAGTGGTAATCGTAAAGAAGTCATCGCCAAAATTTTAGATGCCATTAAAGAACGTTTGGCAGAGGTACACATTGAAGCGGACGTAAAAGGCCGTCAAAAACATCTGTATAGCGTGTATCGAAAAATGGCCAGTAAAGGCAGCGCATTAGAGCAAATACACGATATTTATGGTTTTAGAATCTTAGTTAAAGATATGGCGCAATGCTATTTAACCTTGGGCCATTTGCATGCGTTGTATAAACCGATTCCTGGTAAATTTAAAGATTATATCGCCATACCCAAAGCCAACGGCTACCAATCGTTGCATACCACGTTATTCGGTCCTTTTGGTACGCCAATCGAGGTGCAAATTCGTAGCGAACAAATGCATAACATTGCCAATGCTGGCGTGGCGGCACATTGGATGTATAAAACTTCAGATGCTAATTTAACTACATTGCAGCAACAAACGCATCAATGGTTGCAACGCTTGTTAGAGATTCAAACCGAAAGTGAAGACAGCTATGAATTTTTAGAGCACTTTAAAGTCGATTTATTTCCAGATGAAGTGTATGTATTTACGCCCAAAGGCAAAATTTTAGCCTTACCACGCGGCTCTACCGCGGTAGATTTTGCTTATGCGGTACATACCGATGTGGGCAATAGTTGCGTGGCGGTTAAAATCAATAATGAATTAGCGCCGCTGCGTGCAGAAATGCGCAATGGCGACCATGTGGAAATCATCACAGCGGCTTTGGCCAAACCAAATCCATCTTGGCTTAATTATGTGGTCACCGGTAAAGCGCGTTCGCATATTCGACATTATTTAAAAACCATACAAATATCAGAGTCAGCACATTTAGGTGAACGCATGTTAAACCTGGCCTTGCGTGCGCTGCATATAGAACCAAGTGCGGTTACCGATAAACAGTGGCAAAAAGTGATGCGTGATTATGGCGCAAAAGATAAAGTCGAAATCTTGGCTGATATCGGTTTGGGCAAGCGTGTCAGTCTGATGGTGGCGCATCAATTAGTCGCGACGAATCCAGACTTAACCAGTGCAGATAACGGAAAAACAAAAGTCTTTAAAGCGCTGGATACGATTACCATTCGTGGTTCTGAGGGCATGGCAGTGCAATTTGCGCAGTGTTGCACGCCTATTCCGGGCGACCCGATTTTAGGCTTTATTAACAAAGAAAAAGGCTTAATCATTCACACACATGATTGCGCAACTGTCGCTAAATTTAAGCTAGACCCAGATAAATGGCTGGATGTGGAGTGGGATCCAGACAATCAAAAATTGTTCAAAGTAAATGTGCGCATGGTGGTAGCGAACGAGCGCGGCATGCTGGCAAAAATTGCCGCCGGTATTTCAGAGGCCGGCGCCAATATCGATAACGTGAGCGTAGAAGATTCCGACGGCAGCCAGTATTCCAATGTGAATTTTATGGTGCAAGTGCGTAATCGCGTGCATTTAGCCGATTTAATGCGCAATTTACGCAAAATTCCCGATGTAGTGCGCATTAATCGCGTCAAGGGTGGCAATTCAGAAAATAGAATTCAGTAAGTTTTCATCTTTTGGCATGACCAAACTTTACGAAATTAAAACTTTCTCAAAACCACTGGTTGCCAACTTACTCAAGCTTGGCATTTCAACTGTTCAAGATTTATTGTTGCATCTTCCGCTGCGTTATATGGATGAAACGCGCATTACCGCCGTGCGCGATTTGCGCCTTGGTGATACCGTGCAAATTGAAGGTGAAATTGTGCATGCAGAGGTGACTTATCAGCCGCGCAAAGCTTTAATCGCGCGCATTGAAGATGCCAGCGGCCAGTTAACCTTACGTTTTTTACATTTTTACTCCAGCCAAATTGCGGCGCTTAAAGTTGGCTTAATATTGCGCGTATACGGTGAAATCCGGCATGGTTTTTTCGGTTACGAAATGGTGCATCCACAGTGTAAAGCAGTGAACGATAAAACGGAGGTTGCTCAAACATTAACGCCTGTTTATCCCACCACGGCTGGCTTAACTCAACCCAATATTCGCAAAGCGATTGCGTTTGTTTTAAAACAGGATGCATTGGCTGAAACCTTGCCAGCAGCCGTTTACCACACATTTAAGTTGCCCAGTTTTGCTGACAGTATTCGTGCTTTGCATAACCCCACGCCAGAAGCGAATTTGGCTGATTTAGAAAATCACAGCACGCCAGAATGGCGCAGATTAGCATTTGATGAACTACTGGCCCAGCAGCTTTCGATGCGTAAACATTACGCCAAACGCCGCAGTATTAACGCGCCTGCAATAGCGATATCTGAAAAGTTAACCCATAAAATGCTTCAAAATTTACCCTTTAATTTAACCAAAGCACAACAAAAAGTCATAACGGAAATTAGTCAAGATTTAACCCAGCCGCATCCCATGCAACGTTTACTACAAGGCGATGTGGGTAGCGGCAAAACCATTGTGGCTTGCATGGCGGCATTGCAAACTATTGAGCATGGTTGGCAAGTGGCATTAATGGCGCCAACTGAAATTTTAGCCGAACAGCACTTCAAAAAATTTGAAACATGGCTTAAACCCTTAACTATCCAAATCGCATGGTTAACTGGTAGCCAAAGCAAAAAAGAGCGTGAGGCCGCTTTAGCCGATATCACCAGCGGAGCAGCTCAACTGGCTGTAGGCACACACGCTTTATTTCAAGATGCGGTCACTTTTAAAAAACTAGGCTTAGCCATTATTGATGAGCAACATCGTTTTGGTGTGCAGCAACGCTTGGCTTTGCGCAAAAAAGGTGAGCCAGAACCGCACCAGCTCATGATGACAGCAACACCGATTCCGCGCACATTATCCATGAGCTATTTTGCCGATTTAGACGTTTCGGTGATTGACGAATTGCCGCCAGGCCGTACGCCGATTGTGACAAAATTAGTATCTGATGAGCGGCGCGATGAAATTCTGCAGCGCGTGCGTGAAGCCTGCTTGGCTGGCAGCCAAGCCTATTGGGTCTGCCCATTGATCGAAGAATCAGAGGCGCTGCAATTGCAGACTGCCAATGACACATTTGCGCATATGCAAGCCAGCTTTCCAGAGCTTAATATTGGTTTGATACACGGCCGCATGAAACCTGCCGAAAAGCAGGCGGTGATGCAAGCATTCAGTAAAAATGATATCCAGTTACTTGTGGCTACAACTGTCATCGAAGTGGGCGTGGATGTGCCCAATGCTAGTTTAATGGTGATTGAGCATGCAGAACGGTCAGGCTTGAGTCAATTGCATCAGTTGCGCGGCAGAGTAGGCCGCGGCGCGGCCAAAAGCACTTGTATTTTGCTGTATCAAAACAAGTTAAGTGAGACAGCAAGAGCAAGATTAAAAGTAATATTCGAAAGTAACGACGGTTTTGCCATCGCCCAAGCCGATTTGCATTTGCGCGGCCCAGGTGAATTTTTAGGTACACGCCAAAGCGGTGTCCCAATGTTAAAAATTGCCGATTTAGAACGCGATGCTGACTTGCTAGAAGCGGCAAAAAAACTAGCGGATAAATTAATCAGTGATTATCCTCAAGCGGTAGAAGCGCATTTACAAAGGTGGATGAAACATGCTGGCGAATTGGTCAAAGTTTGAATCAAATGTCAAAAAAATTGGCTTTACTAAAGCTTTCCTCAGATAAAGCCAGTTGGTTAAACAGGCCAATAGTATTTGGACAATTAAAGCCATGGCTAATTGATTGTGGTTCTCTTACTTCAAGTTTGCAACGACGTTACTCAGATTTTAAAGTACAGCTTATTGGGATGAAGTTTGACATAGTCATTGTAGATGAGGCCAATTTATTGCAGACACCTACACACAAAACTGCTCTGATACGTGAGGTTTTGTTGTTTGGTGACGACCAGCCTGTAGTTTTCGCGCGTAGCGTATTACTAAGATCCAACTTGCGTGGCGCATGGCACGGGCTTACTAAATTGGGCAATAAGCCACTAGGTGCGGCACTATTTTCCAACCCTAAAGTAAAACGGGCGGCGATTAGTTATAAAAAACTTTCGCCCCATCAGGTTTTGTACCAAAAAGCAGCGCAACATTTAAGCGATAAACCCGCTTATTTATGGGCGCGGCGTTCGGTTTTTAGGCTAAATTGCGCTACTATTTTGGTGACCGAAGTGTTTTTACCCAATCTTTTCAAATGAATTCGTCTAAAAATATAAAAGCTTTAATCCAAAAGTCAAACGCTTATGAACGTTTAATGCGACTTGATAAACCGATTGGTATTTTATTATTGTTATGGCCAACTCTGTGGGCTTTGTGGATAGCCAGCCGCGGCAAGCCTGGCTGGGTTGTTGTGCTGATTTTTGTTATAGGAACGGTGTTAATGCGTAGCGCAGGTTGCGTACTTAACGACATTGCTGACCGCAAATATGATGGCTTGGTTGAGCGCACCAAAAATCGGCCGCTGGCAACAAGTGAAGTAAGCGTAAAAGAAGCGTATTTATTGGCGGCAGGCTTAAGCTTGTTGGCGTTTTGTTTGGTATTGCTGTTTAATAAAACCACTATTTTATTGTCGTTTGCCGCCTTGTTTTTAGCTGCAACCTATCCTTACACTAAGCGCTTTCTGGCAATTCCACAGGCCTACTTAGGTGTGGCATTCGGTTTTGGTATCCCCATGGCGTTTGCCGCTGTTAATGATTATATTCCGCTAATAGCTTGGATTTTGTTGGCGGCAAACGTGTTTTGGGCAATCGCTTATGATACCGAATACGCAATGGTAGACCGCGACGATGATTTAAACATTGGCATAAAGTCTTCTGCCATATTTTTCGGCAAATATGATGTGATTGCCGTGATGGCAAGTTATGCCGCAATGTTGGGTTTATTGGTTTATGTTGGGCAGTTAATGGGCTACGGGCGCTATTATTATATTGGACTTATTGCCGCATTATTGCTGATATTGTGGCAATATAAATTAATAAAAAAACGCTTTAAAACGCATTGTTTTAAAGCGTTTTTACACAACAACTGGATTGGCTTAGCCATCTTTTGTGGTTTGATGCTAGAGTACTACTCTAAATACACAGCCTAAACAGACGCAACTTTTGCGTTTAAATAGAGTTATTTATATTCAATTAAATTAAATTCAAATAACTCTTCATGCACTGGTGCTTTTGCAGCAGGCTCAGTTTTTGCAGTGTCAGCGAGTGTTAACTCTTCTAATTTTTGCAATTTATCGGCTTTGGTTGCTGCTATTTTCGCTTCTTTTAGTTCTTTAATGGCCATTTTTTTCTCATCCAAATGAATTACGTCTGCTGTATTAAAGTTGTTTTGGGCAATACCTCTTAGTAAAACCAGTTCTTCGATAACGCCTTTTTCAAAGCCAACACGTGCTTCTAAACGGCTGTTATAAATCAGATCATCCAAATACACCAAGGCGGCAGGCGTACCCCAAACTTGTTGTAAGCCGTTGGTAAGGCGTGAAAAAGACTCTAAACTTTTATCTGAATTGGTATTGTCTTCTGCTGCAAAAGCGGCAATTTTGATATTGAAGTGTTCTTTACATTCCAGCGCAGTCTGTTCGTACACCGCGGGTAAATTCTCTTTCGCCACCAAATCCAGCAAAAATAGCCAGATAGTGACCGATTGCTTAGGAAAGTCGAGCAAATGATTTTGCAGTAATTGAATCGCTAAACTGGTGCGTCCGTGTGATAAAAATACATCAGCGTGGTCTAGAATATTGTGCTCAAAATTGTCTTCTTCAACTTGAAAAGGCGCTTCTGCTTCTGTTTTAAGTACGCTCACTTTAGCGGATTTTAACGCGGATTGTTCTGAAGATTTAGCCTCTGGCACTGGTTTATCTTCAAATAAGGTATCGTCAAGACCAATGTCTTTGTAATACACAATATTAGAATTCGCGTCTAGCACGTCCCACACATCTTCTGCGCTATCTAGTTGCTGTGATTGACGGCGACGGCGCCAAAAATCAGCCGCAAAATAACCGCCTATCAATAAGCCAAGGCCTGCTAAATACGGCCACCATGTTGTATTGCTCTTTGGCAGATTTGACTCAAGCAAGTTTTCTGCTTGTGGCTTGATTTGTGCGTTTTTTTCCGCTTCAAGCGCACGGTTACGTTGTTGCAGCGTGGTAATTTGCTGCTCTAAATGCGCCAGGCGATTACTCAACACTGTTGTTTCATCTTCTATAGCGATGTTGCTGGCAAGTGCTTGCGGTGCAGTTTCTGCAGAAAAATGCAATTGTTTGTCTAAACGCAAGCCAATTGCATTGGCGTTATTTTCAAATGTTGCGCCAGAAATACTTAAACGCGGTTTGGATGCTTTAGCAGTATTTCTTGCATGAACAGTAGGCGCATTTTGTGTATTGGTATTGCTACTAAGTTTTTTATCGTAATTAACCGTTAATACAATATTGTCGTTATTTGCTGCATTTTTAGTGTTAACTATTGACTTTTTGGCAGTATTTTTTTTAAGTTTAACGATTTGATTGTTACTGGTTTTATTCGCGCGCGATGTTGTAACAGCAGATTTCTCAACAAGAGTGTCGGTTATCTCGACAGTGTTGTTAATTTGCGCATCATTTGCGTTTTCAATTTCGGTGGTTAAAAGCGGGTCAATTAATAAAACATAATCGCGGCGAAATGTACTATCACATTCTGCAATCACCGACAAACTGACAATAGGCTCGGTTATCGCTTGGGTAGTTGAAATGCTTAAAATTGCTTCATCACCTTTGATATTGCCCAACCTTACATTGGCATTACTGATTTGATTCAGGCCATTGGCGTCATTGCCTAGCCTAAAGCAGGCTTGGTCTTTCAGGCCTTCAACGCCTTGTACTTTAACGTTGGCTAGAAGCGGCTGCCCAATATGAGATCGCACTTCGATCTCGCCTAAGCCAACCGCAAAAGACGAATTTTGCACACCAAGAGATAACATGGTAAGCGCCGTCAACACGGCTTGCTTTAATCTATAATTGCTATGCATGATAATTACCTGTTCTGTAGACTGACCTATTATAAATATTGCTAAGCAATGGATGTGCCAACTAAATTAATGCACGATAGGTGAATGACTGTTATAGATGTATATATCGCTAAATAGCATGTAAGCATCAAAAATAGACTATTTAATCATTTTTTGCAATTGACAAGCGAATAAGCAAAAGCATATAATCCGCCCTCTTGTTTTTATAAGCTATAGATAAACCATAGCTTGATACTGAACTGGCTTAAACTGAATTAGCTTATATTGAATTAGGTAGTGATACGATGAATATTTTTTCTGGAAAAACATTTTCTGCAAAATCGCACGAAGTACAACGCGATTGGTTTGTAATTGACGCAACCGACTTAGTATTAGGTCGTTTAGCCAGTGCAGTAGCGCACCGCTTGCGTGGTAAGCACAAAACTATCTATACGCCGCACGTGGATACGGGCGATTACATTGTGGTCATTAATGCAGATAAAATTAAAGTGACAGGCGCAAAAGCCGATGGCAAGCTGTATCACAGTCACTCTGGTTATCCAGGCGGCATCAGCACTACAACGTTTTCTAAAATGCAAGACCGTTTTCCAGGTCGCGCTTTAGAAAAAGCAGTAAAAGGCATGTTGCCAAAAGGTCCGTTAGGCTATGCAATGGCTAAAAAAATGAAAGTGTATGCTGGCGATAAGCACGAGCACGCAGCACAACAACCAAAAGCGTTGACTATTTAAGCCCACTAGCTTTTATAATTTAAGCAAAGAACATTAAGGTAAATCGAAATGATTGGTAAATATAATTACGGTACAGGCCGCCGCAAAAGCTCAGTAGCGCGTGTGTTTTTAAAATCGGGTAAAGGCAATATCATCGTGAATGATAAGCCAGTTGATGAATATTTTTCACGCGTGACATCACGCATGATTTTGCGTCAGCCATTAGAGTTAACCAACAATACAGCCAGCTTTGACATTATGGTTAATGTGATCGGTGGTGGCGAATCTGGTCAAGCGGGCGCAGTACGTCATGGCATTACACGTGCATTGATCGACTACGATGCAGCGTTAAAAAGTGCATTATCCCACGCTGGTTTTGTAACGCGTGATGCACGTGAAGTAGAGCGTAAAAAAGTGGGCTTCCGTAAAGCGCGTCGTCGTAAACAGTTCTCTAAACGCTAGTACAGCTTTCGCTTTATTTAGGCGTCAAGAGTTAAAAAAGGTCGCTTTGGCGGCCTTTTTCATTTAAGGTTTCATTTTTACAGCATCTTTTGAATGTAGCAGGTATGGCAAATCAAAAATTAAAAATCGGCATTGTTGGCGGCACAGGTTACACAGGTGTTGAGCTGCTACGTCTATTGTCCATTCATCCGAATGCGCAATTAACAGCGATTACCTCACGTGGCGAAGCAGGTTTACCAGTAGCCGATATGTTTCCTAGTTTGCGTGGCTTCGTCGATTTAACTTTTTCTGACCCTGCAACCGCTGACTTAACTGCTTGCGATGTCGTATTTTTTGCGACGCCGCATGGTGTGGCCATGAGCCAAGCACAAGTTTTATTAAGCGCGGGCGTTAAAGTGATTGATTTGGCGGCAGATTTTAGGTTGCAAGATACTGCCTTATTTGAAAAATGGTACAAAATGCCGCATAGTTGTGTCAATGTTCTGCAACAAGCTGTTTACGGTTTGCCTGAGTTGTATCGTGATAAAGTAAAACAAGCCAAGGTTATTGGTAATCCAGGTTGCTATCCAACCACGGTTTTGCTGGGATTAGCCCCATTATTGCAACTTGGCTTGATTGATTTTTCTGCACCAATTGTGGCCGATTGTAAATCGGGTGTATCTGGTGCAGGCAGAAAAGCCGAAGTGGCGACTTTATTTGCCGAATCCAGCGATAATATGAAAGCGTACGGATTAAGTGGTCATCGCCATCATCCCGAAATACAGGCGCAACTTACTCAATTAGCGGGCCAGCAAGTCGATTTTATTTTTGTCCCGCACTTAATACCGATGATTCGTGGCATGCTTTCAACCATTTATGTCAAACTTAGCGCGGCTGGTCAACAAACTGATTTACAAGCGGTGTTTGAGCAACGCTATGCCAATGAACAGTTTGTGGATGTATTGCCTGTGGGCAGCCTGCCAGAAACCCGCTCAGTACGTGGCTCCAACCAATTGCGTATTGCACTGCAAAAGCAAGCAGACATTGGCTATTTAACCATTGTGGTGGTGCAAGATAATTTGGTAAAAGGTGCTGCTGGCCAAGCCATTCAAAATATGAATATTATGTTTGGTCTGAATGAAAATGCAGGGTTAAATGTGGTGCCGCTGTTACCTTAAGCTAATGTTAATTTAACCTGTAAATTAGCCGAAAATGAAACCCGTTCGCCGTAAAATTCGCCGTCATTTTGGCTTAACTGCCAAGCAAGTAGCGGTGCGTTCAAAGCGTCCTTGGTATTTTCAAGGATTGTTGGCAATTCTATTTGTGATGTTAGGTTTTGGTTTGGCTTATTGGGCACTGCATGAAGGTGAAAATAAAAATATTCGCCAAAAATCTGAACAAATTGCGCTAGAAAATAGAGCCTTACAGGCTAAGCTGGTTGGCGCTCAACGCGCGTTGCAAATACAATTGGCAACCAATAATAACCTTGCCAAAGAGCTTGCAAGCGTTCAAGATGAGAATATTAAAATCAAAGAAGACTTATTTTTTTACAAAAATATGCTGAACGGCAAAAAGTCAAAATAGCACATTTGGTCATCGGTTAAGTCTAAAGCAGGCGGGGGAAAGTATGTTTTTTAAAAAAACCAATAAAATTGATAATCGTATCGACACGCTAGTAGGTGCGGACACACGGATTGAAGGCGACTTGCATTTTAACGGTGGTTTGCGCGTAGATGGTGCGATTCATGGCAACGTGAGCGAGCAAAATGGTTCGCCCAGCACGATTATTATCAGTGAACATGGCCGTATTGAAGGCACAGTGACGGCTGCAAAAATTGTTCTTAACGGCAAAGTGATTGGCCCTGTAAAAGCTAGCCAATTTATAGAATTGCAAACCAAAGCGCGTATTACGGGCGATTTATATTACAAATCGCTCGAAATGCATACTGGCGCGGTGATTGAAGGAAAGTTGGTTTATTTAGGCGATGGCGCGTCCGATGAAGCGCTTTAGGTCGCTGAATGTAACTGTTGATTAAATTGTTAATGGCTTGTAAAAATGAACATTAACCCCAAATTATGTTCTATAGTGTCTAAGTATAGGAAGTTTAAGGAGTAACACATGAATGCAGTTGCAGAAAGCTTAATAAGTAGCATCCCCGATGTAGCAATGCCAACCCCGCTGGTGTTTACCGATAATGCTGCCAAAAAAGTCAAGGAGTTAATCGAAGAAGAAGGTAGCCCCGATTTAAAATTACGCGTATTTGTCAGCGGTGGCGGTTGTTCTGGCTTTCAATATGGCTTCACGTTTGAAGAAGAAGTGAACGACGATGACACACAAGTGCAAAAAGATACGGTGACTTTATTGATTGACCCAATGAGTTTACAATATTTAATGGGCGCAGAGATTGATTATCAAGATAACCTGCAAGGCTCACAATTTGTGATTCGTAACCCACAAGCCACTTCTACTTGCGGTTGCGGCAGTTCTTTTTCAGTATAAATAAAATTTGATGATTTTATAGTGTTAAGTTATTCATTTAAAGCCAAGCATTTGCTTGGCTTTTTTGTTTTGTATCGTCATTCTGAATAAATCGAAGAATCTGAGTATTGCAGGTTGACAATAGTGAAGCTTATTGTGCCCAACGATAGATTTTGCTTATCGCGGATTGCGGCAATCAATCCGCCTTGCTGTAAGTGACCCCATAAGCTGCAAGCTTGTCCTTATAAATTGCAATTACAAGCGCAAATTTGACATTGTAATTGTCTGTTTAATATTAATACTTCTATTGCCCGTGCAACCTAGCATTCAACTGATCAATCACTTCTGCCCAATCTGCATCTTTCAAAGTCTCTTCCCGCAAAAACGCTGATTGCGTGGGCGTCCAGAATGCTGCTTCTGCAAGGGTTAAGTTGCTTGCCAAATGATTATGCATTTTGATAAAGTTTTCTATTGCCGAATCTTCTGCAGGCAAACCAAGTTGGGCAAATAGATTGTTCAGTGTGTGGATTGAAGATTCCATGAATTACCTCGATTGTGATATTAGGTATGCGTGATTAGTGTTTATTCAAAGCGACGAAAGTTAGTTTATCGAGCCAAACAAAAGCCAAAAATCGCATAGTTAACACTAAAAATCACCCAAAAATTAATTACTTCTTAACCCAATAATTGGGGCGATTTTTAGTTGGGTTAAATATTTGCATATCTGTCTGTGTTAAGTGATGAAGCGCTTCGTCCAATGAGCTATGATTTTTGTCGGCGTTCGCTCTTGCAATCGGCTGCGCATATTGCAGCCAAGCAGAGTTTTGTTGATAGCCATTATCTGTCATGCATCTTTCAATCACGCTGGTTTTTTTGGCTAGCCGAACCAGCATTTGAAACTCAATAATCGGCGTATCGTTTGCTACCGCGCGATCGCCAAAATCCACGCATTTATCGCCAATGGCAATTAATTGCGCTTGCGCAGGTGTTAAGTTGGGCTTGGCAGAATGGTTAGTTTTGCCGTAAACAAGATAAATAATTAGTGCAAAAACTACCAATAAAATCAAGTTAATTTTAAGATTAAATTTCGACATATTATTTCGCTCAGTTGGGTGGCGATATTAAGCTTTAAGCCTTAAAAAATCGGGTTTACCTAGCTCAACCCCGTTGTGACGCAAAATGTTATAAGTAGTGGTGACGTGAAAATACACATTTGGCATCACCCATTTAAGCAAGTAATCTTGCCCTGTAAATTTAAGCTCAATTTTGCGCACGGTAATGGTGATGTCACGCATTTCGGCATTTGTTAATTGGTCGGGAGTAATGGTTTGCATAAAACTAAGCGTTTTGACAATGCGCGCTTGTAACTGTTCAAACGTGGTTTCATCGTCTACATAAGTTGGAATGTCAATGCCAGCAAGCCGCGCCGCCGCGCCTTTGCTCATATCGGTGGCAATTTGCACTTGTCTTATCAATGGATACATATCAGGAAAAAGCCGCGCATTTAGCAGCACTGCATGCTCAATTTGTTTGGCATCTGCATGCTCTTCACCCTTTTTTAAAAGGTGGCTTAAGCTGGTTAAAGTGTGAATAAGCGGCAAAATACTGGCGTTAAACATGGTTAGCATGTCAAAATCTCTTAATTAAAAATAGTTAACGCCTATTGTAGTGCGAATTTTTGCTAATTCAACTGATTTGTCACGCATCGTCAATCAAACTGTTATAAGCTGGATACAGTGGATTTTTCTGCTTACAATTGATCGCACATTTACCGCATAATTTAACCCCTTAATTCGCTGGATACGCATTGCAATCTTTTCATGAAATTTTAAATCAACGCCTGCCAAATGTAAGCGTCACCAAACTTTTGCTAATGATTAATGTGTTGGTTTTTGCCGCCATGGTGGCCGGCGGCGCGGGTTTTTGGCATTCGCCCAATGGCATACAATTAACTTGGGGCGCGAATTTTGGTCCAGCCACGCAAGATGGTGAATGGTGGCGTTTGGGTAGCGCCATGTTTCTGCACTTTGGCGCGCTGCATCTGGCGCTTAATAGTTACGCGTTGTGGGATGTGGGCCAGCTAGCAGAGCGTATGTATGGCCATGCGCGATTCGCTGGCATCTACTTAATCAGTGGTTTGGGCGGCAATTTGCTGTCGTTGGTGGTACAGGGCAACTCGGCAGTTTCTGGCGGTGCATCGGGTGCAATTTTTGGTATTTACGCTGCCGTGCTGGTTTTTTTATGGCGCGAACGCGCCGCAATTACGGCGTATGAATTTCGCTGGTTGTTTGGCGGCGGCAGCGCTTTTGCGGTGCTATCGATTACGTTGGGATTTCTGATTCCTGGCATCGATAACGCCGCGCATATCGGCGGATTTGTCACAGGCTTGCTAACCAGCATCATTTTTTCGCAAAGTATCACTTCGCGTGTGATGCCTATCAAATATAGCGCGGGTGCGGTTTTAGTGACTATTTTTGCCAGCGTTTTACTGGTTAAGCATATTCCACCGCCCAAATATCGCTGGAGTGAAGAGCTATTATTGCGTAGCCAAATCAGTGCATTTTTGTTTCAAGATCAAGCCATTAACCGCTCTTGGCTTGAAATTGTGCATGAAGGAAAGCAGAGTAACGTCGATTTTGATGCGCTGGCGGGCAAAATCGATTATTCAATTAGTGAGCCATACCAAGAAAGTGTTGAACAATTATCTAAGTTGCCGAGTAATCCTGCCTTGCCTTCTGCCGTAAAGCTAGAAAACATATTGCAATATGCCGAAAAACGTAAAGCTGAATCAAAAGCCATTGCAGATCAATTAAGAGAGCAAGCGCCATTACAGGTTAAACCAGCTGAAAAATAATCTCCCCAAATTGCGCTATCAGTCTATGATGGTTCGACTATTATTCACTTTGGAGAATTATCATGGCAAAAGGTCAAATTAAAAGTAACAAAGAAACAAAAAAACCTAAAAAAAGCAAAGAAGTTGTGGTGCCAGTACATTCGATTATTCCAATGAAATCGAGTACGCCGGCTAAAAAATAACTGCCTAAAAATTAACAGCGCGCAGATTAAATACCGGCATACCATTGGTAGCCAGTATCTTCCCAGTAGCCGCCTTTGCCGCCAGCAATATGGTCAAAGCTTTCGACTAATTCTATTTTCATGATGTATTTGGCATGTTTGTAGCCAAGCTGTCGCTCAACTCTTAACCGAAGTGGCGCACCGTTTTTAATCGGCAATATGGCATCGTTTAATTGATAAGCCAATAGGGTTTGTGCGTGATACGCATCGTCCATATCGATGCTTTCGTAGTAGTAATTCGTGTCATCTTCATCCATCGGGTCGGCGCAGTAAAACACCACAAAACGCGCCTTTGGTTTGGGTTTTGCTAAAGCCAATATTTCGTGCAAAGGTGCGCCTGTCCATTTGCCAATTGCGCTCCAGCCTTCTACGCAATCGTGTCGCGTGATTTGCGTGCGCCTAGGTAGCTGCTGAATTTGCGCCAGATTCAATTTAAGTGGTTTTTCCACCAAGCCGCCAACTTCTAAAATCCAATCCGCAAAGCTGTTTTTTGCCAGTGCATGGTAAGCTGGGCTATTAGGCGAAGCTGTGCCGTTGCTGCGAAAACTGGGCGATAAATCTGCTGCGTCGAACTCTTGCGCCATGGATTTGCGCGTACTTAATAAACGATGTGCGTTAAGACTTAAGCTTTCGCCAGTGCTTAAAATGTTGGTAAACGTTTGGGATTGAGACAACTTATCGCACCCTGCTAATACCAGCGTGCCCGCGCCAGCCATTAAACGCGTTAGGAATTTTCTTCTATCGGTTTGGTGCATGATTTACTCCTTATCTGCGTCCAAATTATTCAGGTGGGAGGACTCAATTCTAAATTGGCCCGTAATCATAGAGCGCAGGTTGTTCCATAAGCCCGTGATAATCACTTGAAATACATGAATAAACACAAACCCCACCAATAACCAAGCCACAATAAAGTGAATAGTGCGCGCCGATTGGCGGCCGCCAAATAAATCGACCCAGCCAGGCAATAATGAATTTAAAAACGGCGACATCGCCCAGCCCATTAATATCACCAGCGGTAACAGAATAAAAATCACACTTAAATAGGCTATTTTTTGCAGCACGTTGTAGTGTTTTGCTGCTTCGCCAGTGTCATGTTTAAAGCGAATATGGTCTTTAATCGATTGCCAAATGGTGGTGCGGTCTTGTTTTGTCACCGCTAAATCGCGTTGAACGTGTTTGCTGAGAAACGCATATGCCACATAACAAATGCCGTTAATGACAAAAAGCCACGCAAAAAAGAAATGCCAAAGCCGTGCCATCGATAACCATCTTGGCCCGGGAATGGTCAACCAAGCAGGAAAACCGCGCGCGATGAATTCGCCATTAGCATCGAAAGACGCACCCAAAATGCCAGTGGTGTTAAATTGGTAGCCAAAAATACTGGTGATACCTTTTAATTGGCCCGTGTTGGCTTGCATGGATTTGATTTCAAAAATAGCAGGTTTGCCGCTATAAGAAGATTTGCCAAAGTAAAGCGAGGTGTGTGCATTAAAAATGTTGAGCCCACTCATTAATAAAATGATGAAGCAAACTACATTTATCCAATGCATAATGCGAATTGGCAAGGAGTGACGATAAATAATCTCAACATCGGCTTTAGCGGACATACGAAACCCCTTATGTTTATTGACTTACTCTACAAGTAATAATAAGTATCATACGCCTATTTATTGGCTAAATATTACGCGGTAAAGCGTATGTATAAAAACCTATTTATGCTCTTCAACAAATAAATTTAGTAGTTTATTCACCAATGGCGCAATGATTAAAATTGCAACAAACACAATGGGCCATGCGATTATAAACGCCCTAAGCCACATTTTTAAAAAATTTGTATATGGCTGGATACGCAGAAAAATGATGATGCCAGACACAATTAGCGACGTGTTTGCAGACATGATGAGCGCAAAAATCTCGCTACGATAGCGGTAAGCGATTTTATTTGCCATGAGATTTACTCTGTTTAATGGCTAATACAAGATCAACCAGTTTGTGTGGGTTATCGACAAAGGCAAAATGTCCAGTATTGGCAACGGTGCTAATCGCTATCCCACCTAGTTGTTTTGCAGTGCGTTTGCGTTCATCTAAGGTTGACCAATCATGTTCGCCGTATATGAGTTTGACAGGCACTTTTACCGCAGCATACATAGACCGCGCATTGCCCCATGAACGCCAGTTGGCGAAGACGCTGCGCTCAACATAACGGTAACCTTTGCGATATCCAACACGGTTGAATTCAGTGAGTAGATGATTAGGCATCCAGCGCTTCATGCGCAATCCGCCACGCATGATGAGACCAAGCAATAGTTTGTTTTCCATTGCCGTAAACACTGCTCCAAGAGTTGGGATGGCAAACTGACCGAGGATGAAGTTCGCAATGAAATTACCACGGCGTACACCATCTGCGTAGCGCGTGTCGTAATCGTATGTATTGGATGAAACTACTGCTTTGATACGTTCAGGCAATGTGCTGGCAACGGTCAATGCTAAAACTGCGCCAATGGATTCGCCCACCAAAGTCACCTCCCGCAGATCAAGTTTCTCAATAAAAGCAATGACTGCACTGCGGAAATACGGTTCATCGTAGTTGGCCTTGGTGTCAATGGATGAGTAACCATGTCCTGGAAGATCAACTGCGTAAACCGTGTAATGCTGCGCAAGCAGTGGGATTGCCTCTTGAAAATAATCTAGCTGGGTGCGAATAGTATGCAGAAAAACCAACGGCGCACCAGTGCCCGTTTTAAAAAATCGCAAAGCCCTGTTCGCGTCTATTTGAATATCTGATATTTGGCCAATTTTGGATAAATCTTGCATAAGGTTGTCCTTTTCTATTTAGTTCGAAAACCACACTGTCAAAAATTTACCAAGGCAAAGCCTCGCCCAGATGAAAAAATCCGCCATTGGCGCCATTGCTATCTAGCGTGGCTAATTGCACGCTGGTTTTGTAACTATCGGCCACTTCCATCGGTGCATTTTCTCCACCAAGTGCTGTTTTTACCCAGCCAGGATGTGCAGAATTCACTTTGATATTGGTATCACGTAATTCATGCGCTAAATGCACGGTATATACGTTGAGCGCGGTTTTGGAGGCGTTATAGGCAAATGCTTTTGCAGGGTCAATCGGTGAATTCGGCATACTATGTAACGTGAGTGAGGCCAATATACTCGACAGATTGACGATACGACCTGCAGGGGCTTTTTTAATCAGTGGCATTAGTTTTTGCGTCAGTTCTATTACGGCAAATAGATTGCTGTGGAAAGTCTGCTGAATTGTATCAATGCTAACCGTGCTGCTGTTATTACTGCCCATCAGCTGTTCTTGGTTAATGCCCGCGTTATTCACTAAAATATCTAATTTTCCGTACTGCTTGTTCAAATACTCAAATACTTGGTCAGCAGATTTCGCTTGGTTGGCATCGTAATGAACAGCTTCTGCCTGGTAGCCTAGCGCTTGTAATTGTTTGGCGGCGATTTCGCCTTTATTGGTATCGCGTGCGCCGATAATAATTGTAATACCTAATGCGCCCAAACCTTTTGCGGTCTCAAAACCAATGCCGCGATTGGCACCAGTGATGAATGCTATTTTTTGTGTTGATTTTGACATATTTGATCCTTAAAATTTATATTTGTACCGATTGGTAAATAAATAATAGATGAGTTAAAATAATTTGTCAAATAGTTTTGTACCTAGTGGTACAATATTATTTTTATCAGTAATAAATACGCATGAATAATGTGAATACAACAGAAAAATCCATAAAGCTGCCAGCCAAACCGCGTGGTCGCCCACTAGCATTTAACCATGATGAAGCACTGGATGCAGCGCTACATGTGTTTTGGTCGCGCGGCTATGAAGGTACTTCTATGGCGGAGTTGACCGAAGCGCTTGGGATTAATAAACCCAGTATTTATGCGGCTTTTGGCAATAAAGAAACGTTGTTTCGTCAGGCTTTAGCGCGTTATGTTGCAGGGCCGGTAGCCTTTGTCACAGAAGTCAAAAAACAAGCGACAGCGCGCCAAGTAGTAGAAAGCTTTTTGCTGCAAGCGGCTGATTTTTTCACTAACAAAAATACCCCCAACGGTTGCTTGATTGTGCAAGCCGCACTCACATGTGGGCAAAGCTCAAACGCAATTCAGCAAGAGTTGATTCTTTATAGAAAACATTTTGAGGCTAATTTTGCAGAGCGTTTTGAATTGGCAAAAGCACAAGGCGATTTGCCGCAACAAGCTGATAGCAAACAATTGGCGAAATATGTAGCGACCATCCACCAAGGCATGTCGGTACAAGCCAGCAGTGGCGCAACACGTGAAGAATTACTAGCAGTAGTGGAAATGGCTTTGAAAAATTGGCCGACTAAAGTTTAGCTAAATAGAATTTAGCCAGCCAATTTTATTGTATTTGATGCAATTCCAACTTGCGCAATTTTGGCGCTAATTTAGCCGTGATGCCAACGACTGAAAGTGTCATGATGCCGCCAAAAATAACCGATGGTACCAAGCCCAACAATCGTGCTGCAACGCCCGATTCAAACGCGCCTAACTCATTGGATGAGCCAATAAAAATACCGTTAATGGCCGATACGCGTCCGCGCATGCCATCGGGTGTGGCTAGTTGCATAATGGTTTGGCGCATCACCACTGAAATGCCATCAAAAATACCAGACAATAACAAAATTACCGCGGCCACCCAAAAATAAGTAGTCACTGCAAAACCAACCATACAAATGCCAAAGCCTGCTACCGCACCCAATAACCAGCGCCCTGCATGTTTGTTTAACGGATGGCGCGTTAACCACAAGCCTGTGAAAATTGCACCGAGCGCGGGCGCGGCACGTAAAATACCCAAGCCTTCAGGGCCAAGCTGATAAATGTCTTGAATAAATGCAGGCAACATAGCAACTGCGCCGCCAAATAGCACGGCGAACATATCCAGTGAAAGCGCGCCTAACACGATTTGGTTGCTAAAAACAAAGCGTAAACCTTGGCCAATGCTGGCAAAAACGGGCGTGTTTTGTGGCGCTTTGGGCTCTTTAATACGCAATGACCACATGGCAATTGCAGCGCCTGAACATAAAGCAGTGGCAATACTATAAGCCGTTGTTTTGTTGGCAAAACCGACCAGCAAGCCGCCAAAAGCAGGCCCAAGTACTAGGCCAGTTTGAAATACCGCACTGCCAATGCCAGTGGCGCGTGCGTATTGTTCTCGTGGCAAAATCAATGCAAAAAGCGTGCTGTAACTCGGGGCAATAAAGGCGCGCGCAACACCTGTGAAAGCAATTGAGCCATAAATTAAAAGTGATGCGTCACTACTTAAGCTGTTGCCAAACCAGCCAAGTGAAATAGCGGTAAGTGTGAATGCGTTGATACATAACATCGCTGCAGCCAGCACACCAAACAGTCGACGCGACCAAAAATGATCAACCGCGTGCCCGGCAAAAAGTGCAGCGCCAAAATAGGGAATGACTTCCGCTAACCCGACTAATCCTAGCGCTAAAGTATCGTGCGTGATCTCATAAATATGCCAGCCAACAGTGACCGCCATCATTTGATACGCAAGCACGATTTGGATGCGAAACGCCAATAATTTAGGAAATGCGTACTGGTGATAGGCGAATAATGGATTCATTAAAATGCAGTGAAAAATAGGGTTAACTAACTGATTGCAAGCTTACTTAGCAGGCTTAGATGTATTTTAAAGGTTAATCGCTTTATCACCTAAAAATTACAGTTAACCTTAACACGCGTGTAAAATAGTGGCGTTAGTGCGGTGAATAAGGCAGTAAGCATCAATTGTTCATGAACAAACAGTTTATGCCGATGAGTCGTCGTTGACCTAGTGCGATTCTGCCGCTATAGATTAGGCGCACTAACCTTATCATTTAGTCTTTTCTTTACAGCTTTCTAAGCTTCTGTGTTTTAACCAAATCTTTTAATCGGTTTTTTAATTTTCCTGCTTAATTTAATGCTTTTTTACAGATTGAATCATATTTAATTACATTTCTATGCAACTTGCGTAAGCTCACGCTGGCCTAATTCGGGTTCATTCGGAGAATTGCCTACAGTCAATTAATCAATTTATTATTTAAGGAAATGTATGAAAAAAGTATTACTTGCAACACTATTTGCATTAAGTGTTTCAAATGTTGCATTTGCAGACGACTTAATCGATGCTGCAGCAGCAGATGGCTCATTAAAAACATTGGTTACTGCCATTAAAGCAGCTGGTTTAGAAGAGACATTAAAAGGTGCAGGCCCATTTACGATTTTTGCACCAAACGATGAAGCATTTGCAAAAATCCCAAAAAATAAACTAGATGCTTTACTTAAAGACAAGGCAGCATTAACCAAATTGCTAACAGCACATGTGGTTGCTGCCAAAATTACACCAGCAGATGTACAAGCTGGAAAAGTAAAGTCTATGGAAGGCCATGAGTTAAAATTAGATATATCCTCAGGCATTAAAGTAGACGGCGTTTCTGCTGTAGGCGGTGGTGATATTAAGGCAGATAACGGCGAGATTCATATTATCGATACTGTGTTAATGCAAGAGCCAGCTGCTAAAAAGAAAGCAAGCAAAAAGAAATAAACTGTAAATAAGTAGTTAATAAAAAACCGCTCAGTCTTTTATCTGCGCGGTTTTTTATTGCGGCTCATTTAGGTACGCGCCATAAATACCAGCTGGCGATTGTTCTATAAGGTGCCCAAGCCTTACTAATCTCTATCATCTCATTGCGCTTTGGCGCAGACGCTAATTTTTTAAGACGTTTATAGCCATTTATCACCCCAAAGTCATCGGCTGGTAATATATCTGTGCGTTCTAGCGTAAAAATTAACAGCATCTCTACCGTCCAGCGGCCTATGCCTTTTAACTGAACAAGACGCTCAATTAATGCCTCATCTGGCATTGCTATGGCAGCCTGCTGCGTTGGCACCAGTCCACTCAGTGCGCTATCTGCAATGCCTTTAATGGTCTCAATTTTGCGCCCAGAAAACCCGCAGGCGCGTAGTGTATCGAATTCAGTAGCCATTAATTGGGCAGGTGATGGAAACGTATCATCATAAGCTGCTAAAAAGCGTTTGATAATTGCATCACCTGCTTTGCCATGTAGTTGCTGATAAGCAACAGCGCGTACAAGGGCTTCGTAGGGTTCGTACTGTGGTTCGGTCTCAATATTATAAGGGCCAACTGTGGCAATTAAATTTGCCCAATCAGTATCAATTGCGCTCAAAAAATCTGTGGCTTGGTGGTGCAGGGTATTCATATTTGTATCTTAGCGGTGAACTTCGGCTGCTGTAAACTGTTAAATAAGTAATAGCAAAAACGATCATTATTATGGATTTATTGACACATATCACACCATTTAAACAAGAAATTTTATCAGATGTGTATTTGTTAAGCGCATTTGCTACAGCAAATGAGGCCGCTATTTTGCAAGATTTAAATACAGTATTAGTCCAAGCACCACTGCGCCATATGATGACTAAAATGGGCTTTACTATGTCAGCCGCTATGACCAATTGCGGTAAGTGGGGCTGGATTAGCGATCGCAAAGGCTATCGCTACGATGTGCGCGACCCGTTAAGCAATCAACTATGGCCTGCAATGCCAGCTAGTTTTTTAAGTCTTGCCAAGCAAGCAGCAACTGCAACGGGGTTTAATGATTTTTTGCCAGATGCCTGCTTAATCAATCAATACAAGATGGGCGCAAGTATGGGTTTGCACCAAGATAAAAACGAGCTGGATTTTGAGCAGCCTATCGTCAGCGTATCTCTGGGTATACCTGCCGTGTTTCAATTTGGCGGCTTATTACGCAGCGATAAGCCGATTAAAATTCCGTTAACACATGGCGATGTAATCGTGTGGGGCGGCGTATCGCGGCTCAATTTTCACGGCATTTTGCCGCTTAAAGCAGATACGCACCCAGTTTTAGGTGCGTATCGATATAACTTAACGTTCAGAAAAGCGGGATAATTAAATTACAACTTTAATGCTGCTCTAATACGCCTAAACGTTTGACTTAATATATTGCCCTCTAATTTATAGTGTTTGTGTAATGGTTGTTTCACTTCCCAGCTTGCTGTCATGCCAGCTGGAAAAGTGACTAAATCGCCTTTGCCGAATGTGACAGGCGCGCCGCCAGTTGGCGTAATGACGCATTCACCTTCTAAAATATAGGCGATTTCCTGCTCTAAAAATGTCCAGGGAAAAACAGACACTTCTTTTTGCCAAGTAGCCCATTTTTTAACGTTAAGTGAATCTAAACGGCTTTGAGCAGGATTTTTTTCTACAATGATTTTTGGCATATTTGAATTCATTTATTCGGCTTTTAAAGTGGTTAAGTCAGCTCATTTTAACTTATCAACGCGGTTCTAAGATGGAAAACTATCAACATTGCTTATGCATCAATAGTAAAATGGCTTTTTAAACAAAAAATTGGATTATGCAAGTTAATCTAGAGCAAGCAATTGCACAGCTTAAAGCGGGCGAAGTGGTGGCGATTCCCACGGAAACCGTGTACGGCTTGGCGGCAGACGCGACAAACGAAGTGGCTTTGCGCCAGATTTATGCGATTAAACAACGCCCGGCCGATAATCCTTTGATTGTACATATTGGCGACGTCAATCAAGTGAATGATTGGGCTACAGTGTTTCCGCCATTGGCGCAAAAATTAGCTCATGCTTTTTGGCCTGGACCGTTTACTTTGGTATTGCCAGCTAAAAATTCTGTTTCGCAGGTTGTCAGGGCTGGCGAGCCAACTGTGGCGCTACGTGTACCAAATCATCCGCTTACTTTGCAATTGCTCAAGCAAAGCGGGCTGGCGCTGGCGGCGCCTTCCGCCAACAAATACACGCAATTAAGCCCCACTACGGCGGCACATGTAGCGGCTGGTTTGGGCAATAATATCGCCGTGTTAGATGGCGGTGCGTGCAGGGTTGGCATCGAATCGACCATTGTCAGCGTGATTAATAATGATTGGCAGTTGTTGCGTCATGGCATGATTACCGAAGCGCAAATCGCTACAATTGCAGGTAAGCCAGCTTTGACAGGCCTAGCGAGCAGACCAAAAGTACCCGGCCAGCATGCGCTGCATTATTCACCCAAAACACCAGTTAAGTTGTTTGATGGTCGCGCCGCATTAATGCATTATCAGCAATCAAGCGAGCAAGATTGTGCTGTTTTGTTGATTGGCGATGAGCCACATCAAGCGCTGGCAATCAACTTTACCTGTATACAATTGCCAAAAAAAGCCGCTTATGTGGCAGAGCATTTATACGAAGTGCTACATCGTTTAGATGCACTGAATGTGGCGCAATTACTTATTCAGAAGCCACCAGATTCCTCAGAATGGCTAGCGATTTTAGATCGATTAAACCGCGCGGCGCACCAGTCTTAACAAGCTGCTTAACACTTGTTTTTTAATTAAAAAGCGAGTAACTTTACAGTAACTTAAGTCGTTTTTCAGACTAAATGTTGGGAGTTAGCGATGGACAACAAATACGGTTTAGGCAGCAGCAAGGTGGCGACTGAACAGCATGAAACGCACCATAAAACGCCAGTGATTCACCCAGTTAGCTGTAAATTTTGTAACGGTACTAATCTGACTTTAAGCCCCACTATGCACGACCACCGTTGCAATGATTGCGGTGAATGGCAAAATGATGTGCCGCAAGGCTATTCGACTGGTCGCAGTAGCGATTACTAACGAGCTGCTTTTATTAGATTTCAGTTTAATTAAGTTGGAATCTAATCATGCCGCAATGATTAAACGCTTAGCAATTTACTTAAGCGCTTCAATAAATTCTTCGTCCAGCGCATTGTCAATCGCTTGCAGCGCAACATGCGTACTTTCAACTTCCGCTTGATTGCCGGCTTTATTTGCCATTAAGCCCAGCGCGATTAGCGTTGCAGGATGATTGGGATGAAATGTTAATACTTGCTGATAATATTGTTTAGCCGCCTGAATATCACCCAGATTTTGCGCCACTGTGCCCAAATAATATAAGGCTTCGGCGTTGTTTGGTTCTTGTTTAATCCATAAATCTGCAACCGTTTTCAATTCTGCCCAATGTCCATTTTGATAGGGCAACACAACACGCATAAAAAATGGCCTTAACTCGTCTGGCGCATCCCAAAATGGACTGTTTGACGGTTGATACAATGCAATTTCTGGCTGAAGCATTAATTCTTTAACCCACTTAACAGGCATGTTGTAGAAGTAAGCATTTTGACCTGGACTTTTTAGCGTGCTGATAGCGATTAACTTACCATCGTAATTAAATACAGGACTGCCGCTGGCGCCGATCGCAAAAGCGGCCGAGGCGCGTATCACATTTGCCCCATCTAATGGGTATAAGGCTTTGATTTTGCCAAGTGCCACATAAGGTGCGGGTGAGTCGCCAGGCATAGAGATGGAAATAATGGGTTGCTCGTATTGCAAATTTTCAGAATCGCCCATTTGCACAGGCTTAAGATCCGCCCACTCAAAACGTAAAATACAAATATCGTGTTTCCAATCCGCAATCATGGCAGCCGGCGCAAAAGCGACGCCCCATTTGGAAATGCTGATACCGTTAGAGTTTTGCAATACATGGCAATTGGTGACGACATGATCTTTAGTAATAGCAACCGCAGTGCCATAGCCATGGCCACCATTTTTAAGCGTGCTGCTGACTTTAACCAAAGAGGCTTTTAATTGATGCAAAAATGCATCGCTTGGATCGGTGTTAGGAAACACACTAATTTCTTGCGCAGACTGTGCGCTACAGCTAAACAATAAGCATAAAAATATAAATTTTGAGGTCATTTAATGCGCCTGTGCTGCATCGCTAGGGTTCGCATCGATTAAGCCTGCTTCAACAGGGTTAAGCGTTTCATTAAATTCTGTTAATACGTCGTTATCAACTTCTTTCATGGCTAATTTCAAGCGATCTAATTCTGGCTGGTTATTTTCTCGTTTTGCGATTATACCAAGTGCAAATAATGTGGCTGGATGTTGAGGATGCAATTTCAATGCATGCGAAAATGCCTGTTTAGCCGCATTCAGGTTGCCTAATTTATCTTGCGCCACGCCCAAATAATACTGGGCTTCTGCGCTCGCTGGCTCGGCATTCGCCCACGCTTGTGCTGCGATATTTAACTCATCCCACTTTTCATTCTGATAAGGCAACACGACACGCATAAAATAAGGACGATATTCTTCTAGAGCATCCCAAAAAGGCGAATCCGCTGTTTGCATCGAAGTGGTTTCTGCTGATTCAGGCGCCGCGATTAAAGCTTTTACCCATTTCACCGGTACATTGTAAAAATAGCCGCCCCGCCCAGGGCTTTTAAACGTACTAATTGCAATTAACCTGCCTTGACTATCAAAAACTGGGCTGCCACTCGCGCCCATCATAAAAGACGCATCAGTCCGCACGATTTGACTATCCTCCAGCGCATATAATGCCTTGATTTTTCCATAGGTAGTTTGTGGTTTTGGTGGTCCGCCAGGAAAGCCAATAGAAAACATCGCTTGCTCATATTTTAAGTTTTCAGAATCGCCCAACTCTACAGGAACAAGCTCTAAATATTGAAAGCGTAAAATACAGATGTCGTGCTTCCAATCTGCTTTGATGCTGATTGGCGCATGGCTATCACCAAATTTGCTGATTTTTACACCGGTTGCATTGGCTAACACATGACAATTAGTTGCCACCAAATCCTTTGCAACTACCACGCCAGTACCGACGCCATGACCACCAGTTTTGGTGGAAACGTGCACTTTGGCGACTGAGGCTTTTAAACGATACGCTAAATCAGGATTAGGTTCTGCGAACGAAAGTTGGGCAAAAAATAGCCCAAAGACAGCGATTGTAGCGCGCATAAGACGACTCTCTTTAAAATGAATTAAAGCAATTATTCAAGCTTACTATTTTTAATGACAGCGTGACAAAAGAATAATTCTAAATCAGCTAAAACTTAATTGAGCTTTTTACCTAAATTTTGCGTGAATGTGACTGCAAACCCCTGTAAAATATTGAACTTAATAAAATATTAATTTTTAAAAATTTAAGTTTTGGAACAAAATAATGCAAATTAAAACGCATATTGTTGATTTGAATACCCCAACTGGCCTGATGCGCACTTACGTGCATCGGCCCCAAGATTCTAAAACAGGGCACAACAAACCAGTCGCAGCCATTTTATTTTACTCTGAAATCTTCCAGCAAACCGGCCCTATTGAGCGTGCGGCGCAAATGATGGCAGGCCAAGGCTATGCAGTGTTAGTGCCAGAAGTGTTTCACGAATTGAATCCAATTGGAACTATCCTTGGCTATGACGATGCGGGGCGTGAAAAAGGCAATGCGGATAAAGCCGCCAAGGATGTGCAAGGATATGATGACGATAACCGTGCCATGATTGAGTTTTTAAACACGCAAGATTGGTACAGCGGCAATTTGGGCGCAATGGGCTTTTGTATTGGCGGCCATTTGGCTTTTCGTGCTGCGCTACAGCCAGAAGTAAAAGCCACTGCTTGTTTTTATGCCACCGATTTACACACCAATACAATCCCTAATAAACCGAATCAACACAGTATGCAAAGGTTAGCCGATATTAAAGGCGAATTGATGATGATTTGGGGCAAGCAAGATAATCATGTTCCTACGGCTGGTCGTGTATTGGTGAACCAGCAATTGACCGCAGCCAATTTGAATTTTTCTTGGCATGAATTTAATGGCCAGCACGCATTTATGCGCGATGAGGGTGAACGTTATGACCCGCAACTAGCCATGACAGGTTATCAATTGGCGATACAGCTATTTGGTAACACGCTTAAAACTTAACCCAAAAAAAGTGTTAAGTTTTTTGAATAGTGAATTTAATACAATGAATTGTAGTCAAGTAAAAGTAGCAAAATGTAGTAAGTTAGAAATAAAGCAGTTGTTGTAGTATTGAAACGGTAGCCACAAGCTGCCCGTTTCTTTTTAGTTTAAATTACCCATTTAATTAATCTTTGAGAATGATATGACCACAAAAAACGCTGATATTGGCCTAGTTGGCCTAGCTGTTATGGGCCAAAATTTAGCCCTAAATATTGCCGATCACGGCTACACCATCGCTGTTTACAACCGCGACCCAAAAAAAATGTTGAATTTTGCAGAAGAATGCAAAAACAATGAGCCTTCACATGAAAATGTGGTTGGCCACGCAGATTTAGCTTCTTTCGTATTAAGCATCAAACGTCCGCGCAAAATCATTTTGTTGGTTAAAGCGGGCAGCGCAACCGACGTAACCATTAACGCATTATTGCCGTTCTTAGAGCAAGGCGATATCATCATTGATGGCGGCAACTCATTATGGACAGACACCATCCGCCGCGAAAAAGAGTTAGTTGCTAAAGGTATAGAATTCATTGGCTCAGGCGTATCTGGTGGCGAAACAGGCGCACGCTTCGGCCCATCATTAATGCCATCTGGCACACGTAAAGCATGGGCTAGCTTAGAGCCAATCTGGCGCGATATCGCGGCCAAAGTAGACGCAGTAACAGGCGAGCCATTAGAAGGTGGCACACCAGGTAAACCAGTTGAAGGCGGCTTTTCATGTGCTGAATATATTGGCCCAGACGGCGCTGGTCACTATGTAAAAATGGTGCATAACGGTATTGAATATATCGATATGCAATTGATTTGCGAAGCTTACTGGTTGATGAAAAACTTGCTTGGTATGCCAGCAGATGAAATCGGCAAGGTATTCGAAGAGTGGAACAAAGGCGAATTATCCAGTTTCTTGATTGAAATCACGGCGGATATCCTGCGACAAAAAGACCCAATGGGTAAAGGTTTCTTGGTCGATCAAATCTTGGATACTGCGGGTCAAAAAGGTACTGGCCAGTGGACAGCAGCCAATGCGCTAGAACTAGGCGCACCAGCCAACGCGATTGCCGCCGCGGTTTATGCGCGTGCATTATCCAGCCTAAAAGAAGAGCGCGTTGACGCTAGCAGAATCTTAAAAGGCCCAGTGTTGGTGAAACAAACAGACAAAGCAGCCATTATCGAGGCGATTAAAAACGCGTTGTATTGCTCAAAAATCTGTGCTTATGCGCAAGGTTTCCAATTAATGGATAAAGCGCAAGTGGCTTATAACTGGAAATTGAATTTTGGCGAAATCGCGCAAATCTGGCGCGGTGGCTGTATTATCCGCGCCCGTTTCTTGCAAAAAATTACCGATGCTTATGCCTTGAATTCACGTTTGAAAAACTTGATGCTAGACCCATACTTCACCAACTCAATGAATGATGGTCAAGCAGGTTGGCGTAAAGTGATTGCCCTGGCAGTCACCAACGGTATTCCAGCGCAAGGTTTCTCAGCGGCATTAGCTTATTACGATGGTTACCGCAGTGCCGATTTGCCGGCTAACTTATTGCAAGGGCAGCGTGATTATTTTGGCGCGCATACTTATGAGCGTAAAGATCAGCCGCGCGGTCAGTTTTATCACTTGGATTGGCCAGAAGCAGGCCGCCCGCAATTGGCGATTGAGTAATCACCAATTAAGTATCTTTTCAAAAAGCTGGCAGAAAAATCAATTGGTGGGTTGCAATCAACGGCGACCCACAATTTGAACGTTTTTGAGTGTTAACTACTGGTTAAAAGCTATACACAATCACTGTAAGCTTCTAAAAGACGGGTCATATTTTTAGGTTTTTGTAAGCTTACAATATTGGCTTCTTGAACTTTGACTTTGTCGGACTTTTGACTTAGTGGCGGTTCGTAAATTTCATTTAACAGTTGTGGCTTTGGCTCTGATTGCATGATAAGTACAGGTTTTACATTTAGCGCTTGCATTTTGATGACTTCCTTAAAAAAATCCTTTTGGGAGATAAAACAACAGAAATTTTGTTTCTGTTGCGTGTGAATACAATTTATCAAAAAAATTCACTTAATTCATGAGTTAAGTGAATAAATCAATAAAATCATTATTATTGGATAGCTAACGCGCTGGAAGTTGTTGCGGAATACACAAAAGCAATATTTTTTAACTATTTAGATTTACCTGTTGCAATACTTTGCGATGACGGTTAACAATGAATGAAGCCTATAAAAATGGTTAAATGATGAATATATGCATTAACGGAAACTCAAAATTCTTTGCTACCGAGATGACAATTGCATCTCTGGTTATTGCGTTGGATTTAACTGATAAGCGTTTGGCGATTGAGCGAAACGGCGAGATTGTACCGCGTAGCCAATTTGCCGAGGTGTTATTGCTAGAGGGCGATCAGCTGGAAATAGTCGGCGCTGTTGGCGGCGGTTAATATCCAATCGCAGTTAATATTAAGCGATCAGTTTAGGTTTATAGCAAATCAATTAAAGCAAGTTAAATTAAATATGTCAGAACAACTTATTATTGCAGGCAAGTCTTACCATTCACGTTTGTTGGTGGGAACGGGTAAATATAAAGATTTTACCGAAACACGCGCTGCAATTGACGCCAGCGGCGCGCAGATTATCACGGTGGCGATTCGGCGTACTAATATTGGCCAAACTGCGGGTGAGCCATCACTGTTAGAATATTTGCCGCCAGACGAATTTACTTATTTACCCAATACAGCAGGTTGTTATTCGGCAGATGATGCAGTGCGTACTTTGCGCTTAGCGCGCGAATTGTTGGACGGACACAAATTGGTTAAATTAGAAGTATTGGGCGACCCTAAAACGTTGTACCCGAATGTGATTGAGACGATTGCGGCTGCCAAAATACTAGTAAAAGATGGGTTTGATGTAATGGTATATACATCGGACGATCCAATAATTGCTAAGCAGCTAGAAGAGATCGGTTGTTGCGCGGTGATGCCTTTGGCTTCATTAATTGGTTCTGGCATGGGCATTTTAAACCCATGGAATTTACAGATTATTATTGAAAATGCCACAATCCCTGTGTTGGTGGATGCTGGAGTGGGCAGCGCGGCAGATGCTGCGATTGCGATGGAACTTGGTTGCGCAGGCGTGTTAATGAATACCGCCATTGCCGCGGCGCGCGACCCTGTGATGATGGCGGGTGCCATGAAAAAAGCGATTGAAGCAGGTCGCGAGTCGTATCTGGCAGGCAGAATGGCTAAAAAACTCTATTCAGCCAGCCCAAGTTCGCCTACAGCGGGTTTAATCAGCTAATTAAATATGACAACTAAAACGTATTACGCATGTTTGGTTTCGGTGCAAACAGCCTATTTGCCAGACCAATCCAATGTGGAAGAAAGCAGATTTGCGTTTGCCTATACGGTGACGATTACCAATGTGGGTAACGTTGCGGCGCAATTAATCAGCCGACATTGGGTGATTACGGACAGTAATAATCATGTGCAAGAAGTAAAAGGTTTAGGCGTTGTTGGCGCGCAACCGTTGCTAAGTCCGAATCAGCAGTTTGAATACACCAGTGGCACTGTATTAAACACGCGAGAAGGCAGAATGCATGGTAGTTATTTTATGGTAGCGATTGACGGCACCCAGTTTGAAGCCGTCATCGAGCCATTTGTGTTAGCACAACCAAGAGTGCTGCACTAAGCACATTATTTATGCAACGTTTAATCATCATTGTTTTGCTCGGCATGTTAACGCTTTCTTGCAGCAAAAAAGCTGTTAAGCCAGTTGTAACAAAACCGAATCCGCCCAATTGTGATTGTGCACAAAATCAAACACCTATTCAGTTGCCGCCTGATATACAATCAAAAATCCCACAAGCAATTTCCCCCAAGCCAGCAGAAGTAAAAGACACGAAGGTCGTGCCAGATTACAGCTTGCTTAAGCCAGCTAAATGGCAAGATATTGATGGCTTGATGGAAGATGACTTAAGCGCTGCGTGGGGCGCTTGGCTGCAAAGTTGCAGTACCTTAAAGAATAAGTCGTCATGGCAATCGGTTTGCAATACAGCCAAAACCTTAACCAAGCCCAATAATGCTGCAATTATTGCCTATTTAACCATGCAATTTGATGTGTATACGGCGACTAATGCAGATGGCACCAATACTGGCTTGATTACTGGTTATTACGAACCGTTGCTGCAAGGCAGCCGCAAGCAATCAGCCCAATATCCTTATCCTTTATATAAACAACCAAATGATATTGTTGCAGTAGAATTGGCCGAAGTTTATCCCGATCTTAAATTTAAACGCATTCGCGGCAAGTTAATAGAGACCAAACAAGGTACAAAAAAGCTAGTGCCGTATATAACACGTGCGGAAATTGAGGTGAATCCATCGCCGCTGGCGGGCAATGAAATTGTCTGGATTAACGATATTATCGATGTATTTTTCTTGCATATTCAAGGTTCTGGCTTAGTGAATCTGGATAATGGCCAGCAAATGCATGTGGGCTATGCCGATCAAAACGGCCACGCCTATAACTCAATCGGACGTTTGCTCATCGAGCGTAATGAGTTAACTGCTGATCAAGCGTCGATGCAAGGCATTAAGAACTGGGCACGCAATAATTTGGATAAATTACGCGATTTATTAAATAGTAATCCGAGTTATGTTTTCTTTAGGGAATTGCCAGCCGATTTGCCAGGTCCGCTCGGCGCCTTGGGCGTGCCGATTACCGCAGAGCGTAGCGTAGCGATAGATCCTAAATATATCCCTTTGGGTGCCCCGGTATTTTTATCTTCAACCCAACCCAATAATGCAAAACCGCTCAAACGTTTGATGCTAGCGCAAGATACGGGTGGCGCCATTAAAGGCGGCGTGCGTGCTGATTTCTTTTGGGGTGCGGGGGATGCTGCGGGCAAACAAGCTGGTGCTATGAAGCAGCAAGGTAAGATTTGGGTATTTTTACCTAAAGGTTTTTTATTACCTAAATAAGATTTGGTTTATGGCCAAACATAAATATCCATTGCCAAAATGCCATAGGTAGTTTCTGGCTGGTATCGAGTCGGTTTGCCACGCCCAGCGCCCAGCGCAACAAATAGCGGCAATATATGGTCTTCTGACGGATGTGCTTGCACACCATATTGGTTTTGCGTGCGGTAATTAATTAATGCATTTATATCGTTAACTACGATTTTTTCGCCCATCCAATCAGCAAATTTGCTGACATAATCCAGCGCTTGCGCATCAATTTGCGGACTGAAAAAATCCTGCAAATTGTGTGTAATTGCACCGCTGCACACAATCATCATGTTGTCATCTTGTAGCACACCGATTGCCTTGCCCAAAGCATAATGCGCCTCAGGTGTTTGCGCGTTTTGGATTGACAACTGCGTCACTGCAATATCCGCGTCAGGAAACATCAACATCAGCGGCACCCATGCACCGTGGTCTAAACCGCGATTTTCTTGCTGAACTGGAATACCTGCAGCCGCAAGTAAACCTGCAGTTTTTGACGCCAACATTGGCGATCCCTTAGTTGCGTACTGAATGTCATGCATCGCTTTTGGAAAGCCGCCAAAATCGTGAATCGTGTCAGGACTTTTGGCGTTACTCACTGTAGCGATTGCTGTGTCCCAATGCGCAGATACCACCAAAATAGCATCGGGACGCGGCAACGACTCAGCTAAGCTTGCCAGCAATTTGCCTGTTTCTCCTGGCTTAATCGCCAGCGTTGGCGCACCGTGAGAAATAAATAGCGTAGTCATCGCAGTAATTTAGTCGTTAATTGTTTATCTGCGATTATCTATACTATAGCCGCCAACGCCGTGTGCGACCACTAACAACAAACCGCCAACGATGGTGATGTTTTTCATAAACATAATCATTTGCATTTGATCGGCGAAGTTGCTGTGAAATAACATAGCGGCGGCCACTGTAAACGCTGCCAGCCCAGCGGCGGCAATTCTGGCTTTAAAGCCAGTCAACAAAGCCAAGCCAAAGCCGACCTCAATAATTACCGCTATCCAATAAGCGGTTTCAGGCATCGGTGCGCCTACGCTATTAATGTAGCCTACTGTTCCCGCGTGGTCGCCAAGCTTGTTTAAGCCGCTGATAATGAAAATCAGCGATAATAAAATGCGGCCAATAAATGAGGTTAACTGTTGAAATGAGGTCATTTTTAATTCCCAGAAAGATGAATGAATTGAAAACATATTTCAACACATCTTAACTGGATTGTGTAAAAAACAGCGTGATAAACGACAGGTTAAAAACAAAAAACGCACTTACAAAAAGCATTTATAAAAGTTACGCCCACAAAAAAGGGCGCTTAAAGCACCCTTTTTAATACGATAAACAAATAATTATTTGTTCAACTTATTTATTCATAACATACATTGTAACTTCGAAACCGAAACGCATTTCAGTAGCAGCTGGTGTTGTCCACATAATAATCTCCTTAGTTAAAATTCGTTTGCTGTGCTTTCACAACTGCATAACGTAAGTTGAATACTACGCTTCGTCCAAAATAATCTGCTATCTAAACCGCGTAAAAGCGGCTCATGATTTTCATTAGTTTAAAAGTGTTCAGTATCGCCTTTAATACGTTGCACTAAACGCTTAATGCCTTTGCGGCCAATGGTGCGTTTTAACCATACCTTGAAATCGTACAACCGAAATTGCAGGCGATATTGCCAGGTAAATTGCCTGCCAGTCAGCGCACAATAAATTTGCATAAAGCGCTCACGCCCAGGCCAGTTAAGCTTATGGCAAGCGCGGGTCAGATCGGCAATGCGCAAGTTGAACGCAATGCCGTCGTTATAACTGTGGATGCGCGCGGTGTCAATCAGTGAAAAAGTTAACTGCTTTTTTGCATCAATATTCACCAAAATATTACCGCCAGATAAATCCCTGAAATGCACGCCACGGCTATGCATCGCGTGGCAATAATTGGCTAGCTGGGCGTAAACCAGTTCTGGGCTTAAACCCAGAAAATCATATTCACCTCTGGCATACGCCAAAAAAATCTGGCCAACATTGGTATCGGCTGGCACAAACGCACAAATGTAAAAATTTTGCTTTAAAGAGAGGTCGCCTACTTTCTCAAAATAAGCTATAGGTTGCGCCGTGTTTACACCGCGCCGCATCAATTCCATTGCGCCGTTCCAACTTCGTTTGGCTTTACTGGGTTTAAAACGATCTAAAAATGCTTTGTGCGGATACATTTTTACCGGCTGTTTAACTGTTAACTGGCCTGTTGCATGAATCGGATTCGGAATCGCCCAAATTGCATTTCGTGCATGACGCAATGTGCCATCTTTATTAGGTGCTAGCAAGCTTTCAGGATGCAGTTTTTGCATTAAAAGTTGTGCGCTTTCAGCGCTACCTGCCAGTAGCAATCCGCGCCAATCGCCAGCGCTGAATGGGTAATATTGCAGATTTTTAACGTGCGCATGAATGGTTACATTGTCCGCTAAACAAGGGTTTGGCTTTAAGGTGATGTTAAAACCTTCCCCCCAATGCAAATAAATTGGCGATTCAGTGATTAAACTTGGTTTGATTATCAGCAGTGCGCCATCGCGATGGATGATCTGCGCGGCTTGCAAAGTATCAGAATCATAAATACCACTCAATAGAGCTGCTTTGCCATTAATCGTCCATGCGGCATGAAATGGCTTACTATTGAGTTCAAAATGGTGTATTTCTAAGCCTTTAGCGCTGGCAATTGGGCCAATATAGCGTGCGCCTTGAATGTGCCTGGCAACGGTTTTAAATGCATGAAAACTTGGCCGCGGCTGATAATCCGACAGTGCACCATCTGCGTTTTTGTAATAGGCGACGCGCTCTAAATCGGGGTAATCGCTCTCGGTTAAACCGTCGTCGATTAAACCTTCGCGCTGACAAATAAAAGCGCCCCAGTTTGCCTGTTGCAAGCTAGCGCTGCTGGCTAATAAGATAAAATAACGTGCTAAATAATCAGCTTGTTTTTGCGCGCCATCGGGCAACAGGCGTTGAATGCGGTAAATTGCCCAAAAAGCCACTGGCGATATGAATCTGGCCACGCCAAAATTACGCCCTATTTTTTGCAAAAGTCGGGCTTTTTTAATGAGATTATATTTAAAAACAGTCGCCCATTGATATTTAAAAATACGGTGATCAAAACGCTCTGGCTCGCTCACGCGCTCTGAAAATAAATTATTCGATTGAATATCGGGTAACTGCTGTTTTGCCTGCAAGGTTTTAAGCAGGCTGATGTTATAAACTGGCTCAAAATCCTGAATATTGGGGCCAGCTAAAATAAGCGCATGCGTCTCGGTTAATGCGTGTGCAATTTCCCAGGCATTTAAAAATCCTGCCAAAGTATAGCCAGCCCAGCGTTTACGATTAATGGTAGTACCGATTTCTAGGTGCTTGATTTTACTGCCAAAAGTATTCAGCACTCCAGTTAAAAATTGTCGCCAAACTGTTTGCTCGGCAATCGTATGTATGCGTTGCGCCGCTGCAAACGGTTGCACTACATGCAGGCTAACACTGAAATTATTAGCAATCAATGTATGCAAAAATCGTGCATTAAAACTGGTTAAGTCGCCGTAGCTAAAGTCCAGGCGTACTTGCTTAATACCCAAAACGTTAAGCTGCTCAATAATGTAAGCATCAACGGCGGGGTTTTCATTGCTGGCAACGCAAACGCCCATAAAATTTTTTGAGATAATATGTTCAGTGACTGGTAAATGCGCATTTTTAATGCGCAAACGCCCGCCTAAAATGTAACGTAAGCCGTCATAAATGACCTGCCGCGTTAACATCGATGGTAGCTTGTTCATTTTGGTAAGTGATAGCGCTGTTCGCTATACAATAAAGCGGGCAAAAGTGAATTAGCCAGCGCGCGCTGTTCAAGTTCTTTTCCATTTTGTGGTGGCGATGTCTCGTTTAACTGTTTGGCAACCGCATCGTACACACCGTGCGCTGGCGGCTTGCCTTCGCGCAAAACCACCACATTATTGCCGGCGGCTGTTTGCTGCATCCAGGCAAAATTTTCGTTATATTGCATCATGGCACGGCCTAAATAATCAGCCGGTTCTTTCGATAAATCACGCCCAGTCATCGGATGTTGTCCACTAATACCCATTAACGATAATACCGTAACAGGCAAATCAATCTGGCTGGCAATGCTTTTAATGTTTTGAGGCTTAATATCGGCGCCTAAAATCAGGCCTGGAATATGAAAGTGCTCGATTGGCACCAGCGTGTTGCCGCGCACACGAATATCGTGATCGGCCACGATTAAAAATAGCGTATCTTTCCAGTAAGGGCTTTTTTTGGCTTTTTCAAAAAACTGCCCCAGCGCATAATCCGCATATTTAACTGCGTTGTTATCGGTCGCTTTGGGTTGTTCATACAGTTCAATACGCCCATCGGGGAATTCAAACGGCGCATGATTAGACGATGAAAACGCCAAGGTAAAAAACGGTTTTCCGCTGGCATGGTGCGCCATTAATTGCGCATGCGTTTTGTTCAGCAAGTCTTCGTCTGAAGCGCCCCAACTGCCCATAAATATGGGATTTTTAAAATCTTTTTGATCGGTAATCTGATTAAAACCATTACCCAAGAAAAAGCTGCGCATATTGTCAAAATGCGATTCGCCACCGTAAATAAATTCGGCGTTATAACCTTGTTGAGCTAACAGGCTGGCCAGCGTAAAAAAGTTTTTCTGGCTAAGCGATAGCTTAACCGTACTTTCTGATGGTGTAGGTTGAAAGCCAGCGGTAACAGCCTCAATGCCCCGCACAGAGCGCGTTCCAGTGGCGTACAGTTGCTCAAACCAAATGCCTTCACTTTTAAGCTTTTCTAAGTTAGGTGTAACTGGCTTGCCGCCAAGTGATTCTACAAAGCCTGCGCCTAAACTTTCTTGCAGAATAATGACTAAATTAAGCGGTTTATCGTGCTTGGCAGAGGGCACAAGCGTTGTTAAAGTCGGGATTTCGCTATCGGATGCGCCTGTGAGTTTAAAGATTTCTGCCCGTTGCATTTTGCCGTAAATCTGGCTGGATTTACTTTCGTGCTGCAAATCGTAAATGGCATAAAACACAGAATAGCCAGAGTTTATTACCAGACTATTGACCATGCTATCTTGTGTGATGGCGAATAATGCTGGATTAGCTGGTCTATGACCAAGGCTAGAGCGTATGGCAAAAGCGGCTAATAAAAATATAAACGGCCAAACTAGCCATAATTTTTTGTTGGACCAATTAGAAGTCGCTTGCAACCAAGGCTGCATAAAGCGGCGCATTAACCATGTAGATAACAGTAAAAAGCCAATGCTGGCAAACACGTGAATTTTAAAACCGCCCCACAACATGCCAATCACTTCTTGTGGATATTTAAGATATTCTACAAATAAGCGATTTGGTCGCACGTCATATTCGGCAATGAATCCAGGCGTTGCGGCTTCTAAAAATACCAGCAAAACAATGACCGCAATCACCCAAATATAAGTGAATTTTTGCCAAGCTTTAAATAGCTGTTTGACGGCTAAAACTGGCGCAAGCAACAGTGGAATCAAGGCTAATAAACTGAGCTGAATAATATCGACACGAATACCCTGCAATAGGATTTCGGCTAACTTTTCCGTTGCATTGATGCGGTCAAATTTCCATAAAACCAAGCCTAAGCGTGACAATGACAGGATAATTAATCCTATTAAAAGCATCGCGATTAACGGCGCAAAAGGGCCTAATTTGTTAGAAATGTGCCAAATAGCGCGTTGAAATTTTTGTGCTGGATTTTTTAGTGATTGAGTAGACATGTGGGATTTTAAAAATTGAGTCAAATAGGGAGTCTGATAAAGCTCTGATTATAGCGAGAAAGTGCCAATAGATTGTGATTTAGTGAACGAGTTAACGCTTAAAAAATGCTCAAAACAGTCGTTTAATCCACGATTGAAAGGTATGTAAATATTCAGGTTGTCGAAGGCATAAGTAAATGGTCACTATCGAGTTTAACATCGCTGTTGTTAGGAATAATTGCGGAATGCTTAAACCTTGATTGAACAGTAACAATGAAAATCCAGCGGATGTCACCATAAATAAAGCATTCATGATATTGTTGGCCGCAATCACGCGAGACTGAAAACCATTTTGCGCACGCGTTTGAATTAACACGTATAAAGGCACAATATAAAAGCCGCCAAATAAACCGATTAGCAGTACATCAGCCAGCAAACGCCAGTGACTGATGGTGCTGAGGAAACTTTGGTAATTTTGGATAATGGCGCCGTCATTAATCTGCATATTAGCCGTGGCGAGAATGCCACTGCTGGAATAATATAAATCTGCACCAAAAACTGTTAAGGCAATCGCACCTAACAGCACAAGCCCCAATTCCACACGGCCTTTCGACAATTTTTCGCATAATAACGAACCAAGCCCAATGCCAAGTGAAAACACGCTTAGCAATAAAATAAATACGCTTTCATCACCATGCAGCACATTTTTGGCCAAGTTAGGAAATTGCGCCAGTAAAGTGACGCCATAAAACCAGAACCATGAAATGGCGACGATGCCAAGCCAAAGGCTTGGTTGTGACCGTATAAATTTGATGCTGCGATAAGTTTCGGTGATGGGATTCCAGTTGATTTTTAAATTGGCGTCCGCCGCTGGTGAGTTTGGTACGCCGCGACTTGTCCAATAACCCAGCAGCGCAATCAGCAAAATACTGATGCTGGTGAATAACTCGTGCTGTGGAACGGTGGCTAGCAATGCGCCAAATACTTGGCCTAGCAAAATGGCAACAAAAGTGCCCATTTCGACCATGCCATTACCGCCGATAAGCTCGTTTTGTTTTAAATGCTGTGGTAAATAGGAATATTTGACTGGCCCAAATAGGGTGGAATGCATGCCCATCATGAACAATGCGGTGGATAAAAACCAGATATTATGGTGATAAAAACCACTGCTGGCAAACAGCATAATGGCGATTTCAAATAGTTTAACCAAACGAATGATGGCAGACTTTTCAAATTTATCGGCAATTTGCCCGGCGCTGGCAGAAAATAAAAAAAACGGCAGAATAAACACGCCTGGTAACAATGTTGTTAAGGTGCCGCCATCTATTTTACTTAAGCTAATCGCATGAAAGGCGACTGAGGTGATCAGCGCTGTTTTAAAAACATTATCGTTGAATGCGCCTAAAAACTGGGTAAAGAAAAACGGTCGAAAACGCTGTTGGGTTAACAAATCAAATTGATTGCTCATTTAGCGCTTTCAGGCATTGTTTTCTCAAACTTAAATGCTGTTGAAAAACACATTATGCAGTTTCAGCCATTTGTTTCAGTGTCACATAATCGGTTTTACCCGTGCCTAACAACGGCAATTCTGTCATTGGTACGATTTTGCGTGCGACGGTAATTTCAGGCTGTTTCAGGTTTTTAGCCACTATTTGCAGGTCTTCACGTTTTAATTCGGGGTCGGTGGTGAATAAAACAATGGTTTCACCACGCTGTGCATCCATTTGTGTGCTGGCTGCATGTTGGTGTTCGGGCGCGGCCGTATTGGCGATTTTTTCCACCACTTCAAGCGATACCATCTCACCCGCTACTTTTGCAAAGCGTTTGACGCGGCCTTGAATATGAATAAAGCCCTGCGCGTCGATTTTGACGATATCGCCCGTGTTATACCAGCCTGCGCCAAATTCACTGCATGGCGGTTGCAATACGCCTGGTTCGTCAAATAAGTAATAGCCCATCATTACGTTTTCGCCACGCACATGCAATAAGCCGCCTTCATCGATGCCGGGCACAGTTTCTAATTTATGCTCTAGGCCAGGTGCAAATTGCCCAACTGAGCCGTTCAAGTTGGCCATCGGCGTGTTGGCAGAAAGTACTGGCGCACATTCTGTGGTGCCGTAGCCTTCTAATATGCGAATACCAAATTTATCGGTATAGGTTTTACGCACTTCTTCGTTTAATTTTTCAGCGCCTGCAATTACTAGACGCAATTTGTAAAAATCGTAGGGATGGGCGAATTTAGCGTAGTTGCTTAAAAAAGTGCTGGTGGAAAATAATACCGTGCAACCTTTTTCGTAAATAACTTCTGGAATCACTTTATATTGCAAAGGTGATGGAAAAACCAAAATTTTGATGCCATTAAAAATAGGCAAAAGTGAGCCAGTAAAACCGAATGCGTGAAAAATGGGCAACACCATCATAAATTTATCGCTCGGGTTAAAGTCTATAATCGCCATAATTTGCGCGATATTAGCCAAAATACTTTGATGCGAATGTACAACGCCTTTGGGTTTGCCTTCGCTACCCGATGTAAACAGGATAACGGCGGTTTGTTCAGGTTGGCTTATTTCCATCGCGACCCGCGGATAATGCAATGCGAAACCCATTAACCAGGCGCGATCCAGCACATTAAATTGCGCACGTAAATCTTCTAAATACACAATATTCAAGTTTTCTAAGTGTGCGATTTCATTTTCTAACTTGGCGGCTTCTATAAATTTGTGTGATGTGATGATCGTTTTGATGTTGGCGGCAATACAAGCGTTTTGCATGCCCGCAGTGCCAGATGTGTAATTAAGCATGGCAGGGATGCGATTAAATGCGCTCATACCTAAAATTAACCCAAGCGTATTGGTCACATTGGGCATTAACACGCCAACCGCTTCATTTGGCGCACTGACTTTACAGGCTAATCGGCCTAAGGCCAAACTTTTCTTCAATAAAGCTTGATAGCTTTCTTCAACTGCGTTCATGTCTTCAATCAGCTTATAACTGCCGCCAAATTTGTCTATCGCATCTAAAAACGCCTCAAAAAATGTGCGAGTCTTTTGTGATTGAAACAGCATGTGCTGCATGATATTGCGCATGCCTTCGCCTGCAATATGCCGCCGCAGCTTGGCCGATAGAGCATGGTGACGGTTGGTTGATTCTGGGTTGTCGATTCGCGTAACAGGTAAAATAGTTAATGTGACTTTAGGCAGAATTTTGCGTTTATGCCCATTTGATAGCCGCCCAAAATAAGATTCGGCAGCGCCATCCACCCGCACTGGCAAAATAGTTGCACCCGTTTTGGCCGCAACAAAACCAGGGCCATCGTAAACTTTCATTAATGCGCCAGTTAAGGTAATGCGACCTTCTGGGAAAATAACGATATTTTTGCCTGCGTTTAATAATTTAATCACTTTTTTTATCGCCAGTGGCGATGTGGGATCTACCGCCAAATAAGGCGTTAAGCGTAAAAATTGCCGAAACCACCAACTTTTTAATACGTTGGTATGCACCACAAAAGTGGCTTTAAAAGGCAAAAATAATCCCAATAAAAAACCATCTAAAAAAGACTCATGATTGGCCACAATTAATAGACGTTCACTTTGCGGCATGTTTTCTAAACCACGCACGTTTACGCGAAATAGTATTTTGCAAACGAATTTTAGTATTGCGGGCAGCATTTTTTCTCCAAATATTTCTACTTTAATAGCGCTTTCTTTTTATTTTTTTATCAGTAGCTGCCCATATTTTGCCATTCATTTGGCATGCTTAGGATTTTATTCCTAATTAGTTTAACTGATTGATCCAGCCAGTGTGTTTTTGAAATATAGAGGTGTATAAAACAGTGACTCAGCGCAACTGGTGTGAAATGATAAATAAAAACGGACGCCAAAGCGCCCGTTTTTATTCAAAAAATAAGTGTTAACTATACAATAAGTTAACGCTTAAATTAGCCTAATATTACGAATGATAAGCGCGCTCACCATGCTCCGTTGTGTCTAAGCCTTCACGCTCTGATTCTTCTGTCACACGTAAACCAATCACCAAATCAATCAATTTAAGTGAGATGTAAGCGACTACGCCAGAAACCACAATCGCAGTGCCAACAGCCCAAATTTGTGCTGTCATTTGCGCACCAAAATCATATGCTGCTACGCCGTTAGTCACATAATCAATGACACCTGCGCCGCCCAATGCTGGGTTAACAAATACACCTGTTAACAATGCACCAACGATACCACCAATGGCATGCACGCCAAATACATCCAGCGCATCATCGTAACCAAACATGTATTTCACTTTTGCCACAAAGAAGTAGCAGATTGGCGAAACGACCAAGCCGATGATAATGGCACCCATTGGACCAACGAAACCACAGGCTGGCGTAACGGCAACCAAGCCAGCAACAGCACCAGAAGCAGCACCTAGCATGGATGGTTTACCTTTTAATAACCATTCTGAGAATATCCAAGATAAAGTAGCGGCTGCAGTTGCAATCGTTGTGTTGATTAATGCTAAAGCAGCATAGCCGTTGGCTTCTAAGTTAGAACCAGCGTTAAAGCCGTACCAACCCACCCACAATAGCGCAGCGCCAACCATGGTTAAGGTTAAGCTGTGTGGCGTCATGGATTCTTTGCCGTAACCAATGCGTTTACCTAATACACATGCCGCCACTAAGCCAGCTACACCCGCATTAATATGCACAACCGTACCACCAGCAAAATCCAGCGCACCTTTCGCCCACAACCAGCCTGCATTGGCTAACACGGTATTTAACGATTCAGCGGTTGTAATCGCATCTGGACCATCCCAATACCAAACCATGTGCGCCATTGGTAAATAGGCAAAGGTAAACCATAGCGTCATAAAGGCTAATACTGCTGAAAATTTCATTCGCTCAGCAAAAGCACCGACAATCAAGGCTGGCGTAATAGCGGCAAATGTTAATTGAAAAGCCACAAATGTAAACTCAGGAATATAAACGCCTTTGCTGAAAGTAGCGCCTAATGATTCAGGTGTAACGCCAGCCAAAAATGCTTTGCCCAAGCCGCCAAAGAATGGATTGCCGCCAGTGAATGCCACGCTGTAGCCATATAATGCCCATAAAACGGCCATCAGCGAGAAAATCACAAACACTTGCATCAACACAGAAAGCATATTTTTTTGACGTACCAAGCCGCCATAAAATAAGGCCAAGCCCGGAATCACCATTAAAGTGACTAAGATTGTGGAAATTAACATCCAAGCAGTGTCACCTTTATTTGCAACGGGTGCAGGCGCTGCTGCAGCAGTTGCAGCTTCGGCAGGCGTTGCTTCCATTGGTGCAGATTCTACCGCAGGCATCTCTTCGACAATCACAGCAGTTGTATCCGTCACAGTTTCCATTGTGGCGTCTGCCGCAGCTGGTAAATCTTCTGCAAAACTTGTCGTACTAATCGCACCAGTGCTTAATAGAGCAATTAGCGATAAAACAGATAATATCTTTTTCATTTTATGGCCCCTTAAAGTGCTTCAGGTCCGGTTTCACCGGTACGGATGCGATACACTTGCTCTAAATTAAATATAAAAATTTTGCCATCGCCAATTTTGCCCGTTGCAGCTGCTTTTTCAATCGCATCCACCACTTGGTCTAGCATGTCATCTTTGATTGCAATTTCTAATTTAACTTTTGGCAAAAAATCGACGACATATTCCGCGCCACGATACAGCTCGGTATGCCCTTTTTGACGGCCAAAGCCTTTAACTTCAGTTACTGTAATGCCTTGAACGCCTATATTAGACAAGGCTTCACGCACTTCATCAAGCTTAAATGGCTTGATTATTGCCGATACAAATTTCATCTTTTTCCCCTATTGGCAGGTGATTAAAAAGCCAACTAACTGCATTGGCTTTTTTGGTTAAATTAAATTTAGAATGCACGACCTACTGTTAATACAAAGCGGCCATCCGCTAAATCCTTGATTTCAGTCGAACCATTTTTTGTACCGCCGTTAAAGCTTGAGCCACCGTAACCTCTTTCGCCCCAGTAGCCATTGCTTCCGCCGTTGCTGGCGCCCACATAATACAAGCCAGCATTCCAGCCTTCACTGTTAGCAATTTTGAATGCTTTACTTAAGCCGATTTTGTAGTCAGTGTAGTCAGGGCTGTTTTCAGTAATATTCACACCATCAAAAGTATTGGCGCCTGCAAAATTTGGATCGCTGGATAATTTACCTGCAACATTTAAATGTCCAACGTGGCCAACCAAAGTTAAACCCCAAACAGGTAGGGGATAAGCCGCATTTAACTCGATATAGGTAGTGCCGCTAGTGCCGCCATCCCAACCCGTTTCTCTTTCTGCACCATACCAATCACCTAAAGTGACAGATGCTTTAGCACTTAACCATTTATAGGATAAACCGAAGTTAGCTTCATACGTATCCCAGCGACCACCTTTTTTAACGCCTGCACCTTTAGTGCCTACATCATCAGTCAAAAACTGATAGTTTCTCCAGCTACCACCCGGATAGATATAACCAATCAAACCAACGGTATAGCCAAAACCTGATTCACCAATTGCACTGCCATAGTTGGCATATAAATCAATTTCAGTATTGGCATCAGGAAAAGTATTAGGCGTAACGCCAGAGCCCCAAATGCCGGCTGAAAAACCGCTTGAGTGGGCGATATCAAAACCGCCTTGCACTGTTGGTTTATGGAATGTTTGAGAAATACCGCGTGTGTAATAATCTGAAACAAAACCGATATTACTGGTAGCAGACCAACTTGACGCTGGTGCAGCTGCGGCTACAGCTGGAGTAGTTGCTTCTGCGTCTTCTGCGTATGAAAATGTTGGCACCGCAAAAATGCTTAACACAGCGATTGATAATAATGAATTACGCATTGTGTATCCCCTAACGTTATTTTGAGAAATTAAGTAGTTTTAACCACATAGTTAACTAGCAAATGGCATGCCAAAAAAATAACTATATAAATCAATAAGTTATATTTTATATGCTGCAACTTAACCTATTAATTTCCATCAAAAATCTGTTAAACTGTATTAAATTAATGGGGAATCATTATGTTTAAATCATCGATATTAGAAGATTTGTCTAATAAAATCAAAGAGATGGCGCAATCATCACCTTTGGCAGACTTGGATAAAAATGTGCATGCACTAATTAAGGGCGCTCTCACCAAAATGGAGCTTGTAACGCGTGAAGAGTTTGATGTGCAAACTGAAGTGTTGCGACATGCGCGCGAGCAATTAACGCAACTAGAAACAAAGCTGGAAGCACTAGAAGAAAAACTTAAACAAGAGCAGCAACTTAAGCAAAAATGAGTTTAGCTGTTTTGCATAGCCGCGCTTTAAGCGGCATGGATGCGCCAGAAGTGGTGGTAGAAGTGCATCTGGCAAATGGCCTGCCCAGTTTTACCATTGTTGGCTTGCCTGAAGCCGAGGTAAAAGAGAGCAAAGACCGCGTGCGTGCAGCCATTCAAACTGCACAATTTGAGTTCCCCGCCAGACGTATTACGGTTAATTTAGCGCCTGCCGATTTGCCTAAAGAAAGCGGGCGTTATGATTTGCCGATTGCGCTGGGTATTTTGGCTGCCAGCGGACAGATTCCAAAAGAGTCATTACAGCATTATGAAATTGCCGGTGAATTGGCGTTAACTGGTGAGTTAAGGCCAATTCGCGGTGCATTAGCCATGACGTATCATATGGTGCATAAAACCGCTCATCACAAACGCGCGTTTATCTTGCCTCAAAATAGTGCATTAGAAGCCAGTTTGGTCAAAGATGCACTGATTTATCCAGCCAATTCATTATTAGAAGTGTGCGCACATTTAAGTGGGCATACGCTGCTGCAGCAATATGTGTCAGATACGCCAGCACAAAGTAGGTTTTATGCAGATTTTAATGAGGTAAAAGGTCAATCTCAGGCAAAACGCGCATTGGAAATTGCCGCCGCTGGCGGACATAGTGTGTTAATGAGCGGTCCGCCTGGCACAGGAAAAAGCATGTTAGCCAGCCGTTTTGCCGGTATTTTACCGAGCATGACGGAGCAAGAAGCGTTAGAAAGTGCGGCGATTCAGTCACTTAACGGTGCGTACAAACTAGAAAACTGGAAGCGCAGGCCTTATCGTTCACCGCACCATACTGCGTCAGGCGTGGCTTTGGTCGGCGGTGGCGGTACTCCGCGTCCCGGTGAAATTTCGCTGGCGCATCATGGCGTATTGTTTTTAGACGAATTGCCAGAATTTGATCGAAAAGTATTAGAGGTATTGCGTGAGCCGTTAGAAAGTGGCCATATCACCATTTCGCGCGCGGCACGACAAGCAGATTTTCCAGCATCGTTTCAATTGCTAGCTGCGATGAATCCTTGCCCATGTGGTTATTTAGGCCATTTCAACAATAAATGCCGTTGCACGCCCGATAATATTGCGCGTTATCGCGCTAAAATTTCTGGGCCGCTTTTAGATCGAATCGATCTGTTAATTACTGTACCAGCGCTAAAAGAAGACGAGTTAATAGCCGCTAATCAAGCCGAAAGCAGCGACTTAATCCGTGTGCGAGTCGAAAAAGCACGCCAAATTCAGCTTAATCGTCAAGGCAAAGCTAATTTTGCGCTAGGTAGTTTAGAAATAGATGCGCATTGCCAGCCCGATGAAGCGGGTTTGATGTTGTTAAAAACCGCCATTTCGAAACTAAGCTTGTCTGCCCGTGCTTATCATCGCATATTAAAAGTGGCACGTACGATTGCTGATTTATCTGGCGCCGATTCATCTGGCGACATTGCCATTAAGCCCGCGCACATTGCAGAGGCGGTGCAATACAGACGCGGCGAAGTTTAATTAAACGGCTGGAAAGCACACAGAAAAGAGCGAACCTTTGCCATTGCCTTCGCTAAACAGGCTTATCGCTGCAAAGTGTCTTTCTGCAATTTCCTGCACAATGGTCAAGCCTAAGCCGCAGCCAGTCTGCTGCGTGCCCAATACGCGGTAAAACCGCTCAAAAATTAAATCCTGCTGATCCGCAGCAATGCCAATACCGTTGTCTTGTACATAAAACACTGCGCTAGCGTTTTGTTGTTTGGTGCCTACGGTAATATTGCCACCGATATCGGTATACAAAATGGCATTTTCAATTAAATTATTCATTAATTCGCGCAATAAAATGGCGTTGCCTTGAATCAATACATGTTGATTATCACTCACAAAACCTAAATCAATGTTTTTTTGCAATGCAGCAACCACCCAATCGGCAGTCACTGACTGTGCTAATAGACGCAAATCCACAGGCTCAAAATCTAAATAAAACGCACCACCCGGCTCCGCCTTGGTCAGGCTTAATAATTGGCTGATTAAATGCGATAAATTACCACTGGCCAAATTGATTTGTTCCAGCGCGTGGTTTATTTTTGCAGGATTTTTCTCTCTTAAAGCCAGCTCTGCCTGCGTTTTGAGGCCGGCAAGCGGCGTTTTAAGCTGGTGCGAAGCCTCTGCAACAAAGCGTTGCTGCTTGGCTATATTGTTACTGACTTTAAGCAGCAACTCATTAAAGCTGCCTAATAAAGGTTTTAATTCTGTGGGCGCGCTGGTGCTATCTACCGGGCTTAAATCGCTGCTGCCGCGTGTGCTTAATTCTATTTTAAGTTGATGCAAAGGTTTTAGGCCGCGTTTGATGCCAAAAAATAGCAACGCGCTAACTAGAAAAATAATCAGCAACTGTGGCAGCAGCATACTTAATATAATTTCATTTGCCATTTGCGCGCGTTTTTGCTGCGTTTCGCCCACCATCACGTAAATATTTTTTTTGCTGGTACCGATTTCGCTATACGGCAGCGCATACACAATCGCCCTCAAATCGTCGTCATTGATACTGGTTTGGTAATAGCGATATTGGCCTGCAACCGGAAATTTTTTAGGCAAAGGCAAGCTGGTGTGCGTTGCAACCAAATCACCATCTGGTCCAATAATACGAAAATACACATTGTCTTCTTCATCGAACTCCAGTAAATCTTTGGCGATTTGCGGCAGATGTACTTGAATCTGCGCGGTGTCGATATCCATTTGATCAGCCAGCGCCAGAGCGGTGCGGTATAACGATTTATCGTAAATTTGACTAGTGAAATGATTGGCTAGAAAATAACCAGCGATGGCCGAGATAAAAATCAGCGGCAACAAAAGCAATAATAACCACTTAAATAATTGGTTTCTAAGTGAATTTTGCGGAAAATGTAAGTTAAAGTTAATCATTAAAATGTATCAATAATCAAAATAAAAAAATCAGCTGGCGCTTATTTTCTCTAACAAATAACCCAGGCCGCGAACAGTACGGATGTTAATGTCGGTATGCTCTAATTTTTTGCGCAGCCGATGCATATAGACTTCAAGCGCGTTGTCGCTGATATCGGCATCAAAATTGCACAGCTTTTCCAGCATTTGTTCTTTGTTGGCCAGTTTGCCCGCTTTCAACATTAACACTTCCAGCACCGCCAATTCGCGTGCGGATAAATTCAGATTTACATCCAGATAGGTCGCGCTGCGGTTTGCGCTATCAAATGTTAAACCGCCTACGTTAATTACTGCGCTGCCGCTCGCTTGACCACGCCGAATCAGTGCACGTACACGTGCTTCTAGCTCGGCCAAATTAAATGGCTTGCTTAAATAATCGTCCGCGCCTAAATCCAGCCCTTTTACGCGGTCTTCTACGTTGTCGTTTGCCGTTAAAATAAGCACAGGCGTTTTGCTGCCGCGCGATCGCAAACGCCTTAACACCTCAAAACCACTCAATTTTGGCAAGCCTAAATCCAGCACCACCAAGTCAAATGCCTGATACACCAGAATACTGTCCGCCTCTGCGCCGTTATTGGCTAAATCGATGGCATAGCCAGATTGAATCAGCGAATTTTTCAGGCCATCTGCTAATACAAAATCATCTTCTACAATAAATATGCGCATGTGTTGAGTATAAAACGCAATAAATAAATCAACCAAATTAAATTTCGTCAGTTTGCTGTAAGTTTGGCTGCGTATAGTTTGATTCACAGGCAGCAAAAACCTGGCTGGCTTGAGAGTGGAAATACTAAAACTAAAAGTGAAGCAATATTTTTTATATAGATTAGGAGATTGAAATGAAACAAGTTTTATCAGCATTAACGGTAGGTTTAATTGCAGCAAGTTTAAGCCTGGGTGCAATGGCGGCAGATACCGCTAAACCAGTGGATGCAGCAACAGCGAAAAATGCAGTAACAACGCCCGTTAAAAAAGAGACAGGCATTAAGGCATCGCTAAAAAAACTAATGCCTAGCGCTAAAAAAGAAAGTAAATAAGCTTTTTTTATCATCAAAAACGAGTTAACTTAAAGGAAACAATCATGAACAAATTATTAACCCTGTTATTAACAGGCATTTTTGCCTCAACACTAAGCATAGGCGCGATGGCGGCAGATGCGACACCAGCAAAAGAGGCAGCTGCAGCAGCAACTGCGCCAGCATCAAACGCTAAAGCCCCAGTAAAAGCGATGCATCGATCACATAAAAAACATGTGAATCAAAAGCTAAAATAATCACGCCTTAACCTAGTTTTTCCCTTAAAAAAGCGATGCAATGCGTCGCTTTTTTTATTGGTTATCGCGATTATTCAGTCGCATTCATCGTCTGACAACATGTTAAAATAAAGGACTATAACGATATCAAGCATTGAAAGCGTGCATGCAATCTACGGCCATTAGTCCAGTTGAAATTCAACTTCGCCAATTACTGAAACAGCGCATCTTAATTCTGGATGGTGCGATGGGCACTATGATTCAGCAATACAAGCTGACCGAGGAGGATTATAGAGGCGAGCGTTTTGCCGATTTTAAAGCGCCAGTGGGCCAGCGCGAGTTGTTTGTAAAAGGCAATAACGAGCTTTTAAGCTTAACGCAGCCACAGGTGATTCAAGAAATTCACGAGCAATATTTAGCCGCAGGCGCAGATGTGATTGAAACCAATACTTTTGGCGCCACCACCGTTGCGCAAGACGACTATCACATGGCGCATCTGGTGTATGAAATGAATGTGCAATCTGCCAAACTGGCCAAAGCGGCTTGCCAAAAATACAGCACGCCCGATAAACCGCGTTTTGTGGCGGGCGCGTTAGGCCCAACGCCAAAAACTGCCAGCATCTCGCCCGATGTAAACGACCCAGCGGCGCGCAATGTCAGCTTTGACCAACTGGTAAGCGCTTACTTACAACAAACGCGCGCGCTGGTAGAAGGTGGCGCAGATATTTTAATGGTGGAAACCATTTTCGATACGCTCAACTGCAAAGCGGCATTATTTGCGATTGATACGTTTTTTGAAGAAGTCGGCTATAAATTGCCAATTATGATTTCAGGCACCGTAACCGATGCATCGGGGCGCATATTATCAGGTCAAACCGTTACCGCATTTTGGTATTCGATTCGCCACGCAAACCCACTGACGGTGGGACTTAACTGCGCGTTAGGCGCCACTTTAATGCGGCCTTATGTAGAAGAATTATCCAAAATCGCCGATACATTTGTGTGTATTTACCCAAATGCAGGCTTGCCGAATCCAATGAGCGACACGGGCTTTGACGAAACGCCCGATATCACCTCCAACTTATTAAAAGAGTTCGCGCATAGCGGCTTTTTAAATATGGCGGGCGGCTGCTGCGGAACGACTCCAGCGCATATTAACGCTATTTATAACGAAATAAAAAACTTGCTACCGCGTGCAACCCCCAGCTTTGAGCCAGTCACTAAACTATCGGGTTTAGAGCCATTTATCATTGATGAAAATTCGCTGTATGTAAATGTGGGCGAGCGCACCAATGTCACGGGCTCAAAAGCATTCGCAAGGCTGATTATTAACGAGCAATACGACGAAGCGTTAAGCGTGGCGCGACAGCAAGTCGAAAACGGTGCGCAAGTCATCGATATTAATATGGATGAAGGCATGCTAGATGCCATCAAAGCCATGACGCATTTTCTCAATTTAATCGCCAGTGAGCCCGATATTGCGCGCGTGCCGATTATGATTGACTCTTCAAAATGGTCAGTTATTGAAGCGGGCTTAAAATGCGTGCAAGGCAAAGCGATTGTCAATTCTATCTCCATGAAAGAAGGTGAAGCGGAATTTTTACGCCAAGCCAAGTTGTGCCGTCGCTATGGCGCGGCGGTGATTGTGATGGCATTCGATGAAAAAGGCCAAGCCGACACGTATGCGCGCAAGATTGAAATCTGCAAACGCGCTTACGATTTATTGGTCAGCACCGGTTTTCCGCCAGAAGATATTATTTTTGACCCGAATATTTTCGCCATTGCGACTGGGATTGAAGAACACAATAATTATGCAGTGGATTTTATTGAAGCCACGCGCTGGATCAAGCAAAACCTGCCGCACGCTAAAATTTCGGGCGGCGTATCAAACGTGAGTTTTAGTTTTCGCGGCAACGACCCAGCGCGCGAGGCGATTCATACCGTATTTTTATATCACGCGATTCAAGCCGGCATGACCATGGGCATTGTTAACGCGGGCATGATGGGCGTTTATGATGACTTGGCGCCAGAGCTTAAAAAATGTGTAGAGGATGTGGTACTTAACCGTATTATTGACCCAAATAATTTAATCGCGCCAACCGAACGGCTGATTGAAGTCGCCGGTACGTTGGTGGCTGGCGGCAAAAAAGCAGCGGCTACTTTAGAGTGGCGCGGAACGCCTGAAAATCTAGTACCTGTTGAAAAACGCCTTAGTTACGCCATGGTGCATGGTATTACCGATTTTATTGTGCAAGATACCGAAGAAGCGCGTGTGGTGGTTGAGAAATCAGGTGGCCGTACAATTCACGTGATTGAAGGCCCACTGATGGACGGCATGAATGTAGTGGGCGATTTATTTGGCCAAGGTAAAATGTTCCTGCCGCAAGTGGTTAAGTCTGCGCGGGTGATGAAAACCGCAGTGGCGCATTTAATCCCGTTTATTGAAGCCGAAAAAGCGCTTGATGAGGCGCGTACAGGCATAGTTGCCAAACCCAAAGGCAAAATTGTGATTGCCACGGTGAAAGGTGACGTACACGATATTGGCAAAAATATTGTCAGCGTGGTGTTGCAATGCAATAACTTCGAAGTGGTCAATATGGGCGTGATGGTACCAGCGGCGGAGATTTTAGCCATGGCAAAAGCGGAAAATGCCGATATTATTGGTTTAAGTGGGTTAATCACGCCATCGCTAGAAGAAATGACTTATATCGCCAAAGAAATGCAGCGCGATCCGCATTTTAGCGATGCAAAAACGCCCTTGTTGATTGGTGGCGCAACGACATCACGCGCGCACACCGCAGTGAAAATCGCACCATTTTATGATGGCCCCATTGTGTATGTGCCAGATGCCTCGCGCTCTGTGACGGTAATGCAAAACTTGCTCACACCTGAAACACGCGGTGCGTATTTAGCCGAGATTCAAGCGGATTACGAAAAAGCACGTACGCAACATGCCAACAAAAAAGGCGTGCCGCTACTTACCATTGCAGATGCGCGTAAAAACAAAACGCAGCTTACATTTACAGGGGAATTTGCGCCGGTAAAGCCAAAATTCATCGGCCGTCGCGTATTTAAAAACATCGATTTAAATCTAATTGCGCAATATATCGATTGGGCGCCGTTCTTTCAAACCTGGGATTTAGCGGGTTTTTACCCGGCGATTTTAACCGATAAAGTTGTCGGTGAAGCTGCCACCAAGGTATTCGCCGAAGGCAAAGCGATGCTGAAAAAAATCATCGATGGCCGCTGGTTAACCGCCAATGGCGTGATTGCGCTGATGCCTGCCAATACAGTGAATGACGACGATATTGAAATTTACACTGACGAAACCCGCAGCCAAATCGCCTTTACCTACTATGGCATGCGTCAGCAAAGTGTTAAGCCAGTTATCGATGGCGCGCCGCGGCCAAACCAATGTTTGGCCGACTTTATCGCACCTAAAGGTCAAAATGTTGAAAATACAGTTGATGATTACATCGGCTTATTCGCGGTCACGGCTGGTTTAGGTACAGAAAAAATAGAAAAACGCTTCGCCGATGCCAATGATGATTTCAGCGGCATTATGTTTAAAGCGCTTGCTGATCGCTTTGCAGAAGCCTTTGCCGAATATATGCATGAACGCGTACGTACCGATTTATGGGGCTACGTCGTAGATGAAAAGCTGGATTTATCCGCATTAATTAAAGAACAATATCAAGGCATTCGCCCAGCGCCTGGCTATCCAGCATGTCCAGACCACACGGTAAAACCCGATATGTTTAACCTGCTGCAAGCAGAAGAAATTGGCATGCAACTTACTGAATCGTTTGCCATGTTGCCCGCCGCCGCCGTTTCGGGTTTTTACCTTGCGCATAAACAAGCCAAATATTTTAGTGTAGATAAAATCGGCATGGATCAGTTAGAAGACATGGCAAAGCGCAGAGATTTGCCAAAAGAATATTTAGAGCGCTGGCTAAGTCCGAATTTAGGATAAATATACCAGTTTAGTATATATATCGCTTTTTATTTGTATAGAAAAACTTGTTTCGTATACATTAAAAACATAATATGTATACAATGTACTGATGAAAGAACAAATTAAAAGGGCAACTATTTTCGTGCGGCAAATTGCTGAGTTAGAAGCAGTTACCTTTGAGACGTTATCAATTATGAAAAAATTGGCGAGTGCCAATAGAGCCCTTGCTGAACTAAAAGGCATAGTTGCAAGTATTCCAAATCAAGGCGTTTTGATTGACACGTTGTCTATTCAAGAGGCTAAAGAGAGCTCAGAAATAGAAAGTATTGTTACAACGCATGATGAGCTATTTCAACAGGGCATATTCCCAGATAAACAAAATCCAGCAGCAAAAGAAGTAAAAAGGTATGTAGAGGCGCTTCATAAAGGTTACAACCTGCTTCGCGACACGGGATTGCTAACATCCAATCATATTAAAGAGATTCAAGCAGTATTAGAAGGTAATGACGCTGGTTTTCGAACACAGTCTGGAACAACACTAAAGACTGATACAGGTAATATTGTTTATACGCCACACCAAGAAGCGCAGGAAATTGAAGTGTTAATGCAAGACTTAGAGAAGTTTATCAATGATCCATTTTTTATTGTGCTAGACCCCTTGATAAAAATGGCAATTATTCACCATCAGTTTGAAACAATTCATCCTTTTTATGATGGGAATGGACGCACTGGAAGAATAATTAATGTGCTTTATTTGGTTCAACAGAACTTATTGAATATTCCTGTTTTATATCTAAGTTCTTATATTAATCAAAACAAACAAGAATATTATCGACTACTACAATCTGTGCGAGATGATGGCAATTGGGAGCCTTGGATACTATACATGCTTGATGCAGTCGAAAATACAGCGAACATAACAGTGAGTAAAATCTTGGCTATTCGAGATGCAATGATGAATTATAAGCATCATATCCGAGACAATTACAATTTTTATAGTCAAGATTTAATCAATCATTTGTTTAAGTACCCATATACAAAGATATCTTTTTTAGAACAAGACATTAATATTTCAAGAATTACAGCCACTAAATATCTGAAAAGACTCTCTTCTGACAAAAAAAATATTCTCCAATTAACAAAAAAAGGCCGCGATATTTATTTTATAAATACAGCACTGTATAAAATTTTGGTAAACAATTAATGCACATTCACATTTTAGGTATTTGCGGCACATTCATGGGCGGTATTGCGGTGCTGGCGAAGCAGGCAGGGCATCGGGTTACAGGTTGTGATGCCAACGTTTACCCGCCAATGAGTACGCAATTGCAAGCGCAGGGTATTGAATTAATTGAAGGTTTTTTGCCTGAGCAAACCAAACTTAAACCGAATATTTATGTAATTGGCAATGTTGTCTCGCGCGGCAATCCGTTAATGGAAGAAATTTTAAATCTTGGTTTGTCTTATGTTTCTGGACCACAATGGCTGAATGAAAACGTGTTGCAAGGTAAATGGGTGTTGGCAGTGGCGGGTACGCATGGCAAAACCACCACAGCGTCTATGTTGGCCTGGATATTGGAATATGCAGGTTTAGCACCCGGTTTTTTAATTGGCGGCGTGCCGCAAAACTTTGATGTTTCGGCACGTTTGCCACAAACGCCAAAGCAGGATAGCAACAGTATCTCGCCTTTTTTTGTGATAGAAGCTGACGAATATGACACCGCGTTTTTTGATAAACGTTCAAAATTTGTGCATTATCATCCGCGTACCGTCGTGCTCAATAATCTGGAATTTGACCACGCTGATATTTTTGAGGATTTGGCGGCGATTGAAAAGCAGTTTCACCATTTAGTGCGCACTGTTCCGCAACAAGGGTTGGTTGTGGTGAACGGTAAAGAATCCAGTTTAAACCGAGTGATTGAAAAAGGCTGCTGGACGCCAGTGGAAAAATTTGGCACAGATGCCGATTGGCAAGCTGATAATGCCAGCGGTGATGGTAGTTTTGATGTGATGCATCAAAGCAAACTGCAAGGGCGCGTGATGTGGGATTTGCTAGGCGAACACAATCGCATGAATGCGCTGGCTAGCATTGCGGCGGCGCGTCACGTGGGCGTTTCTACGCAACTGAGCATTGCGGCATTAACTGCATTTAAAAACGTCAAACGCCGCATGGAAATTAAAGGTGTGGTGAACAACATTGCGGTTTATGATGATTTCGCGCACCATCCTACCGCAATCGAAACGACAGTGGCTGGTTTGCGTGCCAAAGTGGGCGATTTTAAATCGACAGGGGCGCGTATACTGGCCGTGCTAGAACCCAGAAGCAACACCATGAAATTGGGCGTGATGAAAGCTGCGTTACCAGCCAGCTTAAAAGAGGCGGACTTGGTGTTTTGCTATGGCGCAAATTTGGGTTGGGATGCGGCGGACGCATTAAAATCGATTGCAAATAAAGCCAAAACGTTTGATGATTTGCCCATGTTGATACAAGCAATTTGTGCTGTTGCCAAGCCAAATGATCATATTTTGGTGATGAGTAATGGCGGATTTGGCGGCGTGCATCAAAAAATCCTAGATGCATTAAGCGTGTCTTTAACGGAAAAATAAAAGTTTGAGTGCTGTGCTTAAACAGAATGAACTAAAAAAAACTGAAAGTGCAGCTCGGTCTGCCGTTGCCAACAGCGTGACAACAATCAGCGCACTAAGCGTTGCCATTGCAATTTCTATTATTGTGCATGCGGTGATACTAACCATTCATTTTGAGCCAGAACTTAAACGGCTTGCCAATAAATTACCTTCTTTAAATGTTGTGCTGGTGAATGCAAAAACGAAAAGCGTACCCGATAAAGCAGAATTATTGGCGCAGGCAAATTTAGATCGTGGCGGCAATACCGATTCGAATCGGCAAATGAAAACCATGTTACCAGCACCCAAACAAAAAACCACAGAAGTAAAGTTAAAGCCAAGCGTCGAGGCGAATAGCGCAGCCAAAGCAGCTAAGTTACAGGCACTGGAAGCGCGCGAGCAAAAGCGGGTGCGCACTTTAGAAAAACAAGCACAAGAGCTGCTAACACAGCTTAACGCCGTTAAAAAAGTAGATTCAAACCCTACACAAAATGCCGCCTCAGCAGAACCAGAGCAAGGCGAACAAAAAGCGTTAGCCAAATCGTTAAATCGGGCCGATTTAATTGCAGCAAGTATTGAGATTGATCAGTTAGAAGCACAAATCGCCAAACAGCAGGATGAATATCAAAAGCGGCCAAAAAGAAGATTTTTAGGGTCGCGCACCAAAGAAGCCAGTGACGCAATGTATTTAGAAGCATGGCGGCAAAAAGTGGAACGCATTGGTAATATGAATTATCCAGAAGCGGCCAGAAATCAAAAAATATACGGCAAATTGCAACTGACGGTATCGATTAAATCAGATGGCAGTATAGAAAAAATCATCATTGAAAGAAGTTCTGGCTCTAAGATTTTGGATGAAGCCGCCAAAAATATTCTGAATTTGGCCGCACCTTACGCCAAATTCACAGAGGAAATGCAGAAAAATACCGATATTTTAGACATCACCCGTACTTGGACTTTTACTCAGGAAGATAGTCTTTATTCAGAATGAAGCCAATTGCGTATTTAATTCAATCAGGCATTCGACATTATCGATTCAGTTTGATTGTGATGATATGTCTTGTTGCAGGGCTGTATTTGACTGCTGTAAAAAGCCAGATTGTTGAACCGATTGTTCATAAAGCGAAACAATTTGACATTGTAGACAGCCAAAATTGGTATCGTAATCTGCTAGATAAATCTTCATCTCCGGTGGATTTGTCTTTTTTAAATGCGGCAGAGCGACCTGCTGGCAAACGTGGTTTTTTACAAGCAAAAGGTGAGCAGCTAGTATTCGAGGATGGCACGCAAGCAAAATTCTGGGGCGTTAATATTGCGGCTTATACGATTTTTCAAACGCCAAAACAACAAGTTACCCAGCAGGTAAAAAGATTGTCCGCATTAGGTGTTAACTTGGTCAGGTTGCATCATATGGATTCTCCTTGGGTCGTCCCAAACGTGTTTGGGGGCGACAATCAACAGGATACTAAAACGCTCAATTTAGAAGCGTTAGACAAAATTGACTGGTGGATTAAATGTTTAAAAGATGAAGGCATTTATGTTTGGCTGGATTTGCATGTGCAGCGCGCTTTTAAACCAGCTGATGCCATTACGCATTTTTCAGAAATCAGCCAAGCGAACGGCTTGGCAGATTTAAAAGGATTTAATTATGTCAATCCTACTATTGAGCGTGCAATGCGTGAATTTAATGCAGCGTATCTTGAGCATCTTAATCCATATACACATAAAAAGTTAATTGATGAGCCAGCAATTGCTGCCGTATTGATTACCAATGAAAATGATGTGACGCATCATTTTGGCAATAGTTTACTGCCAGATAAAGGTGTTAAGTCTCATTCCGAGCTTTATATGCACGCGGCAGAAAAGTTTGCTCTCAATCATCAATTATCAATAGACAGCACTTGGCGTTCTTGGCAGCACGGCTCTTCTAAATTATTTTTAAATGATTTAGAACATCAGTTTAATATCAGGATGATTAAGCATTTAAAAGACATTGGCCTTAAAGTGCCAATAGCGACAACCAATACATGGGGCAATAATCCATTAAGTTCGCTGCCAGCCTTAACGGATGGCGACATTATCGATGCGCATGCCTATCAAGATTCCAGCAGCCTTGCAACCAATCCAATTGTAACGCCCGATTTAACGCATTGGCTAGCAGCGGCGCAAGTGGTGGCAAAGCCAGTCAGCGTAACTGAATGGAATGCTGATCCTTTCCCCGCGCCAGATCGGCATACTTTACCAATTTATGTCGCCAGCAAAGCAAGCTTTCAGGGTTGGGATGCCATGATGCTGTACGCTTACGCACAAGAGCCGATTGAGGCTTCAAATGCCGCAGGTAGCGCATCCAATTGGAATAGTTACAATGATCCAGCCATGATGGCAACCATGCCAGCTGCCGCATTAATATTTAGACGCGGCGATGTTAAAGAGGCGAATAAAACTTATGTGTTGGATTTAGGCAAAAATTTGTTTAATCAAGAGGTTACCCCTAAAAATTCAATTTTTTTAAGAACCGCAAGCGAGTTAGGTAAGTTGCAAATCGCCATGCCCGCGACAATACAATTGCCGTGGTTGAAAAAATCGCTTATGCCTAAATCGGCGACTGTAATTAACGATCCAAACCACTCTATGTTAGCAATCGATACGGAAAATATTAACAATAATGAGTTAAAACGCGACCTGCAAAAAGAAACTATGCTAATTAACGCTACGCAAACACAGGCAATAGCAGGATGGGTTGGCGGTGAAACAATTACACTAAACGATGTCACTTTTTCACTCAATACAAAAAATGCAGTTGTAGTAGTGCAAAGTTTAGATGCTGTTGCCATTAGAAAATCAAAAAATATCTTGATTAGTATGGCAGCTCGATCGATTCCCAGTAAAGATGGTCAGCTGCCTTACCTCTCGGAGCCTGTAAACGGAACGCTGATGATACAAGCGCCTGAAGGGCTTAAACTCTACAAAAAAGGTCGGTTTCAAAAAACAGATGCATTGCCCGTCAGCTACAAAGATGGACATTACGAGATTATGTTAAACCGCACACTGAATACTTATTGGCTTAACTTAAAATGAAGAAAAAACTTAATTTCTGATGAAAAATTACTTTAAAAATCACGTCTTTTTTTGCCTAAATCAACGCCCAGATGGTGAAGCTTGTTGCCAGGATAAGGGCGCCGAAGCTGCGTTTGATTATATGAAATTGCGCGTGAAAAAGCTTGGTTTAAACGGTGAAGGCAAGGTGCGTATTAATCGCGCGGGATGTTTTGACCGATGCGCACAAGGTCCATTGCTAGTAGTTTACCCGCAAGCGATCTGGTATACATTTGTGGATAACGACGATATTGATGAGATTATTGAAAGCCATTTAATCAATGGCAACGTGGTGAATCGATTGGTGGTTGAATAAAACAGTGGCCGAATAAAACAGCGTTAAAAGTTAACGCTAAAAATGGGTTAACTTTTAATAAACTTTACATCTAATCCACTTGCAAAGCGCATTCAATATGCGCTTTAGTTTTTTGTTTTAAATTTTCTAGCGCCGCGGCGTCTAAAATAAATGGCTGACCTTCGCGCAACGCTTTGCCCCAATGCGAATTAGGGAAGTGACGGTCAGATGTAAAACGCGGAATCACATGCCAATGCACATGCGGCGTTTTGTTGCCTAAACTCGCTAAATTGATTTTATCGGCTTTAGTCACTTCTCTTAACGCTAATTCAACCGCAAAAACCGTTTTCATCATTTTTGCCCGTTGCAAAGGTGTTAAGTCGGTCATTTCTTTCACGTGTTTGAGCAATTCAACGCGGCAATAAGCGGGATAATCCACATCGTTTAATAGCACCACACGGCAAAAATCATCTTGCCACAAAATTTGGTGCAGGCTGGGTTTACATAAATCGCAATCGCTCACTTATGATGCAGCCAGCATACGGTCTAAGGTCAGTTTAGCCAGTTTCGCATCGTGTTCTGGCACTTTAATCTGGTTAACGATATTACCTTCCGCCAAGTTTTCCAGCGTCCAGGCCAAATGCTGCGGGTCGATACGCGCCATGGTCGAGCATTCGCACACCACATGACTCATAAACTGCACCAATTTGCCTTGCGGTTTCATTTGCTCAGCCAAACGATTAACCAAATTTAATTCGGTGCCCACCAGCCATTTGGTATTGGGCGCAGCTTCGCTCACCGTTCTTAAGATATATTCAGTCGAGCCCACAAAATCCGAATTTAAACACACCTCAAACGGCGCTTCTGGGTGTGAAATCACAAAGCCATCGGGATGATCGGCGCGGAATTTAGTGATATTTTGCAGCCTGAACATTTGATGCACGGCGCAATGGCCTTTCCACAACAAGATTTTAGCGTTTTTGATTTCTTCAATCGTTAAGCCGCCTTGCGGCTGATCAGGATCCCAAATCGGCATTTGTTCTAATGGAATACCCATTTTATGGCCAGACCAGCGACCTAAATTTTGATCGGGAAAAAACAACACTTTTTCGCGCTGCGCAAAACTCCATTCTAAGATTTTTGGCGCGTTGGTGCTGGTGCAAACAATGCCGCCATGCTCACCGCAAAACGCCTTTAAATCGGCGGCTGAATTGATATAGGTAACGGGTGTTATTGTTTCATCAAAATTCAGCACTTTATTCAGCTCACGATAGCTACGTTCCACTTTGGCTAAATTAGCCATATCTGCCATACTGCAGCCTGCAGCTAAGTCTGGCAATACCACTACTTGCTCTGGGCGGCTTAATATATCGGCCACTTCTGCCATAAAATGCACGCCCAAAAACACAATAAATTCAGCGTCTAAATCTGAACAGTAGCGCGATAGTTTAAGCGAATCACCTGTGAAATCGGCGTGGCGATACACTGCTTCGTTTTGGTAATGGTGGCCTAAAATCACTAAGCGTTTACCCAGTTTGTTGCGCGCAGCAATAATGCGGCGCTGACAATCGGCATCATCAACAGCTTGAAATTTTTCAAATTTAATCGGAATCGATTTTAACGCTTGTGTTTGCATGTGAGTTTGAGCTTGTGATACGAGAATGGTTTATTTTATAACTTTATTTTTTATAAAGGGGTTTTTTATAAAGCGAACACGATTATTGAAAGAAGAGATATAAAATCAAGGATTTATAAAGTTAAGCGATGGCGTTCGCCTAATTTTTTCAGCGCGTCAATGTTCGTCCAGGAGAAAACGCGTTTTGCCGCCTCACGCCAATCTACCCACTCGTAACGAATATGCTCATTAGGGGCTAGTGTAATCGGTAAAGGTTTGGGTAAGGTTAACCCAAATAAATGTTCAGTATTTTCCACTACACCAGGCGCGTAACGATGGCGCCAATGCGGGTAAATTTCGTATATGTTGCTGGCTTGCCAATCCTGAAAATCGTATTGATTGGCATCCAATCCAGTTTCTTCCAGCACTTCTCGAATCGCCGCCTGTTTGGGTGTTTCACCGTTTTCTACACTGCCAGTAACCGATTGCCAGAAGCCCGCTTTATCGGCACGCTCCATGATGAGCACTTGCAAATCTTGGGTATGAATCAGCACAAGTGCGGAAATTGGGATTTTAAAGTTGTTAAACACGTTAAAAAAGGTGGATAAATAAAGTGTTAATTAAACTATTTTGCGCTTGAAGTTGGGTTAACACTTAAAGGTGCGTTAACTAAATTTTTAGGCAACTGAAAAACCACGCTTTCTATCACACCGTGTAATTCAGTTACATTGGCTGCGCCTAAAGTTTGCAGCTTGGCAATTACTTCTTTCACCAAGATTTCAGGCGCAGACGCACCCGCTGATACACCGATTTTACGTTTGCCAACCAGCCATTCGGCTTTTAAATAGCTGGCGTTATCCACCATATAAGCTTCAATGCCTTGATTTTGTGCCACTTCTCTTAATCGATTTGAGTTTGAGCTGTTCGGTGAGCCGACCACAATCACTAAATCACAATCTTTCGCCATAATCTTGACCGCATCTTGACGGTTTTGCGTGGCATAGCAAATGTCATCGCTTTTGGGCGCTTGAATCAGTGGAAATCTGGCTTTAAGTGCGTTAATCACCAGCGCCGCATCATCCATGGAAAGCGTGGTTTGCGTCACATAAGCCAGTTTTTCAGGATTTTTAACCGTTAAGTTTTGCACATCATCGGGCGTTTCAACTAAATACATGCCCAAGCTAACTGCATCATCTTCAGGCTGGTCGTCATCTGATGGCTTATTTTCGACTTGACCCATCGTCCCCTCGACTTCCGGGTGGCCTTTGTGGCCAATCATCACAATTTCCATATCAGCCTGGCGCATTTTTGCCACTTCAATATGCACTTTTGTCACTAGCGGACAAGTCGCATCAAAGGCAGTTAATCCGCGCGCTTCGGCCTCTTTTCTAACCGCTTTAGACACGCCATGTGCACTAAAAATCACCGTGCTGCCAGCGGGAATCTTGTCTAGTTCATTCACAAAAACAGCGCCTTTGGCGCGCAAGCCATCCACCACAAATTTGTTGTGCACCACTTCATTGCGCACATAAATCGGCGCGCCAAATTTTTCTAAGGCTTGTTCCACAATAATAATTGCGCGATCAACGCCGGCACAAAAGCCACGCGGATTGGCTAAAACGATATCGGCTGGCGCTGTGGTAGCTGGTTTTGTAATGGTTTCGCTCATATTTAAATGGTTAACGCTGGTGATTAGTTAATCCTTATAATTCGGTATAATGGCACTGTTTTCAAGAAATCGTTTTTAATTCAATCGTTTGTAAAATCTATGAAAAATACTGCAACCCTATTGATCACTTGCCCAGACGCCAAAGGCATCGTGGCGGCGATTGCCGATTTTTTATATCAGCACAATGCTAATATTTTACACGCAGACCAGCACCAAGATGCAGAAAATAATCTCTTTTTAATGCGTGTGGAATGGGATATTGCGAATTTTAACTTGGCAGAAAGTGCCTTTGAGCAAGCATTCGAGCCAATTGCCAGCAAATTTAACATGCATTGGCAACTTAAAATGTCTGAGCATAAAACGCGTGTGGCGATTATGGTGTCGCAGTATGACCATTGTTTGGCCGATTTATTGCATCGGCATAAAAGTGGCGAATTGGCGTGCGAAATACCGTTGATTATCAGCAATCATCGCGATGCCGAAGCCTTGGTCAAATTTTATGGCATTGATTTTCACCATATTATCGTTAGCAAAGACAATAAAGCGGTGGCTGAGGCGGCGCAATTTAAATTGTTTGCCGATTACAACATCGATTTAATTGTGCTGGCGCGTTATATGCAGATTTTGTCGCCCGATTTTGTCGCGCGTTATCCGCAAAAAATCATCAATATTCATCACTCATTTTTGCCTGCATTTATCGGTGCACGGCCTTATCATCGCGCGTTTGAACGCGGCGTTAAATTGATTGGTGCCACCAGTCATTATGTGACAGAAGTGTTAGACGAGGGCCCGATTATTGAGCAGGATATTGACCGCATTTCGCACCGCGATCAAGTGGAAGATTTGATTCAAAAAGGCCGCGATTTAGAGCGCATTGTATTAAGCAAAGCCGTGCGTTGGCATATTGAAAACCGCATTTTGTTATACGCCAATAAAACGGTGATTTTTGACTAAAAACGTTTGATTAAAGCCTAAGTTAACACTAAAAAACAAACAAAAAAGCGAGGCCAAATAATATAAGGCGCCTCGCTTTTTTATTGCTTAATAAATTACTCAGCTGCAACCATGTCGGGCAATGGCTCATAAGTTGGCTCATTATCAGCTGCGATTTCAGGTAAGCCGCCATTATTTACACTAGAACTTGCACCACCAGATGAGGCGCAGCCAGAAAAAAGCACCATCATCGCCATCAAGGCAATTACCAATGGATTCATTTTCATCTGCCTTAAATTGTGATAGGTAAATTTATATAACTATTATTTAATTCAATTACTTATAGTAAGAGTTTTGGTGACTCTTGCGCACGATTTTACACCTACTTAAACATGGGTGAAACTAAAAATAAAAAAGCAAAAATCGGCCGTGAAGTACTTGCGATTATTTAAGCTGGTTTTATAGGTAATAACTGCTCAAGTGCAAATAAATCCGTGATTTTTTCGCGTTGACGAATCAAATGTATTTGGTTGCCATCTACCATCACTTCCGCCGCGCGGCCGCGCGTATTATAGTTGCTCGCCATGCTCATGCCGTATGCGCCAGCGGATTTAATGGCTAATAAATCACCTTCCACCAAGTTAAGCGCGCGGTCGTGACCCAAAAAATCGCCGCTTTCACACACTGGGCCAACAATCTCATATGTTTCTGTATTGCCTGCGCGCGGATTCACTACAACAATATCGTGATACGCATCATACAAAGCGGGGCGCATTAAATCGTTCATCGCCGCATCTACAATCGCAAAATTCTTACTTGTCGAGAGTTTCAAATACTCCACTTTTGTCAGCAGTAAGCCAGCATTGCCGACCAAAGCACGACCTGGTTCAAACAACACTTTTATATTTTTTTGCCCCATTTTATGGGTTAACTTAGCCAAAATCGCTTCGGCATATTGCTTAAAGTCAGGCGGCGTTTCATCCGAATAAGTAATGCCTATACCGCCGCCCACATCGATATGCGAAATTGGTATGTTTTTATCGGCAAGCGCATCCACCAAGCCTAAAATCAAATCCAGTGCTTCAATAAACGGTGCTAATTCAGTGATTTGCGAGCCGATATGGCAATCAACGCCATGCACCGCAATATTCGGCATGGCGGCGGCTTGCTCGTAAACCGCAATCGCATCTTCAAATGCCACGCCAAATTTATTGTTTTTTAGGCCTGTCGAAATATATGGATGTGTTTTTGCGTCTACATTCGGGTTAACTCGCAACGAAACAGGCGCAATTTTGCCCATTTCACCCGCTACTTGGTTTAATCGCTTTAATTCACTGGCCGATTCCACATTAAAGCAAAAAATACCTGCATTTAACGCGGCGCGCATTTCATCTGCACTTTTGCCCACGCCCGAAAAAACAATCTTTTGTGGGTCGCCGCCTGCAGCTAAAACCCTTGCCAGTTCGCCGCCAGATACAATATCAAAACCTGCGCCTAAGCTTGCAAATAAATTCAAAATGGCAATATTGGGATTCGCTTTTACCGCAAAACAAACCAGATGATTGGTGCCAATTAAACCTGCGCTAAAATCACTAAAAGCTTGGGTTAATGCCCCTTTAGAATACACATAACAAGGCGTATCAAACGCTTTAGAAATTTGGCTTAAGGCCACTTTTTCGGCATGTAATTCACCATTTTTTAAAGCAAATGCATTCACGATTAAATTTACTCTTTAATAATTGGTTGAGTTGGAGTCGTTTTTTTCGCATCCAGTTTATTGCTGTCGTTTGCGGCTGGCTGATTGGTTTCTTGCGGGTAGCGCTGCTCTGGAATATACAAAGGGCCTTTGGTGCCGCAACTGGTTAATGTAATCAGCGCTGTGAGCAATATCGTTACTTTTGTTTGGCAGTTAAACATGGCGCAGTCACACGTTAAAAAACGCTATTTTAGCATAAAGCGTTTTGTATCAAGCAGGGCAAAAATGTTTCGAATAATAATCGTTAAGTATCGAGTTAGGTCCGCGCATATAGGGCGTTTTAAGCCATTTTATTCCGCTTATCCTTAAATTTAAACCGCTTGTCAGAATCTACTTGCAGTTAATTTTATTAAATTGCATATTTCGGTCAATGCATAAAGTATTAGTTTGCTGATGACTATAGGAAAATTTAAAAATCAATTTGTAATGAGTAAATAACAACTTTTAAAAACCGCAAAAATAGATGCAAAAAAATAAAAAACAACTTGGCTATAACTTAATTGAGCTAATAGTCGTCGTCGCGATACTCGGTATTCTCTCAGCCGTTGCCGTGCCATCCTATGTTTCAATTACACGCTCCATTAAACTAAATTCCGTCTCAAGTGCGGTGTCTGCCAGCCTTCAGCAAGCAAAAAGTGAGGCTATTAAGCTTAACCGACGCGTCTTGACTTGCGCGAGCAACGCCGCTGGCACAGGCTGCCAAAATAGCACAGATTGGGGTGTTCGGGGTTGGCTGGTTTGTTACGACGCAGATGCAGACGGCACATGTGATGCAGGCACTGCGGCATTACCAAACCCGATTCGCATAGAAAATAAAGTGGATGTTACTGTGATCACCTTGACTGGGCCTGCCGCACCAATCCGTTTTAATACAAATGGCAGTCAAGGGGCTGTCGGCGCAGCAGCAGTTACCGTTGCGGTGGTGGGTACATGGCCGAGTGCGCCAACCAAAAGTACCGCTGTAGCGGCAACTGGTAATATCAAAACAACCAAGTATTAGCACACAAGAAAGTATCGGTATGAATATAAGTGCAAATAAAACACAACAAAACCTAGCCAAGAGGGTGCGCAAACCTCAAAACGCCGCATTACTGCTTGCTAGTGATGCACAAGCAGGTTTTTCGATGATTGAAGTGTTGATTGCCTTAGTGTTAATTGCGTTTACTTTATTAGGGCAGGCAGGTTTGCAAGCCAGTGCGTTAAAGCTGAATAAAAGTGCAGATTTACGTATGCAGGCTGTTATTTTAGCGGATGAAATCTCTGAACGCATTGAAGCAAATAAAACAGTTGCTTTAACTGGCGCCTATGTTGCTGTGCTGTCATCTACACCCAGCAGTGCAAGCGCAGATTGTCAAGCTTCAAACTGCACAGCCGCCAGCCTGGCGAGTTTCGATTTAAGCGCCTGGCAAACTAGAGTTAAAGCGACATTACCCGATGCCAGTTGGCAAATTACGCATGCAGGAACGAATCCTTCAACCTATACCATTGTATTATCTTGGACTGACCGCCGTGATAATGCAAAATCAGTTAATTATGCTACAGCAGGCACAACTGAGACCATGTCATTAACGACCAGCAAAGTGGTGGGTGAATAATGCGTCGCCTCAATCATATCTCGCAATCGGGTTTCTCCATTATTGAACTGTTAGTTGCGGTGGCGATAGGTTTACTCATTTTGCTGAGTGTGAGCGGCATTTTTTTAAATAGCCTGTTTAGCGAAAAAACCAACGATGCAGCCGCAGAAATTTTAACCAATGGCCGCTATGCAATAGAGGTGTTACGCAAAGAGGCGTTGCACGCAGGCTATTTGGGCATCTCGTCCACAACGCCTAATATTCCAACAACCAATATTGGTACAGTTGCGAGTGATTGTGGTGTTGATTTTGCAGTCAATTTATCGCAACCTGTTTGGGGTACGAACGACACCAACTCAGTTACGGCCTGCGTCCCAAATGCGAACTATCGCACTGGCGACATATTCACCGTTCGTCACGCAGCGCTAACAGCAACTACAGTATTGGACAGTACAACATTATATTTGCGCTCAGCTTATGAGCGTACAGAGGTCTTTAAAGGTAGCAATCCTCCAGCTAGCTTTACACAATTACCCAACTTTAATTACGCTGTGGAAACCTCGCTATATTACGTTAGCCCGTTCACCAATGATGCAGCCGAAACGCCGCTTGTGCCTGCGCTATATCGCGTTTCACTCTCCGCTGGCCCAGCAATGACTAGAAGTTTGGTTGCCAGCAACATTGAGGATATGCAAATTCAATATGGCCGTACTGATACAGCAGGCAACACCCGATTTTATAACGCAGACCAAATTAACAGCGCGGCAACATCCACAGAGTGGTCAGATGTGGTAGCTGTTCGTATTTGGTTGCTAGTAAGAGCCACTGCAAAAGAAACCAATTACACCAACACCAATACCTATGCGCTTGGTGACAAAAACGTGACGGTGAATGACGGATTTCGGCGTCAGGTTTTTAGTACCGTTGTACAGCTAAGAAATTTTTAGTTTTGGTCATTAACCGTGATTAATAGATAAAGATTAAAGGATAAGACAGGAACGGACATGAAACAAAGTGGCAATCAAACAATTAAATGGAAAACTGCCGCCAAACGCAGGCAACAAGGCGTGTCGTTAATTACCACGCTCGTTGTGATGGGTTTACTGATGATATTAGGCGTAACTGCAATGCGTTTATCAAAAAGCCAATTGAATTTATCTGCAAACTTGCAATTCCAGTCGGCTGCATTTAACGAAACAGAATCTGCCGTAGCAATCGCTGAGCGCTGGCTTGCCACAGGAGCAAACTATCGGTCTGCCGCATTTACTACTTATGCTAGCGGGACTGGATTGTATCCTGTTAATTATTTTACCAGTAACAGTATAGATCCATTAACGATGACATGGTCTGCCGCCAATTCGGTACAAGGCAGCAATACGAACCAGCGCTATCTGATTGAATTGTTAGCCGAAAATAAAACGCTGCTTCCTTCAGGAAATTCCTTAGGTGGCAGGGTTTCGGCGGGATGCAATAAAGTGAATGTATTCCGCATTATTGGCCGCGGCGAAAGTAGCCGTGGCGCACTTAAGTTTGTGCAAACTGTTTATAGCGTATTGAGCTGTACTTAAGATTCTGTACTTAAGATTCTGGGTTAGAGATTCCGGGCTAGATTCAGTGCTTAAAATTTTTATGCTTATTGATGCTGGATTTTTCAGAAATTAATTGAGTCGTTTTTAGTGTTAACTATTAAAACTTTGCGATGTAAAAGAGAATATCATGACCAAAAAATCATTTTTTAAATTAGCTGTTTTAGCCGCTGCCCTCTCTATAACAGGATACATCATCGCGGCAGCTGCGTTTACGCCTTCCGCGCAACCAGTGGGTAGTTTGGCGCAATTAGAAGTGACCAACTTTGATTTAACCAGTGGCAATGAAATTGTATTTAAAAGCGATTACTTGAGAGAAAAGTGGAGTGGCAATGTATATGCCTATCCCGTCAGCAAAGAAGGCGACATCAATACCCCAGCCGAATGGTGGACGGGTGGTGCTGCAACCCATCTAGATGTTCAAGATTATGATACTAATCGAAAAATAGCCACACTCAAAAGTGATGGTTCAAAAATCCCCTTTCGATTTACCAGCCTTTCTACGGCACAACAGGCGCTGCTGGGTAGCTCTGATACGGCTAGAACCAACGTTTTAAACTATGTGCGAGGTCAGCGTAGCAATGAAATAGCCAAAGGCGGTACTTTGCGCGACCGCGCACATGTGCTGGGCGATATACTGCATTCCAGACCTTTCTATATGCCCAATAATGGCGAGCCTGTGTTATTTGTAGGCGCCAATGATGGTTTGTTGCATGTTTTGGATGCACGTGGCGCACAAGGGGGAGATGAGTTGTGGGCATATATGCCGTCTATGCTAATGGCAAACTTGCCAAAACTAACCGTTAATCCTTATGTACATGAATACTTTGTTGATGGCGGTTTAAATGTTGCAGATGCGGTGATTTCGGGCTTGACTAAAAAAATACTGGTGAGTGGTTTAGGTGCTGGTGGTCGCGGTTTATTTGCATTAGACGTGACTAACCCAATTGTCACCAGTGAAGCAGATGCGGCGACTAAAAGCTTGTGGGAGATTACCAATGCAAGCAGTGGTTATGGAAATCTGGGATACACGTATGGCACACCAATCATAGGCAAGGTGAATAGTGGTAGCGGGCAATCCGCAGTCATCGTTGGTAATGGATATAACTCTGGTGGCGTATCCGCCTTATTTATCATCAACGCCGCAACAGGTGCACTTATTCGTGAAGTTGCTACTTCTGGTAGTGTTGGCGGTGGGTTGTCCACGCCAAGTTGTGTCGATAACAATAGCGATACCCGTATTGATGTTTGTTACGCGGGCGATATTGACGGCAAACTGTGGAAATTTAATCTGACCAGTGCGACTGACAGCAGCTGGTCTGCCACACTGATGCGTACAACTAATCCTGTGCAAGCCATTACTATGGCTCCTGCCACGGTGGCACATCCGTTAGGTGGCACGATGGTTAATTTTGCCACTGGCAGAATGTTAACTGCCGCCGATGAAACCGATACTGCAACCCATTATGCTTATGGTATTTGGGATCCTGCTACCACCATTCCAAACGCGGCAATATTAACCCAAACACTGGTTCAAAAAACCTATACAAGTGGCTCAGTAACTGTGCCTGTACGCGTAACCACTACTGACAACAAACCGGTATGGACCTCTGGTGCGGCAAACCATATCGGCTGGCAAGTAGCATTACCAAAAGCCGGTGAGCGCGTTATTGGTGACGGTGCGTTTATTGAAAACGGCCGCTTTTATTTTAACGGCACCAATCCCACTGTGATTAACCCACAGCCAAGACCAAAAGGTGAAAACTGGTTAATGGAAGTGGAGGCGTTGACTGGCGGCGTTACTAATAGCCCATTTCTGGATTTAAGTGGTGATCAGTTACTGAATAACACCGATAGAACGCGTTACGAAAGTGGTGATGTTTTGCCTTCAGGTGCTGTCATAGGGGACGTAAATACCACCTTCTCAGGCGTAGCATTAGGCCGCTTAGTTACTGAAGGGGTTGGTTCCCAGCCTATATTGGTGCAATTAACCAACCTCAATACCACATTCACCAATCAAAATCCTGATGTGATTGCGCCTCTCACCTCAACCGACCGTGGGGTGGCAGGCGGTCACTTTGACGTAGATATTTACTACCCAACTTATGATGGCGCCAGCAAAAAACATTTTCACGAATACGATGATATTTTTAATGTCACGGGTGTGAATATGTTGCGCGCAAGTGATGTCTCACTTAATTTATCCAACGCGATTACCAGCACATCCACCAGTTTCAAAGTGCTGGTACATAATCAGTATTTGAATCCAGGCGTCACTCTAGCGGTGGGCAATAATCCACATGTGAGTGTCAAGCTGTATGGCAATCAAGCCAAAGAGTTACAGGCAACCAATATCATCAATAATGCGCCTACCTATACGCGTGCCACGGCCAACTTTCAGCTGGAATTTAATATGCCTGTGGATACATTTACCGCTAAAGACTGGTGGACAAATGCGGGTGGCAGCGGATTTGTAGCGGGCAGCACTAGAGTTGGTTTGCACCCAACGCAAACTGGTTGCGTAAACAAAGAAAAGATTCCAAAAGGTAGTACTTTTAGCACCTTCTATAATCCAGTTATCCCACCCGCCAACAATGTAACGACGCGCGGAACAGCGTCCACCACTGAGGGCGCACGTCACAATGGAGCGCTCACTATTCAGATTATTAAAAGTAATACAACCGCCGCACAAATTGAGCTTAACGTACCATTACGTCCTGAATATGGCTGGCGCTTAACTAAAGCTAATCACAATGCACAATTATTAGCCGAATACACAGTCTTTTGGCATCACCCTAACGGCGAATGCTATGGCGATTCTGCTTGGACTTCGATGCCGCCAAAAGACACATCACCGTCTGATCCATCAAAATATAAAACCCCTGTCGCGGGTTCCGATGACCCTTCCGATGGTAGCTTCCGCGCTACGGGTACTGTCATCAATGTGCAAACGATTATAAGTGGTAACTTAACCACTATCACCACTAAGTATTCAGATGGCGGTACCTTGCAAGTGAGTATTAGAAAAAATAGTGATGGTACAACAACGACAACAACAGTTAACCCCGATGGTACAAGTAAAACTGTTATAACAGCCAGCCCAGATGGAACCACTGGCTCTGGTGGTGATGAAAAACGTAATCAAGCAAAAACAGGGCGTATTTCATGGTCTGAATTACTGAGAAACTAAAATACTGTATTAACGGCACGACGGTAAAGATCGTGCTGTAAATGCAAACTAACAACCAAGGGAATCACCATGCAAATGACCAATAATATTAGACTATCAAAATATGTGCGCGGCTTTAATCTAATTGAGTTGATGATTACAGTCGCCATCATCGGTATACTCGCCTCAATTGCGCTACCGAGTTACAATCAGTATGTTATTCGCGCGAGCCGCGAGGCAGTGCAGACAGAACTTTTACAATTGGCTAACGCGCAAGAGAAAATCTATCTAAACGCCAACGTCTATACTGGCGATCTAACTGCTGGTTACAATGGTTTAAGCACTGGCGGCCTGGGTAAAACATCGGGTAAAAGTGACGACAATAAATACACCATCAGTTTATCACCCACGGCTGCAAGCCAAACTTTCACCCTAACGGCAACCCCAATTGCCAGTTCAACGCAAGTAGGCAATGGTAATGTCACGATTAATTCAGCTGGAACGCGTACTTGGGGATCAAAAACTTGGTAAGGAATAGCATTATCTAATTATTGCTGCTGTAATATTTTAGAGGTAATTAACCCATTAATTAACCCAAATATGACCGCAGCAATTGCAAAAACTGGGATTAAATAAACAATGCCGGTATGCGGGATTAGCCAAAATCTGACTACCAATAATTGCCCTGTAACATGCGCAAACGCAGCGATGATGCTTAAACTGACTGCGCTGAAATATTTGCTGGGTAATTTTTGAGCAAAAAATAAAGCCGCCAAACTGAGCAACGCGCCGCTTAGACTTAACACAAAAGTGGGCGATAAAAACTGACCTAATAGCAAACTGCTGGCGAATACGCGCAATAAACTCACCCATGCGGCGGTTGTAAATCCATATTGATACAGCACGTATAAAGTGACGATGTTGGCGATGCCAGGTTTAACGCCAGGTAGCGGCGATGGTAAAATCGCTTCTATCATATGCAAACCAATGGCCAGCGCGGTCAGTTTTGCAATTTGGTGATCCTCAGAAGTGGTGTTAATAAAAATCGAGCGATTTTTAATCGCGTTAATTTTTTGAGGTTTCAATTTAATAATTGAGCGAATCATAGGTACTTTTTGCGCCCATTAATTGCAGGCTAATTTGATTGGGCAAGCAAATAGCTACTTGACCTGCGCGGCTTAACCAGCCTTGATGCACGCAATATTGATTGCGACAGGGTGATTGTTTAAAACGTACTTGGCCATTTTGAATGCTGATGTGTGATTCGCCCAGCGCACCTTTAATATGCAGTTCGCGACTCTGGTTTAAATCAAAAATACCGATAACTTGGCTGGCTTGCCTGATTTTAAGCTGGCTTGCGGGCGTTGTAACCCAAAAGAACTGAAACATTAAAACAACGCCTATTACGCCAACTAATATTACCAGCCAATCGCCCATTAATGGTTTTGGGTAATGGCTAAACTGGATATTTTTTAGATTAAGGCTGAATTTGGGTAACATGCTTCGCAGTAGCGGCATCTAGCCATTTAATGCGTTTAGCCATTGCGGCGCTGATGGTAATTTTATCACTCGATTCAATGATTAAGTAATTTTCTACCCCCATATCTTTGGCTGCTTGCGCGCGTTCATTGGGTTTTGCGATAAAAATTGGTTTCGATGCAACATCGGATAATGTGCCCGCATTTGTCTGCGGTGGAATCAGTACAGTCACCGCTTGCACGCCTGACACTGGATAGCCTGTTGCAGGATCAATAATATGGCAATAGCGCTTACCTTTCAACTCAAAATAACGTTGATAATCGCCAGAAGTGCCAATGGCCCAGCCGCTATCCAAATCTAGCGTGGCAATCGCGCTAGGTTTGCGCGGGTGTTGAATGCCAACGCGCCAAGGTTGGTCGCCGTGTTTGCCTAACGCAATAATATTACCGCCAATATTAATTAATGCGTTTTTAACACCATGGCTGCGCAAGCTTTGCAGCGCTATATCCAGCGCATAGCCTTTTGCATAGCCGCCTAAATCTAATTGCACACTAGGATTTTGACTGGATGCTTTACCATTTTTAATCACAATATCAACCATTTGCGGATTGTTTTTGACTAGTTTTTTTATTTGATAGTCATCAATCTTAACGGGTTTAAATTCATCATGTTGAAAGCCCCAAGTCTTAATAAGTGCGCCGATGGCCGGGTTAAATGCGCCTTTTGATTGAATGGAGAGCGCGGTAGCATCTGAAATAATGGCGGTGATATCTGGCTTAATCTTTATGGGTAAATGCCCGCGTTTAAAAGCATGATTAAGTGCGCCGATTTCGCTGGGGCGCCAAGCGTGCAAGCGATTGTGCAACTCTTGAAAATCGCGAATGATTTCACCAGCCAACGCTTCTGCCTCGGCTTCTGATTCACCATAAATGGTGATATCTACCAACGTGCCAAATACGTAACTTTGGGTATTGTGAATGGGTTCTGGTTTGGTGCAGCAGGTTAGCAGCAAGCAAATTGCAAATAGAGATATTAAGCGCATAACTACCACTATAGCGCGACTTGATTAAGGCTGGCAAATACCTTCAAGCGCAGACATGAAAATTGCTGCTGGATTGCACGGAAAATGTAAATTTTGGGTCTGTGCGGCAATTTCTACCATGCCTGTAGGGCTGGTAACGTTTATTTCGGTTAAGTAATCGCCAATCACATCTAGCCCAACCAAAAATAAGCCTTCTTGCTTAAGTGATTTACCAACAGTTGTTGCGATTTCTATATCACGTGCGCTTAATGTCTGCGCAACGCCAGTGCCGCCAGCAGCCAGATTACCACGCGTTTCGCCCATTTTAGGTATGCGCGCCAGTGCAAAAGGCAGCGGCTCGCCGTTAATCACTATAATGCGTTTGTCCCCTTGCAAAATAGCGGGCAAGTACCGTTGCGCCATAATCGTTTTCAAACCAAAGTTGGTGGCAGTTTCTAAAATCGCGCCAATATTAGGGTCAGTTTCAGTCAGCCTGAAAATACCAGCACCACCCATGCCGTCCAGCGGTTTTACAATAATGTCTTGGTATTGCGCTAAAAAAGCGCGAATTAAATCATTGTTAGCCGTCACTAAAAATTCAGGTGCAAATTGCGCAAACTTAGCCACTGATAATTTTTCGTTCCAGCCGCGAATTGCTGCTGGATTATTAATAACACGCGCGCCCTGATTGCTGGCTAATTCCAGCAGATAGGTGCTATATAAATATTCATTATCAAACGGCGGGTCTTTGCGCATTAAAATCGCGTTAAATTCGGTGGGCAGCAACTCCTGGTTTTCACCCAATTGGTACCATCTATCGCCTTCGCTAAAACTAAATTCACCAGCTTTAATTTTAACCAATTGGTTGCGCAAAAATATGTCATGCTGATGACAGACATATAAACTGTGGCCACGTTTAACCGCTTCGCGCATGATAGCGATGCTGGTATCTTTATAGCTTTTAAGGCTATTTAAAGCGTCTAGAATAAAAAGAAATTTCACGTTTTTTAGGGGTTAACTTTAATGGGTAAATCTTGTTCGGTTTATATGGTTAAGTTGATTGCTTAAGTATTTAAAGGGTCGGTTTCTTGCAACTCAATCGCGGCAGCCAGCAAAGCCAAACGCGCCACTACGCCATACGCATAAAAACGGTTTGGCACAGTATCTGGCTCGCCTGCGCAATCTGGCAAACCGCATGGCGTTTCAAACGCAAGTGGCTCGAAATGGGAACCAGGTGCATTTAAATTTTCATCCGCTTCGCGGCCAGTGTGCACGCGATAAAAACCGCCAATCACAAAGTGATCCATCATATACACAACAGGCTCAGCAACCGCATCGTTAATGCTTTCAAATGTATAGACACCTTCTTGAATAATCACTTCAGATACTGGTTGGCCTTCTTTAATGACCGACATTTTATTGCGCGCTTTACGGTTTAAATCGCGCACATCATCCGGTGATTTCACTGTCATAATGCCCATGCCATAAGTACCAGCATCGGCTTTTACAATCACAAAGGGCTCTTGCGTTACGCCGTATTCGACATATTTAATTTTTATTTTGTTGAGTAATTCTTCTACTTTTTGCGCTAAACAGTCTTCGCCAGTACGTGCGTGAAAGTCAATTTCGCCACAGGTTTCAAAATAAGGATTCAACAGCCACTCATCAATATCTAAAAGTGCCGAAAAATCCGCAACTACGCGGTTATATGCATCGAAATGCGTCGATTTTCGTCTAACGTGCCAGCCAGCATGCAATGGTGGAATTAATTCCTGCTCAAGATTTTTGAGTATATCTGGCACGCCGCCCGATAAATCGTTGTTCAGCAATATCGCGCAGCTATCAAAATCGCCCAGCTCTTTATTGATTAACGTAAGGCGATTGCCTACACGCACTACAGGTTCCAGCAAAAGTGTATGCCCATCATGCGTTTCAAGCGTGGTAGGCTCAGTGATTTCGGGGTTAATACTGCCTACGCGCACATCTAAACCTGCCGCTTTCATGATATTAACTAGCTCAACCACATTGCGCAGATAATAAGTATTGCGGGTATGATTTTCAGGAATAATCATCAGGCGATGCGCTTCTGGGCATATTTTTTCTACCGCTACTTGCGCTGCCTGCACGCATAAACTCAAAAATTCTGGATTTAGATTATTAAATCCACCGGGAAATAAATTGGTGTCTACTGGCGCTAATTTAAAACCTGAATTACGTAAATCGACCGAAGCATAAAATGGCGATGCGTATTCTAACCATTGTGAACGAAACCAATGTTCGATTTTTGGCATCGCTTGCAGCATACGCTTTTCTAGCGTGAGTAATGGGCCATTGAGTGCAGTAGTTAAATGTGGAACCATTTATTTTATCCTGTTGTTTTGTCTTTTGTTTTAAGCAATATGATTTGCTTGCACTACTCTAATTTTAACTGATCTTTTAGTGCATTGGCGCGACTATACTATTTGCTGCGCTTGTGCGACTATACCATTTGCTGCGCTTGCGCGACTAAACATCCAATCTGCGCTCGCGCGACTATACAACCATTTGTGCTTGCGTATCAGCGTGATAACTACTTCTTACCATCGGGCCGCTGGCGGTGTTATTAAAGCCCATCAAGTCTGCTTTTTGCTTTAAATCATCAAAAATAGCTGGCTCCACATAGCGCATCACAGGCAGATGGTGAACGCTGGGCTGCAAATATTGCCCGAGCGTGAGCATGCAAACATTATGCTCGCGCAAATCCTGCATCACTTGCACAATTTCATCATCTGTCTCGCCCAGGCCCAGCATCAGGCCAGATTTTGTCGGCACATTTGGATACATGGCGTGAAACGCTTTAAGCAGATTCAGTGAGTTTTGATAATCAGAACCGGGCCGCGCCTGCTTATAAAGCCGTGGCACGGTTTCTAGGTTATGGTTCATCACATCGGGCGGCGCATGGCGTAAAATATGCAAGGCAATATCTAGCCGACCACGAAAGTCAGGCACTAATATTTCAATTTTAATGGAAGGCGAAGCTGCGCGTACCGCACGAATACAATCCACAAAATGCTGAGCGCCACCGTCTTTTAAATCGTCACGATCTACACTGGTAATCACCACATATTTAAGCTGCATTTGCGCAATAGTACGTGCCAGATTTTCTGGTTCATTGATATCGGGGGCAAGCGGCTTGCCATGCGCAACATCACAAAATGGGCAGCGCCGAGTGCAAATATCACCCAGAATCATAAAAGTAGCGGTGCCGCCACTAAAGCACTCGCCAATATTAGGGCAACTGGCTTCTTCGCACACGGTGTGTAAATTATTGTCGCGCAATACCTGCTTAATCTCTTGAAAACGCCGACTATCAGGCACTTTCATGCGTATCCATTCTGGTTTACGCAGCATGGGATGAGGGATAATCTTGATAGGAATGCGCGCCGTTTTTTCTGCGTCAATCTGCTTAACGCCCGCAACTTTTTTGGCGGGCGTATTGTTTATAGCAGACGAATCATCTGTAACAATATTAGACATGTGCTAATTTTTCTTTCAATAATTGCATTAATGCTTGCCCCAATTCATGCGGCGTTTTTTCAATGCCTAAATCTTTTGTTTGCGTCATTTGCAATCCCGCGTAGCCGCAAGGGTCAATCGCGCTAAAAGGGCTTAAATCCATATCCACATTTAAACTCAGGCCATGATAGCTGCATTGATTTTTAAGGCGCAAACCGAGCGAGGCGATTTTTTTATGCTGCGCATCTAACCACACATAAACGCCAGGTGCGTCTTTTTTGGTATCAGCATTAATATTATAGCGGGCTAGTAATTCAATCATGCTAGATTCCATAATTTGTACCAGCTGCCGCACATTTAACTGGCGGCGTTTTAAATCAATCAGCGTGTAAATAATCACCTGACCAATGCCATGATAGGTGATTTTTCCACCACGATCGACCAACACAACAGGAATTGTATTGTTGGGAAAACGCGTATGTTGACGATTTAAACCTAGCGTGTAAACGCTATCATGCTCAGTTAACCAACATTCATCAGGCGTTTCGGCGGTGCGATTCGCCGTGAAGTTTTGCATGGCGGCCAATGTTGTTTGATAATCGGTGCGACCTAAATCGCGGTCAAGCACTTGCATGGTTTACAGCACAACTTTTACCATGGCATGAGCCGTTAAGGCGCGGTAAATGGCATCCAGCTGTGGTTTTGAAGTGACATGAACAGTGCAAGTGAGGCTGATATATCTGCCACCAGAGCTGCCACGCATTTCAATATCTGCCTCATCAAAGCTTGGCATTAATGCTTTAATCGTTTTAATTATTTCTTGCGTAAAATGCTGATGTGTTTCGCCCATCACTTTAATCGGAAAATCACATGGAAACTCAATCAAGGTTTCTGCATTTTCGGCCAAATTAGCTGGTTGATTGGGATTTTCTGCCATAATTTTTGTAAAATTCAATTACATAATCAATAAGCGAATGCTATCGATTACTCTGCCAAAGAAGCCTGCTTGTTCAACCGATTTAGCCGCCAGTAAATTCTGTTGATTGATGATTTTTCCATCAAGACTAAAGGTGATTTTGCCGATAACCTGCCCAGCTTTGATAGGCGCTATCAGCGGTTGCTGACTGATCATGCTGGCTTTTACTTTTGCATAATCGCCTTTTGGTAAAGAAAGATAGAAATCTTTGGATAAAGAGGCGGCAACGGTTTTTTCGTGCCCTTTAAATACGCGTAAGGTATTGACGGTTTGAGATTGTTTATAAACCAAGGTTGATTCATAAAACTGAAAACCATAATTGAGTAATTTTTGACTCTCAGACGCGCGCATTGCCTCACTAACAGCGCCTAATAACACTGAAACCAATCGTGTATCACCACGTTTTGAAGATGAAACTAAACAGTAACCAGCGTTATCAGTATGGCCAGTTTTCATGCCGTCAACATTGGCATCGAGCCACAATAAACGGTTGCGGTTTGGTTGCTTAATGTTGTTATAGGTGTATTCCTTAACCGAGTAAAGTCGCCGATATTCTAAGGGGAAATCTCGAATCAGTGCGGAAGATAGTAAGGCTAAATCACTTGCGGTGGTGTAATGATTACTATCTGGCAGGCCAGTAACGTTCATATAATGCGTATTTTTCAAACCCATTTTTGCAGCTTGCTTATTCATCATATCGGCGAATTGTTGTTCCGCACCCGCCACGCTTTCAGCTAATGCAATCGATGCATCGTTTCCTGATTGAATAATCATGCCGTGCAAAAGCTCATCTACCGTCACTGGTTTATTGGGCTCAATAAACATTTTGGAGCCTTCAACTTTCCAGGCTTTTTCTGAAACTGGTATTGTTTGATCCAGCTTTATATGGCCTTGTTGAATGGCGTCAAACACCACATAAGCCGTCATGATTTTAGTCAGCGATGCAGGCTCAATCCGCTCATCTTTTTTATATGAGACGATTGGCGTGGCGCTGTTAAAATCTTGCAGTAAATAAGCTTTTACTGCCAAAGAAGGAGGTGGCGCAACCTCTGCGTGCACTGCTGAAGTAACACTTAAAAATAAAGCCGCGGTGGCTGAGAAAGTTAAAACAGCAGATGAAATATTGGGTGAAATACGCATAAATTGGGATGGAGTAGCCTGTTATTAATTGATGATAATAGCGGGTAAATTAAGTTGCCGACGAATTTTTGCGGCAGCTAATTCAGCCTCTGGTTTGTTGTCATAAGGACCAAGTTTTAAGCGGTACAAATCATTATTATACACGCTGTTAACACCTGCATTTGGCGCAATTTCTAAGGCTTGAATCCTTTTGGCAAGGGTTTGTGCGTTGTCTTCATTTTTAAACGCACCTGCCTGCACAAAATATTGAATCGTTGCAGAAGGTGTGTTTACGGCGGTTGTCACAATATTGGCTTGTGTGGTTTGCGTCGCAGTTGATTTTTCAGGCACGGTAGTTTTTTGAGTGGCAGGCTGGCTATAACTGGCCGTATTGTCTGGATTGATTGCCTCTACTTCTACCACTGTGCTGCCAACTGAAGCAAAGCGCAATTGATAAGCGGCTGCGTAGGATAAATCAATGATACGGCTGCCTTTAAATGGACCGCGATCGTTAACGCGCACAATCACAAAACGTCCATTGGCGGGGTTGGTGACTTTAACGTAACTGGGTAGCGGCAAGGTGGTGTGCGCGGCCGACATGCTATACATATCATAAACTTCTCCGCTGGCGGTTTTTTTGCCATGATAGCGCTTGCCGTACCAGGACGCCACCCCACGTTCTTTATAAGGTTGCCAGCTAGTCATCGGTGTATACGTTGTGCCTAGCGCCCTATAAGGCTTATTGGTACGTGCTGAATAAGGCTCTTTTTTGGGGATTGCGTTGGGAATGCTGTCAATATTCTGCGGTGGATTATCACCAGGGCCATCATCTAAATAATAGCCGCCAGGTTTGGGGGAAGTAGCTGGTGTGCTGGTCTGTGGTTTTGCAGCTGGACTGGGTTTAGTCGTTTTTGCACCGCCGCAGGCAAATAAAAACAGGGTGCAAAATAGTACTAAAAATATTTTAATCATGAATCATTATCCGGATGCCACTAATTTTTTGTGGGTTTGTATACTCATTAAAATGCCAAAGCTAATAAATAGCGACACCATCGATGTGCCGCCATAACTAATTAATGGCAAGGGTACACCTACTACGGGCAGTATGCCACTCACCATGCCGATATTAACGAAGCCATAAGTAAAGAATGTAAGTGTGATACTGCCTGCCAATAATCGGCTAAATGTAGTTTGTGCTTGGCTGGCAATGATTAAACCGCGTACGATAATTAGGCTAAATAAAACCAGTAAAATGATATTGCCAATCATGCCGAACTCTTCACCAAAAACCGCAAAAATAAAATCAGTGGTGCGTTCTGGCAAAAAATCCAGTTGTGATTGTGTGCCGTTGAGCCAGCCTTTGCCAGTGACGCCACCCGAACCCAAGGCAATGGTGGCTTGAATGGTGTGATAACCTGCACCCAATGGATCCTGTGTAGGGTCAATCAGAATTTCAATTCTACGCCGTTGATAATCATGCAACATGGACCAAAAAACAGGGGTTAGTGCGCCAATGCCCACTGCGCCGCCTAATAGAAATTTCCAGCTAAGCCCTGCCAGGAACAAGATAAAAAAACCAGACGATGTGACCAATAGCGAAGTACCTAAATCGGGCTGTTTCATAATTAACATAACAGGCATTGCCAATAATATTGCTGCAATCACAAAATCCCTAACGCGCGGGCTGGCCTCGCGTTTGGCAAAAAACCATGCCAGCATCATGGGTGCTGCAATACGCATGATTTCAGAAGGTTGAATCTTGGTAAAGCCTAGATTCAACCAGCGCCGTGCACCGTGGCTAATGTCGCCAAATAACGCAACAGCTATCAGCAATACTACGCCCAACAGATAAGCGGGTACCGCAATACGCTCTAGCAACTGCGGTTGAATATTAGCAACCAGCCACATGGCGGCCAGCGCGACGCCGATATTAATGGCCTGCGAGCTTACCCTGCCAAGGCTTTGGCCGGATGCACTGTAAAGCACAAACAGACCGACTAATAGCGTAAATAGTAAACAACTGATGAGAAACGAATCAATATGTTTAAAAAAGCGTTGTATTAACTTATTCATCATCAAAATATAAGCATCAATGCCAGTGCATGAAACATAGAAAGTTTAGTCATCATGCTCTTCTTCAGATGCATTTTCGATTGGCTGACTGGGTGTATCAGCATTAATGCCAGCTTCTGGATTCACCGCTTTCATCTCTTTGGGCTCAATAACGGGCAATTTACCCAACAAATAATAATCCATTACTTTTCTGGCGATTGGGCCAGCTGTAGAACCACCATGACTGCCATTTTCAACAATGACAGCCACAGCAATAGTGGGGTTTTCTGCAGGTGCATAGGCAATAAATAAGGCGTGATCGCGATGACGTTCATTCACCAATTTTTCATTGTATTTTTCATTTTGTTTGATACCAATCACCTGCGCCGTACCAGTTTTAGCAGCAATGCTATAGCCAGCATTGGCGCCAACGCTAGCAGCAGTACCGCCGGGTAAAGTAACATCCATCATGCCCAATTTTACAATTTCCAAGTTTTTATCCTCTAATGGGATTGTATTGTTAACGATTGCAGGATTGAATTTTTTGACCCCAGTTTTACTGTTAACTATGCTAGATAAAAGCCGTGGGCGCATGGCAACGCCTTTGTTGGCCAAAATAGCGGTTGCTTGTGCCAATTGCATGGGTGTGGTTAGCGTATAACCTTGACCAATACCAACAATAACCGTTTCACCTTTGTACCAAGGCTGCTTAAAACGGCGTTGTTTCCATTCTGGTGTGGGCAATAAGCCGCCCACTTCGCCAGAAATATCAATGCCGCTTTTTTGTCCAAAGCCAAAATGACGCACAAAATCGGTTAATTTTTCAATCCCCAACTCCATCGCCAAACCATAAAAAAAAGTGTCACACGAAATGGTAATCGCTCTGCGCATATCCACAATACCGTGTCCGCCAGCTTTCCAGTCGCGATAGCGATGGCTGCTATTTGGCAAAGTAAAATAGCCCGCGTCATTGATGCTAAAAGGTGGTTGGCGTTTACCAGCTTCTAAACCTGCTAATGCAGCAAAAGGTTTAAAAGTAGAGCCTGGCGGATAGATACCGCGCAATGGGCGGTTAATCATGGGTTTGTCCAAAGATTCATTTAAAAGTTTCCAGTTTTCAACATCAATACCATCAACAAATAAATTAGAGTCAAACGTAGGCATACTTACAAATGCCAGCACTTCACCAGTGCTAGGTTTAATTGCTACCAACGCGCCACGGCGCTCGCCAAAAGCAGTTTCTGCGATTTCTTGCAACTTAATGTCGGCTGACAGCACCAGATTATTACCAGAAACGGGTGCAGTACTGGAAAGCACACGCACAGCTTTGCCATCGGCATCAATTTCTACTTGCTGAAAACCAGTTGTGCCATGCAATTCCGCTTCGTAAGATTGCTCGATACCGCTTTTGCCAATGTGATCGGAACCTTTGTAATTGGACAACACTTCTTTTTCAGCCAATTTAATCAGGTCTTTATCGTTAATACGCCCGATATAACCGATCATGTGCGCGCCCAATTTGCCGTGCGGGTAATGCCGGAAAAGCCGCGATTTGATTTCAACGCCGGGAAACCGATAACGATTGACTGCGAATTTTGCTGCTTCAGTTTCGTTTAAATGCGTACGTAGGGGCACGCTTTCAAAGTGATGACTTTGCGCTTTTAGTTTTTTAAAGCGTTTTAAATCAACACTGTTGATTTCGACCAGTTGCGCTAGTTCAGCAATCGTTGCCTCTAAATCGGGTATTTTTGAGGGCGTGACTTCTAACGTATAAACAAAGAAATTATGCGCCAATACAACGCCATTTCTATCGGTAATCAAGCCGCGATTGGGTGCGATTGGAACAATCGAGATGCGATTATTTTCGGCCAGCGTCTGATAATAATCGTAGCGGTAAATTTGTAAAAAATAAAACCTAGACGCCAGAATACTAAACGCAATTAGTACTAAAAACCCCAGCACAGCAAGCCTTAGCCTAAAGTTGTGCAACTCATTTTTGTGATTTTTAAGTTCGTTACTGTAAGCCATATAAGCAGTGCAAAAAAGCTAATTAGTCTTAGGGCGCGTTAATGCACCAAACATTAAAATCATCAACTGCCAGAGTATTAACCCTGAAATAACCGGTAAAAAGTAAGCCCAGCCTGGGTTATCGTTACCTTCAAACAGTTTTAAAATCAGCAGTAATATTCGTTCAAACATCAGTAATGCAAATACATACCCAACAAGTTGCCATGGATTAAACAACACCAGCCTGCGCTGATAACTTAAGGCGAAAAAAGCCGTTAAAGTAAAACTTAATGCATGCTGGCCAAGCAAACTACCAGTCGCTAAATCGACTAATATACCGATGACCCAAGCTGTGCTCACGTTGCAAAGATTGGGCGCGCGCAACAGCCAATACAGCATCACAACCAGCATGAAATCAGGCCTAAAAATAACACCTTGCCCAACCCACGGAAAAAGCTGGCATAAAAGCGCAATCAGCAGCGTGATAAAAATGGCAACCAGGCTAGTTGGGCGCATTGGGCTTAGCCTTATTGTTTAGCGTAGAAATTACGCCTGCCGCTGGTTTTTTCAAAGTCGCTTGATTTTTTAAATTGGCATCATTTTCTGATATTGGCAGTTGGATACTAGGCACTATTTCTTTCGACTGCGGCAATTCTAGTATGAGTAGCTGTAAGTGGTTGCTTACTTCTGCTACTGGCGTGCTAATAATTTTAGCAAAAGGCGATTCAGCATTTTGTAATATTTGGGTCACTTTTGCCACTGCCAAGCCAGCGGGATAAATGCCATCGATGCCAGAAGTGACTAGTTTATCGCCCACTTTAATATCCACATTTGCAGGCAAATAAGGGATATCTAACGTGTTGTTGCCTTCGCCAAACGCAATTGCTCTCAGCTGATTGCGCTCAATTTGCACAGGAATCGACAAATCTTTATCGGTAATCAGCGTCACTTCGCTACTAAATGGGAAAACACGGGTGATTTGGCCGATTACGCCTTTAGAATCGGCCACAGCCTGGCCTGCTTTAACATGATGCTGACTGCCGCGATTAACCACTACCACGCGGCTAAATGGGTCGCGACCTGTGTGGGAGATTTCGCCCAGAATCGCTTTAGGCTGAATCGGAATATCGCCATTCAACAAGCTGCGCAAGTGCGTGTTCTCAGCCTCAATCGTGTTTAAGCGTTGCAGCCGCACTTGCTGTTCAAACGCCTGCTGTTTAAGCGCGTAATTTTCTTGTACTAATTGATTGTGGGCAGAAAAGTACTTGTTCATATCGCGCACCCAATTGCTAGGCGCATTTGCTAACATCTCCAAAGGATGCAGCGCGGCAATAAAGCCTTGGCGTACTTGAGAAAGATAATTAAAGCGCGCGTCAATCGCCATAATCGTGATAGAAAGCGCGCAAAAAAATACCATACGCGAAAACGGCTTTGCGCCACGAACGAAAAAAGCAGGGGTTTGTTGCGGCTCTAGTTTTTGATGAACGCCCTTAAGCATGCCAGCACTAAGTTATTAGTTGAATGGCAACTGGTCGAATAACGAATCGATAATCAAAAAGCGACCATTTACTCATTCGCAAACACGTTACCTAGTTTGTCCATCTCTTCAAGTGCGCGTCCGCAACCGCGTGCAACACAAGTTAGCGGGTCTTCGGCCACAATCACTGGCAAACCGGTTTCTTCCACTAATAACCTATCAATATCACGCAGCAATGCGCCGCCACCGGTTAATACCATGCCTTTTTCAGCAATATCTGCGCCCAATTCTGGCGGCGTTTGCTCTAATGCGCCCTTTACTGCGCCCACAATTGCATTCAGCGGCTCGGTTAATGCTTCTAAAATCTCATTGCTGGAAATGGTAAATTTACGTGGTAAACCTTCTGCAAGATTGCGACCGGTTACTTCCATTTCTAGTACTTCAGAGCCTGGGAAAGCAGAACCGATTCTTTTCTTAATCGCTTCGGCAGTCGGTTCAGAAATCTGCATGCCGTAATTGCGGCGAATGTAATCAATAATGGCCTGGTCGAATTTATCGCCGCCAACACGTTCCGATTTGGCGTACACAATACCGCCGAGCGAAATCACGCCCACTTCAGTTGTGCCGCCACCAATATCCACCACCATCGAGCCAGTTGCTTCCGCTACGGGCATATCGGCACCGATTGCAGCTGCCATTGGTTCTTCGATCAAAAATACCTGTTTTGCGCCCGCGCGCTCGGCTGACTCTTTAATGGCGCGGCGCTCTACTTGGGTTGAGCCAACTGGTACGCAAATAATAATGCGTGGGCTGGGCGAAAACCAGCGCGATTCGTGTACTTTACGGATAAAGTATTTGAGCATCTGCTCGGTAATGGTGAAGTCCGCAATCACGCCATCTTTCATCGGACGAATCGCCTGAATATTCGCTGGTGCGCGGCCTAACATGCCCTTGGCGTCTGAGCCAACTGCCAGCAATACTTTTTTGCCGTTTGGCCCGCCTTCGGTGCGTATCGCCACCACAGATGGCTCATTTAGTACGATGCCTCTGCCGCGTGCGTAAATTAAGGTATTGGCTGTGCCCAAATCAATGGCTAAATCATTAGAGAAGTAACTGTTTATAAAACCAAGCATATTGTTTATCCTGTGTTTTTGTGTGGCGACAAAGATGCCGCAGATGCAACTTAAAGCATGCTTTAAAATCAAGGTATAATAACGTAAATCACAGCTAAAATTAAGCTGTAATTGAAGTTTATTACTAATGTTTACCACGTAAGTTTATTACTAAGTTTATTGTGGCAGTTTGTGACAAACGTCAAAACTTTAAATACTATTTTAATAACTCCTTAAATTTTTCAAATTGAATCGTTGTCATGGCTCTTAACATTACCGATATTAAACGCATTGCACATTTGGCGCGCTTAGAAATTAGCGAACAAGAAGCCGATCAAACACTGACTAAACTCACTGGTATTTTAGGTTTAATCGAACAAATGCAAGCGGTTGATACCACTGGCATTATGCCGATGTCGCATTCGCAAGATTTAGTGCAACGTTTGCGCGATGATGTGGTGACCGCAACCAATCAGCGCGCCGCTTTTCAAGCTAATGCGCCGCTTGTTGGTAATGGCTCAGATGAGCGCGCAATAGATAACGGCTTATATTTAGTACCAAAAGTGATTGAATAGACTAAAAATGATCAACAGTAGTTTAAAACAACTTAGCCAAATGCTGGCTAAAAAAGAAATTTCCAGCGTTGAAATGACGCAAATTTTTCTCAACCGCATCGCACAATTTAACCCGACCATTAACGCTTATATTGCATTAGATTCGGCTAAAACTTTAGCGCAAGCCAAAGCCGCAGATGTGCGCATTGCAAACGGCATAGCGGAGCCGTTAACAGGTATCCCAATCGCCCAAAAAGATATTTTTTGCGGCAAAGGTTGGCAAACTACTTGCGGCTCTAAAATGTTGGCGAATTTTGTGGCGCCGTACGACGCGCATGTAATTACACAGTTTGATAATGCAGGCGCCGTTAATTTGGGTAAAACCAATATGGACGAATTCGCCATGGGCTCTTCTAACGAAACCAGCTATTTTGGCGGCGTTAAAAATCCGTGGGATTTTGATCGTGTGCCAGGTGGCAGTTCAGGTGGTTCTGCTGCAGCGGTGGCGGCTAGACTTTGCGCGGCAGCAACTGGCACTGACACTGGCGGATCAATCCGTCAGCCAGCGAGTTTATGTGGTTTTACAGGTTTAAAACCCACTTACGGCTTGGTTTCCCGTTACGGCATGATTGCATTTGCATCTAGCTTAGACCAAGCAGGACCAATGGCGAAAAGTGCAGAAGATTGCGCGCTAATGATGAACGTGATGGCAGGTTTTGATGAGCGTGATTCCACCAGCTTGAATCGCCCTAAGGAAGATTACACGCGCGGCCTAGATAAAATGGCAGGCAATCAGCCGTTAAAAGGCTTAAAAATTGGCTTGCCAAAAGAGTATTTTGCCGATGGCCTAGACGCCAATGTGGCAAAAGTGGTGCAAGAGGCCATTGCTGAATATCGTAAATTAGGCGCGGAAACGGTGGATATTTCACTGCCAAATAGCCAGTTATCGATTCCTGTGTATTACGTGCTTGCGCCAGCTGAAGCCAGCTCTAATCTTTCAAGGTATGACGGTGTGCGTTACGGCCACCGTGCTGCGGAATATGACGATTTGATGGATATGTACATGAAAAGCCGCGCTGAAGGCTTTGGTGCAGAAGTCAAACGCCGCATTTTGATTGGTACGTATGTGTTAAGTGCTGGCTACTACGATGCATATTATTTAAAAGCCCAGCAAATTCGCCGTTTAATTGCGGATGACTTTACGCAGGCATTTAAACAATGTGATGTGATTATGGGGCCAACTACGCCTAGCACCGCTTTTAAAGCAGGTGAAAAGGCCGATGATCCAGTCGCCATGTATCTGCAAGATGTGTATACCATCGCCACCAATCTGGCGGGTTTGCCAGGTATGAGTATTCCTGCAGGCTTTTCACCAAATAGTGATGGAAAGCCCCTTCCTGTCGGTTTGCAGATTATGGGCAATTATTTTGATGAGGCACGTATGTTAGATGTTGCGCATGCCTATCAGCAAGTAACAGACTGGCATATCAGAACACCTGACTTAACGGCTTTTGAGGGCGCAAAATAATGGAATGGGTCAACAATAATTGGGAAGTCGTTATTGGGTTAGAAACCCACACACAATTAAAAACCAATACTAAAATTTTTAGTGGCGCATCAATTAAATATGGCGCAGAACCAAACACGCAAGCCGATGAAGTAAGCATCGCGTTGCCAGGCGTATTGCCAGTGTTAAACAAACAAGCAGTGGAATGTGCGATTAAATTTGGTTTAGCGATTAATGCGGATATTCCTGCGCGCTCTGTGTTTAGTCGCAAAAATTACTTTTATCCCGATTTGCCTAAAGGTTATCAAATCAGCCAGTTTGAATTGCCCGTGGTTGGCAAAGGCACGGTGACAATTCAAGTGCCGGCAAACAGCAAAAATCCTGCGTATGAAAAAGTGATTAATATCACCCGCGCGCATTTGGAGGAAGATGCAGGCAAGTCTGTTCACGGTGCGGTTGAAGGCATGAGCGGTATCGATTTAAACCGCGCTGGTACGCCATTACTGGAAATCGTCACTGAGCCTGACATGCGTAGCGCAGCAGAGGCGGTGGCTTATGCCAAAAAGCTGCATGAACTCGTACAATGGATTGATATTTGCGACGGCAATATGCAAGAAGGTAGCTTTAGATGTGACGTGAACGTATCGGTGCGACCGAAAGGCCAAGAAAAGTTTGGCACGCGGCGTGAGATTAAAAATCTCAACTCATTCAAATTTATGACGCAAGCCATTGAATATGAAACGCGCTGGCAAATAGAAACGCTAGAAGATGGCGGCACCATTCATCAGGCAACGGTATTGTTTAACCCAGATACGGGTGAGACAAAGGCCATGCGCAGTAAAGAGGAAGCCAACGATTATCGTTACTTTCCTGACCCCGATTTATTGCCATTAGAAGTCACCACTGCGGATAAAGCCCGTGTGCAAGCCACGATGCCAGAATTGCCTGAAGCGATGAAAGCAAGATTTGAAGCACAATTCAGCTTAACTAATTATGATGCTGCAAACTTAACCTCTAATCGAGAAATGGCAGATTATTTTGTCGCTACGGTAGATACAGGCGCACCGCCAAAATCAGCGGCCAACTGGATTTTAGGCGCAGTTTTGGCCAAGTTAAATGCAGAAGATAAAACGGTTAAAGATTGCCCAATTACTCCAGCTCAATTGGCGCAATTATTAATCCGTATTGCTGATAACACCATTTCTAATAATGCCGCAAAACAAGTATTTGAAGCGATGTGGCTAAATGACAAAAACTCGGCACAGGTAAATGTCGATGCGATTATCGCCGCTAAAGGTTTAAAACAAGAGTCTGACAGTGGCGCGATTGAAGCGATTATTGATGAAGTGCTTGCAGCCAACCCCGCCATGGTAGAAGAATTTAAAGCGGGTAAGGAAAAAGCGTTTAATGCGCTGGTGGGTCAAGCCATGAAAGCCTCTAAAGGCAAAGCCAACCCAGCACAAGTGAATGAAATTTTAAAGATAAAACTTGGTTAATAACATCATTTAATTACGTTATCAGAAACCGCTAATGTTCTCGTGTTGCTAAGCGATGTAGTTGCTGAATTTGATGCTGGGTTTGCAGCAACGTTAGATTCGGCGGCATCAAGGTTGGGCTGTTTAAGCGCAATAAACCGAATTTTTTCTTCAGCATAGCGCTTATATGTGGCATCCATGCTGAGTTTACGCTGCGTAATTTGCTTGTTAATACTGTTTGATTCTAGTTGCGCTTGTTTAAGCTCATCGCTTAAATAAGGTGGTAATGGTTTATTGGCGGCTTTAAAATTTCGTGCAGTTTTAGTGTTAAGTATCGTTCTGTGCGTGTTGCTTTGTTTTTGTTGTGCAAGCGCCTGTAAAGCGGCCTGGTCGGTTTCTAAATGACGATCGCGCGCCAAATCAATTTCTTCCGCTTTGGTGTACGAGTCTAGTAAAACCCTATCTTTGCGCGCTTGTTGTAATTTTTGCTGTTGCGCTTCTAAATCTTTGCTTTGATTCACGATGACATTGTGTTTAACCACCACGCCGCTATGACGCATCACAATATTATTACGCCAAGTTTCTTGCGTAGGCAAGTTATCGCCGTAATGCGTTACGCCAGTATTGTCTACCCATTTAACAATCTTTTTACCGTCCGCAAGCGCATAGTTGCTAGTTAGGCTTAAACTTAACAAAATAATTAAAGTAAATTTTTGCATGAAATTTATCCAGCCAAATTTTTAATCTAAACCGTTTAAGTCTTACGGTTTTAATCTATTCAGTTTTAATTCATAGAGAGGCGCCATATAGTTGGCGATACGCTTGAACTTTAAGCAAGTGTTGTGCCATATCAGGTTGATTGTGGATATATTGCATTAAACCAGTTAAGTTCGCTATGGAACATACAGGTAATTGATGGTAATTCTGTACTTCTTGCACAGCAGATAAATCACCCAAACCTTTTTCCTGGCGATCTAGCGCAATGGCCACGCCACAAGGCTTTGCGCCATGTTGCGTAATTAAATCAACCGATTCGCGCACCGATGTGCCTGCCGAAATGACATCGTCGATGATTAAAACACGACCCTTTAGCGAGCTGCCAACAATTAACCCACCTTCGCCATGATCTTTTGCCTCTTTGCGATTGTAAGCGTAGGGCAAATTATGACCATTTTTGGCAAAAGCAATGGCAATACTGGCAGCTAAAGTAATGCCTTTGTAGGCTGGGCCGTATAACATATCAAACTGAATGCCCGATTTTTGGATGCTTTGATAGTAAAATTCACCCAGTTTGAGCAAACTTTCGCCATCATTAAACAAGCCAGCATTAAAAAAATACGGGCTTAATCGGCCTGCTTTGGTTTTAAACTCACCAAATTTAAGCACCTGCTTTTGAATAGAAAAAGCGATAAACTGTTGGCTTAAATCGTGAGCACCGGAATTTGCAGTGCCTGCATCTGCAGCGCCTGGCTCAGGTTGGGTTTTATTCATCATCAATTAATCGAAAGTCAATAATGCGCATTATAACTGCGAATTTGAACGGAATCCGTTCTGCCGCCATCAAGGGATTTTTTGCTTGGTTACAAACACAGCAGGCAGATGTTATTTGCTTGCAGGAGTTAAAAGCGCAAGAAGCCGACATGAGCGCAGAAATGCTGGCACCTGCTGGTTATTGTGGCTATTTTCATTACGCAGAAAAGAAGGGCTATAGCGGCGTTGGTATTTATTGCAAAACTGGTTTTAATGGTAAAAGTGAGCCAGATAAAGTAATAAGGGGTTTAGGCATTGCCGATATTGATGCTGAAGGCCGATATATTGAGGTGAGCTTTGGCAATTTGAGCGTGATTTCTCTCTATTTGCCCAGTGGCTCCAGCGGCGAAGAAAGGCAAGCGTTTAAATTCAGCGTGCTGGCACGCATTATGCCGCATTTAGAAGTGTTAAGAAAAAGTGGCCGCGAAGTAGTGGTTTGCGGCGATTGGAATATTGCGCATCAAGAAATCGATTTAAAAAACTATAAAGGCAATAAAAAGAACTCAGGCTTTTTGCCAGAAGAACGTGCATGGCTAACGGATCTCTTTGATCGCGTGGATTGGAAAGACGTCTACCGTAGCTTACACCCAAGCACTACAGATGAGTGTTATACCTGGTGGAGTAACCGTGGCGCAGCCTACGAAAAAAATGTGGGCTGGCGACTAGATTACCAGATAGCAACGCCGCAGTTTGCGTCAAAAGCACTTCAATCATCGATTTATAAGACGCAAAAATTTAGCGATCATGCGCCTTTAATCATCGATTATAGTGATTAATAAATATTAAGCTTTTAAAAGCGCATACTAGCTACATCTTTTTTAAAATCAATTTGTAAGGTTTGTTACAGGGTTGCGACTAAGGATTGTGTGGCGCGTGATGAATCCAATTTTTCTTGCCTCACGTATAAATAATACCTCTACCTTTCTAAACGTTAAAGATGGTAGATTTTTCATAATAATTTAGGAAGGAATTACCATGTCAATTGAAACATCATCAAAAATGAGCAAAGGTGCTTTATTAGCAATAAGCGCGGCAGCATTAATTTTAGCTGGTTGTGCTGGTACAGGCACAAAATCAGCAGAAAATAGCACTAATGTTGCTTGCGTTGGCGTTAACTCATGCAAAGGTACTAGCGACTGCAAAACTGCTGGTAATGCATGTAAAGGTCAAAATGCTTGCAAAACTGCAAAAAATGCATGCAAAGGTCAAGGCTCTTGCAAAATGGCGGCAAACGCATGTAAAGGTCAGAATGAATGTGCAACCCATGGTCATTCTGCTTTAACTGGCGAAGAATGTAGTTCTAAAGGCGGTCACGCCGTATAAGTAGTATTAAGTAAGCAGCTTAGCGAGTGAGCAAGCCTGCTTACTCACTCGCTTTTGTGCAGACTTATTTAAAAAACTGCATAATTACACATACTAAAATTACCTTTATCGAGCGTTTGCATGGATGAAAAACCACCCTATCTAGGTTTTGGCTTAGGCCTACGCACAGAGCACTACAACCCTATTTTAGAGACCAAACCAAAAATTGATTGGTTTGAGGTCTTATCAGAAAATTACATGATCTCCGGCGGTAAACCGCTGCATTTTTTAGATCGTATTCGCGAAAATTATCCAGTCGTTATGCATGGCGTGTCGCTTTCAATCGGATCTACCACGCCGCTTGATGCCGATTATCTAAAAGATTTGCGTAAACTAGCCGATCGTATTCAACCCGCCTGGATTTCCGATCATTTGTGCTGGACTGGTGTGCACGGTCAAAATATCCACGATTTGTTACCATTACCTTACACTGAAGAAACGGTCAAACACGTTGCCGAGCGCGTGGGCATCGTGCAAGATTATCTTGGAAGACAAATTTTATTAGAGAATGTGTCTAGCTACGCCAGCTATGTCGATAGCACCATGACCGAGTGGGAATTTATCAGTTTAATTGCGGAAAAAGCTGATTGCTTGCTGTTGCTAGATGTAAATAATATTTATGTCAGTAGCTATAACCATCAGTTTGATGCCAAAGCCTTTATTGACGGCGTACCTGGTAAGCGCATTCAGCAAATTCATTTGGCGGGACATCAAAACAATGGCGATTACATTATCGATACACACGATGCGCCCGTAATTGACCCGGTGTGGGATTTGTACGAATATACAATTTCGCAGCTAGGCGCAATTTCTACCATGATAGAACGTGATGACCATATTCCCGAGTTAGAAGTGTTGATTGAAGAACTAGAAATAGCAAAAAATATAGTTAACAAGATTTATGCACAAAAACCAATGTCCGTGCGGGCTGCAGGGCGTGTTTAAATGAGTCATTTAGCTCAACTGCAAACTGATTTTCAAGCCTATTTGTATGATGATGTAAAAGGCGCGTCTTTTAAAGCGCGCATTATCAACGACAAAAAAGTAGGCGCCAAAAAACGCCTTGGCATATATTACGACGCTTACCGCTTGCGAATTATTGAGGCATTGAGCTGTGTGTATCCTAATTTAAAAAAATGGCTGGGTGATGATTTATTTAACAGCACTGCGCGTACCTATATTGACGTTTACCCGTCAACCTTTCGCAATATGCGTTGGGTTGGCGATAAAATGCCTGTGCACTTAACTAAAACGTTGCGGCAACATCCTATTGCGGCAGAAATGGCTAGTTTTGAGTGGGCGTTAGGTTTGGCATTTGACGCAGAAGATACGCCGATATTAGGCTTGCCAGATTTAGCGGCAATTCCGCCAGAAAATTGGGCCGATTTACGTTTTGCATTTCAGCCATCCATACAATTATTGCCAATAAAATACAACGTGTTAAAGGTGTGGCAAGCCTTAGATGCTGACGAAGCGCCGCCGAAAGCCGTTAAAATTAACATGCCCTGCATTGTTTGGCGGCAAGAGTGGAGTTCATTTTTTCGCTCAATCGATACGGCTGAGCTTAGCGCTTTAAAACAAATGATTGCGGGCGCAAGTTTTAGTGAGCTTTGCGAGCAATTACAACAGGGTTTATCCGAAGAAGCTGCCACGATGCAAGCCGCCCAATATTTATCAGGCTGGCTTAGCGAAGGGCTAATGACTAAAGTGGCTTAATTATTAAACTAATTGTTATTAAGCTATTTTAGCTTTTACAAAACGGCAAAGCTAAGCTTTGTAATATCTCGCCAGTTTGACTATTCTGCACAAAAATTACAGCCCCTGCATCGCGGCTTTTCCACTCAGGTTTCAGTGTAAAGTTTTTAGTAAATTCATTTTGATTGTTGATTTGATACGCCCCAAAAAACTCGCGCACTACATAATCATGCTTTAATTCGCGGCCAGAGTTTTCACCAGCATTTACTTTGCTCACCAACTTGTTTTCATAAATCGCCACAAAAATATCACTGTTTTTAATATCGCTTGGCCGCACTGCCTGCACGCCAACTTTTAACACAATTTCACCATTGGCTTGAGTAACTGCGTCTAAACTCAAATTAGCACGCGAAGCCAATTTTTGGCTAGTGCTCACGATATTATTTAGGCGTGAGCTATCTGCGCCTTTAAAATCGCGGCCGTTCATCACAAATTGCGGCGTATACACAAAGCCTGCGCTATTAAATGCGGCAACTTTGCGTTGGCGGTTTGAGTATTCCGCTTTAGAAAACCGATCTTTCCAGCCGATGTAATCCCAATAATCGACATGAAAAGCCAAAGGAATTAATTGTGTTGAATCAGTCTTTAAATTACTCAACCATTTGTCCGCAGGTGGGCAGCTACTACAACCTTCGGATGTGTATAACTCTAATAATGGCACGGTTGCCGCAGCGCTTTTGGCAGAGCATTCAGCGGCGATGCTTGGCGCAGATAAGTTAATAAGACTAAAAGCGACTATGATTTTACTGATTAAACGCATGTTAACTCCTTTGAATTAGAAGTTAGTCGTGTTTAATTTTAATGCCTTACAAGTAAATTCAGTTTGCAATCACGCCTTCTTCATGCCAGGGCGCAATTTTAATCAATAACAGCATGCCTGGAATCGCCAGTACAAAACATACAATAAAAAAATTAAACCAGCCTAAATTTTCTACCATAAAACCTGTGCCAGCATTGGCAACGGTGCGAGGAACCGCGGCTAAGCTGGTAAATAAGGCAAACTGGGTGGCGGTGTACAGCGGATGTGTGGTTTGTGCGATGTAAGCCACAAAGGCTGCGGTGCCCAAACCGACGCCAAATGCTTCAAAGCCAATCACAATGCCTAGAACTAATAAATTGTGGCCAACCAAGGCCAGCCAGGCAAAGCCTAAAATCGCGACCATTTGGATGAAACCAAATATCCACAGCGAACGATTGATACCAAGTTTTAGCATCCAGAAGCCGCCCAATAATCCGCCAATCACACTAGGCCACAAGCCTGCGTTTTTTGCGATTAAGCCTATCTCGGTTTTAGAGTAACCCATGTCTAAATAAAATGGCGTTGCTAAAGCTGTCGCCATGCTGTCACCTAGTTTATACAAAAAAATAAAGCCCAATATGAATAACGCGGTTTTTAATCCATTGCGATTAATAAACTCGTGAAATGGCTCAATAACTGCGGCTTTTAAGGTTTTAGGTGCGCCCAATTTAAGTGGTGGTTCTTTTACAAAAATCGTCATTAAAAGGCCGGGCAGCATAAATAGTGCAGTAATTAAAAAAACGCTATGCCACGGCATATGATCCGCCAATATTAGGGATAACGAGCCAGGTATTAAGCCTGCAATTTTGTAAGCATTGACATGAATCACATTGCCTAAACCTAACTCAATATCCGCCAATATTTCGCGTCGATAAGCATCTAGCACGATATCTTGGCACGCGCTAAAAAATGCAACGGTAGCGGCAAGGTAAGCGATGGTCCAAATGTCTAATTGCGGGTTAAACGCGCCAAAAACAGGAATTGAAACTAGCAATAACACTTGTGATATTAACATCCAGCCACGCCTGCGGCCTAGCGGTGGAATGTAACGATCGAACAGCGGCGCCCACAAAAATTTCCATGTAAATGGCAAACTAATTAACGCAAATAAACCAATTGATTTTAAGTCTACGCCTTCAGAGCGCAACCATGCAGGCAATAAGCCGATGAGAATATACAGTGGTAAGCCAGAGCTGAATCCCGTAAAAATGCAGATCAGCATGCGTTTATTAAAGATAACATCTTTTAATTGATTATTCATTTTAAAAAAGGGGAGTTAAAGCAGTTGTTAACAGTATCACATTGTTAATATCAAAGTTGTTCGCGATCAGGCAAACTTTTTACGAACTTTTATAAGATATGGGCATCAAGTTTAATACGTGTTTAATTAAATAGCTTTTATTAAACGTTTTCTATTACCCAATGAATCGAATTTTTCGTTGTCTAGTACGTTCAATTGTTTTTGTTCAATGTTTGTATTTAGCTGGCGGGAGGAAATATCGGATTTAAAAAATTAAGGAGCGCGCATGCCTTTGGCAAAGCAACTATTCCCCATTATTCTAATCACCGCAATGGTTAACCATATTGCAGCCGCAGATGAAATAAAGCTAAAAAACGGCGATATATTAACAGGCACAATCATCAAAAAAGAAACAGATAAACTCATTATTAATACCCGCTACGCGGGAGACATCAGCATAGCCTGGTCCGAAATTGCTAGTTTAAATTCTACAACGCCCGTCAAAGTGGTTTTGGCCGATCAGTCTAGTTTTACTGGGGTGATTGAGCAATCAGAACCTGGACGCGCAAAAATTAAAATCAATCATTTAAACGCGAAAGCAGACATCGATTTAAAAGAGTTGCGTTATATTAATCCTAGCGCAGAGGTTTCAGGTGTTGGCGTGGCTTGGTCTGGCCAAGTAAATATTGGTGGCGCAATCACACAGGGCAATACAGACACCAGTTTAATCCGTGCAGATGGCGAGGCGATTGCAAGGACAAAAGACAACAGATTTACCATTGGCGCCATAGTGAATCGTGCACAAAGTAATGATGTTGATACGGAATATAACAGTAGAGGCTATATGAAATATGACCATTTTTTATCTAAAAAATGGTATTTGTATGCCAATACAACGTTGGAAAACGATAAATTTAGAGATATTGATTTACGTGCCACAGCTGGCGTGGGTAACGGTTATCAAATTTACGAACAAGATGACCTGAATCTAGCAATTGAAGGCGGCATTAACTATGTTGATGTGAATTATGCCATGGCTGAAGATGATGGTTATGCGAGTGGTCGATGGGCGCTGCGATACGATCAAAAACTACTTTCTGGTAATGTACAATTTTTTCATCAGCATGAAGTGTTATTTGGCTTGGAAGATATTGCCAATACTTTAGTATTTTCAAAAACAGGCTTGCGCGTGCCCATTGCAAAAAATTTGAATGCTTCAACGCAAATCAATCTCGATTACAACAATCAACCAGTGGCAAATAGGCGAAAATTAGACAAAACGCTGTTGTTTAGCTTAGGTTATGGCTGGTAAATAGCAACACAATGACGCTGATAAGTGAAGCAAGGGGCTTGCATTGTTACAGGCAAGTCCTTGCAGAAAATTATTGTATTGTTAGCTAGTTTTTAAACGGTACATGGCTAAGTTGCCCAATAAGTTGGGCATAAAACTGACTTCTTGTGCATCAGTGATGACTTTACGTTCTATGATAGAAATTTTGTGATTTTTACAAAATTGGTCAAAATCGTTAATGGTGCAAAGATGCACGTTTGGTGTATTAAACCACTCGTAAGGCAGGCTTTTAGATACGGGCATATTGCCTGCAGTAATTTGCAAGCGGTTGCGCCAATAGCCAAAATTAGGAAAAGTGACAATGATTTCTCGCCCAACACGCAGCATTTCATGCACAATTTCTTCGGTATTATGCATGGCTTGCAGGGTTTGCGAGAGAATAACCGTATCGAATGACTGATCTTCAAATCCCGACAAACCCGCTTCCAAGTCCATTTGAATCACGTTTGTGCCATTTTGCAAACAGGCTAACCAATTTGCATCATCTTTTTCGACGCCGTAGCCTTTGGTTTCTAGGCTGCTGCTTAAAAATTGCAACAAACTGCCATCGCCACAGCCTAAATCCAGCACCTTAGAACCAAAACCAATCCAACCCGCAATAATGGCAAAATCTTGCCGATATTGCGTCATTAAATTTGTATTATTTACATTATGTTGAGAGGTAGTTAACATATTTTACACCTCAATTTTTGCAAAATAACTGCGTAAAATAGCATGATAATGCGCATCGGGCATTAAAAAGGCATCGTGACCATGTGCGGCTGTCACCTCTGCGTAACTGACAGTCAATTCGTTATCCAGCAGCGCTTTGACAATTTCGCGTGAGCGTGCGGGTGAAAAACGCCAATCGCTGGTGAACGAAACCACTAAAAATTGCGCTTTAACCACTTTTAAAGCGGCGCTTAAATCATCATTAAATGTATGTGCAGGGTCGTAATAATCTAGCGCACGCGTCATGCGCAAATATGTATTCGCATCAAATTCGCCTGCAAATTTATCGCCTTGATAACGCAGATACGATTCCATTTCGAATTCCACATCGAAACTGTACTTAATGGTGTCTTTTAATTTGCGGCCGAATTTTTCGCCCATCGCATCATCGCTTAAATACGTAATATGCCCCAGCATGCGTGCAATGCGTAAACCACGGTGCGGCACGGTATTGTGCGCGTAATAATGCCCATCATGAAATTCTGGGTCAGTCATAATCGCTTGGCGCGCCACTTCGTTAAATGCGATGTTTTGAGCCGTTAGGTTGGGTGCAGATGCAATGATTAGTGCATGTCTAACGCGTTCTGGGCATGCAATCGTCCATTGCAGCGCTTGCATGCCGCCTAAACTACCACCCAAGATTGCGGCAAGTTGTGTAATGCCTAGATAATCTAGCAACATGGCCTGCGAATTAACCCAATCTTCTACAGTTACAATTGGAAAGCTGGCCCCAAATGGTTTGTTGGTTGCAGAATCGATGCTAGAAGGGCCGGAACTGCCATGACAACCGCCTAAATTATTCAACCCAATCACAAAAAATTTATTGGTATCTAAAGGCTTATTTGGACCAATTAAATTATCCCACCAACCTGCATTTTTATCTGACGGCGAATATTTTCCCGCTACATGATGATTACCAGAAAGCGCATGGCAAATCAGTACTGCATTGCTTTTATCAGCATTCAGCGTGCCATAAGTTTCATAAACCAGATCAAATTGCGGCAACACTTTGCCACTTTTTAATAACAGCGGTGTAGTAAAGTGCGCAGTTTGAGCGGCAACGATGCCGACAGATTGCTGCATTAAAGCGTTATTTTCTGACATTTCGTGATTATACTATGCGCGGCTCAAGCCGCGCATAGCACGCAATCGTCACACGTAAATTGTCGCCTAAATCTTTTATATGGCTAATCTGATTAAATCCATTTTTAAGCAATAATTCAGCAACATAATCCGCTTGATCATAACCATGTTCTAACATCAGCCAGCCATTATTTTTTAAATATTTGGGCGAATGGTTAACGATGTGGCGAATATCATCAAAACCATCCTCACCCGATGCCAGCGCAGATATCGGCTCGAAGCGTAAATCGCCCTGTTTTAAATGTGCATCGGCTTGTTTAATATAGGGTGGATTGCTGACAATTACATCAAAAGTTTGATTATTTAATGCACTAAACCAGTTACTTAGCGTAAATTGAACATTCTCAATGGTTAAGTTTATTGCATTATCAATGGCAATAGTTAAAGCTGCCTGTGAAGCATCTACGCCCACCACTGTTGCTTGCGGACGGTTATTTGCGATGGCAAGTGCAATTGCACCACTGCCAGTGCCAAGATCTAAAACACAACAGTCGCTATTAATAGCAATTTTTGCTAATGCCGCTTCTACTAATGTTTCTGTGTCTGGCCTTGGAATTAAAGTATCAGATGTCACTTTTAGATGCAAACCGTAAAATTCACGGTAACCTAAAATATACGCAATAGGCTCGCCGTTTAAACGCCGATTCAGTAACGTTTCAAATGTTTTATAGAGTTCGTCTTGCAGGTTATCTAACTGGTGTGCGATAAGCCATGCGCGATTGACATTTAATAGATGCTGCAATAAAAGCTGCGCTTCAAACTTGGTGGTGCCGTTATTAAACTGTTTGGTTTTTGCAATCTGATTGGTTGCACATTTTAGTACATCACTAATAATCATTTTTAGGTTAAATTACCTAATCAATGATTTAAGCAGCGATTTTAGATTGGCCACTATGAAATGGAATTAAGCCTGCCGCAACCGCATCAAGAATCACCATTTGTACAATACTACCATCAGCCGCGTAGCTTACATTCACATTCCAATCTTGTGAAGTTTCCCGGACAATTTCTTTTTCATTGAATATGAGCTCTAAAATATCATCTTCTGGATAATAAAGTGTTTTCATTCTTACTCCAATTCAAAATGATGCATGACTGTTTTGATAACTATAACAGACTCAATCACAGCAGCAATACAGATTAGATTATCGTTTCTGCTAGCATAGGATTTAAATATCCATAAGTGGGTATTATCTTTATATTGAGTTGTACCAGTTTCTATTAAATCTAAAATTAGCTCTTACTGATTTTCCGCTCTAACATACGCGTCTTGGCGTGATTACTTAACCTAATATTTAATAAAAATCTTTTACTGTACATAGCCTTTTATCATACCTTTTTATACCTCAACACGTAAGGCACCAATCTAATTAATAGATTAAAAAAAACGGCAACCTAAGTTGCCGTTTTTATTGGTAAACCTAACTTAAGCAGTAAAAGCCTGCCCAAGAAGAGATTAACTTAGCTCTAGAAGAATAAGATTGCGCCTAAAGCGATAGTTTTTGCTTTACCATCACGTAAACCACTAACTTCGTGTTTTTGGCTTGAATATTCAGCCACTAAGTTTAGATGTTTTGTGATTGGGTGATAAGCACCCACTGTCCACATATTATCTTGAACGTCGCCACCACCTTCAGAGTTGTTAAAGTCTAAATTAGACTCGCCGTATGAAACGCCTAATTTAGTACCTACACCTGGCAATGTGTAAGTGCCTTGTACATAGTAACCATCTGAATCACGTGAATTACCATTGGCATCATAACCACCTAACAATTGCAATGTTTGACCAATGCCGTCGCCATTGTAGTAGTAACCAGTTAAACCAAAACCAGCTAGGTTAACGGTTGCACCGATGTCATATGCGTCTGCGCGGTCTGAACCAAAGCCAGAAGCTCTTTCAAACTGTACTTTTTGGCTGATACCAGAAACCCAAACTTTACCGCCTACGTCGCCAGCCCATTCGTATGAAGCTTTAGCTTCGAATGCTGGTTGGTTACCACCACGTGCAATGTTTTGACCGCCACCACCGTCAGTTGCAAAGGCTTGTGTAATACCTGCTGTGAAGCTAAAACCGTTCCAGTTTGGTGATGAGTAAGCGACTTGTGATTTCCAGTCAGCATAAATAAAACCGTTACCAATACGACCTAAAGTAGTTGTGTTACCAGCTAAAGCACCAGCGCCTGAACCAACACCTAACAATGTCATGTCGTTCAAAATCGCGTCAGAAGCGAAAATACCTAAATCTTTACCAAGCTTGATAGAACCCCATGATTTGTCGCCAAATGTTAAGAATGCTTGACGGTTTTCTTGTTGAGCACCTTGGAAACCAGCATTACGGGTTGAAGAACCTGGGTTAAGGCTGATTGTGAAACCAACATCTAAATCGTTTTGGCGAGTTTTACCAGAAACGCTTAGGTAGTTAGGTAACAAACCTGTTGTGATGTTGGTATTGCGATCACGGTCTGAACCGCCACCCAAAGCCTCATTTTGCAAACCTAATGTAGTGGTATCGTTACCGCTTGTTTTGGTATATGTGTAGTATGTATTCACCACACCACCGATGTCTAATGTCCAATCGCCAGCTGGAATCATGATGCCAGCGTTTGCGCTTGAAGCTACAGCTAATAAAGCTGATGCTACTGCTAAACTTAATTTTGTTTTCATATGAATCTCCAAAAATTTATTTCTTAAAGTTTGTAACTTAAATTACCCTTGTTTTTATGCCTTAGTTTTACTGTTAACTCGCCACAAATTAGCACTGATTAACAACAAATTTAACGATAAAAACAAGAAAGTTCGCTAACTCTCCCAATAAAACAAATTTCTATTTATTTACTAAGAAGGTTTACACAGTATGCCAAACATGCCGTTTTAACCGCAAGGTTTTTGTGGCTTTTTGTGCTAGTTATTAGGCTGTGTTGTTTTATTGCAACAGCATTTTGCGGCGTTAAGGGCAGATTTTGGGTTTGCAGGTTTAAATTTGTCGTCTGGCGTTTATGGCTACCAGTATTCTTCAACCGTAAATAACCGCCTATGCTCGCGGATGGCAAAACGGTCTGTCATGCCAGCAATATAATCGGCAACGGCGCGCGCTTTATCTTGTTGTGCGTGCATTTGATGTTCTGGCGGCATTAAGCTGGGGTCGCTGAAAAATACTGTAAACAACTCACGAATAATGCGCATGGCTTTTGCGCTCATGCGGTTAACTTTGTAATGGTGATATAAATTTTTGCGTAAAAACTGTTTTAAGGCCAGATTTTGTTGTGCAATTGCTGGGCTAAAAGCGATTAAGTAGGGCGCTTGCCGAATATCTTGGATATTTTTAGGGTTAAGTTTAGCAATATTCTGTGCGCTGGTTTGGCATAAATCGACCACCAGAATATTAATCATGCGGCGCACCGTTTCGTGGATTAATCGCTTTTGTTCAAGCTTGGGATAGTTGGTTTTAACGATTTGCAATTGCGAATTAAATAGCGCAACTTGTTGTAATTGCTCAATGGTGATTAAGCCAGAACGCAAACCATCGTCAATATCGTGGTTGTTGTAGGCGATTTCATCGGCAAAATTAGTTAACTGCGCCTCTAAACTGGGGTTGGTTTTATCAATAAAGCGTTGGCCTATATCGCCCAGTTGTTTGGCGTTTTTAATGGAGCAATGCTTAAGAATGCCTTCGCGCAGTTCAAAGGTTAAATTTAAACCATCAAATTCGGCGTAGCGTTGCTCTAATTTATCTACTACGCGCAGCGATTGTAAATTGTGCTCAAAGCCACCATGATTTTTCATGCAATCGTTTAGCGCATCTTGCCCTGCGTGACCAAATGGCGTATGACCTAAATCGTGCGCAAGCGCAATCGCTTCGGTTAAGTCTTCGTGTAAGTTGAGGGTGCGCGCAATGCCGCGCGCAATTTGGGCCACTTCTAAGCTGTGCGTTAAACGTGTGCGAAATAAATCGCCTTCGTGATTCACAAAAACTTGCGTTTTATACTCTAAACGCCGAAAAGCGGTGGAATGAATAATGCGATCGCGGTCGCGCTGAAAGGCATTACGCAACGGCGAGGGCGGCTCTCCAAAACGTCTGCCAAGCGTGGATTCTGGATTGGCGGCGTAAGAAGCGAGTTTATTCATGTTAAGTTAACGATAAAGTTTCGTGTAGTTTTGCTGCATCGTAATCGCTGGTAATCACGGCTTTGCCGATGCCTTGCTGCAACACTAATCTAATTTTGCCATCGGCCACTTTTTTATCGTTTGCCATCAAATCCAGATATTTTTGTGCGCCTAATTTAGGCGCATTTAAAGGCAAATTAGCGGCACTTAACACATTAAAAACACGTAAAAATTCATCGGATTTTAGCCAATCCATGCGCTGTGATAAATCTGCCGCCATGATCATGCCAGCCGCAACCGCCTCGCCATGCAGCCAAACACCATAACCCATTGCGTTTTCAATCGCGTGGCCAAATGTGTGGCCAAGGTTGAGCAACGCACGTTCACCGGTTTCGTGCTCGTCCGCCGCAACCACTTCGGCTTTATTTTGGCAGGAACGATAGATCGCGTTACTAATCGCGGCCTCATCTAATTTCATTAATTTTTTAGTGTTAACTTCCAGCCAATCAAAAAAATCGGCGTCGCGAATCAGGCCATATTTAATCACCTCGGCCATTCCCGCCGATAGCTCACGCGCGGGTAAAGTTTGTAGCGTATCGATATCCGCCAGTACCAATTTTGGCTGATAAAACGCGCCAATCATGTTTTTGCCCAACGGGTGATTAATGCCGGTTTTGCCGCCAACGCTGGAATCCACTTGTGAAAGCAGTGTGGTGGGGATTTGAATAAAAGGCACGCCACGCAAATAAGTGGCGGCGGCATAACCGGTTAAATCGCCAATCACTCCGCCGCCTAGCGCAATTAACGTAGTACTGCGTTCGCAACGATTTTTCAAAAGTGCGTCATAAATCAGATTAAGTGTTTCGGTATTTTTATAAGCTTCGCCATCGGGCAAGATGATTTCAAGCACTGTTACGCCTGCATTGCGTAAAGTGCGCGATACACTTTCTAAATATAGTGGCGCAACGGTTGTGTTGGTCACAATGGCGACGTTTTTGCGCTTAAGATGCGGCAAAATTAAATCGGCCTGATTCAGCAGATGACTGCCAATGTGAATTGGGTAAGAACGATTATCCAGCGCGACTTGTAAGGTTTGCATAGCGTTTAGTTAAGTATGGCTTCTATTTTGGCGATAATTACACTGACGGGCTGGCTGCCCGTATCAATAATATGCGTCGCCACTTCGGTATATAAAGGGTTACGTTCGGCATAAAGTTGTTCTAGCTTGGCGCGAATATCTACATTTTGTAACAGCGGCCTGTGTTTATCGTTGCGCGTTCTATGCCAAAGATCGGTCACATTGGCGCGTAAATAAATCACCGTGCCATGTGCTTTAAGTAACAGACGATTTTCTGCCGCAATAACCGCGCCGCCGCCAGTTGCCATCACAATATTTTTAAGCTTTGCAAGTTCCTGGATAACAGCCGTTTCGCGCTTGCGAAATCCAGCTTCGCCTTCTAGATCGAAAATAACTGGTATTTTAACGCCCGTGCGTTTTTCAATTTCTACATCGGTATCGTAAAAATCTTTATTAAAATGTTTAGCTAATATTTTGCCAATGGTGGTTTTACCTGCACCCATCAAGCCTATAAAAAAAATGTTATTTACGTCTGTCAAAATATTTTGCCGCTGTTTTTTGTCACTGGATTTTGCCACTATCTTTTTCAGGCAAAAAAATGCCTACCGGGTTAATGATAGGCATTTTAAGGCAAAGCAAACGTTCTGTCAGTTAAGACTTAACTTAACCTTATCTTAGGCTTAAACTTTCATCCATAATTTTAGGCGTAATAAATATTAACAGTTCACTTTTGTCATCTTGTCTAGTGCGACGTTTAAATACATTGCCGATAATCGGAATGTCGCCAAAAAACGGGACTTTATCCACTGCGTTATTCTGCGTTTGCTCAAAAATACCACCTAATACCGCGGTTTCTCCGTTTGATACTAATACCTGTGTTTTAACATTCTGCGTATTAATAGCCGGAACACCAGCAACCACATCGCCTGGGGAATCTTTTCTGACTTCAAGATCCATAATAATTTTATCGTCGGGCGTGATTTGTGGCGTTACTTCCAAACTCAACTCAGCTTTTTTAAAGGCAATGTTGGCTGCACCACTGCTGGAAGCTTGCAAGTAAGGAATCTCAACACCGGAAGCAATTCTGGCGGTTTGCTGATTGGCTGTCGTCACGCGCGGGCTTGAGACAACCTTTCCTCTCCTGTCGCTTTCAAGCGCAGATAGCTCTAGGTTTAATAATAACCCAGCAGGCAATCTGAATAAGCTGAAAGCAATATTGCCAAACGAATTGGCGACAGGTAAATTTGAGTTTAAACCGCCAGTGTTTGCGGTAGCATTAGCATTGGTTGTGCCACCTGTAGTTCCAATTACACCAGGATTTGCGGCAGAGGTATTAAGCGTGCCGCCAATGCTGAGTACATTATTGCCAGGCCTAGTAGCGCTTTGAACGCCAAACCTGGCACCTAAAGCCTTACTAAATGTATCTACAGCTAATACAAGACGCGATTCAATCATGACCTGTTTTACAGAAACATCAATCTTATTAATAATCGCTTGAATCTCTTCCAGTTTTTTTGTGGTGTCTTGTATAAACAGCGTATTGGTACGCGGGTCATAATTGACGTTACCACGTTTGGATAAAATACGATTTTGTCCTACCTGCCCACCAACACTAAGGCCGCCAGAAGAATTACTACCATCTAAAATCTTGGTAAATTCTTCTGCTTTTTGATACTTTAGTGTAAAGGCTTCGGTGCGCAAGGGCTCTAAATCTTCAATCGCTTGATTCGCTTCCAGTTGCGCCCGGTCTTTTGCGGCCACTTCTTCTGCTGGGGCAACCATAATCACATTACCCGTTTTGCGCATACTTAAGCCTTTGTTTTTCATAATGATATCCATGGCTTGATCCCACGGCACATCTTTTAGCCTTAGTGTTAAGTTGCCCGTTACAGTGTCGCTGGTAATAATATTTAAACCAGTAAAATCTGCAATGACTTGCAATACAGAACGCACTTCAATATTTTGAAAGTTGAGCGATAGTTTTTCACCTGCATAACCAGGTTTTGAGCCGCGCACCAACTTATCTGGGTCTTCAACTACTTGACGCACATCGATAATGAATTTTTTGTCTGCCTGATAAGCTGATTGCTCCCAATTGCCTTTTGGCTCAATAGAAATGCGGCCGTTTTTACCCTGCTTCATCGTGTCGATATACAAAACAGGCGTATTAAAATTAATCACGTTCAATCGACGCTGTAAATCCGCAGGCACATCGGTGTTAATAAAATCGACAACAATTAACTTACCTTTTTGCTTGATATTAATGCCCGAATTGGCATCGGATAAATCCACAATAATGCGGCCTTCGCCATTTTTACCGCGCGCAAAATCCACATTGGTAATCGTGTGTTCCTGATTAGTGGCGCGCGCTTCGGCAAAGCGCGTTTCAGTGGTTGCATTGGCAACATTGGCTTCATTGCCTTGCAGTGTGATAATCACGTCTTTGCCGCTTAACACAGTGTTGTAACCAACACTTTTAGACAAGTTCAACACCATGCGCGTGCGATCCTTAGCCTGTGCGAAAGACACGCTTTTAAGCGCGCCTTGTTCACTGACAATATTGTTTTTATTTAGGCCATTTGCCGTATTGGGGAAATCTAGCGCAATGCGTGCAGGGTTATTGAGAGTAAAACCTGCGGGCGGGTTAACTAACGCTTCTTTCATTCGCAAGCGGATGCTAACGCGACCGCCAGACAGAGCAGAAAAATCAACATTTACGATTTTGTTGCTCAGCGCAGGGTTAACTTCTGCCGCCATTACGCTGCTATGAATACCCATACTAGTTGCAATTAGCAGCGAAAGCGTCAATATCTTTGTCATCGTTTTAAACATGTTCATTCCGATCATTTATTCTTGCAAATTAATACTTGCGCTGCGTTCTATCCAATCGCCTGTCAGGTCATCTTGTACAATCTCTTTAAGCGAGATATCGCTTTCGTTGATTGCTGTGACTAGACCGAAATTGGGACCTAAATAATTACCAACTTTAACTTGTTGCACCGTATTGTCAGGCGTTTTTATCAAGGCATAGGTCAATTTTTTTCTACTCATCGATCCAACATATTTCAGGCTTTCTAATGGATAAGCTTCCAGTGCTTCTTTAGGGCGATTGGTATTGGGCTGTAATGAACCGCTTTTACTTGCAGCCTTACGCGGCTTAAAAGGGTCAGACAAAGTACCGTCTGCATTATATTCAAGCGGCGAATACGGCAACACTTCTGGCAAAGGCTCTACGCCTTTACGCATATCGTTTGCAGCATTGCGCATGAATTTATCCAGATCATCGCCGTCATTACCACTGCAAGCAACAAAGGTTAAACCAATGGCAGAAATCAAAATTAACTTTAAAACCGAGGTTAACTTTAAAGCCAAGTTTAACTTTAAATCCAGGCTTAATTTTAAAAGAGGATTAAAACGGGTCATTTATTTTGTATCCTTCTTTTCAGACGCTTTTTTAGCGGCGATTTCTGAAGAATCTAGATAACGATACGTTTTGGCAACTGCTTCCAATGTCAGCGGGCCATCTTTGGTATCTTTATTTAAGGGCGCAATCACCATATCGTTTAAGGTTACGATTCTGGACAGCTTAGAAATGTCCGTGGCAAAAGCGCCGACATCATGATAATTGCCTTTAATTTTGATTTGAATCGGCATTTCAGCATAAAAATCGGCAATGGTTTCCTGGCCTGGTTTAAATAATTCAAACTCTAAACCACGACCAAGCCCAGCCTGGTTAATATCGGTTAGCAATCCATCCATTTGCGATTTATCGGGCAATTGTTTCAGTAGCGCACCAAAGGTTTTTTCAATATCCAGCATTTGTTGCTTGTACGCCTCAATTTTGATTGCCTGGCCTTTTTTTGCTAAAAATACTTGGCGTAATTCCTGTTCTTTGGATTCTGCCTGTGCAAATTCGTCTATTTGCGGACTCCATAGAAACCAATAACCCAAGCCTACAACAATAATAAATAAAACCCCCAACAGCACCATTTTTACTGGCGTTGGCAGGCTACCCGCGTTTTTAATATCAATATTATTAAAATCATCTAATTTCATCTGTTAAGTCCCTTTGATTTTATTTTTATTGGGCGCTTCTTCAGCTTTTTGCACTTTTAGCGACACATTCAACGTAAAGTCATTTTGTTTAATGCCGTTTACTGTCATGGCTTTAATCTCAATCAGATTGGGAGATTCCATCCAGTTTGAAACGCTTAAATTACGCACCAGCGTGGCGACACGCGCATTGGTATCAGCAACGCCTTCTAAAGTAATCAAATTGCCTTGTTGTTTAATACTTTTTAAATACAACCCTTCGGGCAGTTGACGCGATAGTTCATCTAAAATAACCACCGATTGACTGCGATTAGTCTGCAGGTTTTCTACAATCTGTTTGCGTTCCAATACGTTGCTGATCTGATCTTTAAGATCTTTAATATCCGCAATCTCTTTATCTAATTGGCTAATCGCTAGCTCTAAACGACCATTTCGTTCAATTTGAGAGTCTTTTTTAGCGCTTAAAAATGTCCAGCCAGTAAAAACGACAGCACCCGCCAGCACCGCAGCCATCAACCCCATTAATCCGAACTGGCGTTGGCGCTCGGCACGTTTTATTTGCCGATGTGGCAATAAGTTAATGCGCATCATGTCAGTGTATTCCCCGCATCGCTAAACCGCATGCAATCAATAATGCCGGTGCGTCAATTGTGGCTTGCTGCTGCTTAACTTTAGTGGCAAGCGACATCGACTGAAACGGATTCGCGATAATGGTATTCACTTGCGTGCGGTCTTGAACCAGCACATCAATTGCAGGAATTGCCGCGCAACCGCCAGCCAATACTAAATGATCGACTCTATTATATTGTGTGGAACTGGTAAAAAATTGTAACGCACGCGCCACTTCGGTAGAAAGCGATTGCATAAATGGCTGCAATACTTCGTTTTCGTAGCTTTCTGGCAAGCCGCCTTTACGCTTTGCAATCTCAGATTCTTCTACTGACAACCCAAAGCGGCGCTGAATTTCTTGGGTTAGTTGTGTGCCGCCAAAGGCTTGCTCACGCACGTAAATTGATTTGTTATCATGCAGCACGTTAATGTGCATCATGCCAGCACCAATATCCACGATCATCACCGTTTGGTCTTTGCCTTTGTTGGGTATTTGATTGGCAACCAAACTATAAGCGGCTTCTGTGGCATAGGTATCAACATCCATCACCGTGACTTTTAGGCCTGCGTCTTCTGCGGCTGCTACGCGGTCTTCAATTTTTTCTTTTCTGGCGGCGGCAATTAACACCTCTACTTCGTCTGGGCTATTTGCTGCGCGGCCAATCACTTGAAAATCAATATTCACTTCTTCCAGCGGGAAAGGAATATATTGGTTCGCTTCTGCTTCAACTTGCACTTCCATGTCTTCTTCGCGCAATTCAGCAGACATCATGACTTTTTTGGTGATCACTGCGGCAGATGGCAGCGCAAGTGCCACACGTTTTTCGCGCGAACCCAATAGCTTCCAAGCCAATTTGACCGCATCTGAAACCTGCTCTAAACCAGAAATATTGCCATCGACGATTGCATCTTTAGGTATTGCGGCAATTGAATAGGCTTCAAGACGATAAGAATCTTTGCCCGTAGACGAAAGCTCTACCATTTTGACAGCCGAGGTACTGATGTCTACACCGATGAGTGGAGGAGTACTTTCATTGAAAAAATCGAATTTCAAATTAAAATTCTCTTTCTATATTCATGGGTTATGCACAATAGTGATAATTTACATTAAATCCTAGCAACAACTTTACGCCCTGTAAAGC
>JBKJRC010000001.1:0-32533 GCA_046594915.1 Methylotenera sp. | reverse complement strand
GGGCAAGCAACCTGATCTGGTGCTGATAGATGGCGGGTCGGGACAATTGAATGTGGCGTGCGAGGTAATGGAACAACTCGGCTTGACGGACATCCCCTTGGTGGGCGTGGCCAAAGGGGTAGGACGCAAAGCGGGGCTGGAACAATTATTTCTGCCACAGCAGGAAAAGCCGTTACAATTGTCGCCGGACAACCCGGCTCTGCACTTGATCCAGCAGGTGCGCGACGAAGCCCACCGATTCGCTATCAGTGAACACCGCGCCAAGCGCGGCAAGGCACGCACGGCCTCGATGCTGGAAGAAATAAGCGGGGTAGGGGAGAAGCGCCGGCGTAATTTGCTGGCTCGTTTCGGCGGTCTACAGGGCGTTTACCAAGCCAGCGTGGATGAGTTGGCGCAGGTAGACGGTATTAGCCAGGCGCTAGCAGAAAAAATTCATCAACAATTGCACTGAGATTGTACAGATATCATGCCCCTCAACATTCCCAACCTCCTGACCTGGTTTCGCATCCTGCTGATACCGGTATTTATTGGCGTGTTTTACCTGCCGGATACGGTGCTCAGCCTGCACCACAAGCACCAGCTCAGCGCCTTGATATTCGCGCTGGCCGCACTGACCGACTGGCTGGACGGTTATCTGGCGCGCGCCCTCAACCAGACTTCCGCCTTTGGCGCATTCCTTGATCCGGTTGCTGACAAGCTGATGGTAGCTGCCGCATTGATCGTGCTGGTGGATCTGGGCTATGTGGATATGGTTATCGCCATCATCATCATAGGCCGCGAGATTGCCATCTCTGCATTGCGTGAATGGATGGCGCAACTGGGCGACAGCAGGAGCATCGCAGTTTCCATGCTAGGAAAAATGAAGACCGTATCCCAGATGGTTGCGGTATTGCTGTTGCTATATCACGAACCGTTGGCTGGTTTTCCGACTCATGCAATAGGTACGTGGTTGATTTACTTGGCTGCGCTGCTGACCATGTGGTCCATGATTTTTTATTTAATGCTCGCGCTGCCGAAAATTAACAAAAAACCGCGTCAGTAAATTGATTTTTTATCGCATGCCCTGTATAGTGCCGCGTTCTCGGGGTGTAGCGTAGCCTGGTAGCGCGCCTGCTTTGGGAGCAGGATGTCGGGAGTTCGAATCTCTCCACGCCGACCAGTAACTTTGGTTTAATTACCAGTGGTCTCGTTTTAAAAAGTCGTTATTTGTAACCAATCTGCCCGTAGCTCAACCGGATAGAGCACCAGCCTTCTAAGCTGGGGGTTACAGGTTCGATTCCTGTCGGGCAGACCATATCTGCTTTTGGTGTTTCAGACGTTTTGTTTCAATGGTGGCTGTAGCTCAGTTGGTAGAGTCCAGGATTGTGATTCCTGTTGTCGTGGGTTCGAGCCCCATCAGCCACCCCATATTCCAAAAGCCTTCTCAAAATTCACTACATTACAAAATATATTGAATAGTAGACATTTGTCTACTATCTTATAATTATCAATATCTAATTCGTTAATAATTTATGATGACACTTGATAATTTGATTCCATACATTTCTTGTTTTTTAAATAATCTTTTAGAAGCTTCAGTAAACAAAAATTTTACTATACCTTTACTAGCATCTGGTTTAGGTGCTTATTTGGGAGCCACGAGTGCGCAGAGAGTAATTGAAAGGTTAAAAAAGGAAGAAAATTTATTAAAAGAAATTAGAAATGTAAATGCTGCAATTGCAATTGTTGCTCATATCAACTACAGCTTAATTTCTAATATGAGAGATTATAAATCTTACAATGAGACATTTTTTAATAATTGAAAAAAGCTTGATTTATTTCTAAAAAATGGCGGAAATATAAAAAATTTCGAGCATGTAAGAGAAAGTATTATTTTTGTTGAACCACAAATTGATACTATTAACCTGCAAAAGATAATATTTAATGATTTATCACTTGATGAGAAAGCAATAACAGCATTTTCTTCTCTTGATGAATCAATAAAGTTATTAAAATCTTCAATTCAACTCAGCAATAAAAGTACCAACGAATATTTATCAATTTTCAAAACCTTCACAGAAGAACAAAATATTGCAGAAAATATGCTTTATTATGGGTTTGAATACAATGATTGTTTTGATGCTCAAAACATTATCACTGCCAAAAATCTTTTTACTCGTTGTGATGATGGAATTCATAGCTGTATGTTTTTAATAGCTAAACTAAAAAGTTACGGCAAAAACTTAAAAAGTATTTGTAAAAGCAAAACTCCAGATATTTTCGAACCAAATTTTAGAGATGCTTTTCTTGCCGGATTAATTTCATCAAAAGAGTGTTCATACGAAGTCGATACAATAATTGGATTATCTTAATGGTTTTATAATTTTAAACTCTCTTTGTTTAATATAACGTTCAGTCATAGATGCATTTTTATGACCTGCTAAAGACTGTGCATCCATTCCCATTTTTTTTGCATCAGTTAAGGCTTTAGCTCTAATGTCATGGAATGTAAAACGCTGACCCCCAGACTCGGCCCATTTAACCTGTACTCGATTCCACATTGCTTTAAATCCCGCATCTGAATATGGCTTGCCTTGACGAGTACAAAATAGGTGTGTGGCACGTAAAGATTGATTTATAGCCTTAGCACGGTCAATCACTTCATGAAGCCCTCCAGACCACTCATAAAGTTGCTTGGCGCCTGTTTTAGATTGCTTTATCCGTATACCTTCTTCGGTTATTTGATCAAGCTTTAAGGTTAAAATGTCACCTTTGCGCAATGCTGTTATGTAGGCAAAGTCCATAACGGCTGCTATCAATTCGCTTGCAATACTTCTAACACCTTGAAACTCACTGTCAGTAATATAACGGTCACGACCTTTTTCTTTATGCTTTGCAACACCTATACATGGGTTACTGTTTAAAGCACCCCAGCGCATGCCATAACTTAAGATATGGGATAGTAACGAAATTTCACGATTAGCGCGTACAGGTGAGGTTTGACCTCGTTTATCAAGGTATTTTGCTATATGAGTTGGAAGCACCGCATGAGCTTGTACTTTGTTAAATACTTTTTTTAGATTTTCAGCTTCTATCTTATTGCCCTTGTATGTACTCGCCGCTTTGCGTGGTGCTATTTCTATCATATAGCGCGAAATAAGCTCACCAACACTACCCTTGATTGGTTTTTCCATATTATTTGGAAATGGCGTTTCACCCTCTAATTCTGCCCATTTTGAAAGTGCGAGTGCTTTATCTTCAGATAATCGAATCCATTTTTTATCACGACCTACAAAATAATAAGCACCATGCTTTAAGTGCATATGTCGCGGAAGCCCTAAGTTATTAGTACGACGGCGTCCCATAGCTTAATTTAATGCTTCAAAGTTTGGTTCTTCGAAGCCTCGAGAACTGATTAATGTAGGGCATAGTCGATTTACTAAATATGAACGTAGTACTTTTGGTTTTCCGCTTCTACAAGTGTCATATGGATAATTATGATCGTCTAGCCATCGGCATTGTGCTGATGCTAATTTGAATCCTGTTAATTCGCTTAACTCTTCTATTGTAAGAAATAACATATTAATTATATTTTTTCTTAAAATTATTGATTAAGTTAGTACAGTTATTTACACAAGTCCAAGGGACAGCAGAGCTGTCCTTTTTTCTAAAAACCCATGTATGGATTCGGGTTTCAAGGAATTCATCATTTAATTTAACCCCGCGAATTACATTAATTTGTTCATCTGGGTAACGATTGCTTTGCTTTTTTTCTAATACTAAAGTCAACGGAGCAGCCATCATGGCATTAATAAACCCATGAAAATCACCTATATTGCATGCGTTCCAGTGTGGAAGCATGGATTCAATTTTTGGTGTACTTCTAAGTTTTCTTAATTCACGATATATCGTGACGGGGCAGTTTTCTGAAAATTGGAACTGGCGAATTCCCCATGTTCGCGCCCATGCAGTAACACGCTCTACGGTTGTCGATGTGTCCTCATTATCGGATTCATAGTCTAAACCGACATTTTCACCATCAATATTTTTTGCAATATATTTGATTACATAGCCGACTGCAGAACCCTTATTTAAATCAATGTCTTCACTTTTAAATCGAGTTTCTTTTGCGCCCCGCTCGTTACCATCGCGCTCGAGCGCATAATGAATCATAATTTCAGATAGTTTGTCTTTTTGTTGAGGATTTACAAAAATAAGTGTGTGCCAGTGAGGCGTTCCATCATGATGAGGTTCAGCAATTCTAAGGAATAAAAAATCTATTCCTTGACGATTGCATTCAGCACGTGTTTTTGACCATTGCTTACAAAGATATTGATGCGCTTCCTTAGGGGTTGTGCCATCGTATTTACTATTTCTACGACTTGATTCCTTATGCCTTGCATGCATTGAGCTGGGGCAGGTGGTTGTAGTAAACATTCCAATTAATCCGAGCTGTTTTGCATATTCTTCAATGCCTTTTACTCGTGTAACCATTTCAATAAATCTTACTTTAGGATTACAGACATTGCTATTGAAGATTTCTGAAAGGTCTATTACTTCACCAAGCTCATTAATAGCTTCCATTCCTCGTAAAAACTCTAGGCTTCTTTTATTTTGTTGTCGTTGACGCTCTAAACCGTAATTAGAAATGTATAGACCTGTTTTGCTGTGAACGAATCCCATTTTAATAGCCCCAGCTTCACGCCTTTGCATGAGATCTTTTCTTAACCTTTTCCGCCACCATTTAGGATCGCAAACACGTTGTATTTTGCTTAGTAGTGAATTCTGATGAGGTGGGTTAATACCTGCGTTTTCGCATATTTCTTCAATCCAATTTATTACTGAATCAGAGACTGAGATCATTTGTGTCGCTAAGACATTTTGGATCATTTTTGCCTTGCCCTCAGCATAATCACTAATATCATCATCATCAGCATTTAGGGCTAATCCATTGTTTGCGAATGTTTCGTCAACACTTTCACGAAGCCATTTGTTTGCGTTAGCCTCGTCACCATTTTTTGAACGGTCAACATACTCCACTAATATTGGTTTATGAAAATCAATGGGAATTTTAGCGAGCTTGTTTGCAACAAATGGTCTGTGAAGTGGCTCTATAACAGAATTTGCAATTTCCTCAGTTACATTCGGATGATTCCATACGCGCATTTCACGCGCGTATGCTCTTTTATCTAAATCATTAATACGTTGAGGATTCATTTTTGAGAACTTTTTTTTGTGTTGCTATAAAAAAAACAAGACCAACAATTACAGCAAGTGCAAAGCCATTAGAGGTAGTTACGGAATTATTTATGGGAAAGGCTTTAATTGGCAATAAGCTCATTATTCGCTCCCAGTAGCCATAACATCGCTACCAAATACTAGATCAACCTCGTCGTAACTTCTGAATGACTTTACGAATTCACTCTGTAATAAAGCGAAAATACTATCTTTTGATGGATTTACGTTACCCGCAGATAACCCAAGAATAGGCCATCCTGTTAGTGACCTAATAATTAAATAATTAGAAGAAAGGCGAGAGAAAGCTTCACGAAAGTTTGTAAGTGCTTCAGGTGTAAAATTGCCGTCACCCAAAAATCCTTCATCTCTGGAAGCAGTTACATTTAATATTTCGGCCAATCTCAAATCGTTTGTCTGAATAGCCTTTAGAGCACTATTAAAATCTTCATCTGAGATTTCATCGCCCACTTTAAAGGTAAGACGTTTAGCTTGATGTTTCTCTAAGGATATAATTGGATCTTCTATTTCATCCGATCCAAAAGAAAGCTCAATTTCTTCCCCATTACTATTAAACTCTTCAATTTTATTTTCATAAAATTTGCGTAGTTTTTTTAATTGAGCGCTTGTTAAACGAGTTGAAAAACCTGTTTCGAATTCACTAAGATATTGACGATTAAGATCTAATGCTTTGGTTACGTCTGTTTGTGATAAGCTGAGTTCGCGACGAGCGTCACGTGATTGTTGTGCAGTGATAAGACTCATAATTACTCCGTTTGGTTATAAAAATCTATAAAATATAGACTATTCGGAGTAATAATAAACTTTGATTTTTAGGTTGTCAATCTATTCGGATAAATTATTATAATAAATTTATACCTATCGGATTATTTCTTCTTGCTTTTAATATCCATTAGTTTCATTTGATGATATTCATTACGCGTTTTGTTCTGTCCTTTAAGCATATCTATCATCCGTGTATTACTTGCGCTTTGTACCAGCGCTCTCAATTCGGATGCTAACTTGCTATCAACTTCTTGCTCAACATTCCATAATTGACCAAATACAAGCCAATCAGCTGATACATTTAAAGCCCCACAAAGTAATTTTATTTCTCTAAAAGCAGGCTCGCGTTCGTTCTTTTCATAACGATATAAAGTTTGGCTTGATAACCCTCTTTCTTTTTCTGGCACATTTTCAAAGTAATAAAGTGCAGTTAAAGCTGCCAATTCATCAGCACTTAAACCGAGCTCTTTACGCCTTTTTTGAATGCGCTCGCCAATGCTTAAATCAGTATCTTTTTTTTCGGTCATTTCAGGTTGTTTATCGGCATCAGTCATATATGTTTATCTTGAATAGCGGTTGTTTACAAATGGTCTGCGAGGCTTGTTAATCATAGTGTTGTCAGCAATTTTACAACAATTGTTTTTAAAGAATAACAAGTTTACTTGTAAACATATGCAAAGTGTTTATAAATGTAGTTTATGTTTATTTACAATAAGTTATTAATGTAGATAATGTATGCATGTAAGTTAATAATAATTGGGGATATTAAATGGCAGAGGTAAAGATAGAAAGCATAATTGAAAAACACGAATACGATATAAAGAATGCTTTAGAAGCTGCATTAAAAGATGTATTGCCGAATACTACTATCGATAAAAATCAACTTTATAAAGCATTTTATAAAGCAGTTGGTAGAAAGCTATCAACATGGATAACAGTCGATGACCGAGATGTAACTGTTAGGTGTCGCCATTGTAGAGAAAAAACTTAGTTAATTTTTTTTATGTCCTGAGTTGCTTTTATAGCTTTTTGCATTCGCTTACCTACTTTAACAATGTCTTCAGCTTGAGGTAGGTTTTCAGGCATAGTACCTCCAATATCTTTAATCGCTTGCCTAACTTTCTTGCCAACCTCTAAGTGCACTGCGTTAGCGTTGTGTTTCCCTTTTACGTTGTCTCGACGAAGTTTTTCCTCAGTCTGAGTGGCTCTAAACAAATTTGCCGCTAATTCTGTACTACCCATATGATCCAAAATATTTTGTTTTGATTTCAAGCCTTTTGCACGCTGTATGCCAGCTCGGTCAAGACCACCATATAAACCTTTATATCCAAAAGTTTGAAAGATTGCGAAATCTAGCGGCAATATAACGCCAGCATTTTTTGCGGCACTAGCTAAATTTTTGTTGTGTTCTTTGATTTCGTTTCTTAATAAAACTCGCTTTTGGTCTTCAGACAATGGGGTGTAATTTGCAATATCATCATCTTGAATTTCTTGCCTTCGGGTTTGAATGGCAAAATATGTTTGCGCGAAGGCTACAGGTTTCTTGCTAGATTCCGCATTTTGGGCAATTAAATAACTAGCATACCGAGTAAGCTTAATATCTTTAATTTCTCTCTTGCTACCAGATCCCAGTTCGACCATTTTCCCGATATCGGCAAAATGGTCTGGTATATTTTGCTTCAATATCTCAGCAGCAACTTTGGCCTTATCAATTACCTTAACAAAATTATCCCATTTTTCATATCCAAGTAGCTCTTGCAAATCTCTAGCAAACCAATATTCAACACCATCCTCATCAGATAATGCTGCAGCTTCAAATGCAGTAATTAAGCTATCTATAGATCCGTCTGAAGGTTCATTCATGTGCGTCAGAGCATCATCAAAAGCTACTTCAGCAAGTTTGTTTGTATCAGTATTTTTCGCGCTCATTCGAATCATCCTAAAATAGTAGTGAATTTATGTAGTTTATATACCAATGCATAAGAGAGCAATTATGTTTTAAATTGCAAAATTAATTAAGTTTAAATTGTCAACTAAAGAAAAATAGACCCAGCACCAGCAAAGGGTTCAAGTATTGTGTAGAGTAATTAATAGTAGACAAATAATTCAAATAAAGTTATTTAAATTAGTATATTACAGAGAATTCTAACGTGGGTTGTGATTCCTGTTGTCGTGGGTTCGAGCCCCATCAGCCACCCCATCATCAAAATTAATTGTAATTACCCTATTTTAAACGTACCTTAGCATTGATAGCCTGCTTTTTAACAGTTATAGTATCTTTATAAAAACAAACAATAATGTAGTTAATTTATAAGGATAAATCAATGGCTGAGGTGCGTCCTGTGCTCATCATTATTGATGATGACCCGCTGATTACCGATACCCTTCACTATGTGCTCAGCAAGCACTTTGAAGTGTGTGTAGCCGATTCGCGTGCGCAAGCAAAAAGCTTATTAAGACAACTGGATGAGCCGCCTGCGTTGGCATTGGTCGATTTGGGTTTGCCTCCCGCCCAACATAAACCAGATGAAGGCTTTAAAATGATTGGTGAGTTGCTCGCGCACTCACCTAGCATGAAAATCCATGTGCTTTCTGGTCAAAGTGATGATGTGAATGTAAAACACGCACTTGCTTTAGGCGCGCTGGATTTTATTCCTAAGCCTTGTGATGTTGATAAGCTAAAAGAGCTACTTTTAAATTCATTAAAAGTACAAAGTGTTGAGCTAACAGAGCAAGCGTTAACTGAAAAAGCAGAAGACAAAAATGGTGGCATGATGGGTGAAAGTTTGCCTATGCAAACCTTAATCACGCAGATTCGCCAATTTGCAGACTCGCCTTTTCCTGTGTTGATTGAAGGCGAATCTGGCGCGGGGAAAGAGCGCGTTGCCAGCAATTTTCATCGTTTTAGTAAGCGTGCAAAAGCGCCTTATTTGTCCATTAACTGCGCAGCAATTTCGCCCATGCTGGCAGAATCCATTTTATTTGGTCATGCAAAAGGTGCGTTTACAGGGGCCAATAACGCCAACACGGGCTATTTTGAAGACGCAATTGAAGGCACACTTTTTTTGGATGAAATTGGCGAATTGCCACTGGAAATGCAGGCCAAACTGCTACGTGTACTAGAAAATGGCGACTACACCCGCGTGGGCGAAACTCAAGTGCGCAAAAGTAAAGCGCGCGTGGTGGCGGCCACAAACAGAGATTTGCGCGCAGAAGTGCGTGCCGGTAATTTCAGGTCAGATTTATACCATCGTTTAAGTGTTTTTGCCGTTAAAGTGCCGCCGTTGCGCGATTTAGCTGAAGATAGCCTGATTTTACTGCAACATTTTAATGATTTTTATGCGCGCGAAACAGGCCAGCAATCGTTTAAGCTAGACAACAAAGCGCAATCACGCTGGTTAAGTTACCATTTTCCAGGCAACGTACGCGAGTTACGCAATATTATTATCCGTTTAATAGCCAAATACGCTGGGCAAACCGTCAATGAAGTACAGCTTTCGGCTGAGTTGGACTTGTCGCGTCAAAACGAGATTGATGGCGTGCCAACCGTGAGTAACAGCGGCGATTTATCGGGCTATGCGTTGCAACATTTGCAAAATGAAGCCAATGTTAATTTAGACCAAGTGTTGAAATCGTGGGAAAAAGCTTATGTAGAAGCGGCCATGAAAATCACGCATGGTAATTTAAGCCAGGCCGCCAAAATGCTGGGAATAAACCGCACAACGTTATACAGCCGCATTCAACTACAAGAAGAAAAATAATCGAAATATGATTTATTTTTAGCATGTATTACGCCCACTTTGGTTTAAAAGAGCCGCCTTTCAAAATCACCCCCAATACCGAAGTTTTTTACACTGGCGGCAAGCGCGGCGCTGTGCTGGATGCCTTAATCTACGCCATTTTAAACGGTGAAGGCATTATTAAAGTGGTGGGCGAAGTTGGCAGCGGTAAAACCATGTTGTGCCGCATGCTGCAAACCATGTTGCCAGACAAAATTGAGAGCATTTATCTGGCAAATCCGAGTGTGGCGCCAGAAGATATTTTGCATGCCATTGCGTTTGAGTTGCAATTAAAATTACCCAAAAACGCCGACCGTTTAAAAGTGATGCAAGTGTTGCAAAGTCATTTGCTGGCGAGGCACACGGCTGGTAAGCAAGTGGTGATTTTTGTGGAAGAAGCGCAAGGTATGCCGCTGGCTACGCTGGAAGAAATCAGATTGCTTTCAAACTTAGAAACTAAACACGACAAACTGCTGCAAATTGTACTGTTTGGCCAGCCTGAGCTAGACGATAATCTGAACCAAACGCACATTCGCCAGCTACGTGAGCGCATTACGCATAGTTTTAGTTTGGCGCCGTTGCAGCCCAAAGAAATTGGCGAGTATCTGATATTCAGGTTACGCGCCGCGGGCTATTTTGGCCCACATTTATTTACAAAATCGGCAGTTAAAACCATTGCGTCATCCGCACAAGGCTTGGTCAGGCGCGTCAATATTCTGGCAGATAAAGCTTTACTAGCGGCGTTTGCGGATAATCTTTACCAGGTGACGCCAAAGCAAGTGCGCGCGGCCATTAAAGACAGTGAATTTGGGTTAGAGCAATCAAAGTTAACGCCTAAAAAATCACAAATTTTGATGTGGGCAGCTTTTTTGCTACTGGGATTAGCGGCGGGATACTTAACCAGTTATTTATTACAGAAATCGCGTGTTGCCAATTTTAAGGCTGCAAATAGTGTTAATTCAGCAGAGTTAACACAGCATTCCACAGTCAATCTTGCTGCAAAAACTCCATCGGCAATTGAATCTCAAGCACCAGTTGTTGCCAATGATGTCGCAAACCCTGTATCGATAGTGCCTGCGAACTCAACCGCCACCGTAAACGCAACAGTCCTTGTAAATTCAGCGGCCTCTGCGCCAGATAATATTTTAACACGTCGCTTAAATATCACTTCAAATTGGCTGGCTAGCCAACCGCCAGCCACAGTGAGCATTCAGTTGATGGGCGCTAGTAGCGATGCACAGCTGATTGCCGATTTAACCCGATTAAGCCAGCAGATTGAGCTGGATAATATCTATGTGTATCGCACCACCGTTTCATCAGACGGAACTCATGCACAGCCGTTTTTAACCGTGTTATATGGCAGCTTTGCCAATCGGTTTGAGGCCACGCAAGCATTAAAAAAACTACCGGCAGAAATACAAAAAAATCGCCCACAGTTACGCACAATTGCAGGTGTGTTGCAAGAAACACAAAAAGTGCCTTAATACGCATAATTTAATAGTTAAAACTTATAAGAAATTCAATAGCTTAGTATTGCAATTTAACGCGGCTTATGCGATAACATGAGGTGTGAAGTTATTTAGAGGTAGGCGCGGCGTGCTTAACAAGAATAGTAAAACTGGCAAAACTAAACTGAGCATTTTATTGGGCTTATTATTTGCAGTTTGCACAGGCTTAGTTGCATGCAAGCACCAATCAGTAGTGCCGGTTTCGCAAGGGCATATTGATGGCGAACCAACCGCAAAAACTGCCAATCAACAGCTCAATAGCGCAGTGCCAATTCCCAAGCCAGTTAGAAACAATCCGCAATTACCCGTGCCAAAAGCCACCACCAAAGCGCAAACCTACAGCGTTGTGGTGAACGAAGTGCCAGTCAAAGAAATTTTGTTTGCGCTGGCGCGTGAGAGCAAGCTTAATATTGATATTCATCCCAGCATTCAAGGCCGTGTAACGCTTAATGCGGTAGATCAAACCTTGCCTGCTATTTTAGAGCGCTTGGCAAAACAAGTGGATTTGACTTACAGAATGGATGGCAATGTGTTGTTCATTGCGCCAGACCAGCCTGTGTTGCGTATTTACAAGGTAGATTATGTGAATATCAACCGTGATACCAAAGGTTTTATCGGTGCGGCGGCTGAAATTTCTAGCACAGGCCAAAGTGCAAGCACTGGTGCGGGTGGTTCAACATCGACAACCAATACATCTGGCAATGGCGCAAAAAATAGTTCCAGTACGTCAGTTGATAGCAGTTCTAAAAATCACTTATGGGAGTCGTTAATACAAAATCTTAAAGAATTACTGGCAGAAACGGATAAAGAGGTCATCGTGACGCGTTTTGGCACTGCGACCGCGTCTAGTAATCAAAGTAATAATGCTACTACTGGCGTTATTCCAGCAACCTCTTTGGCCGACGCGGCCAGAGCTGCAACAGAAGAACGTAATCAACAACGTTCAGAATACAAAACACTATTTGCCGCCAACGTGATTGCTAACCCAGAAACAGGCGTGATTAGCGTAAGAGCAACCAATAAGCAACACGAAAAAGTACAAGAGTTTATTGATAGGGTAATGGGTAGTGCAAGGCGCCAAGTATTGATTGAAGCAACCATTGTTGAGGTGCGATTAAGTGATAGTTTTCAGGCGGGGATTGATTGGAGTCGTTTGGGCAATAGCCTGACAAAAAACAGTGGTTTTCAGTTCCAACAAACGCTTGGCCCAAATTCAACCTTTAGTCCAGATGGCAGAAGCTTAACTGGCGCAGGCACCAATGCGCTTGGCGTTACAACTTCGGCTGGATTTGTAGCTGGATATTTAAACCCGATTAGTGGAATTGGCAGCATTGCCGCTTCGATTACTTTGCTTAAACAGTTTGGCGATACAAAAGTTTTATCTAGCCCTAAGTTAATGGTGCTAAACAATCAAACTGCAGTACTTAAAGTAGTGGACAATCTGGTTTACTTTACGATACAGGCGCAAATTTCACAATCCGCCAGCGGTGTTTCTGGAACCAATCTGCAATCATTTACGACGATACCAAATACTGTTCCAGTAGGTGTCATTATGAGTGTAACCCCACAAATTAATGATGGTGGGGATGTAAATGTCAATGTTCGGCCTACAATTTCGCGTCAGGTAGATCAAGTAGAAGACCCTAATCCTGCATTTAGAAACCCGGACACCAATCAAGTAACAGTTAGAAGTTTTATTCCTGTTATTCAAGTACGTGAGATGGAATCATTATTGCAATTAAAAAGTGGTAATACTGCAATCTTGGGCGGGTTAATGCAGGACGAAATTTTCAAAAATACTGATAAAGTGCCTGGGCTGTCTGATATTCCCGGCGTAGGGGTTGTATTCACAGGCAAAAACGATGCAAATCGTAAAACGGAATTAGTGATTTTTCTGCGCCCAACCGTTATTACCAATGCTAGTTTAGAAAGTGACGAGTTACAAAGTTATAAACAATATTTACCAGCACAGCAATTACAAAAAGTGCTGGAAGAAGCCAACTGATTTGTGGCTAATTGGCAGGTTGCTGACAAATGAGTTTACTGATTAAAGCATTAGACAAAGCGCAAGAAAAAGCCCAGCTTGCCAAAGGTAAGCAAGCGCAAGCAGAAAAACAGCTGCAAACGGATGCTAATCATAGCGCAGCGCTTAAGCCCACATTTGTAGATCAAGCATACACGGCACCAAAGAGTATGGCCACCGCAGCGACAGAAAAAATAGCTGCCGCTAACGCGCTGGAAATGGAATTGTCGTTAAGTCCAAAAGTCGCTGCAAAAGACAGTTATATGGTGAAAAACACTGTAAATGACGCCACCTTCAATTCTACTAAAAATAATCCAATTAATGTGCCAAAGTCGCAAGGCATCGATTCAAAAAGTCTTGGTTCAAGTAGTCTTGATTCAACTACAGTTGACTCAAGAGGTGCAGCTTCAATCAGCAAGGCTTCGGCACAAAACGCAGCCAATGTATTTGCAGCAAAACGCATAGAAGTCAATAATCAAAATGCAAGATTAGCGTTGATTGCTGGCGCGGGTTTGTTGGCGTTGCTGGCGATGGGCGCCTATTTTTACCCGTATATTGATAACACGCCCGATGTGGTGCTGGTTAAGCGCGCCGCGTTGCCGCCGCAGGTTGCCGCATTATCGCCACCAGAAGCTGCTGCACAATCTGCTGTACAAGCGCAGTCAATGGCAGAAGCTTTGCCTGGATCTGAAATCAACAATTCCTCAATAATTGAGCCGAAAAACGGGTTAACTTTAACAGACAAACCCGCTAAAAAAGCTGTTAAAACAGAGTTGGAAATGGATGCGCTGCGTTTAGCCCAAAACGAAGACAGCTATGATGATGCCCTTGTAGAAATGCCGCTAAAAAAACAGTCAAGTCAATCTAGGCGAGCTGAATCTAATACGGTTGAAACTGAAGCGATCGCTTCTAAAAGTGCTTCGATTAAAGTGTCTAAAGCCAACACGCAAAGTGGTGTTAGCCCAGTTTTGATGGGCGCTTACGATGCTTATAACGCAGGCAACGACACTCAAGCGAGCAAGCTGTACAAACAAGTATTGCAGCGCGATGTACGCAATGTGGATGCGCTATTGGGTTTGGGCGCGATTGCACAACGGCAAGGCCGCGAACTGGATGCGAACGGTTGGTATGGCAAGGTGCTGGAATTAGAGCCAAGAAACAGCATTGCGCTTAATTTTACGTTGGCTTCTATTTTAGATAATCAGCCACAAAATGATGCAATTAACAATGAAAGCCGCATTAAAAATCTGTTAGCAAAACAGCCAGACGATGCTAATTTACATGCCACGCTGGGCAATTTTTATGCTGATTTAAATCAATGGTCAGCTGCGCAACCCTCTTACTTTGAGGCTTATCGATTAAACGCCAGCGCGGATAATGCCTATAACTTAGCCATCAGTTTAGATCAACTAGGTAAACCAACACTGGCGTTGCCGTATTATCAGCGTGCATTACAGTTAGCGCAATCGACCAGTTCAAATATCGATAAAGCCGCATTGCAAGCGCGCATTACGGCGATTGAATAAACAAAAAATGACAACAATATTAAGAACAATGATTTAACCCATGGCAGAACAAAGACGTAAATTACGCTTAGGCGAACTGATGATGCAGCAAGGCTTGATCAGTCAAGATCAGCTGCGCATTGCATTGATTGAGCAAGAGCAAAATAATATTCCGCTGGGGCGTCAATTGGTGCGCCTGGGTTTTGTGTCTGAAAGCATGGTGCGCGATTTGGTTGCGCATACCATTGGTCAGGAAAGTATCGATTTAAGCACGGTAGTTGCTGACAATGATGCGCTGAGTATGGTGCCAGAGGATTTTTCTAGACGCTATCATTTGTTGCCAGTGGCGTATGAAGATGTCACTAAAACCATGATTGTGGCCATGGCAGATATGTTCAATGTGGTGGCGTTAGATCAGTTGCGCGCTATGTTGGGCGGTCAAATTCAGCTAAAACCTGTGATGGCGGCAGAGGCGCAATTAGAAGAACATATTGACCAGTTTTATGGTTATGAGCTTTCGGTTGATGGTATTTTGCGCGAAATTGAAACGGGCGAAATAGATTATCAAAGCTTAACTGCCGATGGTGACGAATATACGCAACCCGTGGTGCGGCTGGTGGGCGCGCTATTAATGGATGCAGTAAAACGCACTGCGTCGGATATTCACTTTGAGCCAGAATACGCTTTTTTACGCATCCGATATCGTATTGACGGCGTGTTGCAGCAAGTACGTAGCATTCATAAAAGCTATTGGCCTGGCATTGCGGTGCGGCTAAAGGTAATAAGCGGCATGGATATCGCCGAAACGCGTTCGCCGCAAGATGGCCGTTTGAACATGAATCTATGTGGCCGCCCGATTGATTTTAGGGTATCCACGCATCCGACTATTCATGGCGAAAATATCGTTTTACGCGTGCTGGACCGTGAAAAATCGATTATTCCGCTTGAGCGTATGGGCTTGCGCACTAGCACCTTGGCGCAGTTGAAGTTGATGATGACCCGGCCAGAAGGCATTTTAGTGGTGACAGGCCCAACCGGTAGCGGTAAAACCACTACGTTGTATTCATTGCTTTCACATTTAAATGATGAAACCGTGAATATTATGACCTTGGAAGACCCCGTGGAATATCCAGTCACCATGATGCGGCAAACCTCGGTGGCCGAAGTGAACAAAGTCGATTTTGCCAATGGCATTCGCTCCATTATGCGGCAAGACCCGGACATTATTCTGGTGGGCGAGATTCGCGATCAAGACACTGCAACCATGGCGTTTCGCGCGGCCATGACAGGCCATCAGGTATTTAGTACTTTACACACCAACTCAGCATTGGGTGCGTTTCCGCGGTTAACCGATATTGGTATCTCGCCCGACATTATGGCGGGCAATATTATTGGTGTAGTGGCGCAAAGGCTAGTGCGTGTGCTGTGTCCGCAATGTAAAGAGCCGGTTAAACCAACCGATGAGCAGCGTAAAATTTTAGGCGTTAAGCGTAACGAAGCGATTCAGATTTACAAACACAAAGGTTGCAAACGCTGTAACCAAACAGGTTATCGCGGCCGCATGGCGATTTTAGAATTGTTGCGTATTGATAGCGAGATGGATTCGCTGATTGCGCGCCGCGCACATCTAGATGAGCTGCGCAAGCTAGCGCTGGATAAAGGCTTTACCACGCTGGCAGACGATGGCGTGCGCCGCATTTTAGAAGGTTACACCAGCATTGATGAAGTGATGCGCGTGATTGATTTAACGGCCAGACTTATCCACTAAGTGAATGGATTGTGGCAACCTTTAATTACAAGGCAATTGATCAAACGGGTCGGCATGCGCAAGGCCAGATTGATGCGTTAAATGAGGTAGATTTAGAGCTACGTTTAGAACGCATGGGGCTAGATTTAATCACATTTAGAGCCAGCGCAAAATCGAAAAACGCCTTTGCAAAAAACAGAGTAAGCAATCGTGATTTAGTGATGTTTTGCTTTCAGTTAGAGCAGTTAACCAGCGCGGGCGTGCCAATATTAGAAGGTTTGAATGATTTGCGCGAAAGCACGCAAAGCCCCTATTTTCAAAAAGTATTGGGTGCTATTGCAGGTGAGGTAGAAGGTGGAAAAATGCTCAGCCAAGCGCTGGCCGAACACCCAGATGTATTTGATGAAGTGTTTGTTAACCTGGTGGGCGCGGGCGAGCAAACAGGGCAGTTGCCAGTGGTATTTGATAATTTGTCTAATACACTAAAGTGGCAAGATGAATTATTAAGCCAAACCAAAAAACTATTGGCTTATCCGCTTTTCGTATTAGTGGTTGTGCTGGCGGCAGTAACTTTTTTAATGGTGTATTTAGTGCCAGAAATGGTGAAATTTTTACATAGCCTAGGCCAAGAATTGCCGCTAAATACGCGCATTTTAATTTTTATTTCGAATGCTTTTGTAAACTATTGGTGGCTCATTATTACCGTGCCGCTAATGCTTGCTGCAGGCGTTGTGGCTTATGTTAAACAAAGCGCAGAAGCGCGCTATCGTTTTGATTATATTAAACTTAAGCTACCAATCACTGGCGATATTTTGCACAAAATCATCATGGCGCGTTTTGCCCGATATTTTGCGTTAATGTACCAAACGGGTATTCCTATTTTACAGGCGATTAAAACCTGTGAAAAAATCGTAGGAAACCGCGTAATAGCGGATGCACTCAGCCGCGCCCATGCGCAGATTAACGCGGGCGATAGTATGTCAGAAAGCTTTCATAACGCAGGCTTGTTTCCGCCTTTGGTGGTGCGCATGATCAAAGTGGGCGAAACGACCGGCGCGCTGGATAAATCGCTGCTCAATATCAGTTATTTTTACGACCGAGATGTAAACGAGTTAATGCAAAAAATGTTGAAACTTTTAGAGCCTGCTTTAACGGTCATTTTGGGCTTAATATTAGCGTTTATCATGGTTTCTGTGCTGGGCCCAGTGTACGATTCATTTAGTAAAATGAAGCTTTGATGGTCAATTTAAAAATGGCAAAAATTTGATTAAAAAAACATGTTAAGTAACGCTAAAAAACTGATTCTTTGCGCCAATAATAACAGCTTAACCGCTGGTATTTGGCACGGCACAAGGTTACAAAGCTATGCGGTTTTTAATAATGCAGATCGAGATTACACGGCGTTTAGCGAATATTTAACCAAACATCCCGACACCAATATCTATTTGATTGTGGATGCGGTTGAAGAAGACTACAAACTGGAAAGTTTGCCGCACACTGCAGGTCGCGCGCGCCGCGAAATTATTGAACGTAAACTCAATCAATTTAATCGCAACAGCACTTTCCGCGCTGCGCATTTTATTAATCGCGCGGCCGATAAACGTAAAGATGACAACTTTTTGTTTGTCGCACTTAGCAATGCAGATTCGCTGCAAGGCTGGTTAGATGTGATTCAAGCCAATCAATCGCCGTTGGTTGGCGTGTATTTATTGCCGATGATTAGCCAGGTGATGGTGCGCCAGATGAAATTGATGGCGCAACATATTTTGCTGTGTGAGCAATTGCCTTCGGGTTTCAGGCAAACTTATCTGCATAATGGCCGCATCCGTATGAGCCGTCTGGTGCCGATGGTGGATATTAAGCCGAATCAGCTGGCCTATTTTTACTTGGTAGAGATTGAAAAAACGCGGCTTTATTTAATGAGTCAGCGTTTAATTAACGCTGAAACACCTCTGCAAATGGTGCTGCCAGTATTAGATAATTCGCATCATGAAATCGCCAAAAGTATCAGCCAAGATCAGGGTTTGGAATGCAAAACGGTGGATATTCTAGCTTATGCCAAAAATATCAACCTGGCAGCAAGCTTAATTAAGCCGCATCCAGAGTTGTTGCATATGCAGTTGCTGGCAAATGGCAATGTGCCAGACAACTTAGCACCTGTTACGTACAGCAAGATTCATAGTTTAAATAACACCAGCCGCGGCATACATATCGCCACTGCATTTGTGGCGATATTGGGCATTGCGCTGGCGGGATTCTATGCGTGGCAAGGCAAGCAGCAAAAAGATGAATTGCAGCTAATTGCAGCCCAAACCCAGCAACAGCAACGCTTGTACGATGAGGTCGCTCAAAACTTTCCCAGCACGCCGATTCCCAGTGCGGAATTAAAAATTGCCGCACAGTTAGCACAAGCTATTCACAATAATCATCACACGCCGGCGCAGTTTATGCAGATTTTAAGCACAGCCTGCGAAACTTCACCTGAAATTGCATTGAACAGAATACGCTGGCTGCTTAGCGCAACAGCAGATGTGACAGATGAAGTAGGCAATACAAACGCATTAGCAACGCAAATAAATGCTAACCAAACAGCTATTAATGCGAATATTGACCCAACAAAACTGGTGCAAATTGGCTTTGTTAATGCCGAAATTAAAGGCTTTATGGGCGATTATCGCGCAGCGTTACAAGCCGTTAACCAGTTTGCCAGCACGTTACGCGCCAATGCAGCAGTAGAATCTGTGGTGATTCTGCAAGAGCCTGTTAATGTCAGTTCGCTAGCTAATTTGCAAGGAAGCACCACCGATGAAAGCACAGCCGAACGCCCGCCTGCCATATTCAAACTAAAAATCGTGTTAAAGCAAAATAATAGCGATGCAATGAGCGTCTCTCTACCAAAAATGGGCGGTGCATCATGAGTATGAGTCAGCAGGATTGGCGAAAATTACGTAATCCAATCATTGGCTTAGGGGTGGCTTTTATATTAGCTGGATTGTTAATCAGTTTGACTGAGCAATATCGCAAAACGAACGAGACAGCTTTGCAAGCACAGCAAAATTTACTCAATCGGGCGCGGCAAAAATATCAATCGTCGGGCTTGGAAAAAGAAACCATTATGCAATATTTGCCTGCCTATAACGACTTGCTCAGTAGCGGTTTTATTGGCGAAGAGCAGCGCATAGAATGGATAGAAACTTTGCGCCAAATTCATCATCAGCATAAATTGTTTAGCATTGATTACAGCATTGGCTTGCAAGAAAGCTATAAAACACCTTTTCTGGCTAATGTGGGCAGTTTTTCCCTGCAGCGATCAGTGATGAAGCTGAATTTGGACATGCTGCATGAAGGCGATTTGCTGACGTTATTAGATGGCTTGCAGGCGCAATCTACGCCATTTATTGTGCGCGAGTGCGAAATTAGCCGCCCAATTGGTGCCGTGATTAACACTAAAAATGTGACTGCCAATTTAAAAGCAGCCTGTGAAATTGACTGGTTAACCTTGCACGATCCACAATTAGCGAGAGCCTTATAATGAGATTGTTGGCTTTTATCATTTTAATAGTGACGCAAATCGCGCTGGTGCAATTAGCCCAAGCAGCCCAGCCCATGGGCCGCTTGTTCAGTTCGCCAGCAGAGCGCAGCACGCTTGATTATTTGCGCCAGACCAAAAAAATAATGATAGCCACTCCGTTAGAAACGCCCACGCAGCAAGCTGAACCTGCGCCCGTGATATTGCCAGACAGCATTAATATGCAAGGCTATGTAAAACGCAGCGACGGTAAACAAGGCACAGTGTGGATTAACAACCAAGCCATGCAAGAAAACTCAGGAAACAAAGATGTGCAAGTAGGCAGCTTGCCCAAAAATGGTAATCGCATCCCCATAAAATTGCCTGCTAATGGCAAACGCTTAACCTTAAAAGCTGGGCAAGTTTATGACCCAGAGAATAACCGTGTACGTGAAGCCAGAAGCCATGGCGCGCAAGGGGATAGCGGCACAATAGATGGAACAATCGGTGACGCGGAATATTAAATGTATGTGTGTTGCCCATTTAAAAGTAAGGCAAACTGGTTCCACCTTAATTTTAATGGCATTCATTATCGCCTTGGCTGCCACAGTATATTTGTTAAAATCCTATGACCCAGCACAAATTAGGTTAGAGCAAGATAAAAAAACATTTGTAAAACTCAATGAAGCCAAACAGGCTTTAATTGCCTGGTCAGCTAGCCATATTTATCATCCAGGGCAGATGCCGTTTCCGGATAGAAATGCAGACGGAAACTATGATGGCAAAAGCGACTGTAATTCCCCAGCGTCTACTTTCAGTTATGTTTTTTTATTAGGCCAGTTACCAGTGTATGGACAAGATAATCCTTGTATCGCACCACAAACTGGTGTGGGTGAAAACTATCAAGATGCGCAAGGCAATCGACTTTGGTATGCCGTGTCGCGTAATTTGGTGCATAAATATGAAGGTGCGGCGGCAGACCCTGTTATCAATCCTAGTGTGATGACTAACCCAATTTACCCTTGGCTAGTTATGAAAGATAGAAATGGCAATCTGATATCAGATCGAGTGGCTGCAGTGATTATTGCACCGGGTAATGCATTAACTGGACAAAATCGCGCAGGCGCAGCACCAAATGCAAATCAGTATTTAGATAGTTTTAATATTGGGGCAACAAATTACAGCAATGCAAATTACGCTACACCCAATGAAGATTTTATTATTGGGCAAGATAACCGCGATGTAACCGAGGCAGACATCAGCGTTACAAAGCCTTACTATTTCAACGATAAATTGGTTTTTATAACCATTGATGAGTTGATGGCCGCTGTAATCAACCGCGCTAGTGGCGAAGCTAGCAAACTATTAAATCAATACAGAGCTAAAAACGGGCGGTTTCCATATGCGGCTAATTTGGGTGCCGCATTAAATAACCATAATTCATCGGGAGTTATGACAAAAGGCATGTTGCCGATTGATGTGACAGATGGCTGCAGTTGTGCTTCGGCCAGCGGTTGTAGTTGCAGTTTTAATCCCCTTTTAAACGTTGTGTTTAGAAGGGGTGGTGGGACAGCATGGACTTCTTCCGTGGGCAATTGTACACGTTCAGGCGCTAACTGTACTTGCACAGGCGCAGGCAGCTGCACCCGTGGTACCAGAATGTTCAGCTGCGATATTAACGGACTTTGTACGCATAATGTTGGAGGTGTTAATAATACCTACACCTATTCTGTGCCAAGTTATGCAGACATATATACTACAAGCGCAGGCTGTATAATTTCAGGGGCACAGGCGGTTTGCAACAATTCTGGCACGCTTAGTATTGGTTTAAGAGAGTCAGACTGGTTTAAAGCGAATTTATGGCAAGATTATTTTTATTATGAATGGTCACCGACTGCCAATTTACAAGCAGGGGTAAGGTCTGGAATTAGCGCATTACTAATTAGCGCTGGAGACATATTAACGGCTACTGAAGCACAACCAGCAGTTTTACAAAGCCGTCCATCAAATAGCATCCGCGATTATCTTGATAGCGTACAGAATACAAATAATGATTTGGTTTTTGATGCAACTAGCAAACAAAAAAGTAATAATGACAATGATCAAACCTATATAGTATCGCCATGATATTGAAACAATCGATCAAACAGCAGGGTTTTACTTTGGTAGAAATGGCCATCGTACTGGTTATTTTTGGCCTGGTGTTATCCGCACTTTTATTGCCATTGCGTGCGCAGCGTGAACAAGCGGCGCAAACACAAACCAGCAATTCCCTCGATAATGCCAAGCAAGCTTTATTGGGTTTTGCTCAGGCAAATGGCAGATTGCCGTGTCCTGCCACAGCAACTAGTCAAGGCATCGCTTCGCCAAGTACTAGCGGCGCTTGCACAGTTCAGCAAGGTTTTTTGCCGGCCGCTACATTAGGTATTCAGCCGGTTGATTCGCAGGGCTTAGTTATTGACGCTTGGAACAATCCAATACGTTACGCTGTTACGCAAGTGGATAATCCAAATGGTGTGATAATTGGCTTGCCAATTGGTTACGGGATTAAAAATATCCCTGACTTTACCAGTTCTGCAGAACTGCAAGACATTGGCATATCTAGAACAAATCCAGCGCCACCACTTAATGTGCCAGCTTTGAATCCTGATCTAAAAGTCTCGTGTGGCCAAATCACTACGACGGAATGCACCGCTGCAAACCTTCTTACAAACAATGCAGTAGCAGTGATTTACTCCACTGGAGCCAATGGTGGCTTGTTAGATAGTGAAGTTGGTATAGACGAGGTTGCTAATAAAAATGCCACCACCACTTTTTACAGTCGCACCCAAACAGCAAAAGGCTCTGCGTCTGGCGAGTTTGATGATTTAGTGACTTGGATTTCACCTTACGTGTTGTACAACGCCATGATTCAAGCTGGTCAGCTGCATTAATTAAAATAGATGAACGATAACCAGCTTCTGCGGTATAGCCGCCATATTTTATTACCAAAAATTGGTTATGAAGGGCAGGAAAAATTGGTGAATAGCCATGCGTTGATTGTGGGCGCAGGCGGATTAGGTTCGCCAGTTGCTTTGTATTTAGCAGCATCGGGTGTGGGCAAGCTTACTATTTGTGATTTTGATACGGTGGACTTAACCAATTTACAGCGGCAAATTATTCATACTACGCAAAGTGTGGGCATCAATAAAGCGGTTTCAGCGCAGCAATCCATTTATGCAATTAATCCCGATGTTAGGGTGCAAACGATTCAACAAAAATCGACCGAAGCTGAGTTTGAACAGTTAATTAAACAAGCAGATGTGGTGATAGATTGCAGCGATAATTTTGCCACACGTTACGCGCTTAACCGTGTTTGTTTAAAACTTAAAAAACCATTGGTCTCGGGTGCGGCGATTGGCTTTGAGGGGCAAATCTCGGTGTTCGATTTTAGAAATCAAGCCAGTCCTTGTTACCATTGTTTGTATCCGGATGTTGGCAATGATGCCGAAATGCGCTGCGCTGAAAATGGTGTTTTTGCGCCATTGGTGGGCATGATAGGCACAGCTCAGGCAGCTGAAGCGCTCAAGTTAATCATGCAAATTGGTGAAAATTTGCAAGGTCGCTTACTATTATTAGACGCGCTGAGCATGGAATGGCGCACAATTAAATTAAGCCGCGACCTTGCTTGTTCAGTTTGCGGCAATAAGCCTTAATCGCACATTATGGTGGCAATTTGTTTGGCACTTGCGGGTGCCATCGTTAAGCCGTAACGAAAATGGCCAGTATTCAAGTACAAATTTTGAATAGTTGGATGCGTGGTAATGGTGGGTAAATTTTCTGGAGCTCCAGGCCGCAACCCGCTCCAATGCTTAAGTAGGGGCGAATTTTTTAGGCCGGGAAGAATACTTTCGGCTTTTGTTTGTAAGACCAATTTTACGTCTTCAGTGGTGTTTTTATCAAAACCAACATCTTCTAGCGTGCTGCCAGCTAACAATAAGCCGTCTTTTCTTGGCACAAGGTAAAAACCATCGGCATAAACAATATGCGCTAACTTTTCGCCCGTTTGTTGATACAGCAAAATTTGGCCGCGCATGGGTTTAATGTTGAGATTTTGCGCGGTATTTTTTAATAGTTCAAAACTCCAGGCACCGGATGTCACCACAAATTGATCAGCTTCTAAATACGCACCGCTTGTCGTTTGCCAAATATTGAGTTGGCTGATTTGTTTTAGCGGCATTAATTCTGTGCGCTCTAATAATTGAACCCCACTTTGTATTAAAGCTAAACGTAACGCCTTAAGCAACTGAGGTGGGCGCACTTGCGCAACGGAGGGTAAAAAAAGCCCTTGCGCATTTGTTTGCACACAAATAGCATTTTTATGACACCAATCAATGGCAGTGTTTGTCTGCAAAGGCGCTAAAATTTGCATGCCACATGTGATTAACTCTGGGTCAATACCTGTTTTTGTGAGTAAGTGCTCACATAATTGCGGGTACATTGTCGCGCCCGCAATGGCTAGCCGATTGACCTCATCTTTATACATCCACGGCAGCAGAGGAAATAAAATACCTGCACCGGCCCAAGAAGATTCACCAGAAGTTTGGCTCGCAACCACATTGCGCTCTACCAACGTCACTTGGCAGCCACGCTTGATTAATTCGAGCGCGGTTAAGCAGCCGACAATGCCGCCGCCTACTACCACCACTTTTTTAGCCACCGCCAATTAACGACCTGTCAACAAGAATTTTTCGACACTGCTTAAATTGGCTGGGCTGCCTAGTAATACTAAAATATCGCCTTCATCAATCGTAATATCGGGACGCGGCACAATATCTTCTAGCATATTCGGGCGGCGTATATGTTGTAGCTCAACATTAAAACCAGCAAAATCGATTTGATCAAGCTGCATACCAATAACGTGCGCCTGCCGTGTAATTTCGGCCGAATGTAATCTAATTTGATGCGTTTCAGTAGTTTCAGTTTCAGCATCGGTTAAGCCATGGAAATAGCCTTGAAACATTTTGTAGCGTTCTTCGCGAAATAGCCGAATGCGTTTTACTACACGATTTAAGGGGATTCCCAGTAGCACCAACGCATGCGAGGCCAGCATCAAGCTGCCTTCTAATACTTCAGGCACCACTTCAGTGGCGCCTGCGGCTCTAAACGTGTCTATGTCAGCATCATCATAAGTGCGCACAATCACAGGCAAATTGGGATAACCTTCTTGCGCAACGTGCAGCACTTTCATCGAAGCCCGCATGTCAGAGTAACTGACAATTAAGGCCTTGGCGCGCGCACCACCCGCCGCTTCTAATACAATGCGGCGACCTGCATCGCCATACATTACATGCTGGCCCGCCGCGGCTGCGTCATGTACACGCGTTGGGTCGATATCCAATGCAATAAATGGGATATTCTCTTCTTTTAAAAATCGACCTAAATATTGGCCGCTGCGACCATACCCGCAGATAATGACATGGTCTTTTAAATTTTTGGCGATGCTATCGATTTCATCCACCACCTGACTGCTATTACGCGTATAACTTTTTACCAATTTGCGTGCAATACGACCGTTGTATTGAATAATAAACGGCGCAGCCACCATGGATAAAAGTGAGGCGGCTAATACCACTTGCAGCTCCTCGCCACCAATGAGCTTTTGCTCTAAGCCTAACGCTAAAATCACGAAACTAAACTCACCTGCTTGCGCCAAAACCATGCCAGTTCGAATCCCAACCCCAGTTTCAAAGCCAAATAAACGACTTAAGGCAGCAATAACGATTGCTTTAAATACTACAAAGCCAACCAGCAGCATCAATACTAGGCCGATATGATTGGACAGTTGCGCAAAATCTAGCAGCATACCGACACTGATAAAAAACAGACCAAGCAATATATCGCGAAAAGATGCAATGTCTGATTCCACTTGATAACGATAGCGCGTTTCTGAAATTAGCATGCCAGCAATAAAAGCACCTAACGCATAGGATAAGCCGGCAATTTTGGTGACGGTTGCAAGCAATAAAGTCACCATTAATACGTTCATCACAAACAGTTCGCGCGAGCGCTGTTTTGCCACCACACTAAACCAGGTGTTGACAATGCCTTTGCCGAATTTAAATAATATAAACAACAAGATAACTGTTTTAAGCAAAGATAAGCTGAGCAAGGTGCCCATGTTGTCAGAATGCGCACCTAATGCGGGGATCAGGACTAAAATGGGGATAACCGCTAAATCTTGAAACAGTAAAATACCAATACTTAAGCGGCCGTGGCGCGAGTTTAAATCGACTCGTTCCATTAAGATTTTGGACACAATTGCCGTAGATGACATGGTTAACGCAGCGCCAATCACGAAGGCCGTAACCAGGCTTAAACCTGACAACCAACCAACCAACATGGCTACGCCCAGCGTAATCAACACCTGCGCGCCACCTAATCCAAATAGCGTTTTGCGCATGGAATACAGTTTTGACAGGCTAAATTCTAAGCCGATGCTGAACATTAAGAACACAATGCCAAACTCGGCTACATGGCGGCCACTTTCAGTACTAGGCAATAAATTTAACGCATAAGGCCCAAATAAAACGCCCACAAAAAAATACGCTAGCATGGCTGGCAAACGCAAGGCACGAAAAAACGCGACCGCCAGCACCGAGCTGGTTAACAAGAGTAAAACGCTAGTTAAGGAATCGAACATGTTAATTTAATTTGAGTTGCAATTTTTAAGTTAAGTGAATCGGACATCTCTATTTTGCATGCTTTAGGCAAAAATTGTGCCTACTTTTATAATTTTACTAAAAAACAGCAGTATTTTACTTTATTAGTCCTGCTTTCCCTCTTATACTAACTGTTAATTATGTCACCTACACTTTTGCAATCAGACCGTGCGCATGCAAACTTGCAGCATCCATCCTCGCAGGTGGATGTTTCATCTACTTTACAATTAGCGCGCCAGGTATTAACCATAGAAGCGCATGAAATTACGGCTTTGGCTAATCGCTTAGATGGTAATTTTGAAGCGGCCGTACAGCTTATTTTACAGTGCAAAGGCCGCGTTGTGGTAAGCGGAATGGGTAAATCTGGCCATATCGGCGGCAAAATTGCAGCAACGTTGGCCAGCACAGGCACTCCTGCTTTTTTTATGCATCCTGCCGAAGCCAGTCATGGCGACCTTGGCATGATTACCGATGGCGATGTGGTGATTGCGCTTTCTAATTCGGGCGAGAGTGATGAGCTGCTGAATATTTTGCCTACCATTAAACGCTTGGGTGCCAACGTCATCAGCATTACAGGCGCACCTAACTCAACATTAGCAAAAGAATCAGACATACATTTAAGCGCAGAAGTGGCACAAGAGGCATGCCCGCTGGGCTTGTCGCCGACTGCCAGCACCACCGCGGCTTTGGCGTTGGGCGATGCGTTGGCTGTCTGCGTGCTCAATTTACGCGATTTCACCGCAGAAGATTTTGCGCGCTCGCATCCTGGCGGCAGTATTGGCCGTAAATTGCTTACGCGCGTTAAAGATGTGATGCGCGTAGATGCAGCCATTCCCAGCGTGTCTGCTGATGTTTTGTTATCAAGTGCATTAATTGAAATGACCAAAAAAGGATTAGGTTTAACCGCAGTGGTTAACGATAATTTTGAGCCGATTGGCGTATTTACCGATGGTGATTTGCGCCGCGCATTTGCCAACGGCATTCATGCCAATAGCGCCAAAATCAGCCATGTGATGCATAGTAGCCCGAATACCATTAATGCGAATCAACTGGCAGTGGAAGCGGTTGAGTTGATGGAAAATAAAAAGATTAATGGACTGCTAGTGACCGATGACGACGGCAAATTGGTGGGTGCGTTTAATATGCACGATTTATTAAAAGCGAAAGTAGTGTAATGGGCGATTTTAGTTTGACGGTATCAGCAGAAATACTCAATCGTGCAAAAAAAATTAAGCTAGTGATTTTTGATGTGGATGGTGTGATGACCGATGGCGGGTTAACGATTGGTGACGATGGCCAGGAATATAAAACTTTTAACACACAAGATGGCTTAGGCATGAAGCTGCTTAAAAATAGCGGTGTGCAAATGGCGATTATTACTGGCCGCACATCAAACGTGGTAAAACAGCGCTCTGAAAGCACAGGCGTTGCGCATTTTTATCAAGGCGTAGACGATAAATTAATCGCATTTAACGATTTAATTACCAAGCTTAATATTGCTGCCGATTGTGTGGCGTTTATGGGTGACGACGTGGTGGATATGCCGCCTATGCTGCGTTGCGGCTTAGCGGTAACTGTGCCTGCGGCGCCAGAATCTGTTAAAAAGCGCGCGCATTACATCACGCAAAAACAAGGCGGGCATGGCGCAGTACGCGAATTATGTGAGCTGATTATGCAGGCGCAAAATACGTTAAGTGCACAAATGGCACCGTTTTTTGCTGAATGAATGTGACAAAAAATTAAAGCAGGCAAAAATTAAAACAGTATGATAAGCCGTTCTGCTTTATTCTTTCCGATTGTGCTGGCCATATTGCTGGCATTACTCACGTTCTGGATCAATGAAACGGTCGAATTGCAAGGCCCTAAACTGGATGGTAGCAACCGACACGACCCTGATTACACCATGCATAATTTTGTCACCACACAAACCGATGTTACCGGGCAATTGCGCTACGTGCTGTCAGCAACCGAGATGTTGCATTATCCTGATGATGACAGCACGGTATTGCAGCGACCGCGTTTTACGCAATTTACGCTGAATAAACCGTACACGCAAATTGAAGGTTTGCGCGGCTATGTTTCCAGCAATGGCGAAGAAGTGGAGTTGGTCGATAATGTAAAAGTGGTGCGGCAAGCGTTTGAAGGTAAAGGCGAAATGCAGGTATTAACCGAAAAATTACTGATTTTGCCCAATCAAGATTTAGTGAAAACTAACGCGCCAGTGACGATTAAGCAAGCGCCTAAAACGGTAATTACTGCGGTGGGCATGATTTACGATAAAAAAAATCAAACTGTGAAATTGCTGAATCGAGTAAAAGTACATTATGAGCGCCCGCCAATCGTTAAAACGAAAGCCATCGTTAACCCTGTAAAAACCAGTAAAATACAGACTAAAAAAACAGCAGTGAATCAAACTGTCAAAGTAAAAACAACCAAGACTAAAACCCAGCTGCGCCAGCCATCAAAAAAGTAATAGCGGAGAAATATGAGTAACCTGATTCGAAATAGGATATTGAAGTTAATGATGAGCTTGGGCTTGTGCGTTAGCTTGCAGGCATGGGCGGAATCGGCAGACCGCGATAAACCGATTGAACTTGAAGCGGATACGGTAACTGTTAATGATGCAAAAAAAACCAGTACGTATACGGGCAATGTGATTTTAACGCAGGGCACATTGATTATCCGTGCCGATAAATTGATTGTGCGCGAAGACAAAGAAGGTTTTCAGCACAGCACGTCAACCGGTAATCCCACCACTTTTAAACAAAAACGCGAAGGCAGGAACGAATACATGCAAGGCAGCGCACTGCGTATCGAATACGATGGCCGCATGGATAAAGTGCAGCTGTACACTAAAGCCTGGGTAAAACGCGGTGAAGATATCGTGTATGGAGATTACATCAGTTATGACGCCAATGCTGAATATGCTGAAGTGATTGGTGGTGCTAAATCGGAAAGCGGCGGTGCATCCAGCGGACGGGTAAAAGCGATTATTCAGCCCAAAAATAAACCGGCATCTAATCCTGCCAGCAGCTCTCCCGCTAAACCTGCATCTGCGCAACCTGAATCAAGCAGTGGCGCAACTACAGGTACGACTTCGCCGCCAAGAGTGGATAAAACGCTGAATTCTATTGATAAAACTGCAGTGCCGTCTAATTAGTTAACCCTTAAAAAACATCAAAAAATGAGCGAACTCGCCGTAGAACACCTACGTAAATCTTATAAATCACGCACGGTTGTGCAGGATATCTCGTTGCAAATTAACAGCGGCGAGGTGGTTGGTTTGCTTGGCCCCAATGGCGCAGGCAAAACCACCAGCTTTTACATGATTGTGGGTTTAGTGATGCTAGATGCTGGCCGCATTTTGCTTAACGGCAAAGACTTAAGTCGCATGCCGATTCACAGCCGCGCGCGCATGGGTTTATCTTACTTGCCGCAAGAGCCGTCTATTTTTCGTAAATTAACTGTCACTGAAAACATACTCGCCATTTTAGAGCTGCAGGATTTAACCGAAACTGAACAGCACGCACAGTTAGAATCGCTACTGCAGGAATTGCATATCGTGCATATTCGTAACAGCATGGCGATTAGTTTATCTGGCGGCGAGCGCCGCCGCGTCGAAATTGCGCGTTGTTTGGCAACCAACCCCAGTTTTGTGTTGTTGGATGAGCCGTTTGCGGGAATTGACCCGATTGCAGTGTTGGAGATTCAGAAAATTATTCGCTTTTTAAGCAGCAAAAATATTGGCGTCCTGATAACAGACCATAATGTGCGCGAGACGTTAGGTATTTGCGATCGCGCTTATATTGTTAATGACGGCACTGTGTTCGCCTCTGGGCATCCTGCTGATATTGTGAACAATGAAGCAGTACGCGAAGTGTATTTAGGCAAAGATTTTAGATTGTAATGATGTTTTAAGTAAAAGCCTATGAAGCAAAATTTACAACTTAGAGTTTCCCAAAACTTAGCGTTAACGCCGCAGTTACAGCAATCAATTCGCTTGCTGCAACTGTCCAGCTTGGAATTAAATCAAGAACTTGACACGATTTTGCAAGAAAATCCGCTGCTGGAATTGGTGGAAGGTGAAGATGGAGATGGAGACACAGATTTTAATGACGGTGTTTTGCAAAAAAACAATGATAATGACTCATTAGATGCAGATGGCAAACAGGCGACAGATGTAGATGAGCCAGATGCTTTTAATAGCCTGGATTATCAAGAAGTTAGTACTACCAATACGCAAGAATCTGCCGACACACAACAAGAAAGTACCGCTTCGGCAGAGGATTTTTCTGCCACGGATTTTGACGAAAGTTATGAAGAATACGGTAGCGCGAGCAATTGGGATGAAGGTGGTCGCCAAAACAATAGTGACGATGATGACGGCGATTACACGCGGCAAGAAATTGTTTCCATCAGCTTAAGAGAGCATTTATTAAGCCAATTAAAATTAATGCCGCTATCAGAACGCGACCAAACTTTGGTGATGTTGTTGATTGATAGCATTAATGACGATGGCTATTTAGAACAATCGTTAGCCGAAATGGCAGAACTCTTGCCGCCAGAACTTGAAATTGAACTGCTGGAACTGGAAACGGCACTTAAACTGATTCAGCATTTAGACCCAGCCGGCATGGGCGCGGTGAATTTGCAGGAATGTTTGCTACTGCAATTAAATGCGTTGCCAAAAGAGACTGAATTTTTAGGCTGTGCAAAATTGATTGTGCAGCATCATTTGGCTGTTTTGGCGAATAAGGATTTTGCCAAATTACGTAAACTGCTCAGTTGCGATGATGTTGCGTTAAAAGGCGCGCAAACGTTAATCAAACAGCAAAATCCCCGCCCAGGCAGCGATTTCGCGCAGCTTAGTCGCGATCATTTTATCCAGCATGAAGTGCTGGTGAGAAAAGTGAAAGGTATTTGGATTGCCACATTGAATGATGGCGTAATTCCTAAATTGCGTATTAACCAACTGTATGCGGATATTTTGAAGCGTAACCGCGAAAATTCGAATCAATATCTGCAAACGCAAATGCAAGAGGCGAAATGGATGATTAAAAATATCCAGCAGCGTTTTTCCACCATCTTGCGCGTTAGTCAAGCCATTGTGGATCGCCAACGCAACTTTTTTGAACATGGCGAAATTGCCATGCGTCCACTGGTGTTGCGTGAGATTGCAGAAGAGCTAGAATTGCATGAATCGACCATTTCGCGCGTGACTACGCATAAGTATATGCTCACTCCGCGCGGTGTTTTTGAGCTGAAATACTTTTTTGGCAGCCATGTGGCAACCGATGCTGGCGGTTCGGCTTCTGCTACTGCAATCCGCGCGCTAATTAAACAACTGGTGGCGGAGGAAACGCCAAAAAAACCAATGTCTGATAATCAAATTACCGATGTGTTGGCCAAGCAGGGCATCATTGTCGCGCGCCGCACTATCGCTAAATACCGCGAATCATTGAACATTCCGCCAGCCAATTTGCGCAAATCGTTATAACTGTTTTTACAAAATATTACAAAATATCTACACAATCTGCCCAAACCACCTCGCAAAAAAACACCAAAGGTGTACACTTAAATTGTTCGATAAGTTTAGTTGGCTACTTATTGGCAGGCTAAATATTGTTGAACAATTTCAATAAGGAGCAAGTCATGAATTTACAATTAACTGGGCATCACTTAGAAATTACACCTGCCATGCGTGAGTATGTGCAAAGCAAGCTTGTTAGAATTCGCAATCATTTTGATCATGTGATTGACGT
>JBKJRC010000004.1:0-169122 GCA_046594915.1 Methylotenera sp. | reverse complement strand
CTTTGAAGGCGCAAGATATTTAAGCTTGCGCGATAAATACCAGTTTCAATGGTGGGCATGCTCGCTAATTATTGCACAACCTTTTCAAGGCAAAAAGAAAGGTGCCGATGGCGGCATAGACGGCCTGATTTATTTTAATGATGACGGCAAAATGCCGAAGAAAATTGTCGTCTCGGTAAAAGGTGGCGAAAACGTGAATGTGGCGATGGTGCGCGATTTGGCGCATGTGGTAGAACGCGAAAAAGCTGAGATTGGCTTATTTGTCACACTTGCAGAAGCTACGCGCCCCATGCGCGAAGAAGCCGTAAAAACAGGCTTTTACGAAAGCCCCATTACAGGAACATCTTTTCCTAAAGTGCAAATTCTCACCATCGCAGGCTTAATGGAAGGCAAAGAACGCCCGCAATACCCTGATTTAAGCGGCGGAGGCGTAACCTTTAAAAAAGCCAAACGCGAAGAAAAATCGACAAAAAAGGGCGATTTATTTTAAGCCTATAAACCCCCCCCTGTCGCCATTCTGGCAATGTGGAAAAATAGCGAAGTTAACTATCATCTAAAAAATTCGCGAATAATGACACTTTCACACTCGCAAAAAATAATCAAAGGTGTACACTGAAATTGTTTGAAAGGTTTTAGTTGATCAACCTTTTTGGGCAAAAAGCCTTTTGAACAAATTTCAATAAGGAGCAAGTCATGAATTTACAATTAACTGGGCATCACTTAGAAATTACACCTGCAATGCGCGAATATGTACAGAGCAAACTCGTTAGAATTCGCAATCATTTTGATCATGTGATTGACGTAAAAGTTACCATGAGTGTAGAAAAGCTCGCTCAAAAAGTAGAGGCTACATTACACGTACCTGGCAATGATTTACACGCCGAGTGCATCGACGAAAACATGTACAGCGCGATTGACATGCTGACAGATAAATTAGATCGTCAAGTCGTGAAACACAAAGAAAAACTGGGTAGTCATCATAAAACCAATGGTGCAGTGAAGCATCAGGATATCGGTCAGCATCAAAGTGTTGATCCAAACCAAACTGTTAATTAACTTAAAGTATTAAAATTTCTGAGCAATGATTTAATTTTGTAAGTTGGGCGCGAATAAAAAATGTTAGCGCCGCATATATTAATATGTAAGCGAAAATTTTTTATGAGTAACAACATATTGCAACGAAACTTAAGCTTTTATGGCTCAAATTAACGTAGCCGAACTATTCAAAGAAACCCGCCTCAAGCTCAAACTCAATTGGATTGCAGGGCTTGATGGCGGCACAAACCAACTTAATTCCGAAAAAGTAACCAAGCCATCTCTGGCTTTAATTGGCCATCTCAATTTTGTACATCCTAATCGCGTGCAAGTGCTGGGCTGCGCCGAAATGGATTATCTGCGTAGCCTTAGTATTATTGCCATGCAACAGGCGATTGCTAATTTATATGCAACCGAGTTAGCGGCGGTAGTCGTCGCCAATGGTGAAAAGCCGCCTAAGGAATTAATTGCGGCCGCAAATAGCAACCATATTCCCTTATTTACCTCGCCAATGCAAAGCCCGCAATTAATGGATTTATTAAGTCATTATTTGAAACTGGCAATCGCCGAAACAACTAGTTTGCATGGTGTGTTTATGGAAGTGCAGGGTTTTGGTGTGTTGATTAAAGGTAACGCGGCGATTGGTAAAAGTGAGTTGGCGCTGGAGTTAATTACGCGTGGACACCGTTTAGTGGCAGATGATATTGTGGATTTTTTTAGAATATCGCCCGAACGGATTGAAGGTCGTTGCCCCGCTTTATTACAAGATTTTTTAGAGGTTCGAGGTTTAGGAATCTTGAATATTCGTGCACTGTTTGGCGACAATGCGGTTAAGCCGACAAAACCGCTGGATTTGATTATTCAGTTAGAGCTTGCAGATACGCAGCACCCAATGCAATTGGATAGGCTTAATGTGAAAACGCAGCATGAGCGGGTGTTAGACGTGGATATTCCCAAAGTGATTATACCGATTGCCGCAGGCCGCAATATTGCAGTATTGTTAGAGGTGGCGGTGCGCAATCATATGTTGTTGTTAAGGGGAATCAATGCAACAAAACAATTTAGCCAGCGTCAAAAACAAATAATGCAAAAAGCCAGTATAGAAAACACTAAAGTGCAAACCCCAAAGCTGCCAAAACTACCAAACTTAAAAGTTACGCAGGCAAAATAATGCAGATTATTATTGTAACCGGCCTTTCAGGCTCTGGTAAAAGCATTGTGTTGCGCGTGCTGGAAGACAACGGTTTTTATTGCATCGATAACTTGCCAGCCACTTTATTGCCACACATTTCGCAACACCTTAATGCCACCAATCACAGCAAAATTGCCATTAGTATCGATAGTCGCAGTGCCGCGCTGGAAGCTTTGCCCAACGCGATTGAAGCATTAAAAGCTGACGGCAACCAAGTGCAGATATTATTTTTGGAATCAGCGGTAGAAACCTTGGTAAAACGCTTTTCTGAAACACGGCGTAAACACCCGCTTAGCAATCAAAACACAACATTGGCCGAAAGTATTTCAACTGAGCGCGTGTTACTTGCCGGCGTGGCAGAACTCGGCCTACATATTGATACCAGCAATTTAAGTGCTAACGCTTTGCGCAATCATATTCGCGAGCTTATTTCTGCGCCTAATTTTGATCAGTTGAATAATAATGGTTTGGTCTTGTTATTTACCTCGTTTGGTTTTAAAAACGGCATTCCGCTAGATGCAGATTTTGTGTTTGATGTGCGTAGCTTGCCAAACCCGCATTACGACCCCATTTTAAAACCGTTAACTGGCAAAGATTCTGCCGTGCAGCTATTTTTGGCCAAACAGCCAGCAGCGATTGAAATGCTGGCAGATATTCAGCATTATGTAGAAAAATGGTTACCCAGCTTTAACCAGGATAATCGTAGCTATTTAACGGTAGCGATTGGTTGCACAGGCGGGCAACATCGGTCTGTGTATTTTGTCGAACAATTAAGTGCCTATTTTAAACAACAAAAACAAAAAGTGGTTATTCGGCATCGCGAGCTAGATTCATATTAAGCTAGATTAATATCAGCTCTTAACTTAACACGTTAGAAAGTAGAAAAAGTAATATGATTGGAATTTTAATTATTTCACACGGCAATTTAGGCGATAGTCTGATACATTGCGCCAATCACGTATTGGGTAAACAGCCGCCGCAGTTGCTATCGTTAACTGTGACCAAGAATGACGACCCGAATAATCTATTACCGCAAGCGCAACAGTTAGTAAAAGCGCTAGATACGGGTGACGGCGTTTTGGTGCTATCGGATATGTATGGCGCTACGCCTTGTAATATGGTGGCTAAATTATTAGCGCCAGGCAAAGTTGAAGGTGTGGCGGGAGTTAACTTGCCGATGCTAGTGCGCGTGCTTAATTACCGCGAAGACGATATTGCTGTGTGTGTAGAAAAAGCCATTAGCGGTGGACGCGAAGGCGTGGTACATTTTACTGAATTAGGTTGTGAGCATCATAACGATTCGACCTTAACTTAACCACATTTAAAGCCAAATAATGATTAAACAAGAAATAACAATAATCAATAAGCTTGGCTTGCATGCTCGTGCTAGCAGCAAACTGACGCAAACTGCCAGCCAGTTTAATTGCGAAATATGGGTAGAAAAAAATAGTCGGCGCGTCAATGCCAAAAGTATTATGGGCGTGATGATGTTGGCTGCGGCTAAAGGCTCAACCATTTTATTAGAAGCAGATGGCGCAGATGAAAAGGAAGCAATAGCCGCATTACAAACACTGATTAACGATTATTTTGGCGAAGGCGAGTAATCTTGCATAACATGGTGCAAAAGCAATCGAGTTTTAGCATACACGGCATCGGTGTATCCAGTGGCATTGCGATTGGGCACGCGCATCTGGTTTCTAATGCCTTGCTTGAAGTAGTGCATTATCAATTGCCCAAGCATTTAATTGATGATGAGATTACACGTTTTATTGCCGCAATTAACACCGTTAAAAAAGATTTAGAAACCATTCGTGCCTCGCTGTCAAAAAACGCACCCGCCGAAATCAGTGCATTTATTAATACACACTTGATTATGCTGGCGGATAAATCGCTGTCAGAAATCCCCAAAGACATCATCCGCAAAGAGCAATGCAATGCCGAGTGGGCGATTAAACAGCAAATGGACGATATTGTTGAGCAATTTGAAGCGATTGAGGATGAGTATCTGCGTGAACGCAAACAAGATGTGGTGCAGATTGTAGAGCGCGTGATTAAGGTTTTGCTCGGCCATCCTAATCAAGCTTCCAATCAAGACGCTAATCAAGCGTCGACTAAACAACAGGCGGTTAAGCAGCAAGAAAACACCACAATTTTGGTGGCACACGATATTTCGCCTGCGGATGCGATTCAGTTTAAGCAGCATCATTTTGCCGCGTTTATTACCGATGTTGGCGGTGCAACATCGCATACTGCCATTTTAGCACGCAGCCTGAATATCCCGTCTATTGTGGCTTTGCAGCGCGCGCGCGATTTAATTAACGACAATGAGTTGATCATTGTAGACGGCAGTTTGGGCGTAGTGATTGTTAACCCAAGTAAAGAGATTCTGGCAGAATATAGACTGCGACAAGAACAATGGGAACTAGAGCAACAGAAACTACAGCGGATTAAATCCACTAAAGCGGTGACGATTTGCGGCACAGCGATTGAACTGCAAGCCAATATTGAAGTGCCAGAAGATGTTGTTGCAGTGAAAGCATCGGGCGCAACGGGAATTGGTTTGTATCGCACCGAATTTTTGTTTATGAATAAGCGCGAAATGCCTGGGGAAGAAGAGCAGTTTTTGGCTTATAAGCAAGTGGCAGAAGCCATGAAAGGCATGCCAGTGACCATTCGTACGCTGGATTTAGGTGCAGATAAACAGATGAATCCTGACACAGTAAGCAATTGCGCCAACCCTGCGTTGGGTTTGCGCGCAGTGCGATTGTGCTTAAGTGAGCCGCAAATTTTTCACACCCAATTGCGTGCACTTTTACGGGCTTCGCATTATGGGCATATCAAAATTTTAATTCCCATGCTGTCTACGTTATCCGAACTGCGTCAAACTAAATTACTGCTAGAGCGTGCAAAGGCAAGCTTACGCAAACAAAATATTCCGTTTGACGAAAAAATCGAATTGGGCGGCATGATTGAAGTGCCGGCAGCCGCGATTAATGCTGAAGCGTTTGCCAAAGAACTGGATTTTATGTCGATTGGCACCAACGATTTAATTCAATATACGCTGGCGATTGACCGCACGGATGATGCAGTAGCCCATCTTTATAACGCGTTGCACCCAGCAGTATTAAAGCTCATTTCTATCACCATTAAAGCGGGTGAAAAATTAGGTAAATCGGTTGCGGTATGTGGTGAAATGGCGGGTGACGCCAAGCTGACTAAGTTGTTAATTGGTATGGGTTTACGTCAATTGTCCATGCATCCCAGCAATATATTAAGCGTTAAACAGCAGGTGTTGCATAGCGAAATCGCGGCGTTAAATTTACACGCCCGAAAGGTGTTAAGTCATACCGATATCGAAAAAATTGAACCAATAGTTGCCAAATTTAATCTGCATTAATAACAAAAGGAATCAGTATGTCGACAGCAGTCACAGAATCCAGCAACTTAACACCCAGTAATGATGATAAAAATATCGCCACTGTCACGCATCTTGGCGGCACAGTTTTTTCGTTTATTCCTGCATTAATTGTGTGGATTCTTAAAAAAGACGATAGTGAATATTTAAGTGATCAAGCCAAAGAAGCGCTGAACTTTCAAATCACCATGTTAATCGCACAATTTGTTGCGGGTGTTTTAGTGTGGGTTTTGATCGGTTTTATCTTGATTCCGCTGGTTTGGATACTGAATGTTGTTTTTTGTATTATCGCCGCCATATCTACCAGTAAAGGCGAAACGTATCGCTACCCCTTGTGTTTAAGATTGATTAACTAATTTGTTTAAAGGAATTTTGTGTCAAATCCATTATTACAGCCTTCAAATCCATTGCTTTATTTGGCAGGCTTACCTAAGTTTGATGAAATTAAACCCGCGCATATCAGCCCTGCGATTGATAGTTTAATTACACAAGGGCGTGCTTTGGTTGAGCAACTTGCCACCAACACAGAAAAACCAACTTGGGCAAACTTTGCACTTAAATTAGAAGACCATAGCGAAAAACTAGCCCGCGCTTGGAGCCAAGTTGGGCATATGAACGCAGTCGTCAATAGCCCAGAATTGCGCGAAGCTTATAATGATAATTTGGCGAAGTTAACCGATTATGGCAGCGATATTTCGCAAGATGAGCGCTTATACGCGAAATTCAAAGCGATTCAATCCAGTAGCGAGTTTGTGAAATTAACCCCAACACAACAAACGATTATTAACCATGAAGTGCGTGATTTTAAATTAGGCGGTGCCGAATTACCTGCAGCGCAAAAAGCACGCTTTAAAACCGTGAGCGAAGAGCTTTCCAAATTGGGTTCTAAGTTTGAAGAAAACATCATGGATAACACCAACGATTTTAAATATATCGTTGAAAATTTGGGCGATTTAGCTGGCTTGCCAGCCGATGCGATTGAAGCGGCTGCAGAAAGTGCGAAAGCAGATGATAAAGTTGGTTATCAATTTAGCCTGCACTTTCCCTCTTACATGCCAGTGTTGCAATACGCGGATAATCGCGCGCTACGCGAAACACTTTATCGTGCTTACGCTACGCGTGCATCAGAGTTGAGTAAACCAGAATGGGATAACACCAAGCTGATTAGCGATATTTTAAAATTGAAGCAAGAAGAAGCGCATATGCTGGGTTTTAAAAACTTTGCTGAGTTGTCACTCGCTACCAAAATGGCCGATACGCCTAAGCAAGTGACCGATTTTTTAGATACGCTTGCCAAGCGCGCCAAGCCTTACGCGCAAAAAGACATGCAAGAGCTTGTGGCTTATGCCAAAAAGCTAGGCATTCATGATATGCAAGCGTGGGATGTGGCGTATGTGAGCGAAAAATTGCGTGAAGAAAAATACGCGTTTTCTGACCAAGAAGTAAAACAGTATTTCCCAGAAAGCAAAGTATTAGCGGGTTTATTCAAAGTGGTGGAAACCATTTTTGGCGTACAAGTGCGTAAAGCCGAAGCGCCAGTTTGGCATGCCGATGCGGCATTTTATGCAATTTCCGATAGTCAAAATAAGCCGATTGCCTATTTTTATTTAGACTTATATGCGCGCAACAACAAACGTGGCGGCGCATGGATGGATGAATGTATTACGCGCCGCAAAAAAGCGAGTGGTATAGAGTTGCCAGTGGCTTACCTAACCTGCAATTTTTCTGCGCCAGTAGGTGGTAAACCCGCTTTATTTACGCATGACGAAGTGATCACTATGTTCCACGAATTCGGTCACGGCTTGCACCATATGCTCACCCTTGTGGACGATTATAGCGTTTCTGGCATTAAAGGCGTGGAATGGGATGCGGTAGAATTACCCAGCCAATTTATGGAAAACTTTTGCTGGGAATGGGATGTGTTGCGCCATATGACCGCCCACGTAGAAACTGGCGCGCAATTGCCACGTGAGCTGTTCGATAAAATGGTCGCCGCTAAAAATTTCCAAGCGGGTATGCAAACCATGCGCCAAATTGAATTTTCATTGTTTGATATGCGTGTACATGGCGAGTTTGACCCAAATGGAAAACAAACAGCTTTAGACTTAATCGAGCAAGTGCGTGATGAAGTAGCCGTGGTAAGGCCACCAAAATGGAATCGCTTTCCTAATAGTTTTAGCCATATTTTCGCAGGCGGCTATGCAGCTGGCTATTACAGCTATAAATGGGCAGAAGTATTATCTGCCGATGCTTACAGCTTGTTTGAAGAAATGGGCACGCTATCTGCAGAAGCTGGTAGCCGCTTTAAAAATGAAGTGCTAGCTAAAGGTGGCAGTCGCCCCGCGATGGAATCATTTGTGGCGTTTAGAGGTAGGGAGCCGAGTTTGGATGCGCTGCTGCGACGTAATGGGATGATTGCGGAACATTAATGAATAGTAATTCTAATGATATACAAGAAGTTCAGAGTTCAGAACAACCTGTAGCATCTGATACTTTAGTGGAAAGTAACACTCAGCCAATATTCACATTGCCAGATGAACACACACTAATTACTAGTGAGGTTACGGGGAATACTTTCAAAATAGGAAATCAAATCGGTGAGGGAAATTTCGGCTATGTATACCATTGTACTGACACATGGGGTAATGAGTTAGCTGTAAAAATTCTTAAGCCGATCGGGACATATCAAGAAGTACAACAAAGTACTGTTGCAGAATTTGAAAAATTAAAGCTACTCCGCCACCCTAATATTACATACGTTTACGATGCATTTGAGTATAAACATACATTTTATATAGTGTGTGAAAAATGCTGGAAACCTATAAATGAGTTTATTCAGGAAGAAAATTTCAACGGGAGGGTATGGATTAAAGCGATTGCCCGCCAACTACTTCAAGCTGTACATTTTATTCACGTAAATAATTTTGCACATCAAGACATTCATGGAGGCAACGTTTTCATACATGCAATGCATGATGATATGTCACCGAAAGATTTGATTTTCACCTATATGCTTGGCGATTTAGGGCTTGCAAAACTCGTTACAGAAATGGATGCAGAAAATACCATATTAGCAGAGTGGATGAGAGCCCCTGAAGCCATAAATCCAAGCGAATTTGGAGTTATGGATAATAGAATGGACATTTATCATTGTGGACTATTATTTCTGCAAATCATTCTTGGAAGACCTCACAATTTTACTCAGCAAGAAATACTTGCTGGCAAACCAAGAGAGCTTGCTTTGGAGCTTGAAGCACCCTATAACTTTGCAATAGAGAAAGCACTTCGTAGACATGTAGATTTTAGAACCGCATCAGCTTTAGAATTTTGGCGTGACCTAAACTCACAAGCTGATTAAAAGCCATGTAGCGCTGATTTTGAAGCCACGCATGGCGTCAATTGCAATATTAATTGTTTGAAAAAGCAAATTTCCCACTGCGCCAATTTCTTAACCAATCTTGCAAGTTTTCCGCCACTTGGTGACAGTTTGCTTTTACAAAATCACTTGGCTGTAATAAATCCGGTATGACTACAACTTTTAAACCTGCGGCAATCGCGGCGCGGGCGCCGGTTTCGCTGTCTTCAAACGCGATACATTCTTCAACATTCAAGCCCAACTTTTTAACGGCAAGCAAATAAATATCGGGGTTGGGTTTGCCATTTTTCACTTCTTGTCCGCTAGTAACATGACTGAAAAAATCCAGCACGCCGACTTGGCTTAATCGATGCGTAATATTATGCTTGGGCGAAGAGGATGCTACGCTGCAAATAATATTGTTGGTTTTATAGTGGTTAAGTAAATCTAGCGCGCCGGGTTTCAGCGGAAAGCTGTGGTTGCGTTCTGCCAGTCGCGCATCTAGGCCTTGCATCACGCGATTAAAATTTTCTACACCGTTTAATTGTTCAATCATTCTGCGCGTAGAATCTGGCCCAGCACGGCCAATTAATTGGGTATATTGCGCTTGGGTGTAGGTGATGCCAATCTCGCGGGCAGCGGCAATGCAGGCTTGCATAATGATGCGCTCCGAATCAATCAGCAAGCCATCCATATCAAATATTGCCGCTTTAATCACTTTATCATGCCCAAAAAAGCCAAAACTTTAACACAACCCGCAATAGGCGTTTAAATAGTTAACACTAAAATACAGTCAATTTTTTGCGCATGCTAAAATAAAAAATTGTGATTTAAACTGAGTTAACAAATGAAACTAGCCACTTGGAATGTGAATTCGCTCAATGTGCGTTTGCCGCATGTGCTGAATTGGTTGCAGGAAAATCCTGTCGATGTGTTGTGTCTGCAAGAAACCAAGCAAGAAGATAGCAAATTTCCCTATGGCGAATTAAAAGCCGCTGGTTACCATGCGGTGCATGCAGGGCAGAAAACCTATAATGGCGTTGCGATTTTAAGCCGTCACGACATGACAAATGTTGAGCGCGGCATGTTTAATTTCGAAGATGCGCAACAGCGGGTGATCAGCGCGACAATCAACGGTATTCGGGTTGTGTGTGTCTATATCGTCAATGGCCAAGTGGTGGATTCTGACAAATACATTTATAAAATGCGCTGGCTGGATGCATTAACCACTTGGCTGGCGCAAGAGCTGAAAAAATATCCAAATTTAGTTTTATTAGGCGATTACAACATCGCGCCAGAAGACCGTGATTGTCACGACCCTGCGGCCTGGATTGGGCAGATTTTAGTCAGCCCAAAAGAAAGAGCTGCTTTTCAGAGGTTAATAAACTTGGGCTTGCACGATAGCTTCAGGTTATTTGAGCAAGCGGACAAAAGCTTTACCTGGTGGGATTATCGCATGATGGGTTTTAGGCGTAATTTTGGCATGCGCATCGACCATATTTTAGTCAGCGATGCACTGAAAACGCTGTGCCAAACCTGTGTGATTGATAAAACGCCACGTAAATTAGAGCGGCCATCTGACCACACGCCTGTTATTTTAACGCTTATTTAAGCGTTAACTTTACCGCTTTTATCTTCATTTCTAACCTTTAATTTTAATACCCAGCTGCTTTAATTTTCGATACAAGTGCGTGCGTTCCAAGCCAGAAATTTCGGCTAGTTTGCTCATATTGTTGTTAATTAATTTCATGTGATATTGAAAATAAAAGCGTTCAAAATCATCACGTGCTTCGCGTAATGGCTGGATTAATTCGATGGGTAATTGCGCGGCGCCGGGTTGAAAAGCCTCCGTTGCCGTAAATTGTTCTAGCACGCGCATAACGTCATTGAGTGTGATTTTTTCAGTCAGGCTGCTTAACATGGCATTTTGTACAACGGCTTCTAATTGGGCTAAATCGCCAGGCCAATCGGCATTGCGTAACGCATTTAACGCAGCGATATCAAAGCTTTTATAATCCGCGCCCGAAGTTTCGGTTAACAAACTCGCCATCGCCGTTGCCAAATCGGGAATATCTTCGCGGTGATCGTTAAGCGCAGGTATTTTTAGTGTGCTTTGAGATAACATTTGCAATAACGCATAATCAAAATGGGCATTATCAGCCAATTGAGGCAAGCTAAATGTGCTTGCACACACTACGCGCACTTGGTATTTCTCCGCTTTGGTTAACAGTAATTGCAACCCTTTTTGTTCGGTTTTATTGAGTAAAGACACTTCATCAATATACAAAACACCATCGCGGGCTAGCTCTAATAACTCCAACGGCGCGCTGGCTAACTTTTCGTATTCTGTAAGACCAAGCCAAGGCGTGCCAACTGCGTGTAAAAAGCGTGCGCAAATTTCTACGCTGCCGCCTTTTTTGCCAATCAACAACAGTGCATTTTTAGTGCGAGACACCTGCTCTAAACGCTGTTTTAGCTCGCTAATGACTAAGCTTTTACCAAAGCTTGCCAAATTCATTTCTGTTTTGGGCAAGTTTTCGGCATGCTTTAAAGCCGCTGTTACAGTTTTAAGTAATTTTTGCAGCGCAATGGGTTTTTCTAAAAAATCAAACGCACCAATGCGCGTCGCCTCAACCGCGGTGTCAATTGTGCCATGGCCAGACATCATCACCACTGGCATGGTAAGCATGCCCGCGTTGCCCCACTCTTTAAGCAGGCTAATGCCATCACAATCCGGCATCCAGATATCCAGTAACACTAAATCTGGCCGCTGTTTTAAACGCGCATCGCGCGCTGCTTGGGCGTTCTCTGCCAAGGTAATATGGTGACCTTCGTCTTCTAAAATATCTCTTAATAATTCGCGAATGCCAATTTCGTCATCCACCACTAGAATATGCCGTGATGCCATGCTTATGTTTTCCTTGCTTGTTTTTTGTGTCGATATTTAATTTTTAAAGTCTTGCTTTTCGGCAAGATGTGATTCATTTTTTTGCTTCAACTGTTGATGCTCAATCGGCAGCAAAATAGTGACGCACGCACCGCCAGCCGCATTATTCTCAATTTTAATCTGACCTGAATGCTCATCTACCATTTTTTTTACAATGGCTAAGCCTAAGCCAGTACCATGTGCTTTGGTTGTCACATAAGGCTCATACGCGTGCGAAATAATCGCTGCTGGAAAGCCCTGGCCGTTATCTTGAACCATTAATTTGATATGTGTTTCATCAAAGCTAGTGTGCACTACAATCTCTGGCGCTACAGTAAGCATTACTCCATCCCCTGGTGTCAGCGCGTCTTGTGCATTTTGCATCAGATTGTGAAATACCTGCCGTAACATCGTGGCATCGCCTAAAATTTCAGGCATTTTAGGTGTTAAGTCATAACGAATATTAACGCTGTGGCTATCAGTACTACGTCTGTTTTCATCCTCTTTTACTTCGTCACGCGAATTTTCATCGCGGACATTATCATAAAGGGCTGCAACATCCTGAATTAATTGATTGATATTAAGCAGGGTTAAATTAGCCGAAGGCGCACGCGCATATTCACTAAATTCGTTTACCATGGTTTTCATCGCGCTCACCTGGTTAACAATGGTATCAGTCGCACGCTGCAACATATTGGCGTCACTTGTGTTTAATTTGGCGCTCAATTTATGTTGTAAACGCTCGGCAGAAAGCTGAATAGGTGTAAGCGGATTTTTAATTTCATGTGCTAGCCTACGTGCCACTTCGCCCCATGCTGCATCGCGTTGCGCCTGCACCATGGTAGTCACATCATCAAACACCACCACAAATCCGTTGTCACCACTGCCCGATTCTTTATTGCTTGGTAGACGGGTTGCGCGCACTAACAGCACTTGCTTGCCCTGCGGCTTAACAATTTCTATTTGACGAGATAGCTCTGTTTTAGCTAACTCTTCTGTTTTAGTCAGATCAAAATGTGCTTTTACAATATGAATAAATTCAGCTAAAAAATCTTGTTGTTCACTCATTTTAGTAAATGGTTGATTCTCAAACAAGGCGAGATTTAAGCCTAAAATAGTGCTGGCTGTTAGATTATAAGTGCGCAATTCACCTTTTTCGTTAATTGCCAATACGCCAGAAGATAAATGTGCCAAAATGGTTTCTAAATAGCGCCGCTCCGCTTCTACTCTGGCTCTGCCTCGTTCAGTTGCTTTGGTGGCGTCATCTAATTGACGCGTCATGCTGTTGAATGATTTTACTAAAATACCCAATTCATCTTTGCCATGTTCTGGCAGCATCGTGCTGTAATCGCCGCTGGCAATGGCGCGCGTACCTTCCGCCAGCACAGTCAGCGGTTGGGTAATGCGGCGGCTCAGCACAAAAGCAATTGCCAACGCCGATAGCATCGCCAACATCAATACCAATGTTAATGTCAGCGCAAATACATCTTTAAGTGAGTTGCGGCTGTAAGATAATTCCTGATAATCGCGATAGACATCCTGCACGGCTTCGGCGGTATTTGATAGTGATTTGGGCACGGGTTGCAGCAATTGCAAAATACGAATCTCGCCTGCCAATTCCTGCGTATTAACTGGCGCTAACACACGTAAATAAAGCCCTTTGTTCAGTATCGGTTCAATTTTGCCGTAAACACGGTTTTGCGCTTGGCGCAATTGCGGAATGCTGGGTAACTCTGGCAGAAAAGAATTGGGATCGTTACTCGAAACCGAAATAATGCGGCCTTGCGGCGTTAGCAGTGCTGCGTCTTGTATGCCAGATTTTTCGCGCAAATCGTTCAACAAACTGTAATGACTGCGCGAAGGCAAAAAAGCCAGGCTAATCGCCATATTTTCGGCTTTTTCTTCAACGTCTTGCAGCATAATATCCAAGGCGCGTTGCCCCAAACTTAAACCGCCATCTAGCGCCGATTCCACCTTAACGTTAAACCACGACTCAATTGAGCGCGTTAAAAAGTTAACACTCACCAGATACACAATTAAGCCTGGAATAATCGCCATTAAAGCAAACGTCCCAAGCAGGCGCAGCGTTAAACGGCTGCCCATCACGCCAGTTTTAATTTTTTTGTATAAATGCCACAACTGAATGGCAATTAAAAGGACCAAAACACCAGCCAAGCCGATATTAAGATACAGCAGAATTTTATAATAATCGTTGGAAGAAGTGGCGGTGTTGGCGCTAGCCAGTGAAAGCAAGTACAGCAGTACTACCCCTATCGCCACGCTTACAAATACAATATATCTCATCAGTGTTGGGGTAATATTTTTATTTGAGTTCTTTATTGCCAGACTCTTTATTAATAGGCTCTTTAAGGTTTAAATCCTTAAGTGCCCACTCATATTTTTGTGAAGTAAGATTCCACGCTTCAGAGCCAATTGCATCGACTTGAATCGCTTTAGGCAATTTTGTCTGATCCAGACGCACCAATAAAGCGGCGTTATAGGGCAGATTTTTTTCAATTAACGCTTTGTTCAGCACTTTCCAATCATTAATCACCACTAATTCTTGGGCGGCCTCCGCTAGCGTTTCGAACGATTTTTGGTGTGAACCGCGATTGATTAAATATTGTCGGCTTAAAGCATGATAACTAAGCACCACACTGCGCGTTACCGTGACGATTTCATCATCAAACCAATATTGACGCGGGCTAACCACTTGAAACTCAATCAAAAAATTAAGTGGTACACCTTTATTAACCGCCGCTTCAATCGTCTCATCAAAGCTCACATCGATATCTGCCGTTAACGCATAATAGTCGTCTAAAGGCTGCAATTCTGCCTGTTTAATGTTGATACTGCTATCCGCGGCAAATGCAATTGAAAACGCACTAAGTGAACAACACACAAAACTTAAGCGTAAAAAGTGGTTAAGTTTTTTGCAATAAGGCGTAAAAAAGACCATCGTGCTGGCTGTTTGGAACAAGTTGGCCATGCTCAGATTGAATATTTTGATGGTTTTCATTGGTTAATGTTAACGTTAGTTGAGTCGCATCATGGTTTTTAAGTAAAAAAGCCTCTATTTGTTGTTGATTTTCTTCATTAAAAATCGAACAGGTCACATAGAGTAATTTACCGCCTTTTGCCAACAATTGCCACAAGTTCGCCAAAATTAAGGCCTGTTGCGCGGCAAATGAAGCAATATCCGATTCTCGGCGTAACCATTTGATATCCACATGCCGCCGCACAATGCCAGAAGCGGTGCAAGGCAAATCCGCCAAAATGCGTTCAAACGGCTGGTTTGTTTGCCAGCTAGCTGCATCACCTAGTTCTAAGGTTGCAGTTAAATGCAATCGGTTTAAATTACTTTCCACTCGGTTTAAACGGCTGGCATCGTTATCCAGCGCGGTTAATTCAACTTGAGTCAACTCTAAAATATGCCCCGTTTTGCCACCTGGCGCGCAACACGCATCCAGCACGCGCATGCCGTTTTGTAAATCCAGCAACCCTGCCGCCAACTGTGCGCCATAATCTTGCACAGAAACCACACCATCTGCAAAACCGGGTATTTTTTCGACGGCAATCGGCTGTTCTAAAATCACCGCATATTCGCCAATTTGGGTTGCCACAATATCTTGTCGCGCTAGCAATTGCACATATTCTTTTGCGCTGGTTTTTTGCACATTCACACGCAAAGTCATCGGCGGATGCGCATTGCCAGTGGATAAAATGCTTTGCCAAGATTGTGGATATTGATTTTTGATTTTGTTAATCCACCACTGCGGATAAGAATAAAGCGCAACTTCATTGTTTTTTGCGTCCGCTTGAATTTGCTGACTTAATACGATTTTTTGACGTAAAAAATTGCGCAAAACACCATTGACCAAGCCTTTAGCCCAGCGTGGTTTGGCATAACTAGCGGCTTCAACCGCTTGATTAACCACCGTAAAATCATCGGCTTTATCATGCAATAACTGATAAATCGCCACCAACAAAAGCGCAGTGATATGTTCGTTACTTAACGGCTTTTCGAGCAACTTAACCAAGTAAGCGTTCACTTCGCCATAAAAACGCAAGGTGCCATAACTTAAATCCGCCGCCGCACCACGTTGTTGCGGCGTGGCGCTTGGATAAGCTTTAAGCGCATCTGGCAACGCCAAAGTAAGATTGCGGCCAGATAATACTTGAGAAACTGCAATCGCAGCGATTTGTTGGGATATGTACAAAGAAAACTCTTAGTTTTTAAGATGGCTAGATTTTACTTGATAAGCTTTGTTTTTGTAGGAGTATTCTATAAGCTGATTTTAGGATTTGCTGTAAATTTCATTTGGGAATTATTTAAATCTGCAAAAAAAGTAACATCATTTGCATCAATTTTATCTTGGTCATTAAGTAAATAACTGCGGATAGAAACTAACAAATCACTAGAAGTTAAATCCGGCGAGCCTTGAATGCAAAGTTTCAATTCTTTGACATGTTTTGATGGAAGATACAATGTCAACTCCCATAGTAGTTGATTCAATCGTTTTGTATCTTTTCTTTCATGAGTCCATTCCGCTAAAAATTCAGCAACTGTAGCCGCCTTATGCCTTAGTTCACGCTCCTCCTTGAATGCTTCAAGCTTCCTATCGTATTCATGTTTAATAGAGCTTTCTAATCTCGACTTTATCCAGATTGCACTTAAAAATTGAATAATTATAAAAGATACGAGTAAATATATAGTTTCATAAGTCATATTGTTTGCTCAACTAGATTGCCATGGACATCAATCTAGCCACACGTTCTTCAGTTTTAGGATGTGTGCTAAATAAGCTGTCGAACGAAACGCCAGATAGCGGGTTAATAATCATCATTTGCCCGGTTTCGGGGTGTGCTTCTGCGGTTTCATTCGGAATTTGGTGCGCATAGTTATGAATTTTCTCTAACGCGCTAGCTAGCGCTTTCGGGTCTTTGCTGATTAGTGCGCCCATTCTATCGGCTTCAAACTCGCGGCCGCGTGAAATAGCCATTTGAATTAAGCTGGCGGCTAGTGGTGCTAAAAATAGCATTAAGATACCGATAATCGGGCTACCGCGTTCGCCATCGCGATTACCACCACCAAAAAACATACCGAATTGCGCGATAGACGCAATCGCACCTGCCATGGTGGCGGATATAGTTGAAATCAGTGTGTCGCGGTGTTTAATATGCGCCAGCTCATGCGCCATCACGCCGCGCAATTCGCGCTCATTTAAAGCCTGCATAATGCCAACCGTTGCGGCAACGGCAGCGTTCTCTGGGTTGCGTCCTGTGGCAAACGCATTGGGTTGGTTTTCGTTCATCACATACACTTTTGGCATGGGCAATTCGGCGTTTTGCGCCAACTCTTTCACCATGTTGTAGTAATTGCGAAATTGGCCATCGCCAAAATTATTGTCGGGCGACACTTCTTGCGCGCCATACATTTTAAGCACAGCTTTGTCCGAAAACCAGTAGGCATAAATGTTCATACCAGCGGCAAATAAAAGCGCGATTAACATGCCTGTGCCACCGCCCAATGCCGCGCCAACTGTACCAAATAGCGCAACAATGGCTGCCATTAAAATAGATGTTTTTAACCAGTTACCAAACATAATATGTGCCTCAAATAAAGTTAAGCAGCGAATGTAATGAATATGCTGTTAATTGATAAAAATTCAAGTTTTTGAACAATTTGAGGTGTTAACTAAAACACTAACTAAAGTATTCGCCCAATTTAACATGCTGACCTTGTACAAATTGCTGTGCAGTTTGGCGTTTGCCGCCAGGCATTTGTAGTTCATGTATTTGCAAAACACCTTGCCCGCAAGCGACTTGAATCTGCGGAGTTAACGCAATAATTTGACCAATTTTTGTGGTTAAGTCATCAATTAAAGTGGTTGCAAACCAAATGCGGCAACTTTCACCCCTGAATTGCGCCGTTGCTACAGGGAAAGGGTTAAAGCCACGCACCTGGCGTGAAATTTCAATCGCGCTTTTTGTCCAGTCGATTGCGGCTTCGGCTTTTTCTAATTTGTGTGCGTAAGTGACTAAACTTTCATCTTGCATCGTGCTACTTAACACATTATTTTCAGCCAAATCTTGCATGGCTTTTACCATTAATGTTGCGCCAATTTCAGCCAACTTATCGTGCAAACTTTGCGTGGTGTCGTTGTCTGTTATCGGCACCACGCCTTTGCTAATCATCGCACCTGCATCCAGCGCAGGCACAACTTCCATAATGGTCACGCCAGTTTCAGTATCGCCTGCCAACAACGCACGATGAATAGGCGCCGCACCGCGCCAGCGTGGCAATAATGAAGCGTGAATGTTGTAGCAACCAAGCTTGGGCATATTCAAAACGGTGCTGGGAATAATCAAGCCGTAAGCAGCGACTATCATTGCATCTGCCTGTGTTGCAGCAATTTCTGCCTGTACTTCGGCTGGTTTGAGTGATATAGGCTGGTAAACGTTGAGATTATGTTTTAAAGCCAATTGCTTAACTGGGCTGGCTTTTAGCTGCATACCGCGCCCAGCAGGGCGGTCTGGTTGTGTCAGCACCATCACAATTTTGTGCCCAGCCGCAATTAAAGTGTTGAGCGCGGGAACTGCAAATTCAGGCGTGCCTGCAAAAATAATGTTCATCGGGTTTAAAGCTATCTATCGCGCTGCAATTTAACCATTTTGTTTTTAATGCGATTGCGTTTTAACGGCGATAGATATTCAACAAATACCTTGCCCAATAAATGATCCATTTCATGCTGAATGCATACGCTTAATAAGCCTTCGGCGTCTAATTTAAAAGAGTTGCCCTGCTTATCTAGCGCTTCAACGGTGATTTTTTCTGCGCGCGTCACGCTTTCATAAATGCCTGGCACCGACAAACAGCCTTCTTCGTAATCTTGCAAGCCACTTTTTGCCACAATTTTAGGGTTAATAAATACTTGCAGTTGGTTTTGTTCTTTGCTGGTGTCAATCACAATCAATTGAATGTGCTGATTCACTTGCGTAGCCGCCAAGCCGATGCCTGGCGCGTCGTACATCGTCTGCGCCATATCGTCAATTAATCGACGAATTTCGGCATTAACCGTTTTAATCGGTTTGGCCACCGTATGTAAGCGTGGGTCTGGGTAATTGAGTATATTGAGTAGTGCCATAATCGTTAAATGTTAAAAGTGTTGTCTTATATCAACAGCCTGTTTGTAAAAAATTTCATTTTTGCAAAAAAGCTTGATTGTTGAATGAATTACGTGATAAATTTAATGCAATTTCGCGGATGCAATTAGTAATTTTAGCCGCTTTTTGACCGAGGTCATGCAATGAATAAACGCATTATAACGCTGATGGTACTTGCTTGCTTAAGCTTGCATGTAAATGCTGATGAAATTCAGCTACAAAAAAATCATCCAGAACGTCACGTAGTGGTAAAAGGCGACACATTGTGGGGTATTTCAGCTAAGTTCTTAAAAGATCCGTGGTTGTGGCCAAAAGTGTGGCGCATGAACCGCGCACAGATCAAAAATCCGCATTTAATTTATCCTGGCGATGTAGTTGTGCTGGATATAAGCAGTGGTTCACCACAATTCAGATTATTACATGAAACCGTTACGCTAGAGCCTGGCGTGCGTATAGAGCCCTTAGAAAAAGAAGCTATTTTTACCATTGCACCGAATGTGATTGGGCCTTTTTTAACCCAGCCTTTGCTGATTGAAAATGGCAAGCTAGATAGCGCGCCACGCATTATATCGGGTCAGGATAATCGGGTTATTTTAAGTCCTGGTACGCGGGTTTACATTAACGATATCAATGAAGGTGAAGGCACGCACTGGAATATTTATCGCCCAGGCGAATTGCTTAGAGACCCCGATACGGCCGAAATATTGGGTACCGAAGCCATATATTTGGGAGATGTGAATATCGCGCGTTACGGTGAGCCTGCAACGGGTGATATTGTGCGGGCAAAAGAGGAAATTTTTGCTAAAGACAGGCTAGTCGTTTCACCTGATGAGTTTAAAAGTAGTTTTGTGCCGCATGCGCCAGAAACACAAATTGCTGGACGCATCATTCGTTTTTATGGCGGTGTTGCCGAAGGCGGGCCAAATGCGGTGGTTTCAATCAATCGCGGCAGACAAGATGGTTTAGAAGAGGGGCATGTGTTGGCCATTAGTCGTTATGGCCAAGTTATTAGAGATCCAGAATATAAAAAACTGGAGTCTAACAAAGTGGTGGCCGAAGAAAAACCATTAAAAGAATTAAATTTTGATGTAAAAACAGGCGCAGACGGCAAAAAAATTGTTAACTTTGAAAAAGCACCAGTTAAACGAAAATTAGCATTAAAACCAGGGGAACTTAAGTTGCCCGATGAACGCGTTGGCTTGCTGATGGTTTTCAGGACATTTGAGCGCGTGTCTTACGGCATTATTATGAATAGCACCGACGCCATTTATACAGCAGATTCAGTGCATACGCCTTAATTGCTATCGTCAATTGAATGAAAAATAAAGCCAACATTGAAGATAGCGATGTTGCGCTTTGGATTGCACTGAATCAAATACCAGGTTTAGGTAATGCGAGTATTTGCCAGTTATTAACCAAATTCGGTTCGCCAGAGGCTATTTTCAGTGCTAAAAGTCATCAGCTGCGCGAAATCATTGATGAAAATATCACCCATAAAATATTAAGTGGTGTCAACATTGCAGCAATTAGGCCAACGCTAGATTGGTTGCAAAATGACCGCACACATGTTGTCACATTGGCCGATAGTGCTTACCCGCAAATTTTATTAGAAATCAGCAATCCACCCGTTTTATTGTATGCAATCGGCAATTTGCATTGGCTCAATCAGCCATGTATCGCTATGGTCGGTAGCCGCAGCAGTACGCCGCAAGGTGAAAAAAACGCGGAAGAATTTGCCGCCAGTTTGTGTAATCATGGCTTGTGCGTAGTGAGTGGTATGGCGTTAGGCATTGATGGTGCAGCGCATCGCGGCGCGCTGAAAAGCAATGGCGCAACGATTGCCGTGGTGGGAACAGGCTTGGATATTGTCTATCCTTCTAAGCACAGAGATTTAGCGCATAAAATTACAGAACGTGGCTTAATCGTTTCAGAGTTTCCACTTGGTACACCGTCAAAAGCACAAAATTTCCCGCGCCGAAATCGCATTATCAGCGGTTTAAGCTTGGGTTGTTTAGTCGTAGAGGCCAATATTGATAGCGGCTCATTAATCACCGCGCGTTTGGCCATCGAACAAGGGCGTGAAGTGTTTGCAATTCCAGGTTCCATTCATTCACCAGTTGCTAAAGGTTGTCATCAGTTAATTAAGCAAGGTGCAAAATTAGTCGAAACTACGGCGGATATTTTAGAAGAATTGAAAAATATGCACCAAAACATTAGCCCATTAGGGCTAATGGATGAAGTGAGTCAAAACTCAACTAAACCCAATACAGTGCTAGAATGCATGGGATTCGATGCCATTAATTTTGAAACGTTATTAAATGTTTCTGGATTGACGACTGAAGCGCTTTCAGCCATGCTGATGATATTAGAGTTAGAAGGGAAAATAACGACCTTAAACGGTGGCAAATATCAACGACTTATTTAATGAGCTATTTGAAATGTCAGCTGTAAAAAAATTATAAATTAAGGTTAGGAGAGGCTATGTTTGAAGTACTAGTATTCATGTTTGAAAATTATTTCGCGCATCATACAATGCCTGATAGCGATGTGATGCAGCAAGAGTTATCGGCTGCTGGATTCGAGCGCACCGATATTATTGGCGCGTTTAGCTGGTATGAAGAAATGAAAGTCAGGTTAACGCAGCCAGACGTCGCTTATTCACATGCCTATTCTGGTATCCGTGTGTTTTCAGAGTTTGAATTAAAAAAAATCAATGCGGAAAGTATTGGCTTTATATTATTTTTGCAGCAGGCCAATGTGATTAATGATATGGAACGCGATTTAATTGTTGATTGCGCCATGGCATTAAAACAGCAAGTCATCACCGTTGAAGAAATGCGCTGGATAACCATGATCGCATTGTGGAACGAAGGCCGTGAAAAAGACTATTTATTTGTTGAAGATGCGTTTTTTAATCCACGCGGGTTAACGGTACACTAGCTACTAGTAACTGACAGCGAATTAAATAATGGGCAATTTAAATGTATCCAGCGTTTTAAATTGCCCATTTTAAGTCTGAATATAGTCATTCAAATTCTGAATGTATTAAGCTTTACTATCTAAATTATCAATGATTTTAGAAATAACACCCGCTTGATTAAGTGTGTAAAAATGCAAGCTGGGCACGCCCCAAGCCAGCAATGTTTCGCATAGTTCACTCACCACATCAATACCTAACGCTCTTAATGACGGCATATCGTCTGCAAACGCTTCCAATCTTAAGCGCAACCAGCGTGGAATTTCGGCGCCGCAAATACCCGAAAAGCGCGCCAATTGTGTGTAGTTATAAATGGGCATAATGCCAGGCACAATCGGTACATTAATGCCATCTGCGTCACAACTGTCAATAAATCTGAAATAAGCATCCGCATTATAAAAATACTGCGTAATGGCCGAATCAGCGCCAGCTTCTACTTTGCGCTTAAAATTCGCCATGTCTTTAGCGGCAGATAACGCTTCTGGATGAAACTCAGGATAAGCCGCCACTTCCAAGTGAAACCAATCGCCAGTTTCTTGTCGAATAAAGCGCACCAACTCGTTGGCATATTTAAAATCACCCACACTCACTTCGCCAGACGGCACATCACCACGTAGCGTGACTAAGCGCTTAATGCCTTTAGCCTGGTAAGCAGATAACAATGCGCGTATTTCTTCTTTGCTAGATGAGATACAAGAAATATGCGGTGCTGCTTCATAACCATCTGCCTGTATTTCAAACACGGTTTCTTTTGTGCGATCAGTGGTAGAGCCGCCCGCACCAAAAGTCACTGAAAAGAATTCAGGATTAAAACGCGCAAGTTGCGTGCGTGTTTCGCGCAGATTGGCGATACCTTCTAGCGTTTTTGGCGGAAAAAACTCAAAACTTAACGGAATATTTTGCCTCATTTTTATGGTTAACTTTTACTTTCTATCAACAGCTTATTTTTTATCAACCACGACAGCGCTTAAAATCCACGAAAAAATGCTGTAAACAATGGCGCCGATAATGCCTGCAGCGATGGTTTTGACCTCAAAGCCTTGTAAGAAATAAGCGGATAGCCAAAACAACAAACCATTAATCACGAAGATGAATAAACCCAAGGTGATAATAGTGACTGGTAACGTCAGTATCAGCAAAATGGGCTTAATTAACATGTTAACTAAACCAATGACCGCCGCCGCAATTAAAGCAGAGCCGAAGCTAGACACATGAATATCGGGCACAAAGTACGCCACCGCCAATAAAGCCAGTGCATTCAATAACCATCCAATCAATAATTTCATCTGTCTGTTCCCTGGTTGATTTTAATTAATAAAGCCCGCCATTTCTAAATAAGGCTAATAACGATAAGTATCTGGCTTGTAAGGACCATCTTGCGATACGCCAATATACGCCGCTTGCGTTTCACTTAAACGTGTTAATTGTGCATTCAATTTTTTTAATTGCAACACCGCCACTTTTTCATCCAAATGTTTAGGCAACACATAAACGCCGACAGGATAATCTGCTTGGCGCGTAAACAATTCAATTTGTGCAATGGTTTGATTGGCAAAGCTTGAGCTCATTACATAGCTTGGATGACCTGTACCACAACCTAAATTCACCAAACGACCTTTTGCTAACAGAATAATCTTTTTACCATTTGGGAAAATCACATGGTCAACCTGCGGCTTAATTTCATCCCACTCATATTGTTCAAGTGAAGCGACATCAATTTCGTTATCGAAGTGGCCAATGTTGCACACAATGGCTTGGTCTTTCATTTTCGCCATATGCTCATGCGTAATCACGTGGTAATTACCCGTGGCGGTTACAAAAATATCGGCATGTTCAGCCGCATAATCCATGGTGACCACACGGTAGCCTTCCATTGCCGCTTGCAATGCACAAATTGGGTCGATTTCGGTTACCCAAACTTGTGCCGATAAGGCACGTAAAGCCTGTGCAGAACCTTTGCCCACATCGCCATAACCAGCAACCAAAGCCACTTTACCGGCAATCATCACATCCGTTGCGCGTTTAATCGCATCCACTAAACTTTCACGGCAGCCGTATAAATTATCAAATTTTGACTTAGTCACAGAATCATTGACGTTAATAGCCGGGAAAGCCAGTTTGCCTTCTTTATGCATCTGATACAAACGATGTACGCCAGTAGTGGTTTCTTCAGTGACGCCGATAATGGCGGCTAAGCGCACAGAATACCAAGTTGGGTCTGTTTTTAGTTTCGCTTTAATCGCATCAAACAAGCAGATTTCTTCTTCTGATGTTGGATTGGCAAGCACAGATAAATCTTTTTCAGCGCGCGTTCCCAGATGTAGCAATAATGTCGCATCACCGCCATCATCTAAAATCATGTTGGTATAGCCACCGTCAGTCCACTCAAAAATGCGGTGCGTATAATCCCAATATTCAGTCAGCGTTTCACCTTTGATGGCGAATACTGGCGTGCCGCCAGCGGCAATTGCCGCCGCCGCATGGTCTTGCGTAGAATAGATATTGCATGACGCCCAGCGCACTTCAGCGCCTAAATCTCTCAGCGTTTCAATCAGCACAGCGGTTTGAATGGTCATGTGCAGGCTGCCTGTAATGCGCGCACCTTTTAATGGTTGAGCAATCGCAAACTCTTCGCGAATCATCATCAAGCCTGGCATTTCTGTTTCAGCAATGGCAATTTCTTTACGGCCAAAAGTCGCTAAATTAATATCAGCAACAATGTAATCGTTGAATGTTAAATCAGTCACGGTGTTCATCGTATTTCCTTAAACAATAATGAAATTGGGTGACCAGAAGGGATGAATTGAGAGAGACATTAAACTTTGCCCACCTGCATCCCGTGTCTGGCACGGTTAGGTGAACGCCGTTTACAAGCCATATAGCAAACTTATATGTCTTGCTAACCGAGCCTAGGGTTTGAAAATAAGCAGCTATAAAAAGTGCTTACAAAACCTCGCAACGTTCCTCGGTTATGGGTTACTACTAATCAAATAATACTAAGTATAGTTAATATTAAAACATGATTATAATGAAATGATCACTTTTGTCAAAAAAGCATTGTTAAAATTTTAACATCGTAATAATTTTTATTCGGTAAATTAAATAACTAAGCCTTCTAATCACCTACATGCCTGCCGCCGCTTTTAATGCTGCCGCTTTGTCAGTTGCTTCCCAAGTAAACTCAGGCTCATCACGACCAAAATGGCCATAAGCAGCGGTTTTTGTGTAAATTGGGCGTAGTAAATCGAGCATTTTTACAATGCCTTTTGGGCGGAGGTCAAAATGTTCGCGCACTAATTGGGTTAATACTTCGTTTGAAACTTTACCAGTTCCGTAGGTTTCTACCATCACAGAAGTCGGTTGTGCAACACCAATCGCGTAACTGACTTGCACCAAACAGCGGGAAGCCAAGCCTGCAGCCACAATGTTTTTGGCCACATAACGGCCAGCATAAGCCGCGCTACGATCTACTTTTGAAGGATCTTTGCCTGAGAATGCGCCACCACCGTGCGGTGCCGCACCGCCATAAGTATCGACAATGATTTTACGGCCTGTTAAACCGCAATCGCCTTGTGGGCCACCGATAACAAAGCGCCCAGTTGGATTGACTAAGTATTTAATCTCGCCTTTGATGAGTTCATTGGGCAACATAGGCTTGATAATGTCCTCTATCACTGCTTCGCGAATCATTTCTAAGCTCATTTCTGGCGAATGTTGTGTCGACACCAAAACCGTATCGATTTTGTATGGCTTGCCATCGACATATTGCACGGTGACTTGTGATTTCGCATCTGGGCGTAACCAAGGCAAGCGGCCGTCTTTGCGCAATTGCGCCTGGCGCTCCATTAAACGATGACTTAACCAAATCGGTAACGGCATTAATTGCGGTGTTTCATCCACCGCATAACCAAACATCAAGCCTTGGTCGCCCGCGCCTTGTTCAAGCGGGTCGTCGTGTGCACCGTCCACGCCTTGTTTAATGTCGGGTGATTGTTTGTCGTAAGCGACTAACACTGCACAACCTTTGTAGTCGATGCCGTATTCTGTGTTGTCGTAGCCTATGCGTTTAATGGCATCGCGTGCCACTTTAATGTAATCCACATTGGCAGTGGTGGTAATTTCGCCCGCCAGCACCACTAAACCTGTGTTCGCTAACGTTTCTGCGGCAACACGTGCGTTTGGGTCTTGCTCTAAAATAGCATCTAAAATGCTATCGGATACTTGGTCTGCGAGTTTGTCTGGATGGCCTTCAGAAACGGATTCCGAGGTAAAAAGATATTCATTCATTTGTAAGCGCCTTGGGACTTTAATTTAAAAAGTTTTAAATATTGATAAAAGAAAAAAACAATATTGACTAAAGGCTAAAGCAAATATTGTTAATCACTGTTGAGTTGCGAATTGTACACGGTTAACCACTTGTAAACACTCAAATTTGGTAGAATAACCGCTATTGATAGAGGCAATAATGCAACTAAAGTTCACAAAAATGCAGGGCGCGGGTAATGATTTCGTTGTGATAGACGCTTATTCACAGATTGTTGCGCTTAACGCGAGCCAAATTAAAAAAATCGCCAATCGCTATTTTGGTGTGGGTTGCGATCAATTATTGATGGTTGAAAAAAGTACGTCTACTAATGTGGATTTTAAATACCGTATTTTTAACGCCGATGGTGGCGAGGTAGAGCAATGTGGTAACGGCGCGCGTTGTTTTGCAAGGTTTGTGTTTGAAAAAGGTTTAACCAACAAGCTTGAAATGCTGGTTGAAACCGCTAGCGGCCTTATCGAACTGCAATTGCAAGCCGATGGGCAAGTGACAGTGAATATGGGCGCGCCTATTTTTGAGCCTGTGCGCATTCCTTTCGCTGTGCCAAATCGGCAAGCGCAATATGCACTTAACTTAGAGGCAGAAACGCGGATGATTTCAGCGGTTTCGATGGGCAATCCGCATGCAGTGACTGTGGTGGATAACGTAGAAACTCCCAGTGTGGCGCAACTTGGGCCACAAATTGAGTCGCATAAGGGTTTTCCGCAACGGGTTAATGCAGGGTTTATGCAGATTGTAAATGCGCATGAAATCAATCTGCGCGTGTATGAGCGCGGCAGCGGCGAAACGCTTTCTTGCGGCACGGGTGCTTGCGCGGCGGCAGTGAGTGGAATACAACTAGGGCTTTTGCAATCGCCCGTTTTGGTCAATACACGCGGTGGACAATTAACAATTGCCTGGATGGGTGAAGTGAAATCTGATTCTGCAGAAGCTGCGCCAGTGCTGATGACAGGGCCTGCAGAATTTGTGTTTGAAGGTCAGCTTGAGATCTAGGTCGCATCCATTTTGGATCGCCTAAATTTTAGACTGCCAAAATTTAAGCTAAAAAAGTGGTTAACTTTGCTGAAAAAAATAAAATATTCAATATAGGGAATGGCAATGCTAGAAGAAGAAATTAAATCGTATTTAAAAAATCATCCTGAATTTTTTGAGGAAAATGCCACTTTGCTGGCCGATATTCGCTTGCCTAGCCCGCATGGCAGCGGCACAATTTCATTGGCAGAACGCCAACAATTAGCGCAGCGTGACAAAATCAATGCGCTGGAAGGTCGATTTGCTGAGCTGGTATTAAATGCGCAACAAAACGATGCAATCGCACACAAGATTCATGCCTTTAACTTGCGTTTGCACCAGGCGAAAAATTTTGATGCGATTGAGCAGTTAATCAGTCACGATTTGCCCGAAATGTTTGATTTAAGCGATACCTGTTTACGTATTTGGGTAAAACCTTCCGACCATTCCAGCCAAGCTAATTTAGTGTTTAGCGACACGTCCGAAGTGGTGAAAAACTGGGTGGCATCTCGAACAGAGCCTTATTGTGGTGAGGCGCCCGCTATTGTGGGCGATGATTGGTTTATAGAACCCGCCGCATCGCTAGCCATTGTTGGCTTGCATCATCCGAGCCTGCATCAACCAAGCCTGTTTGGTTTTTTAGCATTGGCGAGTGACAGTGAAGAGCGTTTTTACAATGATATGGGCACTAATTTTTTAGATAAAATTGGTGAGTTAGTTAGTGCCGCATTATCGCGCCATTTGGTGCTTGCTTAGCCGTTATTTATTTTGGACATTGCCAGCCAAAATAGCGTTTCTGATGACATGGCGTCGGCTAATATGACGCGTGACAGCTTAATCGCTAAATACCTGGAATTTTTAAAATTTGAGCGCCATCTAAGCCCGCTGACTTGCCAACATTACGCGCGAGATTTGACGCAACTTGTTCAATTTAGCAACGAATTAGTGTTAAGTGAGCTGCAAAATAGCCACATCAGACGTTTTGCAGCCAGCTTGCACAGCAAAGGTTTGGGCGGAAAAAGTATTGCGCGGCTGTTATCTTGCTGGCGCGGATTTTTTAACTATTTGATTCATCAGCATGGCTATACGCAAAATCCTGTTTTGGGCTTGCGTGCGCCTAAATCGGCACAAACTTTGCCACAGGCTTTATCGATTGAGCAAACCATTAAGTTGGTGGATATTGCTGAAAACGATGTGTTAAGTATGCGCGATCATGCCATTTTGGAGTTGCTTTACTCGTCTGGCTTGCGTTTGAGTGAATTGGTTAATTTAAATATGGGTGCGCTGGATTTTGCAGAAGGTACTGTAGAAGTGACAGGTAAAGGCAATAAAACTCGCATAGTGCCAATGGGCGCTTATGCCATAAAAGCGATTCAACAATGGCTGCAAGTGCGTCCCACATTATTGACGCCAGTTAACAATCTTGCCGATACGCCAGTTTTTATTGGCTTGCAAGGCAAACGGATTGCGGCCAGAAATATTCAGTATAGAATCAAACAGTGGGCAGTGAAGCAGGGCGTTTATTCGTCGGTGCATCCGCACCTGTTGCGGCATAGTTTCGCCACGCACGTGTTGCAATCCAGCAGTGATTTGCGCGCAGTGCAAGAGATGCTGGGCCACGCTAATATCAGCACCACGCAAGTGTATACGCATTTAGATTTTCAGCATTTAAGCAAAGTTTACGATAATGCGCATCCTAGAGCTAAAAAGTTAACGCTTTAACAAGCGAAAAAATGTTACAACCAGAAAAAAAGCCTTAAATATTCATTTGTTTATATCAATACAGTTTAAATTTAAATTTTTGGCGCAATATAGACTTAATAACACCTTACAAAAATCAATCCACGCAACCATCTTAATGTTAGGAAAACACAATGGAACATACTTTACCCGCACTGCCTTACGCAAAAAACGCATTAGCGCCACACATTTCAGAAGAAACGCTGGAATTTCATTATGGCAAACATCACCAAGCTTATGTTACAAACTTAAACAATCTGATTAAAGGTACCGAGTTTGAAAAATTAAGTTTAGAAGAAATTATTAAAAAATCGTCTGGCGGCATTTACAATAATTCTGCCCAAGTTTGGAACCATACGTTTTTTTGGAGTAGCTTGAAACCCAACGGCGGCGGCGCACCTACTGGCGCATTGGCAGACGCAATCAACAAAAAATGGGGTAGTTTTGATGACTTTAAAAAAGCGTTTCAAACTTCAGCCGTAGGCAATTTTGGTTCTGGCTGGACATGGCTGGTAAAAAAAGCCGATGGTGGTGTAGATATTGTGAATATGGGCGCAGCTGGAACGCCATTAACCACTGGCGATAAAGCCTTATTAACCATCGATGTGTGGGAACACGCTTATTATATTGATTATCGCAATGCGCGCCCTAAATTTGTAGAAGCGTTTTTGGCCTCACTGGCTAACTGGGATTTTGCAGCGACTAATTACGCTTAAGTATAATTGATTTGTTACTGCAGAATAAATACGTAACTTTATGAGATGTCGATAATATTTAAACGTAACTCTTCAATGGTATAGTGATTAAGTCGTTCATAAGGCCTTAGGGGAAACTCTAAGGCCTTTTATTTGACGCTTACTTAGTAAAATAAGTGAAGGACATTTATTGATAACGTAATGCATGATCTTCTTTATTTAGAGGCTGATTTAATATTTATTTGGAATCATGCTTAAGCTCCCACTAGTTAGAAGATTCTGATAAAGCTTTAATGCCCCATCATCAGACAATGCGCATATTCAGCACGCGATAGCTGTAAACATGGATCATTTGCAGCAGCCAATGCCATGTTTTTTGTCGCGCCAAACTAACATCTATATCCTTAATTAATATATTTGCTAAATTAAAATCATCGTTTTTCTGTTCAAATTCTTTTGCTTCTTGGTAATTTACTGTTTTAAGCGCTTTAAGGCCTGCATTCTTAGCCATAAGTCCGTTGCTCTTCAGTGCAGTGTCATTTTTAACTTCATTTAATCATCATCAGGCAAGTTGGTCATTTCACGTGATCTTGCATGAGCAATATTATGCTCTGCTTTTCTTTCCATGGTAGTCGACTCCAAAATAGACAAATTAAGTCATTAATTTGTCTACTTAGTTCGAGACTTTTATAGGGTTAGATTAAAAACTAGTACCCCAGGGGGTGACAACTAGCGGCTGCTCGTCAATATTATATTATTTTTTAACTTTTTTGATTAAGATTAATTAATACTGTTTAAGCTCAGTCAGCGTGCTGATAAAGCGTTTTGGCTTTTGGTAACCCACCGTTTTCATCGCAGTAATTTCCTGCCCTTTCTGATCGAAAAAGATAATACCAGGCGGCCCAAATAGCATGAAGCGCTTGAGTAATGCTTTATCTTCATCAGAGTTTTTGGTCACATCCACTTGTAACAATGTTGTATTTTTGAGCAACTGCTGAACCGTAGGGTCGCTAAACGTAAATTTTTCATACTCTTTACAAGCCACACACCAGTCAGCATAAAAATCTAGCATGATAGGTTTCTTGGTGGTGCTTAGGTACTGATCCAGCTCTGCATTAGTTTTGATACGTCTAAATGCAAGTGCAGGTTCAGTTTTGGCCATATTTGCAGGACTTAGGCCAGAACTTGTCGTTGTGTTATGTGTAAATCCACTTAGTGGTTGCAATACCGATTTACCCCCTGAAACGGCACCTAATAAAAAAGTAACCCCTGAAATCAACATAATGACAGCGATACCTTTCCAAAACTTAGCAAAATTGTTGGCATGCACTGGCAAGCTATTCAAGGCATTTAAATAAACAGCGGTGATAATAAATAAAGTCGCCCACATGCCCAACTGAATACTGACCAAAATGACAGGGGCAATCAACCAGATGGCCATTCCCAGCATTAATACACCAAAAAAGTTACGCACCGATGTCATCCAACCACCAGCCTTAGGTAGCAACTGGCCAGCGGAAGCGCCTATAAGCAACAAAGGCACACCCATACCAATAGAGAGTGCAAATAGTGCTGTGCCGCCTAAGAATACATCTTGTGACTGGCTAATATAGATTAGAGCGCCTGCGAGCGGTGCTGCAATGCATGGGCTTACGATGAGTGCCGATAAAAGCCCCATCACAAATACACCTAATAATTGGCCGCCTTTAAGTTTATTGCTGGCATTTAGAATTCTATTTTCAAGAAAGCTGGGCAATTTAAGTTCATAAAACCCAAACATAGAAAGTGCCAGCGCCACGAACACTAGCGCTGATGCGCCCAATACCATAGGGTTTTGTAAAGATTGGCTGAGTAAATTGCCAGATAAACCAGCAGCGATGCCCGCTAATGTGTAGCTAAACGCCATCCCAAGTACATAAGCGACCGATAGGCTAAAGCTATGCGCTTTACTATTTTGTGTAGATTTGGACTGACTGCCAACGATGATGCTAGACAAGATTGGAATCATAGGCAGCACACAAGGTGTGAGCGATAGCAATAAACCTGCACCAAAGAAGCCTGCAACAATCAGCCACAGATTGCCAGTTTTTAACAGATTAGCACTATCATCGTTGCTGTCGATGTTATTGGAATTAGCGCTAACGCTAGATTGTGAAGCGCTCTCACCCAATTTCACATTGAATGTTTTTTTGATGGGGGCGTAACACAAGCCTTTTTCACTACAACCTTGATAGGTGGCATTGATGATCACATTTTTATCGGACGTAGCCGCAAGCATGATGCTGGCCTTAAAGTCATGGTGATAGACTTCTTGCTTGCCAAAGTTAGGGTCATCTTTGATATCGCCTGCAGGTAAAATAACACTCTTTATTTTATTGTTGTTATTGGGTGCAATTTCAAATTTGATGCGCTCTCGATACAAATAATAACCTGGAACTACCTTGAATGCTGCTTGAATGGTCTGTGCATCTTGTGCAGTTAAGTCTAATTTAAAAGCAACATCTGGCGGTAAAAAACTCTCCTCAGTGTTGTTATCTGCCAATTGATTCACTATGCTTTTGCTCGTTTCAACCGCATGGAGATTTAAGCAGAAGCCAATGGTAATGATGGCAATAAAACGAGATAGTACATGTTGAGACAATAAATTTTTCACGCTTAAGTATTCCATATTTGATCAGATTGCCTCAGTTTAAGTTAAGCACACCTGTGGGTGTGCTTAACTTAAACTGAGATGATTGTTAAAAAATAAATAGTATTGAGCTTTCAAATCCATAAAGCTAAATTAAGTTAATTTGCCTGATGCTTTGTACTGAGCTTCACCAATCCCAATGTAGCCAAGTGGAATGTGATTTAGCTAAGATTGATCAATATAAATGACATAAATTCAATAAATGATTATATCTGAAAGAAATTAACTTGAGTTATGGTGCGAATTGTAAATCTAAATTGGGTAATCTTATTTTTAAGCCAGCGCATAAGGATAAGGCTTACAGTAGAGGGTATTGTAGCGAAAAGATTTTACGAGGCTAACGCATTTGCATATGATTCATTTAGAATGGAGATACAATATATTAAATAATTATTCAAAATTATTGAAAGGCAATCTGATGATTAAATGGGAAATCAACGCACGGGAACTAGCGAACTGTAACTGCGCTTATGGTTGCCCATGTCAATTCAATGCGCTACCTACTTATGGCTTTTGTGAAGCAGTCGTCTGCATGGAAATAGACCACGGATTCTACGGTGATGTGGATCTTTCTGGAGTTCGCTTTGCGTGTATTGTGCAATGGCCAGGCGCAGTGCATGAAGGTGAAGGTAAGTGCCAACCTATCGTGGATGTGAGCGCCAGTGAGGCACAACGAGAAGCTATTTTAAAAATCGCCTCTGGTGCAGATACAGAGCCTGGCAAGACCATATTTAATGTATTTGCTTCTACCTATGAACAGGTCTATGAGCCGATATTCACAGCAATTGATTTTGCAGTCGATATTGAATCACGAACAGGCACAGTCAATGCTGAGGGTGTGATGAAAGTCAGTGGCAAACCGATCGTCAATCCCATTACAGGGCTTGAGCATCGTGTACGTATTGATATTCCCGATGGCTTTGAATACAGTCTCGCCGAAATTGGCAGTGCCAGCAGCCAAACTTTCGGCAATATCAAACTAGACTTAAAAGACAGTTACGGTCAATTTGCTTATATCCGTCTCAACAATCACGGTATAATTAAAGATTAAATAGCGGTTCGTCATGTCAACTCAAACTGTCACTGAAAAGTTACTGGCTCACCAAAGACTGATGGTTTTAGCCTGCATTGTGTTACTGACGTTAGGGGCATGGTGGTTCTTGTTTAATGGGGCTGGTATGCAGATGGATATCTTTGCAATGACGCAGCTCTCACTAATTCCCTATCAAAATGCCGGTATGTCCATGAAGATGCCCGAAATGGACATGTCTATCCAGGCATGGTCATGGCGGGACTGGGGCATTGCACTCATGATGTGGTGGGTAATGATGGTGGCTATGATGTTGCCAAGCGCTACCCCTGTCATTTTACTCTATGCTCGGGTGATGCATCACGCCAGAAAAGGCGCGAATACAATCATTGTTGTGGCCACTTCTGGCTTTATGTTGGGCTACCTCAGCAGTTGGTTGTTATTTTCTGTTGTCGCCACGTTTTTACAGTGGGCACTGCAACAAGTAAATCTGCTCTCGATGCTCATGATCATGAATAACGGTTGGTTATCAAGCATACTGCTGATTATTGTTGGCTTATATCAGCTGTCACCATTAAAACAATCCTGCTTAAAACACTGCCAATCACCAGCCACATTCATTGCAACATATATGCAAGCGGGTAAATCAGGTGCTTATCAAATGGGTCTAAAACATGGAATGTACTGTGTGGGCTGCTGCTGGCTACTCATGCTGCTGCTGTTTGTGGGTGGCGTCATGAATCTGGCATGGATAGCGCTACTGAGCCTATTTGTGCTGATTGAAAAAGCACTCCCCAAAATCGTTAAGTTGCCACAGTTATCGGCATTTCTTTTGCTTGTTTGGGGAGTTACAATATTTGTTGCACAAACTTTAGAACAACTTAGATAATCGTATTTAACTTACTTTCGAGTTTTTCTTGTTTCAACTCACCCAAGAATTTAGCGGCAAATTGGCCATTTTTATCAATCATCACCATAAACGGCAAACCAGTGACAAGGTTGCCAAGGTCTTTGGATAATGCCAGCGCATCGTCACCACCGATTAAAATAGGATAAGTAATCTCATAGTCTTTCACAAATTTCTGTACTTTGTCCATGTTATCTACTGCTATCCCCACAAAAACAACATTTTTGTCTTTATACTTTTCTTGCATTGCTTTTAACATCGGCACTTCAGCAACACAAGACTTACACCAAGTTGCCCAAAAGTAGGTCACAATCGTTTTACCTTTATATTGATTCAAAGGCTGCAATTTACGGTCAAAATCTTTAAAGCTTGCTGCAAAAAAAGTTTCAGTTTTAATTTGATTGGCTTCAGCTTTTTTATCTTCCTTGCTTGTGGTTGAAACTACTGGCATTGAGGTAGCGCTCGCCGTATTATTTTCTGAACCTTTGCAACCTATTAAACTTAAGGTAATCAATAGTGTACAAATTGATAAAGCGTTAGTTTTTAGCATATTAATTATTCTCTCAAAATGAAATTAAATTTAATTATATAATTACACAGTAATTTTTAATTGTCCTTAGTTAAAACCATGAAAATTTAAACTATGAAAAAATCTGTTTTGGTCTTAATTGTGATAGGTGCAGCATTGACTGGCACATTTACTTATTTATATAAAACGCAAAATCAGCCCATAGCAACTACGCAGAACACACACAAAAGTGTATCAGTTTTAGATGTAAATGATGTAACCAAGGTTACATTAGGTAAAAAAGTATATGGTCAGCACTGTGCATCTTGCCATGGAGTAAATTTGGAAGGTCAGCCTAATTGGAAACAGCCTGGCGCAGACGGCAGACTGCCCGCGCCGCCGCATGATAAGTCTGGTCATACTTGGCATCATCCAGACAGTTATCTAATCCACGTGGTTAAAGAGGGATTAATTCCAGGGGTTGACAAGCCGATTGACTATCAAAATAATATGCCCGCGTTTGGTCAAGTCTTATCTGACATTGAGGTTATTGCTGTACTAACTTACATTAAAAGCACGTGGTCTATTGATTACCAAGAATGGCAAGAGGAAACTAACAAGCCTGTAAAAAAATCTACTCAGCCTTAATTTTTTATTGTCATAGAATAATTGTTTAAATAGATTCAGCTCTTTTTTGTTTATCAGGCTGCATGGTTTCTAGAAAATGATGCAATTTATTGCGTAATTCGAAATATTCAAATTCATTAAGTCCTGTTTCACAAGAAACGCTTTGCTGTATTTGGCACACAGTGTCCTTTAGATTGTTTCCAGCATCAGTTAGTGAAATGTACACTTCGCGCTCGTCAATGCTACTGCGTTCTCGGATTAAAAAGCCTGCGCTCGCTAAGCGCTTTAGCAAAGGCGTTAAAGTCGGCGAGTCTAAATTTAGTTTATTGGCTAAGCTTTTGACTGTTTGCTTATTTTCTTGCCATAACACCAATAGCACTAAATATTGTGGATAAGTAAGCCCAATTTTACTCAAATGTTCACGGTAAGCGCGCGTCACAGCATGAGTGGCGGAGTATAAGGCAAAACATAATTGTTGGTCTAAACGCAGGTTTTTATAATCGCTCATTTAATGCATGCCAAAATATTATTATTAATAACTGCTATGGTACTTAATTATATGCCCGAGTAAAGATTTTAATATATCGCCTATTAATTAAAGTGTAGCGTTAAAATATGCGTAAATTAATTTTGTGAAAAATATATAAATTGATGTTTAAAAGTCAAATTGCGCACGCATCGTTAATGCATTTTCATTATCCAAACTTTTATTTATGCCATTAATTCGAACCAAAATTGGTGTTTCATAATGGGTTCTAATATAATTAGCTGCCAGTCTGACGTTAGGATTGAGGATCCAGTTAGCCCCTAACGTCCATGCATCCGCTTGATTGGTCGCTATCAGCAGTCCATCCGCTGTAGCGTTAGGTATATTCAGTAAAACCCCTGTACCCGCTGCATTGTCTCTTGTAAAATCAGATGCGTCAAAATTGCTATAGCGTAGACCTAGCTGTAAAGCTCCCCAGCCCTCACTGCCAGACTTGTAATTATTTTTAGGTTTTAATCGGCCAAAAATGCCTTCTTTATACATATCGGCAAATTTCTCTCCAGTGACATTCCACATTGCAGTCGCATACCAGCTATTAATATCGCGGCTGTAGCCAGTACCTTCAAAAGACTCGCTAATATATTCACTCTGCAACTTAATGGATTTGTAAGCCAGCGCTGTCTCAAATCCACTTCTAGTGCGATCAACATCCTCTTTTAATCCGTTTGCTAATAGACCTCCGCATGCTGCAGTCACAGCTGGAGTGACAGCTCCAGCAGTATTTGCGCCACAATTCGTCTGAAAAAACTGTGCACCGCGGGCTTCACTTTGCCCAATTGGAATAAACCCAGCTTGGCGACGGGAGCCTTGATGGCCATCCGCATAAAATCCACCCACATGAATCACACTATCTTGCCAGCTTAATAGCTCAGAAATATTGACTGTTCCTCGTATTGTCAAATCTTTACCGTCACTTTTGGCGTTATTTTCATCGGCTGTACCCCCAATTCCATTAACATAGGCCAAACTGTAGTTAAAACCTGGTGTCGGCGATCCATAAACCATTACACCGCGGTCAAATGTGTTACCCAACAAATCATTGGCCATTGAACGCTCTAGAAAATCAATGAAATTGGTGCTCATGGCCCGTTCTAAGCCATACAGCGGTTTAAATTGACCCAACCTAAATTTTGCAGCTTGAAACTTGTTGATATCGATATACCCATAGGTAAGAACCGTGCTGCCAGCCGAATATTCACCTTCTACTCTGGCCACATAATCTTTGTAAAAAGTAAGCGTGCCTGCCAGGCGCGCCCGTCTGACACTAAAGGTATCTGCGGCGGATTCATCAGGGGAAAAGTTTCGATAATCTGTTTGCAATCGTCCATTAATGGCCAGCTTCCAGTTGCCCGTGCCGTCTTCTAGTGTGACCCCATCCTTAAACGCTGCGAACACTGGTGTTCCTTTGCTCATGCCTTTTTCTTCTGATTTGGTGATTTTAGATTGCGTGACTTGGCCATCCACCCCTGCTAACTCCTTGGTGAGCAAGTCCAATTGTTTGTCTTGCGCCTCCCGCTGCGCCTGCATGGCTTGTATCGCCTTTTCCAGTTTCAAGATACGAGCCTCAAGTTCTGCAGTATCAGCATTAGCTACGGCAGGCAAAAATGTAGTTAAGGTTATGGCGATAATTATTTCTTTACATAATGGGGCTGACATTCTCACCTCTCTTTTCGTCCGAGTTAAGTCTTTAGCTGGATTTAGTTAAACTTTTTTGATGGTACAAACGGTATCAAACCAACCTTGCATCCCAACTAGCGGTGAGGGATTAATGGGCAAAATAGCGTTAATATTTGTGCCATTACCGCGCCCACCTTTATGCGCTGACCACCACAAATGATGTTCCAAATCCCCGTCATCCTGATTATCATAAGTGGGCAAATTTTCACGCGGGCCATCTTTAGCAGTCGCTGCACGCCCACCAAGCAGATGGCCCACGCTATTGCTCACCGAGACGACTTTTGGGTGGATACCTTCAGTGACAAAGGCTTTAATACGCGCACTGCCAAGCACTTCTCCTGTGGCTTGGAAGGTATGGCCCTTTGGACGATAACTGGTAATTTCTACCATATCACCATTTTTAATACCGTATGTTTTAGCAGTTTCTGTATTAATCCACATCGGGTTGTCATGCACAATTTCAGAGAGATACTTTTGCGGCGCAGTCCGCGCTTGCGTATGCACATTCCACTTAAAAGTCGATAAAATGAGCTTGTCTGCACCCAAGTTTTCATGAGCAGGAATTGGCACAAAACGTGGCATGCCGTCATCTTCAAAGCCCACTTTAACGCCCGCATCGACCACATCTTTTACTAATATCTCAAATTTTCGACTCGGTGTTGCGAAGCCTCGATACACCACGTTGTCAATCATCACACCGATGGCTTTTGGTTTGTTGTCGACATACTTAATCATCACGTTGGTCTTATTGTCGATAAATGCGCCTTCAAGCTGTTTGTCGGTCAATTTCTGCGCAAAAATACGATAGCTAGGTGGCGCCTGTCGATCCATATACACGCCGTGTTTTTTCATGAATTCAAAACCGCTGTCACAATCGCCTTTGGGAATGGCAACACATTGGCTTTTGACATACGCTTCATGATCGCCAAATTGAAAATACTGTGCAGCTTGTGGGCGTAACCGACGACCTACTTCAAACAGACTATCGACAAAACTGACGCATTCACCGGGCGGCTTAGTCATGGGCTGACGCATGGTTACAAAGGGTTTCAGCGCATGGTTATTACGAATATCTAAACCCCAGCGCTCCATGTAGCTGGCATCGGGCATAATGATGTCAGCGTAATGTGCAGTTTCGGAATACACAATGTCTGAACACACATGAAAAGGTATCAGCTTTTCATTCTTAAGCACTTCTACTGTGGAAGTCCGCCCTTCTGGCCAAGTCGTTGGCGCGCCTAGCGTATAAGTCATGTAGACTTTAATTTTGGCACGACCCTGTTTAAGGTAGGGATAGACAATTTGCCCCACGCGCATCTTTTGCCATTTATTGGATAATGACCATTCTGGCGGGTCTTCTAAATCTGTACGCACTTTTGGTGCAGGTGGCACTGGTTGCGGCGGGATAAATTTTTTAGGGTCTATCTTCTCCGCTTCCCCATAACAATAGCCGCCTGGCACACCTATACTGCCGACAATTGCATTGAGCAACACCACCGCACGCTCCGAATGAAACCCATTGTAATGTGCACCAGTGCCGCGATTGGTAAATGCTGCCACGCGCGGACGCTCTTCGGCAAATTCTAGCGCAATGCGTTTAATATCGCTGGCTTTCATGCCAGACAACTTTTCTGCCCATTCTGGCGTGTAGGGTTGGTAAAACGCTTTCAATTGGACAACATTGCTATTGGTCCACGAATTAATGAAGTCCTTGTCATACATGCCAGCCTGCATGATGGCATGCCCCATTGCCAAAGCAATTGCACCATCCGTACCTGGAAACGGCGCATGCCATTCATCCGCCTGACCTGCGGTATTAGATAAACGCACATCAAAATAGACCAACTTAGCACCGTGATCAAACCGCGCTTTTATAACGCGCGTCAATAAAGGCAAGCCACCTTGGTGCGCTTCATAAATATTGGCACCAAAATCTAAAAAATATTTACAATTTTCCGCGTCCACCGTTTCCCAATCCGTCTCGCCGATACTGACGTAATTGGCGGCGCGTTTGGCAGACGAACAAATGGCACGGTGATTGAGCATGGTTGGCGAACCAATGGCGCTCATAAATCGTGTCGTTTCATCCGCAATACGGCTGCGGCCTTGATGAAACGCCACTTGTTCTGGTACGCCATCATCAATACATCGGTTAATGTGATCCGCTAGCGTGTTGTAGGCCTCATCCCAGCTTATACGCTGCCACAAACCTTCACCACGCATGCCTACCCGCTTCATCGGGTAGAGCAAACGTTCTGGGTACACATTAATGGTAGGACCCGATTCGCCCTTAGCGCAAGTTTTTCCCTGTGAATTTGGGTCTTCTGGATTGCCGCTGATTTTCACGATTTTATTATTGATCACATACCCAACGATGCCGCAGATGGTGGAGCAATTAAGGCATACACCCGGTATTTTCTTGGCCTTTGAATAATCATTGGCAATCTTAAAACGCTTACCTGCAGTGGTTTTTTGAGTCGGATTGAGCGGTGTCATGGTGTCTGCCAACACCTCACCAGGTGTGAGTAAAATCACTTCCCCTAAGCCAAGTGAGGCGAGTGCAGCTATGCCAGATTTAATAAAGGTGCGGCGTTGCATCATGACTCTCCCTTATCCGTAAAGTCAGACTGCAAAGTCGCCCAAGTATCTATTTCATAACTAAAGGGATCGTAGTTATGATATTCGGCCACCTTTTTTTCGATCTCTTTGCCGACACCACGATACTTGACCAACGGCTCAGTATTTTTTTCGGGCTTGATTGCTTTAACGCTATCGCCATAACGTTGCATGAATAATGCCACTGGACTTTTGGCATCATTCAAATCACCAAATTTAATCACTTCAGTTGGGCATGCCTCTACACAGGCAGGCGCCATGCCGAAAGTTAAACGATTGGAACAAAAATCACATTTGTCTGCTGTTTGAGTAATGGGATCTACAAATATCGCGCCATAGGGACAGGCGGTTTCGCATTTACCGTTCCCATCACAAGTGTTGGCATTGATACGCACGATACCATCCGCGCCGCGGCTTATGGAGGAGGTTGGACACGCTTGCAGGCAAGGCGCATCTTCACATTGCATGCATAATACTGGCAAAAAATCGCGCTTGAGCTTTGGAAACTTTCCTGTGTCGTGATAATAGACCTTTGTACGAAAATGCCCAAGTGGTACATCATGTTCCACCTTACAAGCAACTGAACAAGCATGGCATCCGGTACACCGCTCCAAATCTAATGCCATGCCATAGGTGGGTTGATGATCCATTACTCTCTCCCGTATTTTGAATAGTTAAAGACACTTGTGGCTATTTTGTAACATTTTGTTAATATACTATTACAAATTAATTAATGTGCAAACTATTTGTGCATAATCCAACTTTTAGTTTGGAAAAGTAATCTACTTGTAAAGTTGTGCGTCAAGTGCGGACAAACCTGTACACTCATTTTTCACCGAATCTCTTATAAGTTAAAATGTGAATATGACAGAAAATAAAACGCTACGATTAACGGAATTTTCACACGGTGGTGGCTGTGGTTGCAAAATCGCACCAGGCGTGTTGTCTGAAATCCTCAAATCTGCCAAGGGCTTGCCAATTCCAAAAGAACTGATGGTGGGGATAGAGACGAGCGATGACGCTGCGGTATATCGTCTGAATGACCATCAGGCATTGATTGCGACAACCGATTTTTTTATGCCGATTGTCGATGACCCTTTTGACTTTGGTCGCATTGCTGCAACCAACGCGATCTCTGATGTGTATGCCATGGGTGGCACGCCGATTATGGCACTTGCCTTGTTGGCGATGCCCGTGAATCAATTATCGGTAGAAGAGATTGGTCAAATCATTCAAGGTGGTGAGAGCATCTGTGCAGCAGCAGGCATCCCTATTGCGGGCGGGCATACCATAGACTCGGTAGAGCCTATCTATGGCCTAGTGGCTTTGGGATTAGCACATCCCGACCATATCAAGCGCAATAGTGACGCAAAAGTGGGGGATAAGCTCATTCTTGGTAAACCAATCGGCGTGGGCGTTTTATCTGCCGCCCTTAAAAAAGGTGCATTGGATCAAGCAGGGTATGCGGAGATGATGCGCTATACAACTATGTTGAATAAACCTGGCATGGCCTTAGGGCAATTAACAGGTGTGCACGCCATGACCGATGTCACAGGCTTTGGTTTGCTGGGCCATGCCTTAGAGATTGCGCGCGGCTCTGGTTTAACAATTCAACTCAATGCCAGTGCCATTCCAATCATCCAGGATGTGCAGGCACTAATAACACAAGGTTATATTACAGGCGCCTCTCAACGCAACTGGGCAGGATATGGAGAAAGTGTTCGCTTCTTATCCAATCATCAAGACACTTTACAAGCACTATTGACCGACCCACAAACTTCTGGCGGTTTACTGGTGTCATGTTCCGCGGACACTTGCGAAAAAGTGCTCGAAATTTTCCATCTTCAAGGATTTACCGATGCATGCGTGATTGGCGAATTACTTGAGGGAAAGTCCGTGGTAGAAATCATTTAACACCATAGGTAGATACAATATGCAAATACCATTTATTAAACTTATCTCCGTATTGGCCATTTTTTTCAGCACGCTATCTTTTACGTCTATCTCGCAAGCTGAAACAAGCTTGCGCGTGTCGGCGATTCCTGACGAGGTGCCCACTGAGTTGCAACGCAAATTCAAACCACTGGGTGATTACCTTCAAAAAGAAACCGGTGTGCAGGTTATATTCACACCCGTCACAGATTACGCCGCGGCTGTTGAAGCGTTAGTTGCAAACAAAGTGGACATGGTCTGGTATGGCGGATTTACCTTTGTTCAAGCCAATATTCGTTCCAATAAGGGGGTTAACCCATTGGTACAACGGGAAGAAGACCAAAAGTTTACCTCGGTATTCATTACACGCACGGATTCTGGCATTCATCAATTAGCCGACTTGAAAGGAAAAACCTTTACCTTTGGCTCGCCTTCTTCTACTTCTGGCCATTTGATGCCAAGATCAAATTTACTGGTCAACCATATCGACCCTGATAAAGATCTCAAGCAGATCGCATTTTCGGGCGCTCATGACGCTACCATTGCAGCGGTGGCTGGTGGCAAAGTACAGGCAGGTGCGCTAAATGCATCGGTATGGAAAAAGTTTGTTGATGAAAAGAGAGTAGATACTGGTATGGTCAATGTGTTTTATACCACACCACCATTTTTTGATTACAACTGGACTGTGCGCAAAGATATGTCCATCGTATTACAAGAAAAAATTCGCAATGCTTTTCTAAAATTAGACCCGAATAAACCACAAGATAAAGTCATTTTAGATTTGCAACGTGCCAGCAAATTTGTACCTACCAAAGCAGAAAATTACGCTAATATTGAAGCAGCTGCACGCAGCGCTGGCTTGTTAGAGTAATTATGAATTAACGAGTTAGATATTGGCGTAGGCTGTAGCTTAAGCTGTCCACCAATACAATCAAACCCACCATGGCTAAAATTACGGTAGCGGCATGGTGGGTTTGAAATAAACTCAAATGATAATACAGCATCTGCCCCAAACCCCCTGCCCCCACCACCCCTAACACAGCCGCCGCGCGGATATTATTTTCCCAACGATACAGGGTATAACTCACCATTTGCGGCACTAACAACGGCAGAGTGGCGTATAAAAATACGCTATGGTCAGAAGCACCATTTTGCTGCAATGCGCGGGCAGGTTCGGGTGGAAGATTCTCAATCGAATCTGCAAACAAACGCCCGAGTACGCCAGTTGTATGTAGTGCCAATGCCAGCGTACCCGGAAAAGGGCCTAAGCCCGCAGCAATCAATAAAATAGCAGCCCATACCAGTTCTGGAATAGAGCGCAGCCCGTTCAATAAAAGGCGAGTGATTTGCCTAAATAATACAGGTTGCCGATGAGAGGCAGGCAGTGCGAGAATCAAGCCAAATATGGCTGCCAATAAAGTACCAATCATGGACATTGCCAGTGTTTCATAGGTAGCTGCAAGTAATTTGTGGATAAATGGCGCAGTGAGCTTGGGTGGAATAAAACCACTCAAAAAGTCATGGGCTTGCAACCAGCTAGCATGGTCAAAAACGGCTGCTAATTTTAAATCTAGAGTATAAAAACTAATCACAATGAAAAGGGTGATCGAAATCACGATAGCAGTTAGTTTCCATGATGTGAATGGCGCTTTATGCGGGCTCATCATTCACCTAAATCAGCCACTTTCTGAATGCGGATGACATTGCATCTGCAAAACCTACCAACAACATAAAGACCATCAATATAGTTGCAACCTCGCCACCCGCTAACATTTTTAATGCCGTATCCAATTGCTGACCAAGGCCACCAGCCCCTATCATACCCATGATTGAGGCGCTGCGAATGGCACATTCCCAACGATAGATTGTATATGAAAGGAGTTCATGGCTGCATTGCGGCATGGCGCCGTATAAAAATACCTGCAAGCGACTTGCGCCGTTTTTCATCAATGCATGTGAGGCATGTTCATTGGAAGATTCAATGATTTCTGCATAGACTTTTGCCAACATGCCGCTGTATGAGAGTGCAATCGCCACCACGCCTGCTGTAGGGCCAAGCCCAAAAATGCGTACTAGCAGTAACGCAAATACCAACTCTGGAATGCTACGTAACCCTACCAATAACCATCGTAACAGTTGCCTTATACAAAATGGTAGGGCTGCCATTTTAGAACGGCCTAGTCGAGAAATCGAGAGTCGGCTGGTAACAAGTAAGGTCAGCGGGACTGAGATCAACAAAGCGAAACACATGCCACAGGTAGCAATCGCCACCGTAATCCAAGCGGATTTGACTAACTCAATTAAAAATTCAGCAGAGATTTTGGGAGGCAGAAAATGTGCAATGAATTGCATGGTGGACTGGCTACTTTGTACATCAAACAACTGCCAAGGTTTGAACTGCGTAGCTACAAGGCATGGATACAGCAAAGCGAGAAGAATAATCAACAGCGTCAATCGACCCCGCCATGCGGCATCTTTGGGTAGTTGAACAGCAGCTGATTGTGAAAGGGTATATGCCATCAGCAAACATTACCCTCTTGCAATGGCAACATTTCCTGTTGTAGTATTCTGGCATCGTGAGCAATAGTCTTAGGTGCGATGTCTTGATTTACATACAGTTGCTTAATGAGCTCGTCAGTCACTTCCGCTTGCGGCAAATCAAAAAGGATACATCCATCCCGTACGCCAACCAAGCGTGGGAAATGTAATCTCGCTAATTCTACCTGGTGCAAACTGCATACCAATGTGGCACATCGAGAAGTAGCCTCGCGCTGTATCGCACCAAGCACACTTGCTGCTAGCGTCGGGTCAAGCGCAGATAAAGGCTCATCCACCAACATGATGTTGGCGTCCGACGCAAAAAGCCGCGCCAATGATACACGCTGGCGCTCGCCACCTGATAAACGGTCTACCCGTGCATACAATTTATCTTGCATGTCAAAAGCGCTTAAGGCCGTAAACGCAACGGGGCTTTGTGTTGGATAAATCAGAGAACTGAGCGCTTGCCAAAAGCTCCAGCGTGGCAATTTACCTGCTAATACCGTAGTTACTACGCGTTGCCGTGGTGGTAAAGGTGGGATTTGTGGCACTAAAAAAATACTAGCACGCAACTCATGCCGCGCAGATGATGACAATTGCCATGGCTGCTGGTTATTAAGCGCATATACGCCCTTAGAAGGCTGTCTTGCCATTGCTAATATTTCAAGCAAGGTGGTCTTGCCTGCGCCTGAGGGGCCGATAATGGCGACTTGTTCTTGGGGCGAGATTTTTAAACTAATATTACGCAGGACATCGTGCTGAGCACTAGCCGCAAAACTGACGCTGACATTTTCTAGCGCGATAGCAGTGGACCTCATACAAACTTCCATGCGCTGATTTGCTGCACAAATGCGGCCTCATCTTCCAGACAACGTACATCAAGATGCATGGCACCGTCTCTCACATAGCCAATCACTGGCATCGGCAGTTGTCTTAACATTTTTTGTAATCGTTTCAAGTGCTCGCCTGCACCTTTGCTTTTCAGCGGTTGAATGCGTAATCCCATGCTTGGTAATAGGTCGACTGGTAAGGCGCCACTACCAATTTGACCCTTCATCGCACTTACACTAACTTCAAAATATTCTTTTAACTGCTGCGCCAGCATGGGTTGTAAGCGTGTTGCTAGCGCATGCATCTCGCTGACAGGCCTTGTTAAAAGTCGAAGGGTGGTTACCCGTTCCGACAAACGATCAGGATCACGATAGAGCCTCAGCACCGCCTCTAAGGCTGCTAACGTAATTTTTCCAACGCGTAAACAGCGTTTAAGTGGATTTTTCTTTATTTTTTGAATCAAATCACGACGCCCGGCGATGATGCCGGCTTGTGGGCCACCGAGAAGTTTATCGCCACTAAACAGCACTAAATCTGCACCATTGGCCAAAGTTTCCTGCACGGTCGTTTCATGAGGCAAACCAAACTTAGCTAAATCGGTGAGTGTGCCGCTGCCAAGATCCACGACATAAGGTAATTGGTGCTGGTGTGCTAAATTCGCTAAATCAGGCTCAGCCACCACCGCTGTGAATCCACTAATCGCGTAGTTACTCCAGTGGATTTTCATCAACATGGCGGTACGTGGCGAAATAGCTTCTGCAAAATCTTTTAAATGCGTGCGATTGGTGGTGCCGACTTCTTTGAGTTTAGCGCCCGCGCGGGCCATGATGTCGGGCACCCGAAAAGCACCACCAATTTCGACTAGTTCGCCACGCGACACGATGACCTCTTTGCGCAGCCCCAAGCTGTTTAAAGTGAGCAACACCGCAGCCGCATTGTTATTGACGATGGTTGCATCTTCAGCCCCAGTTAATTCACGCAATAACTCCACGACTAAATCGTCTCGATCACCACGCCCACCACTTTCAAGATCATACTCCAGATTACAAGGGTAACGCATGGCATTAGTAATGGCGACAATGGCTTCTTCTGGCAACAAAGCGCGGCCGAGATTGGTATGTAACACGGTACCAGTGAGATTAAATATCGATTTGATGGTCGTTTGCTGACTCACGTCAAGTTGCTGTCGACAAGCAGCTAACAAGCTTAGCTCGTCGGTCGCAACGAAAATGCCGTTGCGTAAGTTTGTCCGCGTCTCATCCAGCAAGTGGCGCATCGCTGTGACCAACACTTGACGGCCAAATGCAGCAATGATTGATTTTGCTTCTGCCCGATTAAGTAGCCGATCTAATGATGGAAGCTGTGATGGTGATACCGCACTGGCGAGTAGATCCGTCATAGGTGGTTCACAAAAATTGGCGGAAGAGAATAGGAGTCGAACCTACCAAAGACTGCCAAGCAGCCTCTCCCGGATTTGAAGTCCGGACGTCCCACCGGGGAGCGAATCTCTTCCTTTAAAAAAACACTAACTCGCATTTTCGGTCTCTCCGAAAACACTGTGCCAATCACGCTTTAAGCGACGGCCACTATTATAACGCACAGTCAAACCAATCCGATCATAAAGTTCTAGCAAAGGAATAGAAACCCCGCGCGCCACCTGCGCAAATTCTCTAAGTTGACCTACTGTGAAACGCTCTGGCGCTTTTTCAAGTGCTAGCATTTCTACTTGCTTACCTAATTTCGCTATAGCTTCTGCCAAAAAATACTGCTCTGCACGTACTTTAAACAGGTATCCCATACGCATTAAGCGATCTAATAAAGTGCGTAATTCTAACTCTGGCACTTGCAGCTTCAGCAAGATATCAGCTACAGGAGGCGGCATCAAGGCATTTGCTTGTAACAAAGGATAAAGCCGCTCCCATAATAACTGCTCATTGACGGACAGCTTCACCACATGCAAAGGACTGGCCAAGCGAACGCCCACACGTAGCAACTTTTTCTGTAGAAGTAAATGCTCCACAATCTGCGCCATGACTGGCTTTGCCATCGCTTTATCTATTTTGTTGCGTAACTCATCCACCGTCAATCCGGGGCTGTCAGAAACCATAGCGTGGTGTTGATTGATTGCATCTAAAGATAAGGCTTCAAGTGTTTGCCAGCGAGATTTACTAAAGCCAATACGCTTTTTATCGGCCATCACCAACAGTAATTCACTGCGCAATACCAGGTTATCCATCACCGATTGTTCAAGGTTCAGTAGCTGTTTAAACCAGTCTAAATCAATACCGTCAATATTAATTTCCAGTAATTCGTTAAGCGCAGCAAGCTCACCTAATATTGGATCTGCAACTTCTAGTTGCGTAACAATCACTGCTTTTTTAAGGGCGTTCAGCATTGCCAAGCGCTTAGGTTTTCGCCGACCACGCTCTGCTGGGAAAGCATCTAAAACAATACCACCACCAATCGTTCTTGTAGCAGATGGGTCTCGGATAATAAAACGATCTCCAGCTAATGCGGCAATCGGTTTATCCAGCACTAATTGCACCAGTTGCTTGTGCCCTGGTGCTACTGCCTCATCTTCAAGGGTCGCGATACGCGCCAATACATCGCTCGCACCTAAATGCACATGCACATAAGTCCAATGGCGAAATAATTTACTCTCAGTGGCTAAGATACTCAACTCGGCATCTAATCTATGGGTGGGCGCGTGTATGTGGGCACTTACAACCCAGTCGCCACGAGAGATGTCTTTTTTTTCTAAATGCGGCGCGGTTACATTTAGCGCGCAACGTTGACCTTTAATTCCAGATTCTGATACTTGGTTTTGTGCATGGATTACTCTGACCCTCACTTCAAGACCAGAGGGCGATACAATCATGCGATCTCCCACCTTCACTTTTCCGGAAATAACCGTGCCCGTGACTATGGTACCAATGCCCGATAAAGTGAAGCAACGATCAACAGCTAGCCTAAAATTGCCACGCGGCTCACGTGGTGGGTTTTTTAGGGCGACCTGCGCCAAATGTGCATCCAACTCAGCAATGCCAACGCCAGTGTGAGCCGAGACTGAAAGAATATCAGCCTCAGCTAGTGAGGTAGTGCTCAATATCTTTTTAATATCTGCTTTGACTTGTGTAATTCTCGCGTCATCAACCAAATCTACTTTGGTCAAAGCGACCACACCCTGGTTTAAGCCTAGTCGATCTAAAATCGCTAAATGCTCTAAGGTTTGCGGCATTGGGCCGTCATCTGCGGCAATGGCGATCAACACGTAATCAATGCCAGTCGCCCCAGCCAACATGTTATGAATGAATTTTTCATGGCCGGGCACATCAACAAAGCCCAACACTTCACCATTGGGTAAAGGTTTATAGGCATAGCCTAAATCTATCGTGATGCCGCGGAGCTTTTCCTCCTGCAACCGGTCAGGATCCACTTGGGTCAATGCATGAACCAATGCAGATTTGCCATGATCAATATGGCCTGCAGTGCCAACTATCAAAAGCGATTCCTCATGTATGTTCGTGTTAACTTTTAGCCTTGTGGCTAAAATGCGATCAACGATATTTTTATATTAATTCTATATTTTTGATACTACGCTTAAAACAACTCGCTACTTTAATAAAACTTTTAGTTTGAAAAGACCTTCCCACATTGCTGCAGGAAGGTCATTTTGAAGCCACTACAATTACAAGCTTACTTGATGGATGTTTCTGCAAGCTCCAACACTGTAGAACGGTATGGTGTGAAATTCACCTTATTACTGACCGCATACAATTTTGATGGTGCATACAAGAACAGCACATTCGCTTGATCATGTACATAACGATCCATTTGCTTGGTGAAGCCTTCTTGCTTAGTCGGATTATTAATAATCTTTTGAGCTAAAGCTTCAAACCCTGCGTCCTCTGGCATGCTGCGGAAACCGCCATCTTTGCCAAAAAACTCACGGAATACCACGCCATACGGATAATTAGGCGACCAGTCAAAATGCTCAACCAGTTTAATATCCCAAGCATCGCCTTTACCTGACGTATCCACCGTAGCGGTCACACCAGATGCAGCCAAACTTTTCGCAACAGCTTCGGCAATGGCTTTGTGGCCATCATCGCTTGCAATCACTAAGCTTGTCACACCATGCTTAGCCAATACTGGCTTAGCTTTTGCTGGTGCATACGCATAAGATTTTAAACTACCATCATAAGCATAAGAACCTTTGGTAATCATTGATGGCATTTGTGTGCCGTAGCCCAATGAGCCTTCTTTGATAACCATAGCCTTATCAACCGCGTTATTGATTGCTTTACGAACAGCGATATCAGTCCATACAGACCCTGCTTTATTTTGGTTAAATACACCTACCAACACTGTTTTCGCTTTACTCTCAACTACACGTGCGTTTTTATTGCCTTTTAATGCAACTGCTTCAGCCGGAGACAACTCAGTCACAATATCCACTTTGCCGCCTTTGGCTACTTCTTCAAGCGCCTCAGCTTTAGAGATAATATTGTCAAACTTAATCGTCACTTTCGGTGTACGTGCCTTATTCCAATAATTGGTATTAGGCACCATTGTCACCGTTGGCGAACGCTTATCTAATACTGAAACACCCTCTTTGAGAATAAACGGACCAGTCCCCCACGGACCAGCTTCGCCTATCACTCACCAATGGCCTTCAGCATTTTTATTTTTCTGATCAACGAACGCAAGTTCATTCCAGAATTTTGTGCTGCCGACATGCATACCACGTAGTTTCATGATTGCAGAACCATCAGGTTCTGGAAACTTGAAATTGATTGTATGGTCATCGACCACTTCCATCGAGCTATCCTTAGCAAAATTCAAGAATGCGCCAGGTGGGTGTGGATTTGTCCACTTTTGCACTTCGTCATAACTACGACGAAATACGTTAGCGTTGAGTTTTTCACCATCTTGAAACGCAACGTTTTTACGTAGTTTAATTTGCAACGTTTTGTCGTCTAACCAAGTTTGCTTCTCAGCAAGGCTTGGTGTACTTTGGCCATTCTTGTCAACCCGGACGGTTTCTTCCATGGTGTTCCAAGTGACCCATAACCAGTTAACTGGCGATGGATCGACCACTGTGACGACGTCATTTACAGCCGCATTTGCTGCAGATACACCTAGTGTTAACGCTAGGGCAGTTGCAAGCACGCTGAGCTGTCTTACAGGTCTGATTAAAGACATGCTGACTTCTCCTTCTAACAGTGCTACATTGAGTGAGCAAACTGATGACGATTTGCTCAAAAAATGTTTTTCAGCTTCCACGCCAAAAAACGGCCGACTACTTCATCATTCTGAATCAAACTTGCTCTATTTATTTTGCTATTTACAACATTATCAAGTAAAGCACACTGAGCAACATGCGTATTATCATTAATTTAATGCACTAATGATTAGTGTAGGCTTTTCAGAGAAAAAAGCCAATTCAATTATAAAATTTAAAAACCATTTATCTATACTTTTTTATAAAGCAGATGCTAATTATGGAACAGCACTATTTTAAAGGCGAAGTAAAAGCGCATTGATTTAAGTACTTAACGCATTTAAGTGGTTGAAAACGTAAATCGTAGCTCGGCAAGTGATTAATAATTCTGAATCAATGACAATATTTAAATGCAGATATTGGAGAGATTCTGCTAATATTGCAACTATGTTGCAGAAATTTTTCGTCCATTTAAGCTTGACTGTACTGTTTGCGTTTACGCAAATGGGTGTGGCTACGCACGAAATCAGCCATATTACTGACTTAACACAACAAAATCAGCAAGATCAAAATACACCTAACCATCCCTGTGAACAGTGTATTAGTCATGCGGGCCTTGCCAATGGCTTGGCGACTTCTGTGTTTGTGTTTGCCGTTGCACAAGCTGTTTCAATAGCTACAGTCAGTCTTACCGTACATTTTTTAAGTGTTGCCAATTCCCCATATTCCGCGCGCGGTCCGCCTCAAATTGCCTAAATTCCACAATTAGCTAACTATTAAGTTAGTTTTTATTTGTCGTATTCGGTTATTTTTTGAGGATTTCATCATGGTTCAGATTCACCACTCGCGCGTGCGCGCAACATGTGCGCAGCTTGTATTTGCAAACAAATTATTTAAATTCAAACTAGTTAAATCTAAGCCGCTGGCTTTAACTATTGCAGCACTTTTTATGCAAAACGCTTATGCTGCAGAACCTGTAGAGATTGATTTAGCTCCATTGGCTATAACGGGCAACCCTTTAGGTGTTGCGTCAGACGAACTAGTAGTGCCTGTTACGGTGTTAAATGGACGCGAATTAAGTTTGCGTCGCGAAGGTACGATTGGCGAAACGTTAAATGGCATACCTGGCGTAACAGCCACCCAATTTGGCCCAAATGCATCGCGGCCAGTGATCCGGGGGCTGGATGCGGAGCGAGTGCGCATTTTACAAAATGGCGTTGGCATTCTGGATGCGTCGAGTTTAAGTTTTGATCATGCAGTAGCGATTGACCCGCTGGTGATTGAACAGATTGATGTGATTCGCGGCCCAGCTTCACTGCTTTATGGCGGCAGTGCGGTGGGCGGTGTGGTGAATGCGATTGATCATCGCATTCCAAAAGAAAAGTTAGAAGGCATAACAGGTCGCGCAGAAACTCGTTTTGGTGGTCCAGACAATACGCGTAATGGTGCCATTGTGCTAGATGTGGGCAACGGGCAGTTTGCCATCCATGCCGATGCTTATAGTCGAGAAACCAGTGATTTAAATATTCCTGGCTTTGCGCTTTCCAAGCGCAGCAGTCGTGCAGAAGGCTTGCCGCGCGAAAATCGTGGCACATTAATCAATAGCAGCGCCGATAATGACGGCGGTGCATTAGGTGCTTCATTGACGTTTGATAACGGTTATATCGGCACGTCATTTTCTACCTATAACAGCAATTACGGTGTGGTGGCAGAAGAAGATGTTCGTATTGATATGCAAAGCCAGCGCTGGGATATTGCTTCAGAATTCAGCGATTTAGGCCCAGTGATTAACCGTGTTAAATTTCGCATGGCATACACCGATTATGAGCATGTAGAACTGGCTGGTGGCAAACCAGAAACGCTATTTAAAAACCGTGGTGTTGAAGGCACTTTTGAAGCGGGTCATATGCCTGTGCACACAGAATTAGGCCAGTTGCAAGGCGTAGTTGGCTTGCAATTTCAAAATAGTAATTTTGAGGCAACGGGTGACGAAGCATTTGTACCGAGCACCAATACACAATCTAAAGCGCTATACGTATATGAAGAATTGCCGCTTAGCTTAACCGACAATAAACTTAAAGTGACCGCAGGCGCACGTTTTGGCCATGCTTCAGTCGATTCGAAAGATGATGCGCGTTTTGGACCTGCGCAAAATGCCAGTTTTAATCCCAATAGCTATGCGCTGGGCAGCGTGTATCAATTAGATAATCACTGGTCGCTGGCGGGCAATTTATCGCACAACGAACGCGCGCCTAGTTATTTTGAGCTGTATGCCAATGGTCAACATGCTGCTACTGGTCAGTTTGAGATTGGTAACCCCAACTTCGATGTAGAGCGCTCAAAAGGCATTGATGCGCAGATTCGCTGGAAAGATGCGAAAAATTCGTTCAGCGTAGGCACTTATTACACGCGCTTTAGTAATTTTATCGGCTTGTTTGATACGGGCAATGTTGAGCCGATTGCAGGCACGCCAATTGCCCAGTTTAGCAATGTTGGCGCTGAATTTAAAGGCTTGGAAGCCGACGCGCGCTTTAACGTGGCCAATAATCTCGACTTAACCATGCGTGGTGATTACGTACATGCCACCAATCGCGATACGGGTGGCGCGTTGCCACGTATTTCGCCGCTGCGTTTAGGTGCAGGGTTGATTTATCAAAAAAATAGTTTTGGCGCACGCTTAAATGTATTGCATGCGTTTAACCAAAGCCGCACCGCCAATAATGAGTTGCCAACCGATGGTTACACCGATGTGAGCGCCATGATTACCTATAAATTACCCACCAAATTAAATGTTGAAATGTTTGCTAAAGCCAACAATTTATTGAATGCAGAAATCCGCGAACATACTTCATTTTTAAAGGAGATATCAGTTGCGGGGGAACGCTCAGTTTTAATTGGATTACGCGCGGATTTTTAATCTAGGCAGAGCATCAATTGAGCCAAACAGTGAACCAAATAGGCGCGTTTATACTCACTACTAACTTCATTTTCTGATAGGTAATGAGTATGAACGCGATTAAATATATTGTATTGGGACTTGTTTTTTTTGTGGCCGTTGCAGCAGCTTGGATCACGCTGCTGGAATACTCGACAGACCTTAATGGCAATCACGGTTGGCATTTAAAAAAATAAACCTACTTTTTTAAATGCAGTTTTAATGCTTAATTAATGAGCAATAAACCCCAAACAACTGCCAAATTAACCAAGGCAATAAATACGGCAGCGCTGCCAATATCTTTAGCGCGTTTAGCCAGTTCGTGTCGCTCAATCGACACTCTATCCACCACCGCCTCAATGGCAGAATTAAGCAATTCAACGATCAGCACTAATAACACACTGGCAATCATCAACGCTTTTTCAAGATGACTCCCACCGATATAAAGCGCCAGCGGAATCAATATAATCGCCAGTAAAACCTCTTGCCTGAAAGCATCTTCGTGTTTATAAGCCGCTTTAAAACCATCCAGCGTATAGCCAAACGCATTGAACAAACGTCGCAAGCCGGTTTTGCCTTTAAATGGACTTTCGGTATGCGTCTGGTTTGAATTGGGTGGCAATTTGCTGTTCATCACGCGTTATCTATTATGAAAAATTAGTCGAGTTATTTTAACATGCGTTATCATATTGTTTTATTGCAAATGCATTAATCAAAAAAGGTTTGGCTATGGCGCGCACGGTAAATTGTATTAAATTAGGTAAAGAATTAGACGGCATGGATTTTCCGCCGTACCCAGGCGAGCTTGGTAAACGTATTTACGCACAGGTTTCTAAAGAAGCGTGGGCGGCGTGGCTAAAACAACAAACCATGCTGGTGAATGAAAACCGCTTAAGTTTGGCAGACCCAGCGGCGCGTAAATATTTGAGCGAGCAAACGGAAAAATATTTTTTTGGTGAAGGCGCAGATACCGCCAGTGGCTACGTTCCGCCAAAATAAGCTACATCAAACCAATGGCAAAAAGTGTTAATTGAGTGGAGTGTTTAGTGCGCGAGTGTTAAATATGCAGCTTAGTAACATTTAGCGAGCGTGTAGAAACGAAAAAACCATACAAATTCTGTATGGTTTTTTCGTTTGTGCTTAATGATTATGCAATTAAGTGTTGCCGAAATAGCGTGTTAATCAACATAATGCTTAATTACATTTATACGATATATATTTGTATAAATGTAATTATTGCGGTAAACTGAATGCACAGTAAATAAGTTAACACCATTTTTAGCCGTAAATTTTTGTGCATTATCAACAACCCTTTACAATTTTTTGTTCAACTTAACCATGACTGAAAAACCAGCACTTTTAATGAATCAGGCGCAATTGCAGGCTACTTTGGCCAATACTTCTTTGCAGCATTTTCGGGTGATTTTCAGCTCGGTTAAAAAGCATCTAAGCGACACCGAATCGGCCTGCGGCATCAGCAGCTCTCAACTTTGGGTGTTGTACGAGCTAGATAAAGCGCCCGATTTAAAAGTGTCTCAACTGGCTACTAATTTAGCGATTCATCAATCCACAGCAAGTAATTTGGTGGAAAAGCTGGCTAAAAAAATGCTCATTGTAAAAAAGCGTGAAACTACCGACCAGCGCGTGGTGCGTTTATCGCTCACGGAGCAAGGCTTAACCATCATCAAAAATGCACCGCCGTCACCCAGGGGCGTGTTGAGAGACGCGTTAGATCGTTTGGATGTGGATACATTGGCGACTTTGACGCAAAGTTTGGCGCAGCTAAGTTTGCAGATTAATAGTAAAGATATTGGCGCGGGACTGATTCCGTTATCAGACCTGTAACAATCATACGGCCAGCTTTTAAAGCAATATAGTTAAGGCTAAACATTCAAAAATAGCTGCTTTTAAACTGTTCATCAATATTAAGCGCTACAACTTAACCAGTTTTAAAGCACAATTTTTCGAATATTTTTGTGCACTAGAGCGAAATTTTCAATATCAAGACAAGTGTTTTAAGTCAATTTACATTAAAACGCTAATAGATTTAAGTGGTTTCACTTAGCGTTTACATACATAGCGAAGGAAAGATATTGTCATCCACAAAAAACCAATCACAAAAAGTCATTGGCATATTTGGCGAAGTGTTAGCTGATATTTTCCACGATGAAACTGTGTTGGGCGGCGCGCCATTTAATGTGGCACGACATTTAAGCGCGTTTGGCTTGCGCCCTGTGATGATTACCAGAACTGGACAGGATGCGTTGCGCACGCTACTTTTACAGGAAATGCAAAGGCTTAAAATGGATGTGTCGGGCTTGCAGATCGACGCAATTTATCCGACAGGTCAGGTTAACGTGCATTTAACCGAAAGCGGTCATCAGTTTGAGATTTTGCAAAATCAGGCTTACGACCATATTCATGCAGGCATTACACATATGGTTACGATGTCGCTTAAACCAGATCTGGTTTATTTTGGCACTTTGGCGCAACGTAGTATGCCGTCCAGATTAGCACTGGATAAGTTTTTAGAAGATGGAAAATGTCCACGTTTTTTAGATATTAACTTACGCGCGCCTTTTTACAACAAACACACGATTAAACGCTCATTGTTACGCAGCGATATGGTGAAACTGAATGAAGAAGAACTCTTGATTATCGCCAAATACTTTAAGATTGAGGCTGCAGCCGACTATGATAAAGCCAAAAAATTATGCGCAGAATTCGACATTCAGCAAATGATTGTCACAAAAGGCGCCGAAGGCGCATGGATGACAAACGGTGAAACGGTTGTGAAAACCGACAATTTAGCACCTTCTAAAGCATTTCTGGCTAAAACGGCGCTGGTAGACACCGTAGGCGCAGGCGATGCATTTTCTGCGGTGTGTATTTTAGGGCGCGGCTTAGGTTGGGATGAAGCAACTATGTTAAATCGTGCCAATCAGTTTGCCAGTGCAATCTGCGGCATTCGCGGTGGGGCGCCTGCCAATACTGATTTTTACACGCCGTATATTAACGATTGGAATTTATGATTGATCCACTGCAAAAGTCTGAAAATCCCCTCTATGTGCTGATGATTAGTATGCACGGGCTTATTCGTGCCAACGACATGGAGCTGGGCGCGGATGCAGACACCGGTGGCCAGACGACTTACGTGGTGGAACTTGCGCGTGCGCTGGCAAGCCATGCAGGTGTTGATAAAGTAGATTTGTTAACCAGATTAATTGAAGACGACAGCGTAGCAAATGATTACGCACAAGCTGAGGAATTTTTGGGCGAGGGCGCGCGCATCATCCGTTTGCGTTGCGGGCCAAAACGTTATTTGCGAAAAGAAGTCTTGTGGCCACATTTAGATCAAGTGGTCGATAAAGCCTTGCATTTTTTAAGGCAGCAGGGCCGAATCCCGGATTTAATTCATACGCATTACGCCGATGCAGGTTATGTTGGGCAGCAGCTATCGTTATTGCTCGGTATTCCGCAAGTGCATACTGGTCATTCGCTCGGACGGCCCAAACGCGATCGCTTAATGGCGAGTGGTCGAAAAGCGTCTGCCATCGAAAAGCAGTTTAATTTTGAGCGCCGTATTGCGGTTGAAGAAGATATTATTCAACATGCCTCATTGGTTATCACCAGCACTAAGCAAGAGATTGAGCAGCAATATGGCATGTATAATAATTTTAACCAATCGCGCTTTAGCGTTATTTCGCCAGGAACAGACACCTCAAGGTTTTTGCCGCCTGGACGCATCAAACAAAAAACCTCGATTCAGCAAAAAATTGATGGCTATTTAGCACAGCCAGAAAAACCCTTGATTTTTTCGATTAGTCGACCAGATATCAGAAAAAACATTCACGGTTTAATTGAAGCGTATGGCAACAGCCCTGCATTGCAGGCGGCTGCCAATTTATTGATTGTGGCTGGTACGCGTGAAGACATTCGCGATTTAGAAGAGTCGCAGCAAAAAGTGATGAGTCAGTTATTGTTCGATTTAGACCGCTATGATTTATGGGGCAAAGTGGCGATTCCAAAATTCGTTGCACAAGAAGACGTGCCAGAGCTATATCGTTTAGCCGCAAGGCGCCGTGGCGTGTTTGTTAACCCTGCTTTTACCGAACCATTTGGCTTAACCTTGATAGAAGCCGCCGCCAGCGGATTGCCATTTGTGGCGCCGGATGACGGCGGCCCGCGCGATATTTTGGGCAATTGTCGCAATGGATTAATTGTCGATACTTTGGACAGCAGTGCGATTGCAGATGGCTTGTTATATATTTTGGAAGATAAAAAACGCTGGCGCCAATGGGCCAGTAGCGGTTTGGTAGGGGTTTGGCGGCATTACAGCTGGGCGGCGCACGTGGATAAATATATGAAAGAAGTGCGCAGATTATTGCGTCGCGATCAAAAACGCTTCCGCCGTCAGCAAGCCTTGGTTTTAAGTGCGGAAAAATCACGCATACCATTGGCCAGCATAGCGCTAATTAGCGATATTGATAATACGCTAGTGGGGCATAAGAAATCACTCAAAGGTTTAACAAACTGGGTAGATAAAAATAAGGCCAATTGTATTTTTGGCGTAGCCACTGGGCGGCCGCTTGAAAGTGCGCTGCAAATACTTAAAGCCAATCAAGTAAATGTGCCCGATGTGCTAATCACTTCGGTCGGCTCAGAGATTCATTATGGTAAAAAACTAGTGCCTGACACAGGCTGGTCGGCACATATTCGTTATATGTGGCGAAAAGATGACCTGAAAAAAGCGTTAAGTCATTTTCCAGGATTAACCTTGCAGGCACCGGAAAATCAGCGTGAATTTAAATTAAGTTATCTTGCAAAACCAGATGGAATGCCGCCCTTGAGTGACATACAAAATCATCTGCGCCAATGCAATTTGCACGCACAACTTATTTATTCGCATGAGGAATTTTTAGATGTGTTGCCCGTGCGCGCGTCTAAAGGCCATGCCATTCGTTATTTAGCTTATAAATGGGGCTTGCCGCTGGAAAAGTTTGTGGTGGCGGGTGATTCGGGCAACGATATTGAAATGCTAATTGGTGACACGCGCGCGATTGTGGTGGGCAATTATAGCCAGGAGTTAGAAAAACTGCGGCATCGAGAGCATATTTATTTTGCCTCGCAACATTATGCTGCCGGCATTTTAGAAGGGTTGGTGCATTATGGCCTAGACGTTGCGCCGATTATTTCTGCACTGAAACAGGATTGAAAATTTATGTATGAACAGGTTTCACATTCGTTATTGAATGACATATTGACGGAAATTGAAGTCGAAATTAAGGATAAAAATCTACAGTATTTTTATACGCGCTTAGGTGCAAATTTTTACGCTATCTATTCGCTATTTCACCAGCTATATGGGCATCGTGCCGATTTCAAACCGCAACTGCATCAGCTAGTCAAAATACTCACACGCTCATATATTGCCCGCTCACAAAAGCTGCGCAAGCTTGACCGCGCGCGCGAAAAAAACCATGACTGGTTTTTAAGCCAGCAATGGGTTGGTTATGCACTGTATTGCAAAGAGTTTTGTGGCGATTTAAAAGGCCTGCAAAAAAATCTGGGTTATCTGCAAGATTTGGGTATCAACATGCTGCATATTATGCCGATTTTAGATTGCCCAAAAGGCAAAAGTGATGGCGGTTATGCAGTGCGCGATTTTAGAAAAATTAATGAAGATATCGGCGCGATTGAAGATTTAGATGAGTTGGCGACTAATCTTCAAAAACGCGGCACATTATTAGTGCTCGATGTGGTGGTGAATCACACCTCGGACGAGCATGCTTGGGCAGTTCAAGCACGCGAGGGCAATAAAAAATATCAAGATTACTACTATGTATTTAATGATCGTAGCACGCCCGATTTGTATGAAGAAACCATGCCAGAGATATTCCCCGAAAACGCACCCGGTAACTTTACCTGGAATGCGGAAATGGACAAATGGGTGATGACGGTTTTTAATGAATATCAATGGGATTTGAACTATCAAAATCCTGCTGTGCTGATTGAAATGGTGGATATTATTTTATTCTGGGCGAATCATGGCGCGGATGTGATTCGGCTAGATGCGGTTGCATTTTTATGGAAAAAAATTGGCAGCACTTGCCAAAACGAGCGTGAAGCGCACTTGATATTGCAATTGATGAAAGATTGCTGCCAAGTGACAGCGCCTGGCGTTTTATTTATTGCCGAGGCAATTGTAGCGCCCGTTGAAGTGATTAAATATTTTGGCGAAGATGCAATTAACGCCAAAGAGTGTGAAATTGCCTATAACGCGACGTTAATGGCTTTGTTATGGGAAGCCGTTGCCACCAAAAAAGCGACGTTACTTAACCATGCCATTCGGTCGATTCCCGATAAATTAGAACGCGCAACTTGGCTTAATTATGTGCGCTGCCATGATGATATTGGGCTGGGCTTTGATGACAGTGACATTCGTTTAGCTGGATACGACCCAGCATTGCATCGGCAATTTTTGCTTAATCACTACACGGGCCAGTTTCCCGATTCGATTGCAAGAGGTATCGCTTTTGGTACCAATAAAAAAAATGGTGACGCCCGCATTGCAGGTTCGCTAGCGTCATTGGCTGGGTTAGAAACCGCAACGGAAAAAAACGATGCACAGGCGATTAGCCGCAGTATTGATACTATTTTGCTGCTACATGGCATTATTTTGGCGTTTGGCGGTATTCCGTTGATTTATTATGGCGATGCAATCGGCACATTGAACGATCAGGCTTACTTGAACGATATTCATAAAAAAAATGATAATCGGTGGATTCACCGCCCAGTCATGAATTGGCATCAAAGTCAGCTAAGACATGAAAAGGGTACGATTGAACAGCGTATTTTTTCTGGTTTAAAAAAAATGATTGCCAGCAGAAAAGAAATTACCGCATTTGCTGATCACAATAATCGCGAATTAATTGCATTAGATAATCCGCATCTATTTTGTTTTGTGCGATTTGACGGCGCAGGCAGCCATCCGCGCGTGCTGGTGATTTGCAACTTTGACCATAGTGCACAACAGCTCAGTATTGATGGCCTGCGCAAGCTCGGGTTGTTGCAACATGCCAGCGTTAAAGATTTATTTGCAGATCACACGCTTGATTTGAACAGTTCGGTCATTAACATGCCGCCGCAAGGGATGGTTTGGCTGGAAACTTAACCCTATTTTACGGACAAATTTTCACTATTTATACAATGGAGCATGCATGGAAAGCATTTTAACAAGCCTTGGCCTTAGTCATCCGAATGAATTATTGCCGATATTAAAAACAATGTTGCGCATCGTACTTATTTTGTTCATCGGATTGGTGTTGATGAAACTCAGTACCAAATTTATTTTGTACATGAAAACCTACCTGAAACAACAGGCGTTTGAAAACTCAGAAGAAGTAAAACGTATCGATACGCTGGCGCGCGTGGTGAAATATGTTGCTACATTAGTCATTGTGCTTATCTGCGTGGTGGAAGTGTTATACGAACTTGGCATTTCAATCGCGCCTATTTTAGCGGCGGCGGGCGTTGTCGGCGTGGCGGTTGGTTTTGGCGCGCAACATTTAATCAAAGATTACTTCACGGGTTTTTTCATTCTATTAGAAAATCAAATTCGCCAAGGCGACGTGGTTGAAGCAGGCGGCAAAAGTGGTTTAGTAGAAGAGGTGACGCTGCGTTATATTAAAATGCGTGATTACAGCGGCAATGTGCATTATGTACCTAATGGAAATATTGGCGCGGTAACCAATATGAGCCGCGGCTTTGCACAGGCGGTGATTGATGTGGGTGTTGCCTATAAAGAAGATGTGGCGACTGTGATGCAAGTGATGACGGAAGTTGGTCATCAGCTTCGAAATCAAGCAGATTTTAAACACAAAATTTTAGATGATATGGAAATGGCAGGCGTTGAAAATCTTGCCGATTCATCTGTGGTAATACGTTGTCGATTTAAAGTTTTACCACTTGAACAATGGGGCGTACGGCGCGAATACCTGAAAAATATTAAGCATGCGTTTGATGCGCGCGGTATCGAAATTCCATTCCCGCAAGTATCTATTCATCCAAGGCTGGCATAAATATTAGGTTGATTAACTATTTATGCCGTTTGGAATGTGGTTAAGGTTGTAAAGTTTCGCGTTCCATTTCTTGCAAGCTACTGTGACGCACGTCTTTGCCTTTCACCATATACACGACATATTCGGCGATATTTTTAGCGTGGTCGCCGATGCGCTCAACCGCTTTTGCCACAAACAACACTTCTAACGACATGGAAATGGTGCGCGGATCTTCCAGCATAAACATAATCAGTTGTCGCATCGCTACGCGAAATTGCTCATCCACTAGCTCATCTTGCCTGGCCACATCAACCGTTTGGCTCACATCCAAGCGCGCAAACGCGTCAAGCGAAGTACGCAACATTTCGCGCACGATTTTAACCATGGCATTAATCTCGTTAAAGCGTGGTTTGTACATGCGGTCTTCATCATAAATACGCTGTGCAGTACGCGCAATTTTAGTGGCTTCATCACCAATGCGCTCTAAATCGGTGATGGTTTTAACCATCATCATCACCATGCGCAAATCGCCTGCGGCTGGCTGACGGCGCGCAATAATATGGCTACAATCCTCATCAATCTGCACTTCCAGCGAGTTAACCCGCGCGTCACTTTCCATCACTTCTTTGGCCAGTTTAATGTCGGCTTTAATTAACGCTTCTAATGCGTTAACTATTTGCTGTTCTACCATGCCGCCCATTTCAAGCACTTTGGCGCGAACGGATTCTAGTTCAGCGTCATACTGTTTAGAGGTGTGTTCAAATTGCATGTTTACTACCCTTCTTGTTTAATGGCTTTATTCTACTAGCCAGATTGTAACAATCAATTATTACAAAATTATGATTCTATTCGCGCGGCTTTATAAGGTGTTTATTTACTAAAAACCTTACTTTAAAACCTTACTTTTTATAGGTTTTAACGCCATTAGCAGTCGCTAATAACAACACATTCGCAGGCCGTGCAGCAAATAAACCATTGGTGACAACGCCCACAATTTGATTTATTTTTGCTTCAAATGCAATTGGGTCGCTAATCGTTAAGCCGTGCACATCTAAAATGATATTGCCGTTATCGGTAGTGAAGTCGCGCAATTTTGGTTGACCGCCCAGTTTCATTAACTCGCGCGCCACATAACTTTTTGCCATCGGCAATACTTCAACTGGTAGTGGAAACTTACCTAAAACAGGTACATATTTGGTTTCGTCACAAATGCAAATAAATTGCTTAGCGACCGCCGCCACAATTTTTTCGCGCGTTAACGCGCCGCCGCCGCCTTTTAACATATGCAGATGTTCCGTAATTTCATCTGCGCCATCTACGTAAATGTCTAATTGATCGACACTGTTTAAATCAAATACTTCAATACCATGACTACGTAAGCGTTGTGCAGTGGCTTCACTGCTGGCAACTGCGCCATCGATTTTATGTTTTACTTTGGCTAATTCTTCAATAAAAAAGTTGGCGGTTGAACCTGTGCCCACACCAATAATGCCGCTTTTTACATATTCAACGGCTGCTTTTGCCACTTGTTGTTTTAATTCGTCCTGCGTCAATGCCATTTTGCTTGAATCCTTTATAATGTAATTACTTAACTAATTCAACACTATACACCGCCCAAGTGAACTTAAAAATAAGCACGTCTGAAAATAAGCACATTTAAAATAAAGCATGACTATTCACTATCAAAGCAAAATAGAAAACTCGCGCGTGTATGACGTTGCTAAAAAAACGCCGCTGGAATTTCAACCTAATTTGTCGGCACGCATTGGCAATCGTGTGTTGCTTAAGCGCGAAGATATGCAGCCAGTTTTTTCATTTAAACTGCGCGGCGCGTATAACAAAATGGCGCATTTGCCAGCAGACATTCTGGCAAAAGGCGTGATTGCAGCCAGCGCTGGCAATCACGCGCAAGGCGTGGCGTTAAGCGCACAAAAGCTAGGTTGCCGCGCGGTGATTGTGATGCCAACCACCACGCCTTTAATCAAAATTAATGCAGTAAAGGCCAGAGGCGCAGAAGTCGTACTATTTGGCGATAGCTACTCGGATGCTTACGTGCATGCGCTTGAATTAGAACAGTCACAAAATCTCACTTTTGTGCATCCCTACGACGACCCCGATGTGATTGCTGGCCAAGGTACGATTGCGCTGGAAATTTTGCAAAACCATCCAGGTCCAATCGAAGCGATATTTTGTTGTGTGGGCGGCGGCGGTCTGTTGGCGGGTATCGCCGCTTATGTTAAAGCGCTTCGCCCTGAAATCAAGGTGATTGGCGTAGAGGCCAGAGACGCGGAAGCGATGACCGAATCGCTTAAGCAAGGTAAGCGCGTGATGCTGGACCAAGTGGGTTTATTTGCTGATGGCGCGGCCGTTAAGCAAGTGGGCGAGCATACCTTTAAGTTATGCCAGCAATTTGTCGACGAAATGATTGTGGTGGATAACGATGAAATTTGCGCTGCGATTAAAGACGTATTTGAAGACACGCGCAGCATCTTAGAGCCAGCAGGCGCGTTAGCTACAGCGGGCATTAAAGAATATACCAAACGCAATAAGATCACTGGCAAAACGCTGATCGGCATTGCCTCGGGCGCTAATATGAATTTTGACCGTTTGCGCTTTATTGCAGAGCGCGCAGAAATCGGTGAAAAGCGCGAAGCGGTGTTGGCGGTGACGATTCCTGAAAAAGCCGGTGCATTTAAAACATTTTGTCGTTTGCTGGGCGACCGCAATATTACCGAATTTAACTATCGATATTCTGACCCCGATGCCGCACATATTTTTGTAGGTGTGGCGATTATAGATCCCGCAGAATCAGCCAAACTAGTTGCTGATTTACAGGCACAAGGCTTACCAGCATTAGACTTAACCGATAATGAAATGGCAAAAATGCATTTACGCCACTTGGTGGGCGGCCATGCGCCGCAGGCCGAACATGAAATGGTATTTCGATTTGAGTTTCCTGAAAAGCCAGGTGCGTTACTGAAATTTTTAGACAGCATGGGGCATGATTGGAACATCAGTTTATTTCATTATCGCAATCACGGTGCCGATTTTGGTCGCGTGCTGGTGGGCATGCAAGTCCCGCCCAATCAACAGGCAGAATTTGCTGCTTTTTTAAAAAATTTGGGTTATCCATTTTGGGATGAAACACAAAATCCTGCATATAAACTTTTCCTGGGTTAACTGGTTGTAAGTAACCATAAATTGGTTCCATGCAACCAATTTAAATTTCGCTGTAACTAAGCATTTGTTTATATTGACTTTATCAGTGTATACTAATGAGTATAGTTTTTGCTTGATAACAGATTGTATTGAGTACTAAATACCTATTCTTTGGAGATTTGAAATGAAATTAGCATCAACATTTAATAACGTCCGAACCAGTTTAATTTTGCTTGCTTTGATTGTAGGCATAAGTGCATGTAACAAAGAAAAGCCAGAACAACCCGTAACGGAACAGCCAGCAGCGCAGGCAGCAACTCAATCGTCTGCCGGTTTTGCTTATGTCACCAGCCAGGATGCAGGCGTCAGCGTGATCGATTTAACCACCATGCAAGTGGTTAATCAATTTGATGTTAAAGCAGGATCGCCACGCGGTTTAGGCGTGACGGACGATGGTAAAAAATTGATTGTGGCCACCCGCGAAAACGAAAGTGTTTCCGTGATTGATACCGCTACAGGCGAGGTATTGCAACACATCAATGTGGGTAAAAACCCTGAGTTTGTGCGCATTAACGGCAACTTTGCTTACGTTTCGTCCGAGCCTAGCTCTAAAGGCGGACCTCCGCCAAAACCAGGTGCGCAAGCAAAACAACAGGAAGATGACGATGATGGAGATTTGACCCCGGCGCGTATCGCTGTAATTGATTTAACGCAAGGTAAAAAAGTACGCGAAATTATCGGCGGCCCAGAAACGGAAGGCATTGAGTTTTCGGCAGATAGTAAACAACTGGTGATTACCAACGAAGCCGATAATACGGTGACAGTGCATAATATTGAAACAGGCGAATTGGTTAAAACGATTAAAACGCACGAACTTGGCGATCGCCCGCGCGGTATAAAGGTATCGCCAGATGGCACCACATATTTAGTGACATTAGAATATGGCAACAAATTTATGGTATTAGATAAAGATTTTAATTTGGAGCGCACCGTAGATACCGCAGAAATGCCATACGGCATTGCTTATGACAAAAAAGGCGAACGCATATTTGTGGCAACAAACAAAGCTAAATTGCTACAAGTGTTCGATGCCAAAACCTATGAAAAAATTAAAGATATTCCAACAGGAAATCGTTGCTGGCATTTTAGCTTTACGCCAGATGAGAAAAGTATTTTGCTGGCATGCGGTAAATCAGACGCGGTATTTGTGATTGATACAGGCAAACTGGAAGTGACGAAACAAATTGAAGTAAAGGATATGCCTTGGGGTTTGGTTACTTATCCAAAAGCCATGGGCAGTTTAGATAAGCCTTCGTATTAAACTAAGCATTGAGCAAATAAAAAGTCCGCAGTTGCGGCCTTTTTATTTGTGTGGGCAGATAGTTAACACTTAAATTTGCTCAAATTATTGCTTAAGTCAATCCAAAATAAACTTCCAGTATTGCAGTGCTTTACGCTTTAAGTAGTCCCAAAATAAATAACCAGTCTCTTGGATCTACTGGCGTAATCGATAATCGATTGCCACGCTGCAAAATACGTAAACTGTCAAGTTCTCGTGTTTCGCGCATTTCTTTTAAACTTAATAGCTGTGTTTTGCGCACAAATTTTACGTCCACATTAAACCAGCGCGGCGCTTCATGCGTCGCTTTTTCGTCAAAATATTTATGGCCTTTTATAAACTGTAAACGGTCTGGGTAAGCCAAACTGCTCACTTCGGCAATGCCAGCAATGCCTGGTGTTTCGCAGTTAGAGTGATAAAACAGTACGCCATCGCCAATTTGCATTTGGTCGCGCATAAAATTACGCGCCTGATAATTACGCACGCCATACCAATCGATTGTTTGATTCGGCATCGCGGCTAAATCGTCAATCGATACATCGCCAGGCTCAGATTTCATTAACCAATAACGCATCGCCATTTATCTTTCTTAATTTAAAAACGTAAACCATTAATTTTGGGTATGATAATTGAAATTCATCACTTTAAATAAACATTGGGAATTAAGATATGGGGAATAAAATATGGCGCGAAACGTAATAGGCACCACTTTGCAAACCTGTGGTTTAGACCCAATGACCGGATTTACCCGCAACGGTTGCTGCGAAACTGGGCCGCAAGACAATGGCAGCCATACAGTTTGTGCGCAAGTTACCGATGAGTTTTTAGCCTTTTCAATTTCGCGCGGAAACGATTTAACCACACCGCGACCTGAATATGGCTTTGAAGGATTGGTAGCGGGTGACCGTTGGTGCGTGTGCGCCGCGCGTTGGTTAGAGGCCAGCGAAGCAGGTTTTGCGCCCCCAGTTGTGTTAGAAGCCTGCCATGAAAAATGCTTGGAGATTGTCAGCTTGGCCGATTTGAAATATCACGAATTGCGCTAAATATCGCCCTATTCGCCATGCTCAGAATGACGGTATTGGAAATATGGTTTTGAATTTTAAGTCGTTAAGTTAACACGTCATTTAGGTTTTATCGATATTAAAGTGCAAGACATTGAGTTAGAACAAAAATATCATTGTAACAGCGATATTTCAACAATAGTGGTGTTGAGTTTTAACGCGAAAGTTCAAGGCGTTTGAGCGAAGGCAGTACAAATGGTACGACAAGCAAAAAACAATGCAGACATTTCGCGTTAAAAACAAAACCTATTTGCTGTGGTGTTGCCTGAGCCGTTATCCTGAACCAAAAAGGTCCAAGTGGTAACAACCTAAAGCGCTTAAGGTTCACTCGCCAAGGGTATCTTAAAAGACCTCCCAATTTAGAGCGCTCACACCGCGACTTGAATAGCTGAAACCTATAACGAAAACTAGTTCAAGGAATTTAAGACTCAAGCAACACCACAGAAAACAAGTTAAATGTTAAAACTAACTTGTGACAAACAGATGAATACAACTGATTAAAAAAGCCTAGCTAAACGGCTAATTTTTTAAAAGTTAATACTTATAACAACTTAGTTTGGTTAGCCATTGCTTCATCAATTTGATTCTGCATGAGGCTAATCCTACGCTTATAATCGCCGATGTCAACATCGCCAGTCTTGGTGTGCAACAACTCGTGCGATAAATTCAGTGCGGCCATAATCGCAATACGATCAATACCGATTATTTTGCCAGTATCACGAATATCGTGCATTTTTTTATCTAAATAACTCACGGCTTCTAGCAAGCCCGCGCGCTCTTCATCGGTGCATGCAACGATAAACTCGCGCCCCATGATATTGACATCAAGTGATTTTGAATTGCTCATAATGGCTCAATATTAACAGGTGTCGCGTCAGCGGGCATGGTTTCAAGCAAAATTTCAAGCTTTTGGCTGGCTAGCAACATATTATTTTTTAAGGTATTTGCGTTTTGTTGTGCCTGACTCAAGTCGTCACGCAACTGAATATTTTCTTCGCGCAAAGTTACGCACAAAGAAACCAATTTCCCTATTTTTTCTTCTAGTCTTTTTAAATCTGCATCCATGCCCCACTATAATTGAAAAAAATCATTATAGTCAATAGCTAACGTGGACTATTCAAAGTAATTTAATATGTTTGACTTAGCTGTTGCGTAAATATTCAAGTGTAATTGCCACAATATAAAAGATATAATGCAAATTAGTTGTTAGGTGCCTGCGTTAATTTCAAATTAATAAGGGTGAAACTGGGAAATAGGTGCGTTACGTTTTAATCATTTAAAACAAAATTATGCCTATGCTGCCCCCGCAACGGTAAGTGAGTGTAGTTTTGCAACAAGCCACTGGATTAACGATCTGGGAAGGCGCAAATCATTCCTCACAAGCCCGGAGACCGGCCTTACAACAAAAAATCGTTAGGAAATGCCGCGGGGTGACGGTAATCAAAACATAATGTGCGGCTAATATTAATATTATTTTCGTATCTTGGTTCTGGTCTGTTCATACTTCGGTATTCCTCATTTAAAAAGCACGCGGGGTCGCGTGATTAAAAGGGATACACAATGAAACATCCACTAATCGCTAGTCTGGTCGGATTGGCGTTCACCTCACCGCTATTTGCTGCAGAAAATATCAATTTAAATGAAGTAACCGTTAAAGCGAACCGCTTTGAACGCAAGGATACAGAAACTACCTATGCTTCTGAAATCCATACGGCTAAGCAGATTGAAGCTTCAGGCGCGGCTACGCTGTTAGATTTTTTAACACAACAAACCTCACTCAATGCGTTGTCTACCAATAAAGCCACAGCCTCAATCAATTTACGCGGCTTTGGCAGCGAAAATGGCAATCAAAACGTGGTCATTACGGTTGATGGCCAACGTTTAAACAATATTGATAGCTCTTCACAACTTTTAGCGGGCATTCCAATTTCTAATATTGAGCGCATTGAAATCAGTAAAGGCAGCGGCTCTGTGATTTATGGTGATGGCGCAACTGCTGGAGCCATTCAGATTTACACAAAAGCGAAAACAGGCGTAACAGTTAATACCTCATTGGGTAATTTTGGTCAAAAGAATCATGCTGTTAGCGCGGGTTTTTCAGAGCAATACATCGATTTATCCGCTACTCTGGCACATGACAGCAACGATGGATTTAGTAAAAAAGATGAAACAGGCCATAAAGATCAATTCACTAGCAATAGTCAAAATGCCAAAATTAAAATTAAGCCAACTGATTATTTAAACTTTTTTGCCGAAGCAACCAGCTCACGTAACGATACACGCTATGTGAATTCGTTAACAAATGCAGAATTTAAAGATAATCCCAGGCAAGTGACGCAAAAACCTTTCAGCCAAACCTATACGCACCAAGCTTTAGACAGCGACAGATGGCAAGTAGGCGCTGAGTATGATGTTACGGATAAGTTAACACTAAAAGCCACGCACTTTCGTGAAGATAAAACCTCAGATTTTATTAACTTTTTTAATGCGTTTAATTATGATTATGAGGGTAACGAGTTAAATTTACGTTATGTAGATGCGCAATTTAGCGCAATTGTGGGCTTTCAAAATTTTGAGGGTGACCGCAAAGCCACCAATAATATAACCACCAAAGACAACAAAGCTTATTTTGCCAGTGTAGAGCATCAGGCTTCTTGGCTGGCCAGCGGATTAACATTATCAGCCGGAGTGCGTGGTGAAAAAGTGGATTATGCTTTTACACCAGATGCAGGCCAAAAACTGAAACAGGATGAAAATTTAACTGCTTGGGATATCGGCGCTAATTATGCATTCACGCCAGCGCTATCCGCGTTTGCAAACTACAATCGCGCCTTTCAGGCACCTGATATTGACCGCTTCTTTAACACCAATTTTTCGACGGGTGTTACTTCATTTAATGGTTTTATAAAGCCGGCTAAAGTTAACACAATTAATGTCGGCATAAACCATACGCGTGCGAATAACCGATTGAAAATCAATGCGTTTTATGCCGACTTAGAAGATGAAATTTATCTATTTCAATCTGGCGCACCGTTATTCATTTTTAATAATACCAATATTGATTCATCACACAAATATGGCTTAGAAGTACAAGATTTTTATAGCTTTAACGATGCATTAAGTGCATCACTTATTTATAACTACACGCGTGCAAAAATTGATAAAGAAAGCGACAATGCAGGCGCATTTAACGGTAATAATCTCCCCGGCGTACCAAAACACACAGTGGTTGCCAATTTAAATTATCGCTTTTTAGATCACGCCATGCTCAATGTGAATCACACATGGCGCGCCAAAGCTTATGCGTATAATGATTTTGGAAATAACTTTGAACAAAAGCAAGACCGCTATCAATCAACCAACCTTGCGCTTAGTTATCAATACAAAAATGTTAATTTTTATGCCGTAGTAAATAATATATTTGAGCATGAAAATTCTATTCAAATAGAAGATAATGCCATTTTCCCAGTTGATTTTGTGCGTACTTGGCGCGTTGGTATGCGGGCAGATTTTTAACATTGATTTTCATCTTAAAAGCCACTAAATGGTATGATTCGATATTATTTATTTGTGGCTTTTTAAGCGTTAAGTACAGGATTTACTATGCAAAACAATTTAACTTTATCTAAACAACTCATCGTCGCTGCCACAATTGCATTTTTTATGCTGTTAACCCGCGGTAGCCACGTGCTTACGCAGGTTTCTTTACCTGACGCCAGCTTAGTATTATTTTTATTGGGCGGTTTATTGCTAGGCTCTGATAATAAAAGCTGCGCGACTTGGTTTGCGCTATTTTTTATATTGGCAACCGTGATTGATTTTGGCGCAGCCGCTTTTGACCCTGCGCAGGGTTTTTGCTTAACCAATGGTTATTGGGGCTTAATTCCAGCTTATGGCGCAATGTGGTTAGGCGGCTTATGGTTAAGTAAACAAAAAGATGTGTTCGCACCTAATCTTAAAGCCATGTTGAGTTATGTTTTAGTGAGTTTGGCAACTACATTTGTGGCTTTTGTAATTTCTACACAAACCTATTATTTGTTTTCTGGCCGTTTTCCAGCTAAAGGGTTAATAGAATCCATGCAACATGGTTGGGAATATTTGCCAAACTGGATGGGATTTTCAATGCTGTATTTTGCTTTTGTTTGGTTAACTGTGGCAGTTTTACGCAAATTAAATATTGTGCATCATGTTAACACCTTGCAAACTTCAAAAAGTTGATGCCTGTTAATGGCTTAAGCCGCTTAATTTAAGGCGGCTTTTTTTACGCCAAAACCATTCATCATCGCCATGCATAATCGCCACGCTTATAGCCCTCAAGAGCAAGCTGCAATTTATAAAGTGATTGCCGAGCGGCGCGATATGCGGCACTTTTTGCCGACACCTGTTGATAACGCAGTGTTGCAGAAAATCTTGCAAGCCGCGCATCACGCGCCCAGCGTTGGTTTGATGCAACCGTGGCGATTTATCCGTATCACCGATATTGAGCTGCGCCAAGCCATTCATAAGCAAGTTAACGCAGAGCGCATTAAGACTGCTCAAGCCATTGGCGAGTACGAAACCACTGCGCGCATGGCCGAATTTTTGCGCTTAAAGGTAGAAGGTATTTTAGAATGCGGCGAATTATTGGTAGTTAGCTTGTGCGACAAACGCGATGCACAAGTATTTGGTCGTCGCACCCTGCCAGAAATGGATATTGCATCGGTTAGTTGTGCCATACAAAACATGTGGCTGGCCGCACGGGCAGAAGGGTTGGGAATGGGTTGGGTGTCACTTTTTGATCCGATTCAATTAGCGCAACTATTAAAAATGCCAGATGGCGCAAAGCCAATAGCGGTAATATGTTTAGGGCATGTTGCTAGTTTTTATAAAGAGCCGATGCTAGTAGAAACGGGCTGGAAACTACAAAAACCACTGACAGAAATGTTGATGGAAAATGCTTGGGGCCATCATGCAACAAAATAACACTTGTAAAATCACGCTGGTTTTAGGCGGTGCACGCTCTGGCAAAAGTCGTTACGCGGAACAACTAGCGATAGAAACGGGCTTACCTGTCACCTATATCGCAACCGCTTTGGTGTTTGATGACGAATTTGGCCAGCGTGTGGCGCATCACAAAACAAGACGTCTTGCACACTGGAAAACCATTGAGCAAGCGCATCAATTAGCACAGCTTTTGCAACAACAAGCAAAAACGGGCGAGTGCGTCATTGTGGATTGTTTAAGCTTATGGCTGGCGCAATGTATTTGCCCCGATTGCGCGCAGCCAGAAACAATGGATTGGCAATATGAACGTGCCGAATTATTGGAAACATTGCCCAATTTGGCAGGAAAAGTGATATTGGTGAGTAACGAAGTGGGCATGGGCATTGTGCCTTTGGGCGCGATTAACCGGCAATTTCAGGATGAACAAGGCAGGTTAAACCAGGCAGTAGCGCAATTAGCAAATGAAGTGGTATTTATTGCGGCAGGTTTGCCACTTAAATTAAAAGGGTAAGTTTTTAAAGGAAACGCATGCAAAGTAGCACATTTGAATTAAAAGGCGAATTTATTGCACTATGTGATTTGCTTAAAACCACAGGCATCGCCGATAGCGGTGGCCAAGGTAAAGCGTTTGTGGCCGATGGTATTGTAAAAGTTGACGGCGAAGTTGAGTTACGTAAAACGGCCAAGATTCGGGCGGGGCATGTAGTGGAATGTTTTGATAGCATTATCACGGTTGTTTCCACTACTTAACACTAAAAAACGCACAAAAAATTAAACATTTACAAAATTAATTTTGGGTACTGTATTGGCTTCGCCAAACTCCAGCTGTGTGATGCTGCCGTAATCAATGGTGAATCTAAATAAGCCTTTAAGCGGCATTTTTAACACATGCGCCAGCAGGGCGCGAATCATGCCGCCGTGTGTCACAATCGCGATATTGCCAGTTGGATAGCGCGTTAAAATTTCTTCTAAAAAATCAATGCCGCGCTGTTGTAGCTGGCTAAAGGTTTCGCCATTTGGCGGCGCTAAGTTGGCGTAATCATGCGCCCATACGTCAAAAATATTGCGTGGAATATCGTCCCAAGTTGACATTTCCCAATCGCCAAAATGCAATTCCATCAGCCGATTATCTACAATTGGTTTGCCAAAATTTAATGTGTGTGCAAGCTTTAAGCAACGCTGTAATGGGCTGGTGAATACAGCATTAAATTGCGTGTTAATCAGCTTTTGCTGGGTTTGCTGCGCTTCATCTATAAAGCTGGCTGCTACATCAACATCACTTTGCCCATAGCAAACACCAGCAGGCACCTGCAAAGAAGTATGCCGGATTAAAAAAAGTTTCAAATGTTGATACTCCACGCTAAAACGCCTAAATAAAACGCCAACTCAGTGATTTGCTGCGTTGCACCCAAGCAGTCGCCCGTGTAACCGCCTAGCCAACGTTTGATTTTTTGGCGCCACCAAAGCCAGCTTAAACTGACTGGAATTAGCGTCATAATCACAAATTTTGCAGTGACCAAATAGGAGTGATTATTTAAACTTAATACAATAATCACCATAAAAAATGGCAAAAAACCAAAAAAATGCGCAAGCAGCAAATTGCCTTTATTGATTTGCGTGGCAAGCGGTTTGGATTTGCCGCTGAATTTAACGTAATCTAAACTTTGCATCATCCACACAGCACACAAGCGGCTTAACGCATGCGCCGTGATTAACGTGGCAGCGATGATGGCTGGATTAAATGCATTCAGTATTTGAAATTTTGCCAATAGCATTAAAAATAAAGCCACTGCGCCATACGTTCCAAGCCTGGAATCTTGCATGATAGTGAGAATTTTATCTTTGTCCCAACCGCCACCAAGCCCATCTGCGCTGTCGGCCAGGCCGTCTTCGTGAAAAGCGCCTGTTGCGTAAATAGTGGATGCCATGCTGATTAACACTGCAATAGACAACGGTAAAAATAAGTGTGCAATATAAAAACTTAATGCACCTATTGCGCCAATGATGATGCCAATCAATGGAAAATATTTGCTGGCGTGATTTAAGTCAGACTCTTGAAAATGGCTGAAACTTGGCACAGCAATGCGGGTAAAAAACCCTAAAGCCAACAAAAAATTTCGCCATTCTTTTTGCATAATCAATATTTGGTTCAGTTTTTACTTAGTTGAGTTATGTATGATGAGCTTGGTTAACGCCAGCACTGGCAAAACTCGCCATATCATTTAAAAAGTTAGCCGCCGCTTGCACTAATGGATAAGCCAGCGCGGCACCAGTGCCTTCACCCAATCGCAATTCTAAATCCAGCAACGGTTTTGCTTTTAAATAAGTCAATAATCGCCGATGCGCCTGCTCATTTGAGCAATGCGCGAAGATGCAGTAATCTAAAATATTAGGCTGCATTTTATAGGCGACTAGTAATGCCGCAGTCGCAATAAAGCCATCAATCAGTAACAACGCTTTCTGTTGCGCCGCAGCTAGCATCGCGCCTGTCATCATCGCGATTTCAAAACCACCAAAAGTTGCCAGTGCTTGCAAAGTATCGGATGTATTTAAAGCATGGTTTTGAATGGCTTGCTTTAAAGTGGCAGTTTTATGGCTTAAACCTGCGTCATCTAAACCAGTGCCGCGGCCTACGCATTGTGCAATGGGAATTTCACAAAGCACGCTCATTAATGCGCTGGCTGACGATGTATTTCCAATGCCCATTTCACCAAAGCCAATTACGTTACAGCCTTTATCAATCTCAGAGCTAGCAATCTTAGCGCCAGATGTGAGTGCTTGCTCACATTGGTTTAAAGTCATGGCTGGCTCATTTAAAAAGTTGCGTGTACCCAAATCGATTTTTGCATCAATTAATGGGTTAACTAAATCATTTTTTGCATCAAAAATATGGTTAACTCCCGAATCAATCACACGCAGTGTTATTTGGTTTTGCTTAGCAAAAACATTAATCGCTGCGCCGCCTAGCAAAAAATTGAGCACCATTTGCGCGGTGACAGTTTGTGGATAATGGCTGACATTATTATGGGTAATGCCATGATCGCCAGCAAATACTAGTATGGTTGGCCGATTTAGCTGCGGTGTAAGCGTGTGCTGAATTTGGCCGATTTGCAGTGCTATGGCTTCTAGTTTACCCAGTGCGCCCAACGGTTTAGTTTTTTGATTGATTTTTTGTGTTAAGTCAGCCAGCAAGCTGGTATCTAACGGCAAAATGCTAAAAGTCTTCATGCGAGTAAGTGTAAATGAAAAACCCGCAAAACTTTTCAGCTTTACGGGCTAAATTTAAACTAAAAATGTGTTTAAATTAATCGCTAAAGATTAGCCAAGCGACTGTTTAATTTATTTCTTGACATCGTTAGCAGCATCTTTTGCAGCTTGCACCGCATCAACAGCTTCTGCTTTTGCTTCAGCTGCCGCTTCAGATGTCGCTGCGGCTGCGTCTTTTGCTGCGTCAGTCACCACTTCTTTGGTTTCTTTTGCAACAGCACCAGCCGCGTCTTTAGTGGCGTCTACTGCCTCACCCATTTCTTCTTTCATGTTGTCAATGGCCTCGTCTGATTTATTGCAACCAGCCAACAATGTAACTGCAAAAACGCCTGCTAATAACGCGCGTAAAAATGTATTCATGGTAAAACTCCCTTATAAAAAACGATTATAAATAAAAACTATTGCGGTGGAATGCGTAACATTTGCCCCGGATATATTTTATCAGGATGGCTTAACATTGGCTTATTTGCCTCAAAAATTCCCATATAAGCATTGGCATTGCCATAAAATTGTTTTGCAATCTTAGATAATGTATCGCCACTTACCACGGTATAAAATTGCGGTTCAGTTGCCGCTTCAACCACACCTAATTGATCTTGAACATGCTCAACGCCCGCTACATTGCCGCAGCACAATAAAATCTTTTCTTTGATTTCTTGTGTATCGGCCATGCCTTGTACAATTACCGTGCCAGACGCACCATCAAAACCGATATCTAAATCGCGCGCCGATAAATTCATTTTGGCAACATAAGTTGCAATTGCATTGGCGGCGGCTTTATTTGCAGCATCTACATTGACTGGTGTTGGGTCTTTTTTCGCTGTTAAGTCCGCGGCTTTTGCTTCACCAATACCAAACAATTTTTCGCCTGCCTCTTTAATAAATGAAAACATGCCCATTTAAATCTCCTTGTTAGCTTTGTTGAATTAATCAAATAGCTTAATTTGCCTTATCTGCGCTATCGCTAATCATAGTGCATCTAATCTGCCATGACCACTTTAGTTTGAATTAAATTGAGCTACGCTGTGTTAATTGACGCGAAGTTTGCTATAATGCGCGACTTGCAAATCGTTAAATTTGGTTTGCATGCTGGCCGGGTAGCTCAGTCGGTAGAGCAGCGGATTGAAAATCCGCGTGTCGACAGTTCGATTCTGTCCCCGGCCACCAAATTGATAAGCCTTACAGAAATGTAGGGCTTTTTCATTTTCGCTTTACATTTTTTTCTTAAAGCACAGTCGCGTTTTCAAACTTCAGGTCTAGCTTATCCAGCCTTATTCGCTAATGCTAAATTACGTAGGCATATACGTTTTAAGTGCGTAAACGCACAGAATATCCATAATTTTTGGCCTATATTAGCCGAGGTAAATCATCTTTTTGCTTGGATAAAATTGCATGTTAACTGCAGGATAAAATGCTGATCCTACTCAATTTTAATGGCCTGTATGATATGGGCTGGTAAAATCTGCACTAGGGAAATTTTGAAACCCGGCACTTGATTAACACTAATAATTAGCTAAAAATAGTCAATGACTAAAAATAGACTTTTGTAAAAAGGAATAATATGAGCAAAGTAATTGGCTATGCCGCACACGCTGCTAAAGAAAAATTAGCACCCTTCAATTTTGAGCGTCGTGACTTAGGTGTGAATGACGTGCAAATCGAGATTCTATTTTGTGGCGTTTGCCACTCCGATTTGCACACAGCGCGTAACGAATGGCAAAACACGGTTTATCCAGTAGTGCCTGGGCATGAAATTGTTGGGCGCGTCATAGCGGTGGGTTCAAAAGTCACTACATTTAACGTAGGCGATTTAGCGGGAGTCGGCTGTTTGGTCGATTCGTGCCGAGTTTGCCCAGATTGCACAGATGGCTTAGAACAATATTGCGATCAGGAAATATTTACCTATAACAGCCCAGATAAACATAACGGCAAAATGACATACGGTGGCTATTCCAATCAAATAGTGGTCGATGCGCATTTTGTGCTGCATGTTTCCGATAAGCTAGATCTCGCCGCAGTGGCGCCATTGCTGTGTGCTGGTATTACCACTTATTCGCCATTAAAACACTGGAAAGTTGGGCCTGGTAGCAAAGTTGGCATTGTTGGCTTAGGTGGCTTGGGTCATATGGCGGTAAAATTGGCGCATGCAATGGGTGCGCATGTGGTGCTGTTTACCACTTCACCTGATAAAGTTGAAGATGCAAAAAAACTGGGCGCGGATGAAGTGGTTATCTCCAAAAATGCAGAAGAAATGAAAAAGCATGTTAAAAGTTTCGACTTTATTCTGAATACAGTGGCTGCCGCGCATCAACTGGATGCGTTTACTGAATTATTGAAACGCGATGGCACCATGTGCCTAAACGGTGTGCCAGAACATCCGCATCCGTCTCCAAATATCGGCAATCTGATATTTAAACGCAGGCAGATTGCGGGCTCATTAATTGGCGGCATAAAGGAAACGCAAGAAATGCTGGATTTTTGTGCAGAGCACAATATTACGTCGGATATAGAAATCATCGCTATAAAGGATATTGAGCAAGCTTACGAACGCATGCTCAAAGGTGATGTTAAATATCGCTTTGTGATTGATATGGCAACACTTAACACTTAATAACTTAACCCTTAATTTCGGGCAAAAAATTAAAGTAAAAAGCCGTATCGAACGGATGGTTCGATACGGCTTTTTTATAAGCTGATTAAGTTAACAAATTATGTAAATATGGCAATCAGAATAATGATTGGAATAGGAATGCCCAAAAATAATAACAGTAGTGAACGCATGGATATCTCCGAAAAATGAGTAAAGTTAAAAGGTTAAGTTTTAATTAAGCATCGCGAAATCGACCGCCCCAAGTAGCCGCTAAGCTAGCAGTAAATGCGCCAATCAGTAGCGAAACAAACAGCCATAATGAGGCGTAAATGGTGGCTTTTCTCACTGTATTAATCGAATCTGTGGCTGATTTTTTGGCCTTGTTGATTTCTGTTTGCATCTTGTTGTAAGTATCGGTCGCGCGTTGTTCAGCCTCAACTTGAGATATTCCAGTACGTTGCGCAATCAACTGAGCAACATATTTAATATCATCCGCAGGCAAGGCGCCGGCAGCCATTGCTTTGGCATAGATACTAAATACTTCTGCATTAGGGTTGGCTGGATTTTCTGCAACAGGTAAGCTTGCAATCGCATTCACGTCTTTTCTAAATAGCGAATCGATAAAATAACCCGTTGAGTTTTCGCCAAGATCAGTTTTTTCCATAATACCCGTTGCCACATTTCCCGCCACACTTGCGCCAGCTTGAACACTGCTGCCTACAATTGCGCTAATCACAGAAGTTAACAACGCGGCTGTAAATAATGAGGCGACTGCCCAGCTTAAAAAGCCATGCGCGGTATCGCGAAAATATACTTCATCCGAATGCGTGGCCAGCCATTTTGTTCTGAGTCTGCCAGATAGAAAACCGCCCATGCCAGAAGCAGTAATTTGGGTAAACGTTAACCACAAAATGGTAGAAATACCAAAAGTTGCTGCGCTAACACCAGCTTGCGACCACGGTGAAACGGAGGATAAACCCAAGCCGGTACCTAAAATCATCAGCATTAATGAAAGCGTCACGATGGCTGTAGCGCCAGCAAATATCGCACCCCAGGAAACCGCGCTGGATGTGTGGTTAGGATGATAGTGATTTGTTTCAGAAACCCTATTCGCCCGATCATTTAAATTCGTTGTGTCATCGTCAAATTGCATACTTGAAAGTGCCATTTTAATTCCCCTTGTTTTAAATAACACACAATATGACGGGCTAGCACTTTGGTCTGTGTGCCAACACACATTTGTAAAATTGAGGAAATGACAGCGCCTATTTATGCAGCCCTGTCACGTGAAACGTGCGACGAGATTAATAGAACCGCTTTAATAAAATGAATCATTTAATTAAATAACGTTAATGCCAAAATGCGTCTTATAGCGCGCAAAACATTTTGCGCCGCATTCTAAGCGCATCAGCGCTCCTTCAGCAATCGGCTTGGCGGTATTCGGGTCAGATTTAATTAAAGAATAAATCACTTCGGTATTCCACGCTTTGGAATGTTTAACATCTAAAGTGGCATGCAATTGAAAATATTGCCTGGTTTTAAACGGTATTTCCAGACGCTTTAATCCTTCGTTCACAAAACTGACTCTGGTTGGTGCAGTCATTTCAACCACACCAAGCGCACCAATGGATTGATAAGCGTAACGTCGATTTGAGGCCATTCCAAGCATTAAATTAGCCAAGGCTAACGATTCCCAAACTGTATCATCAATGGTTGGCGTTAAATTTAAATCGCTCACCACAGCGGCCAACATTGGGCCATGCATGCCAGTTTCGTTGCCGCGACCCATTTCATCCCAGAAATTGCGCGCCATTTCTAATTTGGCCTGCTCGGGTATTTTAACTTGGGTTAACGCCACCAAATCATCAAAACCGGCTTCGCCAGCCGCTTCCTGATTTAAAAACCAACACATTTCATCATACGATGCGTGTTCGGCCAACCATGGAAACAATGTATCACCCTGGCCTGGGCCATTGACTTTAAGCGCCTCAAACCAGCGCATAAATGCTTCAGGCTGTTTAGGTATATCGATTAATTGTGCTTGTATATCGCTTCTTAATTCTTCAATAAATGCGCCTTCTTCCAGCAGGTAAACGGTATCTTCCTGCATTTTTTGTGGCCAATTTGCATCAATAAAATCTGGCAACCAGCGTTGATGATTGAATTTTGCTAATTTAGCATGCGTGGCAGTATGTGATAAATGATTGGATGCAATCATTTAATGCCTTTTAATGCGTTAACTATTTCAGGGCGATTTATGTGCATATCTAGTTTTCTTTTAATTTCCAACTAAGCGCCTGGTTACGATTATGGTTTTTCCACTGGCTTTCAAAGCGCTGCGTATCATCCTCAAATTTCGATTGAATCACACTAAACTCGCTGCCGTCATTGGTGTCTTGCTCATACGCTTTCAGGCGGTCTTCCGAAATTCCCCAGCCAATTAATGCGCCTACAAGTCCAGCGGTTAATCCGCCCGCGCCCGCGCCAGCAATAGCCGCTGCAATAGGCCCCGCAATCACTAATCCAAGCCCTGGCAACACCAAGGTTGTGCCAACCGCGGCGATTGCGCCAATCATGGCGCCCATTGTTCCACCTAATGCGCCGCCAATTGCCGCGCCTTCGGTAGCTTTGCTGCCAACACTGGTTTCCAGCGTGGCCTCTTTGCCGTGATATTTTTTAAGTGTTTCTTCAGACATAATTACATTGATGTCATCATGACTATATGCAGATTCCGCCGTCGATTCGTAAGCGTGATCAGCACTTTCTTTATGATTAAGCGCTTTATTGTTAAGCGAATCATTTTCAAAACGCATTTTTAACCTACTTTCTTTTTTTAAATAAAAATTTTTTGATAAAAATAAACGGATCAAATGGATATTGTTGGCTTAAGTTTATCGGCCAAATATTTAATCTAGTTTAGAAAAGTAAGCAAAATAATATGATTTTTAAAATAAATGGTCAGTACGATAACGTACATATTTTTAACTGGGCAAAAATGATAGTGGATTTGTGTGCGCAAACGTACAGTTAAATTGCGGCTTCGCACTCAATAATGCAGTTATTAAGTTAACCGTTTTTTTAGCCGGAAAATAATGAGAAGCAGAAATATTAAGAGCAAGAAAAGTGATGCTTGCCTGACTATTTTGCTAACAACTGAGTGTTAATAAAAATTGACTAAAACAAGCCCGAACATCCTGGTAAATCTATTGCGCATATTGCAACAAAACCATTACTTTCACACCGCCATTACGCCTGTCAGCCACGAAAAAGTGAATCAAAGACCCGGCAACCAATTAGCAACTGACTTAACCGGTATTTTCGGTTGGAATCGACCTTTTAGTATGAAAACGGCGGGCGCTGAAATTTTTGAATTGATGCAAGCCGCCAATATATTAATCAAAGAAGAAGACAACTGGCGCAGCCAATTGCGTGTATCTAGCATTCGTGTATCTAGCATTGGCGAACTGCACTTTTTACATTCTGCTTTTCCAACGGTGAGTAATGATGCAGTTTTTTTTGGGCCAGATACGTATCGATTTGCGCGGGCTATTGCACACTTTTTAGCGGCTAATGCACAAAGCATAAAACGTGCAGTAGATATTGGTACAGGCAGCGGCGCAGGTGCAGTATTGCTGGCCAAAGCCTTGCCTGATTGTGAGGTGCTTGCACTGGATATTAATGATCACGCCTTGGCGCTGGCAACTGCCAATGCCGAGGCGGCTGAAGTGAGCAATGTGCAGGTTTTATACAGCGATTTATTAAAAAATGTAGCGGGACAATTCGACCTTATCATCGCCAATCCACCTTATTTGGTCGATTCAAGCAAGCGTGCTTATCGCCATGGCGGCGGTTCGTTGGGTGCGGCACTTTCTGTTGCAATTGTAGATTGCGCAATCGAACGCTTATCAGCAGGCGGCAGTTTGCTTTTATATACTGGCGTTGCCATTGTAAACGGGCAAGATTATTTTCATGCAGAAGTGGCTAATCGATTAAATGTTGCGGGATTTCAGTTTCAATATGCGGAAATTGACCCTGATATTTTTGGCGAAGAATTACTCACTAAGGCGTATCAAACCACGGATCGTATTGCCGCGGTGCTGTTAACTGCGCATAAGCCAACCTAATCTTTTATCTATTCGACAGTCAATGCGCTTTTTAGGTATCGGTGAGTATTGCGATTTAGGCGCCATGTATATGCGAATGGTTGAAACTGGGCATGAAGTTAAGGTTTTCGTGGAAAACCCAGATTACCAAGATATTTATCGTGGCATGCTGACTTTTACAGACGATTGGCATGATGAATTAGATTGGATACGCGAAGCAGGTCGGGATGGCGTTATTCTATTTGAATCTGCTATTAAAGGGCTTATTCAGGATAAGCTCAGGCATGACGGTTTTCAAGTGATCGGTGGTAGTGCTTTTGGCGATCGGTTAGAAAGCGATCGCAGTTTTGGCCAGCAAATGATGCAGCAAATGGGCATGAGTATTGCCCAAACTTTTGCATTCACCAGTTATGTAGCGGCAATCCAGTTGATAAAAGCCTGCAAAAAACGCTACGTGTACAAAAATAACGGTGCAGATAGTTTACGTACACGCAACTATATCGGGACGCTGGAAGATGGATCTGATTTAATTGCGCTGCTTGAACTTTATGCCAATCAGCATATTGCAAGCGAAGTTGTGGTTTCGCCCAACTTTGTGCTGATGGATTACATTGAAGGCATAGAAATCGGTGTAGGTGCTTATTTCAATGGCGATCATTTTCTATATCCAGCTTGTTTAGATTGGGAACATAAACGATTTTTCCCTGGCAATTTAGGCGAGCTTACTGGAGAAATGGGCACCATTGTTACCTATCTTGGCGCAGAGGTTATTTTTCAAAAAACCTTATTGCAGCTTGAAGCTAAACTCGCTAAAAATGGTCATTGCGGCTATATCAATTTAAATATGATTGTCAACCAACAAGGGCTTTGGCCTTTAGAGTTTACCAGTCGCTTTGGTTATCCAGGTTACTCAATTTGCACCAATTTACACAAAGAATCATGGCCGTCTATATTTAAAAAAATGCTAGATAAATCCACGCTTGAAATAGAAACGCATGCTGGTTTTGCCGCTGGAATAGTACTTAATGTGCCGCCGTTTCCATACAGTTATGGTTACAAGCAGTTATCAAAAGGCATGCCAATTATGTTCAAACCCAATATGTCATCGCATGACATGCAGCGCTTGCATTTTAATGAAGTTGAAAAAGTAGCTGAGCAACTTTACACAAGCGGAATGACAGGCTGCGTGGCAACCGCTGTTGGTATCGGCAACAGTATTTTTGACGCGCGCAAGCAAGCTTATGATTTAGCCGTAAAGGTAATTTTACCTAATATTCGTTATCGACAAGATATTGGCCAAAATCTGTTAAATGGCGAATTTCAGCAGTTAGTTGATTGGGGTTATATCAGCGCTAAAGACATGGAGATTTAAAGTTCCCCACCCGTTTGCATCCATACAATTTATGTTTGTTATCGTACAGACCAGCGATTTTTGCACCAGTAATATGCAGCTGTAATTAAAACTTTAACTCACTGAAACTTTACAACTCTCACATTAGGAACCATGATGAATAAAATTACTTCTAGTATTATTGCTGCAGCATTTGCACTCAGCACATTGAGCGTTTATGCCGCTACCACAATTGAAAACACCGATGATGCAAGCAATCTTGGTACTGCAGAAACGCCTCAACATGAACGTCAGCAGATGCGTACAGATAAAGGCGCAACTGAAATGCAAACTGACGCAATTGAAGATGATGCCAGCAACTTAGGTACTGCAGAAACACCGCAAGTTAAAAAGCAAAATATGCGTACGGATAAAGGCCCATCTGAAAATGCCACAGACCGTAAACATACTAAAAAAAGCAAATTGATGAGAACAAAACAGAAAAATTCTGGCACTACTAAAGGCAATAAAGTTCAACCAAACCAGCCTGAAGCCGCTGCACCAGTATCACAATAGTTTTTAACCGTTTTTCAATGTAAAAATGTGGTTAACTACTCATTAAATGGGGTTAATTCACGATATAAAAGCCTTGCAGAAATGTGAGGTTTTTTTATTGGTTTAAGTATCCATAGCCAAAGTATAGCCAAAGTTCTGCGCAAAATTGCCATTGTAGTTAAGTGATAGTCCAGCATCATCTAAGCAATGGCTTGGCGGTTATCTAGCTGGCCAATAGTTTAATTCGTTTTTTAGGCGTTTTAATAGACAGTTTTCCTGTGTACAATACAAAAATTAATTAGGTATTAAACATGAAAAATTATTCAGATATTGAAGCAGCAGATTTACTCAATCTGATTAGTGAACCCAAAGTGATGTTGATTGATGTGCGCAATGATGACGAGGTTGCGCGCGGCATTATTCCAGGTGCGATTCATATTCAGCTATCCATGTTGCCAGTGGAATATGAAAAATTAGTTAACGCCAACACCGTTGTATTTTACTGTCATAGTGGCGTGCGGTCTGCGCATGCGGCCGATTTTGCCACCAGCAAAGGTTTAAAAAACGTGTACAACTTAACCGGCGGCGTGATTGCCTGGGGTAAAGCGGGTTATACATTTGGTGCGAAAAAATTGCGATTGCAACATCTATATGACGCAAAATTGAAATAGGAATGACGATGAACTTTGATAAAGAATGTGATGCGCGCAATTTGAATTGCCCTTTGCCAATTTTGCGCTGCAAAAAAAGCTTGAGTGAGATTCAAGCCATGCAAACCTTAAAAATCATGGCCACCGATCCAGGTTCAGTCAAAGATTTTCAAGCTTTTTGCAAACAAACCGGGCACGAATTGCTGGAGCAAGACGAAATTGAAGGCGTGTTCACGTTTTATATTAAAAAGCGCATCGATTAGTGTCTGTTGATTAACCCGAATGGCTAAAAAGCTTGCCCTAATCGCTTCTAAAGGCTCGCTCGATTGGGCTTATCCGCCATTTATTTTGGCCTCAACCGCTGCCGCACTCGATTATGAAGTGCAGATATTTTTTACTTTTTACGGCTTAACTTTGCTTAAAAAAGACTTAAGCGATTTAAAAGTGTCGCCACTGGGTAATCCCGCTATGCCCATGCCAGTTCCGATGCCTAACTTTGTGCAAATGTTGCCGGGTATGGAAAGCATGGCAACCATGATGATGAAACAGAAAATCGCTAGCAAAGGGGTAGCCAGCATTGAAGATTTACGCAGTGCGTGTATTGAAAGCGGCGTGAAGTTAATTGCCTGCCAAATGACGGTCGATTTATTCGATTTTAAAAAGACGGATTTTATCGATGAAATTGAATATGGTGGCGCAGCTACGTTTTTTGGATTTGCGGGCGAGTCGGACGTGAACTTGTTTATCTAGCGCAACATATTTTTCATTCGCTGTCACACCTGTTTGCAAAATTGTCTTGCCTAGTCATTAACCTAGGCACTAAGCAGGCTTTATAGTCTGCCTGTCGAGCGCTAACACCCATATCAATAAACCCAAGCCAGCAATCGCTCCCAGCGTCAAAAACGCTGCTTGATAACCAAAATGCGTGGCAACAATACCCGCAATCGATGGACTTAGTGCGGCACCGATGCCCTGAATAGTCATCACTGCCCCTAAACCAAGATTGATATGGCCACTGCCGCGCAATATCTGCGCAACCAGCCCTGGAGTTGCCACACCAAGCAAGCCAGCGCCAACACCGTCAAGAATTTGCACTGGCACCAACGCGAAAGGATGTTGCCAATAACCTGCAATCAACCCTCTGATTGGCAACGCAATCAAAGCAATCACCAGCAATATCCAATAACCTCTCAATGCGGCTGTTTTGGCCGCATATAAGGCCATGGGAATCATGGTGAGTTGTGCAATAACGATCGTTAACCCAGTGTAAAGGCTAGGGTTAAATGCATTGTTTGAGACACCGTATTGTCCCAGTAAGGGCAACATCGCCGCGTTGCCCATATGGAACAACATAAGCGTAATCGCCAGAATGATAAGCGGCCGCGAAGTACGTAGTACTTCAAAAACAGAAGGAATAGCGACATCAGGACTGTTGCTTTCAAGACCACGCGCCACGGCATGGTCAATGTCAAGCGCATTGATGCGTAATACAAAAAAGATGCTCAGCACCGCCATCACTGTCATCAGTATGAAAACTGCTGAAAGGCCGAAGAAGTAGCCAAAACCCCCAGCGAATACCGCCGTAACCATATTACCTGTGTGGTTCCAAGCTTCATTCGTGCCCAGCTGTCTTACTAAATGTTGTTGCCCGACGATGCCTAGCGTCAAACTTGCAATTGCTGGGCCGATGACGGCTGCAACAATACCCGTACCAATTTGCGACGCGGCAGTAAGATAAAACGATGGGGAATAAAAAATAATCAGCGATCCTAGAATCACAATCGTGGCGGCCAAAACTATTGCCAATCGCTTGTATTTGCTCACATCGATCCAAGCGCCGGCTGGTGTAGTCGCCAACATACCAGCAATCCCGCCCAGCGTCATTACATAGCCAATCTGATCAGGCGCCCAACCATGCCCTAGTAAAAAAACGCCTAAGAATGGCCCCAAGCCATCACGCACATCTGCAAGCGAAAAATTAAGGCCAGATAGCGCTTGGATAGACTGATTTTTTGTTGATGCCATACTTTTATTTTAGCCCTCAGCTTAGTTTTAGACACCGTTAAAAATAGGCAAAATCCAGTGAGGGTAAATAAAACAGCTTTTATTCTAACTTAACATGCTGTGCCTGCAGTTTTTTCAAGGTCGCGGCGAAATCAGCAAGTCGGGCTTTTTCTTGCGCAACCACTTCGGCCGGCGCGCGTGCGACAAAACTTTCATTGTTGAGCTTGCCATTTGCTTTGGCAATCTCGGCTTGCAAACGCGCAATTTCTTTGCTTAAACGCTCTTTTTCGGCAGCCACATCAATCTCAATTTTTAACATGAGCTTAAAATTATTCACCAGCATCACCGGCGCATCAGCCTCTGGTAATTCAGCCAAAATCGTCACTTCTTCTAATTTAGCCAGTGCCTTCAAGTAAGGCGCATATAATGCTAACTCACTAGCTTCACCTGCAGCAATCAATGGTACGCGCGCCGCCGGAGAAATCCCCATTTCGCCACGTAAGCTGCGGCAAACATCGACCATTTGCTTAAGCTGAGCGACCCACGCTTCTGAAGCACCATCTAACTTATCAGCCTGTGCTTTTGGATAGGGTTGCAACATAATGCTCGCACTATGCTTTTCAGTCATTGGGGCGCATGTCATTGGATATACAGTCTGCCATATTTCTTCGGTAATAAACGGCATTATCGGATGCGCTAAACGTAAGATTGTTTCTAACACTCTTAATAATGTTCGTTTAGTGGCGCGCTTTTGTGCAGCATCCCCTGTTTGAATTTGTACTTTGGCTAACTCCAAATACCAATCGCAATATTCATCCCACACAAATTCGTAAATGGCTTTTGCAGCCAAGTCAAAGCGGTAATCAGTAAATGCGCGTTCAACTTCCATCTCGGTGCGCTGCAAAATACTCACAATCCAGCGGTCTGCTTGGCTAAACTTGCGCGCACCTTCTCCGCAACTGGCTACATCAAAGCCGTTGTCTTGGGGCGTTCCATCTTCTTTCAGTGTATTCATCAACACAAAACGCGTGGCATTCCACAATTTATTGCAGAAATTTCGGTAGCCATCGCAGCGTTGTAAATCAAACTTAATGTCGCGACCAGGGCTTGCTAATGCTGCAAATGTAAAACGCAAGGCATCGGTTCCGTAAGCAGCAATGCCATCTGGAAATTCTTTGCGGGTGCGTTTTTCAATCTTTTCGGCATCTTTAGGGTTCATTAAACCCGTCGTGCGTTTTTTGATTAAATCATTAAGCGAAATACCATCAATCAAATCTATTGGGTCTAACACGTTGCCCTTAGATTTACTCATCTTCTGACCTTCGGCATCGCGAATCAAGCCATGCACATACACATGCTTAAACGGGATTTTGCCAGTGATGTGTTTGGTCATCATCACCATGCGTGCCACCCAAAAGAAGATAATGTCGAAACCTGTCACCAATACGCTAGACGGCAAGAATTGCTTAAGCGCTTGATTTTGCGCATCAATCGCGTCGTCGCCTGTCCAATCTAAGGTGGAGAATGGCCAAAGTGCGGATGAATACCACGTGTCTAATACATCGTTATCGCGTTTTAAATTACCTGTGTAACCATCTTTAGCAGCAATCTTTTTTGCTTCGGCTTCGTCATGAGCCACATAGAATTGACCAGTTTCGCCATACCAAGCGGGGATTTGATGCCCCCACCAAAGCTGGCGAGAAATACACCAGTCTTGAATATTGTTCAACCATTGGTTATAAGTATTCACCCAGTTTTCCGGATAAAAATTAATCTCACCATTTGCAACAACATCGAGCGCTTTTTGGGTGATACTTTTACCTGTTTCATCAGGTTTACTCATCGCAACAAACCACTGGTCGGTCAGCATAGGTTCAATGACCACGCCAGTACGGTCGCCACGTGGTACTTTGAGTTTGTGTTTTTCGGTTTTTACTAAATAACCTTGTGCTTCTAAATCAGCAACGATTAATTTGCGTGCTTCAAAACGCTCAATACCCCAATATTTTTGCGGCATAAGCTCCCATGATTCAATTCCTGGGAACGGTTGGTCAGGAACTATTCGACCAATATTGCCAGCTGCCTCATAATTATTAGCCTGCGCGTTGCGAGCAAAAATTTGTTCAGTAGTACCACTTTGAATATGACCATTCAAAGTTAATACATTTATCATCGGCAACTTATGCCGTTGCCCAACCGCATAATCATTAAAATCATGCGCAGGTGTTACTTTTACGCAACCCGTGCCAAACTGCATATCTACATAATCATCCGCAATAATCGGGATATCTCTGTCACATAAAGGCAACTTAACACTTTTTCCGACCCAATTTTTATAACGTGCATCATCAGGGTGTACCATCACTGCCACATCGCCCAGCATGGTTTCTGGACGCGTGGTGGCAACCGTTAAATGCCCAGAACCATCCGCCAGCGGATAGTTGATGTGCCACATAAAGCCATCTTCTTCTTCCTGTACCACTTCTAAATCGGAAACGGCAGTACCAAGTTTTACATCCCAATTCACCAAACGTTTACCACGATAAATCAGGCCTTCGTTATACAAACGCACAAACGTCTCAGTCACGGTTTTGTTTAAGCCTTCATCCATGGTGAAGCGTTCACGCGACCAATCTGGCGAAGTGCCTAAACGACGCATTTGTTGCGTAATCGTGCCGCCTGAATATGTTTTCCATTCCCATACTTTTTCTAGGAATTTTTCGCGACCCAAGTCATGGCGAGATATACCTTGCGCATCCAATTGACGTTCAACCACGATTTGCGTTGCAATACCTGCATGGTCGGTACCTGGTTGCCAAAGCGTGTTATCGCCACGCATGCGGTGATAACGCGTCAGCGCATCCATCAAGGTTTGGTTAAAACCGTGCCCCATATGCAACGTGCCAGTCACATTAGGCGGCGGTAATAAAATACAGAAATTATCTTTAATTTCAGGGTTTAATTTTGTTGGTTGGCTAAAACCTGCAGCGTAATAGCCTTTACTCTCCCAAAATGCATACCAATGATTTTCAATGGCTTTTGGGTCGAACGATTTGGCTAATTCTTTAGGGTTATTTGGTGCGGGTGTATTTTGCATGGGTGTAATTTGCTCAGTCATCCGCGTATTTTATCATAGGCGGGCAAAAGTCTTTAAAGCAAACTAAGGGGAAGTTTATCGCCTATTAAGGCTCGCGATAGGCTTTATCGCCTAATAACTCTGGCCCAACTTTTTCCCAATAACGAGAAAAGCGTTTAAGGCGTTTTTCGCTGATTTCTGCCTCTGTAAATTTCACTTCTGCTTGCCATGTTGTGTTAAATGGGGCTAGCAAGGCTTTAATTTGCATATTAGGTGTTTGCTGCGTAATTAATTGCCCAACGCCACGTTCTTTTAATACCGTGCTTGTATCGCCCATCCATACCTCTACATCTTGTAGCTCGCTTAAACAATCGGCTACAAATTGTAGGCGTTTGAGTGGCCACCTGCCATGCATAAAATCGTCGAAAACAAAAATTTTTGGCATAGGTTTGTGCATTAACGGGTGTGCAGCCGATAGCATTTCATCGTGCACAAAGATGGCAACTGCTTGGTGCGTTGACATGGCTACTTTTAATGGAATGCTGACCTTATGTTTTTTGGCGGGCGCAGGTGTAGCGTTTGCAAATAATTTATCATTTAGCGCTTCGTAGCTGGCATCAAAAGGGCAGGTGACTTTACAGTTGGCGCAATATTTTTCACCGGTGTAGCGCGCTAAGTTTTCTTTATTAAAATAATAAGGTTTAGAGCTAAAAAGTGACGCAACCCACTGCCAAGATAAATGATTGGAGGCTTTATCGCCATCTAGCAAATGGTTTTCAAACCAATCCGCCGCTTCGCGCCAATCGACTTTAAGCCAATGCACCACATAGGCCGCAAACCACATGCGTGCGTGATTGTGCACATACCCATATTGCGTTAAATCACGAATAAAGCCATCCATACAAGGTAAGCCAGTAATGCCTTGGCGAATAAAATCCGGCATTAATTTATCACCCAATGCTACTTTTGGGTCTTCAATATCACTTAAAATACCATCACCCTTATCGTACCAAACACGTCGCCAATAATCGCGCCAAGCCAGTTCGAACACAAACTTTTCGGCATGCTCAGCATAACGATTACGCGCGCTCTCACTGGCTTCTTTTAAAGTTAAGCAGCCATGGCGAAAAAAAGGGGAAAGTTTGGTAACCGCGCCGTTAATAAAATTGCGGTTACGGTTGTAAGCAATTGCATCGATGCTATTTAATCGTTTAAGCGCTTCATGTCGGCCACCGCGCCAGTCATCACCTAAAAATGGTCCTGTGGCATGCGGAAACATGCGCCGAATATATTGAAGACGTTCAGCGCGATCGCATGGAATAATAAGTTTGGTTGCCGGCGCCATCAAAAAAGTTCTTGTTGTGAGTTTTTTAGTTTTATTAGTGTACTCTTTTTTTGGCGTTTTTTTGCGACTAATTCCTGCCCCTTTGCGTCACGCGCACTGCCCAGCATACCTTTGCGTGACGCATGCTTTTTAATGAGGGCTTGTGTTTCATCAAACGCGCTTGGCTGTTTACGTGCCTGCGTAATTTTCGCTCTGGCTTCACGCATGGCAACTGCGATATCTAGTATGGGCGCAGGGTAATGTTTTTCTAGCTCACAGCCATATAATTTTTGCTGTGTTTTGGGCATTAAGTAAGGCTCAAAAATCCAAGTATCGGGCACGTTTTTAAGCGCTGGTAACCAATGACGCACAAACGCACCAGTTGGGTCTTGATCCTGCGCTTGTTTGATGGGACTGTAAATGCGCAATGAATTAATGCCCGTTGTGCCGCTTTGCATTTGGGTTTGTGCCCAATGAATACCAGGTTCGTAATCTAAAAATTCGCGTGCTAAATGCAAACCTGTTTCGCGCCAGTGCAACCAATATAAGTAGCTGGCAGTACTCATTAGCATGGCGCGCATGCGAAAGTTAATCCAGCCCGTTTCGCGCAACATCACCATGCACGCATCTATCAGGGGCCAGCCAGTTTCTCCTTTACGCCAAGCCGCAAGACGCCGTTGCGATTCTGACTGCGCAAGCGATTCATCACGCATGCCATCATGCGCGTGATGCAGGTTTTCAAATTCCATTTCTGGTTCGGACTCCAGTTTTTGCATAAAATGGCAATGCCAATGCAAGCGGCTTTCAAAACCAACAAGGCCGTTATTTAAATTTTTAGGAAATAGATGCGGCACTTGATTCGCCCAATCTCTGCGTTCTCTTGTGGCTTGCACCACTTCGCGCATAGATAAACAACCATAAGCTAAATAAGGCGAAAGCCGTGAACCAGCGGTGACAGCCGAAAGCGGGCTTGAAATCCCACCGCTAAATTTGGCAGCGCGACCATCCAAAAAGCTCTCAAAAATGGCTAAACCATTAATGCGTCCACCACGTTGCCGTTTGGGTTTGTCGATGCCTTTTGCTTGCGGAATATTGTTTATAGGCAATGTCATTATTGGCGCAGCTAAAACAGTTTTTGGCGTAGCAATGATCAGTGCGCACATGCGCGACTCCCAATGCTTATTCCACTGGTTACGATTGTTTAAACGCCGCACCACACCGTTTTGTGGCGATTCTTGCCAATTAATTCGTTGGGCTTTGCACCAAGCAGCTACCGCCTTATCCACCACAAAACTCGCGCCATTGCCTGTTTCTTCGTGGCTATATAAACCTGTAATCGGCAATTGGTTTTTAATATGTTGCAGGGTTTCAATAACACCAACAGGTGAAATCAATAAATGCAAACCTATACTCGCTAAATCTTTTTTAAGCTCAGCTAAACATTCAGCAATAAACGCTTGATGTTGTGCCACATAATCGTCGCCTGACCATTGGCTGGGTTCCCAGCAATATAACGGCAATACGCTGCCAGCCAAGCAGGCGGAAAGCAGAGGTGCGTGATCATGTATGCGCAAATCACGTTTGAACCACACAATATGAACAGGATTTTGCATAAAAATAATGGTTAAGTCGATTCAATAGGATTAACCCTAGCGCATTCGGTTCCAAAACAAAAAAAGTGATACCATTAACTACGATTTTAAAGCCCTTTTAAAAGGTATAAATTTAAAGGTGAGAACATGATTGATGCGATGTGGATTTGGGGCGTGCTGGGCTTGATATTACTGGCAATTGAAATGGCTACCGGCACCGTTTACGTATTGTGGTTTGGTATTTCAGCGCTGTGCGTGGCGGTTACCACTTGGGTTTTCCCCGTTATGCCGTATGCCATGCAATTTGCCATATTTGCCGCATTGTCCATCGGCTCATTGGCAATTTGGAAGCTGAACTATAAAAAAACCGAAACGCATTCGCGCGTGGGCCAAGCACAAGGCGAAGAAATTGGCCGTATAGGCACAGTTGTGGTGGCTTGCAACGCAAACCAAATTGGTAAAATACAATTTACACAAGGTTTGATGGGCAGCCGCGAATGGCCTGCAGTTTCCATTGAGCCTATTGCACAAGGCACACAGGCGCGCGTGGTTGCGGTAGAAGGCAATGCACTGCGCATTAAAGCGATTTAGTCTAATTTTTAAGGAAAATCAACATGACCGAATTTAGTTTAATCCTCATATTTTTAGTAGCCGTGGCCATTTTTAAAGGTGTGCGGATTGTGCCGCAGGGCGAAGAATGGGTAGTGGAGCGCTTAGGTAAATTTGCTGACGTACTTTCACCAGGCCTACATGTGATTAACCCTGTTTTCACCAAAGTAAGCTACAAAGTTACTACTAAAGATATTATTTTAGAAATACCGCAACAAGAAGTGATTACCGCCGATAATGCCGTGATTTTAGCCAATGCGGTGGCGTTTATTAAGGTCAGTAATATTGAGCGTGCCGTGTATGGTATTGAAAATTTCCGCGAAGCGATGCGCAATATGGTGCAGACCAATTTACGTTCGATTATTGGCGGCATGGAATTAAATCATGCGTTAACATCGCGCGACCGCATTAAAACAGAGCTCAAATTAGCCATTGCGGATGAAGCTTTGGATTGGGGCTTAACGGTTAAATCGGTCGAAATCCAGGACATTAAACCATCGACCAATATGCAAGATGCGATGGAACGCCAAGCCGCGGCGGAACGTGAACGTGTAGCCGTGGTGACCGAAGCGGAAGGCGCCAAACAATCGCTTATTTTGAATGCAGAAGCGCGTTTAGAAGCCGCGCGTAAAGATGCAGAGGCGCAAATGGTGGCGGCTAAAGCATCGGCTGAATCGATTAAATTTATTACCGAAGCGGTCAAAGAGAATAACGCGTCAGCCATGTTTTTACTGGGTGACCGTTATATTACGGCGCTACAAAAAATGTCAGCCTCTGAAAATACCAAAATTGTGGTGATGCCTGGCGATTTGGTTGGCGCCGTTAAAAGTTTGATTGGCGGAAAGTAATATTTTAAATAATACTTTAAATAATAATTTTAAAGAGTATTTTTAAGGGTTTGCAAGGTGTTAAGTTATTGCTAATTTTTATGTGTTAGCCAATTTTAAGTGCTTGCAACCCAATCGCCCGATTTTCCACCGTGTTTTTCCAGTAATTTAATCTCGCCAATTGTCATGCCGCGATCTACCGCTTTGCACATATCGTAAATGGTTAATAAACCGACGCTGACAGCGGTTAACGCTTCCATTTCTACCCCGGTTTGACCTGTTGTTTCGCAGCTTACTGTGCACTTAACACTAAATTCAACCGTATTTATTTCAAACGTTACCGATACTTTTGTAAGTGCAATCGGATGGCACAGCGGAATTAAATCTGCCGTTTTTTTGCTGGCCTGAATGGCCGCAATGCGTGCGATACCTAGCACATCGCCCTTTTTGGCATCGCCTTGCTCAATCAATTGAAGCGTGGCTGGCAACATGCTGATTTTGCCACTGGCAATGCCGATGCGGCGCGTAGCGGCTTTGTCGCCCACGTCCACCATATGCGCTTGGCCGCTGTGATTAAAGTGCGTAAGTGTTAAATTAGAATGATTCATAAGATTCTCGCGGTTAGTATCTAAGTTTTATTATTAGGCTTAAATTTTGCTATCAAGCTTAATATTTTGGCATGAACTTAGCCATTAAAAGCACTATCATAGCAATAATGCAATTAAAGTTATCATTCGTCAAAAAAGCAACGCTTATTGCCGCATTACTGTTTGCCAACAGTGGTTTTGCGGAGTCAGAAAAACCGCCGACTATTTCGGGCAAACCTTATAGCAATCGTGGCACATTAAATACTAACTTGCCCAATCAAAGTGTGGATAGCAATTTGCCCGATTTAGGCGATATTGCGCAAACCGTATTAACGCCGCAGGACGAGCAACGTATTGCGGAACAGATTTTGCGTGAAGTTGCTGTGAGTGACGATGTTTTGCAAGATGCCGAAATCACCGATTATTTGCAGGCAGTTGGGCAAAGACTGGCAGCCAGCGGACCAGATAAAAGACAAGTATTTAATTTTTTTGTGGTGCGCGATAACTCCATTAATGCATTTGCCATGCCAGGCGGCGTTATTGGTGTACACACAGGGTTAATTTTGGCATCCAACAGTGAATCAGAAATGGCCAGTGTGCTTGGGCACGAAATTGGCCATGTCACACAGCGGCATCTTGCGCGCATGTTGGCAGCGCAAAAGTACGATACTTTTAAGAATATTGCAGGTATTGCTTTGGCCTTATTGGTATCGCGCGCTAATCCAGAGCTAGCAAGCGGTGCGTTAACAACTGCGACGGCGTCAGGCGTGGCGCGCCAGCTAGATTACTCACGTGAACACGAACGCGAAGCGGATCGCGTGGGTTTAAGTATTTTAGATGCTGCTGGATTTGATCCACGCGCGATGCCGGCTTTTTTTACTACTTTGCAGCGCGGTACGCGCTTTGTAGAAGGCACCGCGCCGAGTTTTCTGCGCACGCACCCGCTGACGGCAGAACGCATTGCCGATGTGTCGAATCGCGTGGAATCGATGCCATACAAACAGGTAGCCGATAGCCTTGAATTTAATTTGGTTAAAGCAAAATTGCGCGCAGGCAATGGCATGGCGCAGACAGCCATCGAGCAATTTGAAGACAATATTAAAGAGCGTCGTTTTGCCAGTGAGACCGCAGAACACTATGGATTGGCGGTTGCCATGTTACGCAAAAATGACTTAACAGGCGCGGTTAAGCAAATGCAGTGGTTAAAAAATCATGCGCCTAAACATGCTTTTATTGAGAATTTGGCTGCTAGAATTGAAGTGGCACGCAATAACCCGCAACTAGCCGCGCAGTTGTATGCCAATGCTTTAGCTTCGTATCCCGATAGTCGCTCACTGGTTTATGGTTACGCGGAGCATTTTTTGGCGACTAATCAGCCCGATAAAGCGTTAAAAATAATCGCAGATAAGCAAAGTGTATTTCCCACCGATGCGTATTTATATGAAATGATGGCCAAAGCGCAGGCGGCAAAAGGTAAAGATTTATTGCGTTTTCAAGCACAAGGCGAAGCCTACTATCGCAAATATAATTTGGATAAAGCGATTGAACAGCTAGATTTTGCGGTGAAAGCCAAAGACGGTAATTTTTATGAACACTCGATTGTAGAAGCGCGTTTAAAAGAATTGCGCCGCTTGCAGGCGAATGAGAAAGTGAGTTAACCCAATATGCAACGCAGAAATTTTTTAACCATGATTTTAGGCGCCGCGGCGATAATGCTTGCGTCGCCAATGCAAGTGTTGGCCGCAGTGTGGAATAAACGGGCGTTTGAAGCAGTTAAGTTAAATGAGGCAGTTAATAACTTGGCGATTGAAACTGTAATACCTAGCGTAGACATTGACATTATTGCGCCAGACCGCGCAGAAAACGGCGCGATTGTGCAAATAGAAATCACCAGTCGTATTCCTAATACACAGGCTATTTCGGTGTTGGTCGAAAAAAATCCAACCGCCTTAATTGGCCATTTTGTGATTAGCAATGGCGCGCTGGCGCATTTGGTTACGCGCATTAAAATGGCCGATACTTCTGACGTTAAAGTGATCGTCAAAGCGGGCAATCAATATTTTAGCGCCGCAAAAAATGTGGTGGTGCTTGAAAACGGTTGCGGCTAAAAGATGCGAAACCAGATGTCACGAAATTAGAAAAGGCCAAAATGGATAATAAATATGGATAATATTAAAATGCGCGCCAAACTGGTGGGCGCTACCACTGAAGTCAAAGTCATTATCAATCACCCAATGGAAACAGGCCATAAAAAAGACGACGCTGGCCAGTTAATTCCCGCGTACTTTATTCAATTAGTCACGGCAAAAGTTAACGATAAAGTAGTGCTTGAAATGCAGTGGGGAACAGGCATTTCAAAAAATCCCTATCTGACTTTTTATTTAAGTAGTGCAAAAATCAACGACAAAATTACCGTTAACTGGGTGGATAATTTAGGTGAAACAGGCGAAGGTGAGATAACGGTAGTGGCTGGCTAGTTTAAGTCATGCTATTTTTATTGTCATGTCTGTTTGGTCATCTCCAACATCACCGCTTCGGCAACTCTGATGCCATCGACACCCGCCGACAAAATGCCGCCCGCATAACCAGCGCCTTCACCACACGGATACAAGCCTTTGGTGTTAATGCTTTGCAAAGTTTCGTCATCGCGCTTAATCCGAATTGGGCTGCTGGTGCGGGTTTCAACGCCTGTTAATAAACCATCGGCTAAATCATAACCTTTAATTTGTTTGGCAAAAGCGGGTATCGCTTCGCGAATGGCGCTAATGGCAAATTCTGGCAGTGCGGATGCTAAATTGGTTAAATGCACACTTGGTGTGTAAGAAGGCGTCACTGCACCCAATTGCTGCGAAGGCCTGTTGGCTAAAAAGTCACCAATCAATTGCCCAGGCGCAGCATAATTACTGCCGCCCAACATGTAAGCGTGGCTTTCAAGCTTGCGCTGTAAATCCATGCCTGCCAGTGGGTTGTCAGGATAATCCACTTCTGGCGTAATGCCCACTACAATGCCGGCATTGGCGTTGCGCTCATTGCGGCTGTATTGGCTCATGCCGTTGGTGACCACGCAACCTGCTTCAGACGCCGCCGCCACCACCGTGCCGCCCGGACACATGCAAAAACTGTACACACTACGCCCGTTGCTGGCGTGATGTACTAACTTATATTCAGCCGCGCCTAATTTGCTGATTAAATCTTCACTATAACTACTGCCATAACGCGCTTTATCGATTAATGATTGTGGGTGTTCAATCCGAAAGCCGATTGAAAACGGCTTGGATTCTACAAAAATGCCTTTGCGATGCAGCATTTCAAACGTATCGCGCGCACTGTGGCCAACTGCTAACACAATATGATTGGCGACAATCTGTTCGCCATTTGCCAGCACAACACCTTGAATCGCATTATTTTCAATTTCAATATCCTCCACCCGCGCGTTAAAACGAATCTCGCCACCTAGTGCAATGATATTGTTACGCATGGTTTCTACCATGCCTACCAAGCGAAAGGTGCCAATATGTGGGTGGCTCAGATATAAAATTTCGGGTGGCGCGCCTGCGGCGACAAATTCCTGCAGCACTTTGCGACCATAATGTTTGGGGTCTTTAATCTGGCTCCACAATTTTCCATCCGAAAATGTACCCGCACCGCCTTCCCCAAATTGTACGTTTGATTCGGGATTTAACTGATTTTTTCGCCAAAAATCCCAAGTGTCTTTGGTTCTTTCTCTCACTGCTTTGCCGCGTTCTAATACAATTGGTTTAAAACCCGCCTGCGCTAAAATTAATGCCGCAAAAATTCCCGCAGGGCCAAAGCCAATGATAACGGGGCGCGTTTTTATGTGCGCAGAAGTGTTAACTACGAATTGGTAATTGGTGTCGGGCGTTGGCTTTACATGCGGGTCTTTAGTTAATTTGGCTAAAAATTTTGCCTCGCCATTTATCACCACATCCAGCGAATAAACCAACAATATCGTATGCGATTTGCGCGCATCAGTACCGCGTTTAAAAATGCTATAGCTGATTAAATCCGCCGCATTAATAGCTAATTTTTTTATCACCGCTGCTCTGATTTCAGCATCCGTGTGACCCGCGTTAGCAGATGTAGCAAGTGGCAGTTTGATTTCGGTGATTCTTAACATGCGTTTATCTTAATAACGGTTAATTAGTTACTCTAAGCTTATAAATCTAGGCTTACAAATCCAGGCTTACAAATCCAGGCTGGGCTGCAAAAGTTTGCGCAACATCGGCAATGTAATCGGCTTTAGCATGGTCAGCGACCATTCATCCAGCGCATCCAAAGTTGCCATTAATGTCGGCAAATCGCGGCGCAGGTAGCGCAGGCAATAATCTACTACTTCGTCGGGTAGTTTCATGCCGCGTTGAAATGCATGTTGCTTAAGTGCAGTGGCTTTTTCCATATCATTGAGCGGTTGGAGCTGATACACCAAACCCCAAGCCAAGCGCGTGGCTAAATCATCACGCAAACCCATTTGTGTCGGCGCGTACAAACCAGCGGTAATCATAAATTCACCCGCTTGTTTGCGTTGATTATATTGGTTAAATAAATCAATCTGCGCTGCATTATCAAGCAAATGCACATCGTCTACCACGCTTGCGCCAATGGCCTTGCAAGCTTTGAGTAAATGGCTTTTGCCAGAGCCAGATTCGCCCCACAGGTAAATAAATTGGCCAGAACTTAATGCCGTTTTTTCGCCAGTAATCGACATTTTTAGGCTGGCAAGCGCTTCGGCATTGCGTCCCACTACAAAATTTTGCAATGTAGGTGGCGCGGCAGGTTTAATGTCGAGTAGTAGTTGTTTCATGCAGCGGTTGCTTGAAAAGTGTGATTAAAAGCGCGGTTAAATGAGTTAATCGATTAATCTTAGTTGATGGATTATTTAAGATAAGTATCGCTGTCGAGATAATTATCTTTGGTATGACGCAAACCCACGGCAATAGCCGCGGTGGCAGGCAGCGCAAGCAGTACGCCAGCAAAGCCAAATAATTGTCCGCCCGCCAGCAAAGCAAAAATTACCGCCACGGGATGTAAGCCAATGCGGTCGCCTACCAATTTAGGTGTAATAAAATTACTTTCAACCAATTGGCCGATGCCAAACACCAGTAATACGGGGATTAGCTGTCCAATACTAGTGAATTGCAACGCGCCAATTAGTAAGGCCAAACCCATACCAATAGCGGGGCCTAAATAAGGTACAAAATTTAATAAGCCGGCAATGATACCAATTGGCAATGCCATATCCAGCCCTGTTAACCATAAGCCGGCAGCATAAAATACGCTCATAATAATCATCACGGTAAACTGACCGCGGAAAAATTCAGCCAGCATTAGATCGATTTCTTGTGCGAGTTCAGTAGTTTTACCCACAATATCGCGCGGAATTAAATTACCAATACCCGCGACTAATTCATCCCAATCGCGTAATAAATAAAACAACACGACTGGCAACAATAAAATATTGGCGATAACGCCAATCAGCGCCATGCTATTAGTGCCAGCCGTTCGCAGCACATCGCCCAAAATGCCACCTGCGGTTTTCCAGTTTTTGCTGATAATTTCTTGAATCTGCGCACTATCAATTGCCAAACTGATGCCAAATTTGGCTTGCAGCCATGGCTCTACCGTTGTGCGTGCATAGTTAATCAGATTAGGCAATCGCTCAATAATTAGCAGAGATTGTTTTTGCAACACAGGAATAATAATCAGCAGTAGCAGCGTAATAGCACCAATAATTGCCAACATCACAATTACAGTAGCAGTTGTACGGCCAAATCGATATTTTTTATAGCCTAACGTACTAAGTCTATCAACTAGCGGATCGCACATATAAGCCAAAATAGCAGCGGTTAAAAATGGAGTAAGCACAGGCATTAAAAAATACAGCAGCAATAAAAAAATCGCACTTAAAATGAACCAGCGGTTATCTGCAAAAAAGTTTTTATCAGACGAACTATTGCGACTGTTTTTTGATTGATTAGCCATGTTTGGATTAAATTGTGGGTTAAAATGCGAACTAATTAAAGTGTTAAGTTGAAATTATACTTAACTTAAATAGCGATATTGCAATTAATTGAATCGAGAACAGTTTTGAACACTATTAATCCACCAAAAGACTTATCTAACACAAACTCCATCAGCTATCGCGATGCAGGCGTCGATATGGAAGCAGGAGACGCGTTGGTAGAGCAGATCAAGCCATTTGCCAAGCGCACCATGCGCCCAGAAGTGTTGGCTGGTATCGGTGGATTTGGCTCATTGTTTGAGATGCCTAAAAAGTTTAAAAATCCTGTGCTGGTTTCTGGCACAGATGGCGTGGGTACTAAATTAAAACTGGCTTTTGAGCTGAATAAGCATGATACGGTTGGTATTGATTTAGTTGCGATGAGTGTAAATGATATTTTGGTGCAAGGCGCAGAGCCGCTATTTTTCTTGGACTATTTTGCCTGCGGCAAGTTAGAAGTTGGCACGGCGGCGCAAGTGATTAAAGGCATTGCAGAAGGCTGCGAGCAATCGGGTTGCGCATTAGTTGGCGGCGAAACAGCGGAAATGCCAGGCATGTATCCAGCCGGCGAATACGATTTGGCTGGTTTTGCAGTGGGTTGTGTGGACAAAGAAAAAATCATTAACGGGCTAAGCATCACTGCTGGCGATGTAGTTTTAGGCTTAGCATCAAGCGGCGCGCATTCCAATGGTTATTCGTTGATTCGCAAGCTAATTACTAGCTCGGGCATCGATTTCGAATCCGATGCAGATGGTTATTTTGCTGGCAAAAAATTCAAAGATGTAGTCATGGCGCCAACCAAAATTTATGTGAAATCTGTGCTTAAGTTAATTGATGCATTGCCAGTAAAAGGCATGGCGCATATTACGGGTGGCGGCATTACTGAAAATATTCCGCGCATATTACCTGCTGGATTAACCGCAGAAATCAATGCAAAAAGCTGGGATTTACCGCCTTTGTTTAAATGGCTGCAAGCGCAAGGCAACATTACGCATTCTGAGCTGTATAAAACCTTTAACTGCGGTATTGGCATGGCGGTAATTATGTCTAAAACGGATGCGGCAGCCGCTAAAAAACTGTTAGAAGATGCAGGTGAAACCGTATATGAAATTGGCACGATTCGCGCACAAAAAACCAGTGAAGCGGCGACTGTGGTTGTTTAAAGTAGTTGTTTAATGTAGTTGTTTAAATAGACAACGCATAGCGATGTCAGGCGTTAATTAGCTTCATTCAACAATTTGGAAAAATAATATGTTTAAACAAAGCCAATGGATTATTTTTTTCTGCCTTACTTTTTACGGTGCAATGGCACAAGCATTGCCCAAAAATATTCAACTGGAATATGAGTTAAAACGTGACGGCAAATTATTTGCCAATGTGATTGAAAATTTTAGCCAAGATGGCAGCCAATATAAGATTGAATCGGTGACAAAGGGCGTTGGCGTGTATGCGTTATTGGGCGAGCGCAAATTATTAAGCACTGGCACTGTCACTAAAGAAGGCTTAAAACCGAAACATTTTGAATTGCATCAAGGTGACAGCAAAAAGAAATCGTTGATTAATGATTTTGACTGGCCAAAAAAGACGCTCAGCATGCAAGTTAAGGGTGAAACCAGAACAGAAGCTCTTAAAAATGGCACGCAAGATTTGTTGAGTTATGCCTACCAATTTATGTTTGCTCAACCAACTGTAGCGCATGTTGGCCAACGTACTATTAACGTGACATTAACCACGGGTAAAAAGCTCAATCAATATCAGTATAAAATCATGGCGCGTGGCTTAAGATTAAATGCGGCTGATAGAAGCTTTAAAACGATTCATATCAGTAATACGCCTGTGGCGGGCGAGGATAAAAAACAGCTTTGGCTAGCGGAGGATCAATTTTATTTGCCCGTGCAATACAACTTAACCGATGAAAATGGTGCCAATTTTGAGCAAACGTTAACCAGCATACATGTGGAATAATGTTGCAGAATTTATTAAAGATTCGAGCACTAAAAGACTAGCGCTGGCAATTGTTGTTTCGGTGGCTTTGCATGCTTATTTGGTCGGTAGTTTTAGTGTGCATTTGCCTAGCATTAAAAAAGAAATACGTACTATTGAGGCAAGGTTGCAAATGCCTAAAATGGCAGTTAAAAAAGCCGTGTTGAATGAGCAAACGCAACCGGTTGCTTTGCCACAATCGGTAGAGCCTGCAACTGCTGCACCATCTCAACAACAAGTAGAATCAACACCAAAAGTTTTAGATTCAGCCACGCCAGAGCAAATTGTGAGCAATATAAATCCATCGCCAACTGAAACTTTACAAAGCGAAAGTGATGATTTAGCACAAGCTGTACCGCAACCTGCTGAACTGCAGTCGAATGAGCTACAGCCTACTGAATTACAGCCGAATGAACTGCAATTAGCAGAACCTGAATCATCAGAATTACAGCCAATTGACGAAAGGCTAGTGATTAACGAAAACGCCTATCAATATGTAGAAACCGATTTTGATGTGAGAACTGAAATTGATGGCGCGACCGCAGGCAGTGCAAAAATTGTGTTTAATTTGATCAATGGCACACAATATCAGCTAACTAGTTTGATTAAGCCACGCGGTTTAGCTGCGCTGATTATTTCTGATTTATTGCAAACCAGCGAAGGCCAATTGAATAATACTGGCTTGCAACCCGCTAATTATCGGTATCAGTATGGCAATAAAGTAGACAAAACCTATGTGGCCAAATTCGATTGGGCCAATAAAACCGTTAACTTAACCACTTCAAAAGGCACAAAAACAGAAACAATTACTGACGGCACACAAGATTTGCTGAGTTTTATGTATCAATTTATGTATGTTGCCCCACTGGAGCGCATGCAAATTAACATTGCGACGGGTAAAAAATTAACCAATTATGATTATCGATTTGCAGGTGAAGAAAATATTAATAGCGCGCTTGGCGAGCTTAAAACCCTGCATATTTTTCATGAAAGTGAAAATAGCGATGAAAAAACCGAGCTTTGGCTGGCACTGGATTATCAATTTTTGCCAGTGAAAATTCGCAAAACTGAAAAAAACGGTAAAGTGTATGAATTGGTCGCAAATCGGATTAATACTACACGACCCACACTCAATTAATTTTAAATTTAAGATGACACAATGAATGCAAATCTACTGCGCCAAGCAGCCATGTTACTCACCAATATTCTGGATTTTAATAGTCCAGCCGATGCTAAATTAGGTGAATTTTTTCGCAATAATCGCGACTTAGGCACCAAAGATCGCGCTTTTGTGGCGGAAAGTGTGTATGGCGTTTTGCGGCGCTTGCGTTATTTAAGCGCGGTAACGGCGAACGATGCCAATGACCCAGATGATGCGCGTAAGCTGATTTTGGCGTGGCTGTTGCGTGTGCAAGGTAAGAGCATCCGCGAGTTAGAACCGATTTTAAATGAGCAGCAAACCGAGTGGGCGCATGCCATTAAAGCCAAATCTACCCAGGATTTACCGTTAGCCGTGCAAGCCGATGTGCGCGATTGGCTGTGGAATAAGCTGGTGACGCAGTATGGCGAGACGCAAGCACTGACCATTTGCCGTAGTATGTTCGAGCAGGCCAGTTTGGATTTGCGCGTGAATACCATTAAGGGAACACGCGAAGAAGTGCTGGCACGTATGCTGTCTGAAAATACCATTAAAGATAACACCATCGAAATCACGCCATATTCGCCAATCGGCATCCGCATGGGTGCGCGTTTGAATATTAGCAAACATGTGTTGTTTGAAGCAGGAAAAATTGAGGTGCAGGATGAAGGCAGCCAATTGTTGGCGTATTTAGTTGCGCCAAAGCGCGGGCAAATGGTGGCGGATTTTTGCGCGGGTGCAGGCGGGAAAACGCTGGCGATTGGCGCATTGATGAAAAATACGGGCCGATTATATGCGTTTGATATTTCCGAAAAACGCTTACTTAATTTAGGCAAGCGTCTTAAGCGTTCTGGATTATCTAATTTGCATGCGCAGGTCATCAGCTCTGAAACCGACCCTAAATTAAAACGTTTAAATGGTAAATTTGACCGCGTTCTGGTGGATGCGCCGTGCAGTGGTTTTGGTACTTTGCGGCGTAATCCCGATTTAAAGTGGCGCTTTGAAGAAGCCGATATTGCTGAATTAAATATTAAACAAACCAATATTTTAGCGCGCGCGGCCAAGTTGACCAAAGTTGGCGGACGCTTGATTTATGCGACATGCAGCTTGTTAATTGATGAAAATGAAATAATCGCAGAAGCATTTTTAGCAGCCAATTTGGATTTCAAATTAATTCCTGCTAATGAGGTGTTAAGTCACCAGCAAATCAAACTGGATACTGGCGTTTATTTAAAACTATTGCCGCATTTACATGGCACCGATGGTTTTTTTGCGGCAGTGTTTGAGAAGGTAGGCCCAACCAATGATGCTGTAAAAATGTCGCCAGAAATTGTGCAAGAAGCGGCTGAATTGATTGAAAGTATTAAAGCGTCTGTTGTGGAAGAGATAGAGGCTGAGAATGAGCCACAAGCAGAGCCAGTTAAGAAAAAAGTAGTCGCTAAGAAGGCAACTTCCAAAAGCGCAAAAACTGCTGAACCCAGCGCCAGTAAAGCCAACAAAGCAGACAAGGTGTAGTTCACATGAAAACGCCTAGTCTAAATACACAAATTTTGCTTGGCGCAGTATTTGGTGTTTTAGTTGGTTTATATTTCCACCACTTAGGTGCGCAAAGCCCGTTGGCGCAAAACGGTTTATACGTGTCTGGCTTAATCGGTACGTTATTTATCGATCTGCTTAAAATGATTTTGATTCCGCTGGTGTTTTGCAGTATTGCGGTGGGCATTGCTAATCTGCGACAACACAGCCAGATGCACCGTGTTTGGGTGACCACGCTGTTATTTTTTGCTCTTACCATGGCAATTGCAATTGCATTAGGCTTATTTGCCAGCAATTATTTTAATGCTGGCAGCGGGCTTAAAATCGGCATGTTTGCCGATGCTATGCAAAATTTTCAAACACAACAGCTACCTTTGCCTGAATTTTTTGCACAGTTTTTACATGGCTTGTTTATGAATCCTTTTGCTGCGCTGGCGACAGGAAATGTGCTGGCGGTGGTGATATTTGCGCTAATTTTAGGCATTGCGCTAGTGATTGGTGGCGAGCGCTATAAAAATATTTTAGCATTATTGCAAGAAGGTTTAGAACTCACCATGCGTATTGTCGGCTGGGTGATGGTATTGGCACCGTTTGGTATAGCGGCCTTATTAATTAAACTGGTCGCCACGCAAGATACCGCGATGCTAGGCACCATGGCAAAATTTATGACCGTGGTGATTGGCACCACATTGCTGCATGGCATAGTGATTTTGCCACTGCTTTTATATTTAATTACTGGCAAAACGCCATTCTGGTTTTGGCGTGGTGCACGCGAAGCGCTAATTACCGCATTTGCCACCAGTTCAAGCTCGGCCACGTTGCCTGTTAGCATGCGTTGCGCCACGCAACATTTGCATGTGAAACCAGAAATCGCCGGTTTTGTGGTGCCGCTGGGCGCTACCATGAATATGGATGGTACGGCTTTATATGAAGCCGCCGCCGCATTGTTTATAGCCAATTTGATGGGGATAGAACTTAACTTAACCCAACAATTAATTGTATTTTTTACTGCGATGATAGCCGCAGTTGGCGCGCCGGGAATCCCCAGCGCAGGCATGGTGACGATGGTGATGGTATTGCAAAGTGTGGGTTTGCCCGCCGAAGCGATTGCGATTTTGCTACCGATTGATCGTTTGCTGGATACGATTCGTACGACCGTTAATGTGCAAGGCGATATGATTGGTAGCCTCGTGGTACAAAAGTTAGTGTTAAAAAAATAGGTCGTGCAAAAGCATGCCTCGTAAAATTCGGTCTCAAAAACTGGTTAAGTATTGTCATGTTGCACTTTCATAAAGCCGAATTAGGCGATGCGCAGGCAATTGCCGCATTAATCAACTCCGCTTATCGTGGCGAAAGTAGTCGTGCAGGCTGGACCACCGAAGCGGATATTCTGGATGGTTTGCGCACCACCACGCAAGAAGTGGCTAGTATTATTAAGCGTGACGATGCGTTTATTTTAGTTGGCGTGCTACGCGATGAGATTATTGCCACCATTTGCTGCGAACGGCAAGAGGCGCATGGTAGAAATATCGCTCACCTTGGCATGATTGCTGTTAAACCGGTTTTGCAAAATAAAGGCCACGGCACAATGATGATTCAAGCGGCAGAAGTAATGACGTTAAGAGAGTGGCGCGTGGTCGGTTTTCATATGGCCGTCATCACCCTGCGTGAAGAACTCATCGCCTTTTATGAGCGGCTAGGTTATGCGCGCAGCGGCGAGTTTAAAAGCTTCCCCGAAAATGCTGCTTTGTGGCAACCAAAAGTGGCAGGTTTAACGCTGGAATATTTGGTTAAAATTATTAAGCGCTAATTTAAAAAATTTTAAAATATCTATAAAATATACACTACATATTAAAAATGTAGTGTATATTTTTAATATGAGTACTAAATCAGAAAAATTTATTGAGCTTGCTAATAAGCGAGTGAATAAAACGATCAAAGACATTCAGCTTATTGGCAATCTAGCTAATAAGCAAAACTACGATTATACCGAGCAACAAGCTAAACAGATTATTAAAGCTTTGCAACAAGAGCTTGATGATGTTAAGCAAAGCTTTATGAGTACCAATATTTCCAACAAAAAGATTTTCGTTTTAGATAAGTCAGATTAAACAATCATGCAGCATAATGAATTAAAGGCTGGTGCGCTATTTGCTGGCATTGGTGGTTTTTGCCTTGGTTTTGCAGAGGCGGGTATTAAAACCGTTTGGGCTGTAGAAAATAATCTAGCAGCCGTACAAACTTATCAACATAATATTAAAAATGTTCGAATTGTAAGTGATGGCGACACCCCTGCAAGCATCAAAGATATTGGTGTTAAAAGCCATCAATTAGAGCCAGTCGATGTTTTGCATGCGGGTTTCCCTTGTCAAAGTTTTTCTATGGCGGGTGAGCGTAAAGGATTTGATGACTCCAGAGGTATGCTTTTTTATGAAATTATTCGCTTAGTAAGAGAGTTTGGTGATCAAAAGCCATCCGTTATTGTGCTTGAAAACTCACCCCATCTACGTAATGGTGAAGGCGGTGCTTGGTTTTTAGAGGTAACTAAAGAGCTAAAAAATCTAGGATATTGGTTTAGAGAATCAAACTCCGCAGAACTGGATTGTTACGATTTAACAATGTTGCCACAAAAAAGAAACAGACTGTTTATGGTTGCTTTTTCTGTTGATCGTTTTAAAAATGGGCGACTCAATTTCCTATTGGCTAATTTTGAGGGTGAAAAAAATTTGGCACATTTCGTTTGTTTTTTTAGTAAGCTAAACGATTTTAGACACAGAAAAAAGTATGCTTTGCATTAAAGCTACCATTCTAAAGATTTAGAATGGAAATTTAGTTGTTTAGATTCAATTGTGCGTTCTGTTAAATCTAAATTATGAATCGGATCGAATATTAAGGTCATTTTTGGTAAGTCATCCAAATTGCTCACAACTACAATACCGTAATCACTTTTATATTCTTTTGCTTTAAAGTACTCATTCTCAGTTAATCTAAAAGCACCTTTTTTGGTTCTTATCCCTTTAATTTCTGCTAAAAAAAAGCTGTCAGATGTTTGAATTTGGAAATCGTAGCCATCACCAAAGTTTCTAGCATCTTCAATTTCGCCATCCATAAAGTCGGGAATTTTTAGGTAGTTATTAAGGAAATAAATTTCTGCTTCTTCACCTGTTGTTTTTAGTTGCTTGAATTTACTTTTAATAATGGGTGAAATTACCTTTGTATCAAATGCGCTTAGTTTGTTTTCGTTTATTAAGTATAGCTTTACTACCGCGGCATAATCTTCAACATTCAGATTACCAAACAAACTATCAATAAATATTTTTCGGTGAATATAAACATCACCCTTTTGCCACCAGCCTTTTCTGCCATTATCAAAAAACGGGTCAAATAAATCTTGACGGTTTTTAACAGTGCTAGCCGTATCAGCAATCCCGTTAGCAACAAAGAATTCATAAAGTTCAGTTTTGGATTTTGCGTCAAACTTAATCACAAAATCATTATTAAATTTGGCCAAACCATAGCCAATTAGATTAAGAATTTCGTAATTTTTATGTTTATTATCAGACATGCTTAATCGCCAAATTAGTTGCTCTCAAATGATAAAAGATTGTAACTGCATTCTAGGTAATATCGACATGATGATTTCTAGCTTGATTTTTTATTAATCATATTGAAAAATAAAAAGGCAAAAAAGCGATTAAAGATATTGCCGCAATGGTGCGTAAAGCATTAGCAAAGCAAGCAAAGGACGACGCAACTGAAATCACCTCAATTGACGAATTAAAAGAATTTTTTTTGGGGACGAAAATGAATCAGGTGGTGGCAAAAACAATGAAGAGGCCGATCCAATGGGCAGTATTGTTATTCGGGCTAAGCAAATGAAATTTAAATCGGCCGCAAGTAAAAAAGCTGGTTTGGATGCAGGCTTAGGTTTAGATAGAGGGGATATTGGCGGCAGTGATGACATTGAGCATCATGTCTCTAAAACGACGAAAACAGATAATCCTAAACAACAAGGTTCTGGTGATAGTCCTATAAAATCATTGGTTGCACTACAAAACATACGCGCCATTATACAAAGTAATAATTCACGTAAAGTGTTTTTTACACCAACTAAAACAGGTGTGATTCAACTTAAAGTAATGCAAGTAGGTGCAGATGCAGAATATGAAGTAGCTATTTATACAAGCAGTATAGGGTTGTTAAAAGATGCAGGTGTAGTAGTGGAGGTGACAAAAGGTGAGCGAGTTGAGCTTGAGCTTGGTATGAAACAAGCATATTTTGGCGCATTAAAGGTGGTGGCTTATGAAATATGATGAATATAAGGCGTTTCCTTACCCTGTGTTGCGTCCAAATAGTGACGATTATTTAGATTGTGACTTTCAAACAACTGTTGACCCTAAAACAGACGGGCAAAGTATATTGATTGATGTGAGTTTTACCATTTCTTCAGCTGAAATATTAGCGCAAGTGGAGTTAGGTAATGCAGAATTTGTTGCAATGGTGTCTTGTAGAGATACTTATTTTCAGCACTTAATTCGTACTAATTCACACAAAACACAGGCAAGTTATGCCATGGGCGATTTAAAAGGTGCCGTTGTAGTTAACCCTTATGTAATAGTAACCAAGAAAATTGAAGATTTCAGTTCGCCAGATGTAAATCCCGAGTTTGGAACTGAGGCATTCACTTTTAATGAGGGTGATGTGTTAGCGCAAGATGATGCTTATTTGTTTTATTTTGACCAAGAATCATTTAAGCCGATTACATCGGTGCTGGATTTAGTGCAAAAGGAAGACCAGCCTAATGATGCTTGGCTGGTTGATTTTGATGGTGAGCATATACAAATTGTATTAAGTATAGAGACTAAGCGAATCATTGACGCCGCACGTGGCAGCAGCACAAAAAACAAAGTGATATTAGTGAACTCTATCTATTTTGGCGCAGTGACAGAGGCTATTCAAAAACTTAAAGACCCTGATAATCCATACGGTGAAAGAAAATGGGCGCAAGTTTTCATGAAGCATTTAAATAACAAAAATTGCAATTTAGAGGTTGATGATGCTTATGTTATTGCACAACAGATGATGCAACAGCCGCTAAAAAGGTTAAACACCGAAGTGCTAACAGCGAGAGATGATTAACGATGAAAACCCGCTTTTTTAAAGAAAAATATTTAAAAGAACTTGAATTAAAAGTTGAAGATAATCTTGAAAAGTATCGTAGTGGTTACTTCGACTTTGAGACAAATATTCCAGACCATTTTTTTGAAGTCGATTTTGAAATAGATAACGCGAAATTAAAAACGCTATTGCCGTCTAATAAAAATGAGGCGGAAGTAAAAAATTGCGTGATTATATTTGAAGCGATGCAAAATCTTACATACTTTCATGCACGTGATGCTAGGTTATGGGTGTATCTAACACATACAATTTTATTACCATATGCGCGTGTGCGATGGCCAATTCCTGCAGACGATGTAGCCGCTATTAAATATATCAAAGACCATTTTTTCTGCATTGCAAATCGCGGCGTAGAAAGAAACAACGCTGCATCTAGATTATGGTGGATGGCAGCACTTTGTAATCGTGCTGATGGGTTAAGTTTAGAGGATGCTTTAACCACACTTTTATATCAATCTGATGTTAGAGCCAGCATTGTTGAGCGACCTACAACGTCGCAGTGTTTAAATGTTTTTTCTGCAGTTTTAAGAAGACTACACGCATCTTATCATTCAGATAAAAAACTTTTTGAGCGTACTCTCACTCGCGAGGCAATGAAAAAACTCAATTTAGCAGGTGGAGTAAAATTACTTGGCGCACTGCCAGCGCAGCAGGTGAATGATTTGGTTGCGGAGTGCTTAAGTTAGAAATAGCCAGCTTCTTTTTGATGTTTAATTTTAACAACGGTAACTAAGTCATTTTTATAGTGATATTTTGCTATATATCCACTATTTCCAAAATCAATAATTAGTTCACGGTACTCACTGTCATCATCATCAGGCCTACCTGCTTGCGGGTAGTCAGACAAAATTTTCACTGCCTTAACTAATGCTATGCCCGCTTGTTTGGAGGCTAGCGGGTTATTTTGATGTAAAAAATCTGATAATCTAGCCATATCTTCTATTGCCGCTGGGGCAAAGATTATTTGCGTCATACTATTCGTGAGGTTTGGGCGTAGGTAGTACTTTGTCGCTACCCCATGAGTTGAGCCACTCAATCACTTCATCGCCAGTGACATGCAACCCTGTTTCTTTGTAATGTTGATATGAAGCCATTGCTTCTTGCTTAAAAATTTCGCGATTTTCCTCTCGCTCTACATATTCTTTAACCGCAATTTGCATCATTTTGTGCGGCGTTTTGTCGCGCGCTTTGGCTAGTTTTTTCAGCCGCTCTTTCATGCCTAAATCTAATCTTACAGCTGTAGCCGTTTGCATAATAGGTCTCAACAACGTATTAATATGTATTACATCATAATACTTTTAGATTAAAATTGAAAATGCTTTAAACAGTATTTGAAAGTCATCAGTAGTTTGATTATTTTATTGTTGCAAAGCAAAAGCTAAATCCCGTGTGTTGCAGGCTTAATTATATTGAAATAGTTTAGATGGAATGATGTTGATGCTCCAATTTCGCCACGCCACCCATTGCCAGCGAATACACCGCTGGCACCACAACCAACGTCAGTAAAGTAGATGAAATCATACCGCCGATGACTGCAACAGAAAGCGGACCGTTGGTTTCGGAACCTGCACCTAAACCCAATGCTGCTGGTAGCAACGCCAATATAATGGTGAGTGAAGTCATTAATACAGGCCGCATGCGGATTGGGCAGGCGTTGAGTAGTGCTTGATTAATCGTCTGGCCTTTATCACGCAGCTGATTGGTTAAATCAACCAGCAGAATAGAGTTTTTGGCCACTAAACCAATGAGTAAAACCAGCCCGATCATGGAAAAAATATTAAGACTATTACCCGTTAACCATAGTGCAAATACGCCGCCGATAATGGCCAGCGGCTGCGCGACCATCACTATTAGCGGTTGCAAGAATGAATTAAACTGACTAGCCAGCACCATGTATAGCAGCACCAAAGCGAGCACAAAAATAAACGATACATTTTTGAATGTTTTGGCAAATTCTTCTGCCTGACCCGATAATTTATATTTGTATTCGGCAGGTAAAATCGCCTTAGCAGCAGCCTCCACCGCCTCCACCGCCTCGCCCAAGGGAATGGTCGGGCTGGCATACAAATTGGCAGCGTATTGCAAATCGTAGCGACCAATCACTGCCGCGCCTAATGTTTGCTTAAATTGCGCCACGCTATCTAAGCGCACTAAATCGCCATTATTGGCGCGTAAATAGATTTTATTTAAATCGGCCATTTGATTAAAAACACCGTTTTGTGCTTTTAAGCGAATATCGTAGCGCTGGCCGTCGCCATCTTCATCATTAAATTTGGCGATGTCGATGCCGCCCGCATACACACTGACTGCATTTGCAATATCGGCAGCGCTAATGCCAAAACCAGCCGCCCGTTCACGATCAATTTGCATATTGAGTTGTGGTAAATCTAATTGCAAATCTAAATCTACTTTATCAAAACCTTTTGTATTGGTCAGTTTTTGCTGAATCAGTTTGGCGTATTTACTGACGTTTTCAATGCTAGGGCCAGTAATATTGAATTGTAATTTCTCTGACCGCTGGCCACGTACCATGCTAGCGGGCACAGGGAAAGCCGATACACCTGGAATTTCGCCCAATTCCTTTTTGAGTATGGCAATGAGCTCTTTTTGTGTATTGGCACGTTGATGCCTATCTTTTAAACGCACACTAATTCGCCCGGCATTGACTTGCCCTTGCGAACCTGCGCCAATTACCGAAAAAAAGCTGGCTATATCGTCGGAGTGTTTTAACATCACTTTTTCGATTAAGTTCAGCCGCGTATTGGTGTAGTCCAAACTGGAACCTAATGGCGTTTTAAAGCTGATATTAAATTTGCTTTCGTCCGCTTCTGGCACAAATTCTTTGGTGACTTGTTTAAAAAAGAAGGCGCTGGATGCGACGACTAAAATCGTGATAAAAATGACTTTCCAGCGATGATTTAGGGCTAAGCGTAACAAGTGCGAATAGAAATTATCTAAGCCGGCAAAAAAGCCATCCAATGAATGATATAGCTTGCCGTGCTGAGTTGAGCTTGATAAGTAACGCGAGCATAGCATTGGTGTGAGGGTGAGTGATACAAACAGCGAAACCACCACGCCGACCGTGACCACGACTGCAAATGCTTCAAAAAATTTGCCAATAATGCCATCCATAAAAATCACTGGTGCAAAAATACACACCAACGACAAAGATGACGCTACCACCGCAAACACAATCTCACGACTACCATCAATGGTGGCTTGCTGACGGAAAGCCATGACCGCGTGCGGATTTTTAAGGTCCACATTGTGTAAGCCTGTGCCAAGTTCGCCAGTTAAGTGCCGCATAATGCTTTCGCGCACCACAATTGCATCATCTACCACCACGCCAACTAGCAAAAGCAAGGCCAATAAAGTCATGCTATTAAACGTGTAACCAGCGAAATACATGGCAGCAATTGCGCCCAGCAGCGATACGGGAATCTCTAGACAAATCATTAAGGTAGAACTCAGCGAGCGCATAAAAATTAACACAATCAGCGCGGCAAAAAGCGTGCCCTCCAGCAAATGCTGTTGCAGCGCTTTCACCATTTCTTTAATGAATGGCCCTTCGTTGGCAGAAACCTCGATGAACATTCCAGGCGGCAGATTAGGCCGAATTTCACTGTCTAAGCGGCGTTCTACCTCGTTGATAATGTCAACAGTATTTGAATTAGGCACTTTAATAATGCCCAAACCAACCGTCGGCTTGCCATTAAAACGGGCCAGTTGCCTAAAGTCAGTCAAGCCATCTTCAATATTAGCCACATCTTTTAGCTTAATCGATGCACCGTCGCGGTTGGTGACAACCATGTTGGCCAGTGCTGGTAGTTTGTGAAACTCTAAATCTAGTTTTAGCAGGCGCTCAGCATTTTTGCTGACTAAAAATCCGCCCGGCACCTGAATATGTTCGCGATTAAACGCGTTAACAATATCTGCCGTGGTTAAATTGTAGGCATTCATGCGGTCTGGTTTAAGTGAAACGCGAATATTGCGATCGCGCCGGCCGCCAAGTTGCACTTCGCCTACGCCTTCAATGGTTTCAAGCTGCTTTTTTAGCGTGTTTAGCGCATAAACATTCAATTGCTGTATGGTTCTATCGCCATTTAATGACAGCCATAAAACAGGTTCGGTATTGGTTTCAGCCTTTTTTAAGATAGGCGGATCAATGTCGGTAGGCAGGCGGCGCAGCACTTCGTTTAACTTGGACTGCACCTCGTTATAAGCCACATTAATGTCTTTTTCTAGCTTAAAAGTGATGACAACAATGGACGCGCCAGGCGATGAGCTAGATTGGATATGCTCGATGCCAGCAGTTGTGTTGACTGCAGATTCAATCACGCTGGTAACAGACGTATCCATAATGTCTGGATTTGCGCCTTTAAGCGTAGTGGTCACTGTGATAATGGGAAACTCAATCAGCGGAAAGCGATCGATTGCAATGCGCTGGTAGGAAATAATGCCAAACAACACCAGCACGCCAGAAAGCATCCAAGCCAGTACGTGGCGTTTAATCGAGAGTTCAGGCAATGTCATTTAATTTTTAACCTTGGTAATGCGTTAACTTAACGCGCAAAACACATCAATATTTGCTGATTGAATCGATTCAAAACGCATCACTAATTTATTGAATAACATTTACTTTGGCTTTATCAGTCAAAAATGCCGCGCCATCTACCGCAATGGTTTCCTTGCCGTTTAAGCCTTGTAAAATTTCTACGCCACCATTTTGCTGCAAGCCTGTTTTTACCACGCGCTGCACCGCTTCATTATTGCGTATTTCGTAAACCACTTCGCCAGCAGGACGCAGCACGATGCTTTGTTCTGGTACCACAAAAGCACTGGGCCGATCGCCCAAAATCACCCGCCCGTTTACACTTGCGCCAGGTTGCCAATCTGCCGCATCTTTTATATCCGCAATCACATCGATGCTGCGATTATTTGCCGTCACTAATGGCTTAAGTTCATTAATCACAGAGCGCACTTCTTTGTTGGACGTTGGCGTCGTCAAAATCACCACTAAACCAGGCTTTAATTTGGCGGCGATATGCTCGGGAAAAGGCAAGTGCGCGCGCAGTAATTTTTTGCTGATGATTTGCACAATAGGATCGCCCACTTTGACAAAATCTCCCGTGGCGACCAACTGTTTTTCGACTATGCCATCAGTAGGAGAAACCACCCGATTTTTTGAGCTGTTATGATTAATGGTGGCGATACGACTTTTTGCGCCTTCTAGTTGTTGTTTAAGTGCATCCTGTTGCGTGCTGGCATCATCGAGTGCATTTTTTGAAATAAAGTTTTTTTCAACTAAGGTGCGGTTGCGCTGCACTATTTTTTCTTGGTTAGCTAGCAACGCTTGCATTCGCGCCACTTCAGAAAGCGATTCTTGCCGTTGATAATTAAAATCACTGCCATCTAACAAAGCAATTGTTTCGCCTTTTTTTACCGTTTGACCAGGATGCACCAATACTTTTAATACGCGCGCGGCGATTTCGGCTGCGACAACTGGGTCGATTACGCCTTCCAATGTGCCAACAGATTCCTCATACAAAGCTAAATTTTGCGTATCCACTTTTATCACGCTGATTTGCGTAGGCTTAACACCTGCAAGCTCAGATTTCGTATCGCTGGCCTCATTTTTGCTGCAAGCTGCCAAACAAATAATACTGAAGCCAATAAAAGCATATGAAGGGTTGAATAGTTTTTTTTGCATATGATTCGCGATTGTTAAGATATTTTGGTTAAATGTTTTGATTAACTTGTGCCCAATCAAAATAAGGTCCTGGATCCGTCTTGCGGCCAGGCGCAATATCTGAATGTGCAACAATATGTTGAATTGGATAAGTTTGTTTTAATGTTTTGATCAATTGTTGTAATGACTTATATTGTTCAGGTTCAAATGCCTCAAAATCGCTGCCTTCCAGCTCAATTCCGACCGAAAAATCATTGCAACGTTCACGTCCCAGCCAACTCGATACACCTGCATGCCAAGCACGTTGCAAACACGATACAAATTGCAGCAATTCGCCATCTCGTCTGATTAAAAAATGCGATGAAACTTTGCGTGTATAGATTTCTGCATAATAAGGATGTTCGTTTGGATTCAAGCTATTGGTAAATAATTCAATAATGCCGTTTCCGCCATACTGGCTCGGCGGCAGGCTGATATTATGAATCACAATTAGGCAAATTTCTTTGACGCACTCATCAGAAAAAGGGCGCGCATCGAAATTGGGCGATGCCACTTGCTTGGCAGTATTATGTATTCCGTTTTGATCGATGCGCATCATTATTAATTATTTAGTTAAAATCACTGTTAATCCGATAAAATAACATCTTACCTAATTTTTAGAGATGTTTGAGCATGGTTTTCTTACAGTTATTTTTAATGCTAATTGTTATTTTGATTGCGGCTGAAGTCTTTACCAATGCGCTGGAACATTTGGGTGAAAAGCTGGGTATTTCAGAAGGTGTGACAGGCTCGCTATTTGCGGCAGTTGGCACCGCTTTGCCAGAGACGATGGTGCCGCTGCTGGCGATTTTCGCAGGTACATCGAGCATGGCAACCAATCATGAAATTGGCGTAGGCGCGATTTTAGGCGCACCTTTAATGCTGGCCACTTTATCCATTAGCTTAATGGCGATTTCGGTATGGAAACGCCGTGGCACCAATGGCCATTTGCGCCCAGAACGCACTGGTTTAACGCGCGATTTAAACTTTTTTATCTTTGCATTTATGGTTGCCGCTGCCGCTTTGTATGTGCCGCACGAAAACGCAGTGGTGCGCCATATGTTGGGTGTGGTGATGGTGCTGATTTACGTGGTGTATGTGTGGATGACGCTAAGCGCCTCTAAAGACTTGGTTGAAGAAGGCCACGCAACTGAAGCGGAAACGCCGATGTTTCTGAATCGACTGGGTGTTCCCACCAATAGTTACACAATCGCTTTGCAAATTATTCTCGGTCTTTTACTGTTAATTGCGGGTGCAAAAGGCTTTATTAATGGCGTAGAAGAAGCCTCGCATATTCTGGGCATTTCAGCTTTGATGCTGTCGCTACTGATCATTCCCATCGCAACCGAATTACCCGAAAAAGTAAATAGTATTTTATGGATTCGTAAAGGTAAAGACACGCTGGCGTTTGGTAATATTACCGGCGCAATGGTGTTTCAGGGGACTTTGCTGCCAGCAATCGGCATTTCGTTAACTCCTTGGGAGCCGCGCCAAGAGGTGGTTTGGGGTATTGTGATTACCTTAATTGCCGCATTGTGGATGCGTTTTTTGCTGGCAAAAGGCGGTATTCGTGTGTGGCATTTATTGGTAAACGGCGCCATGTACGTCACCTATTTGTTTATCGCGCTAAGCTAACGTTTATTTATTGCGCATAGTTAGTCAAACCTAAGTTAATTAAAGCTAAGTTAATTAAACCTAAGTTGATTAAAGCTTATTCAATGTAACCTTGGATAATCCTCCCTCGGTTCGTCTATCGTTACATTAACGATATTGTGGATTAAGAAAATCGCAACTTAACCATATTTTTAGCTCAACTTTTAAGTGAATTTAATTAGGCGATTTATTCGTACAAGCTTTCATCTGCCATATCCGCATCGTCATCTTTAGCCAAGCCTAGCTTGGCTAATCGGTATCTTAAGGTTCTAAAACTAACGCCTAATAATTTTGCCGCGGCCGTTTTATTATTATTGGCTTTGGCTAATGCTTTTAAAATGGCGCGTTTTTCAATATCCTCTAAATATTCAGACAAGCCGACTTCAAGATTTTTGCTGGGGTCGAAGCTGATTTTATCATCTGCTCTATATTTAAATTCACCATCCATCAATAAATCGTCGGTGCATATTTTTTGGCCATCACACAACGCCAGTGCGCGTTCCAGCATATTTTCCAGTTCACGCACATTGCCATCAAAATGCAATTTGCCGATTAATTTAGCCGCACTTTCTTCCAGTATCGGTAGCATAATCGATTGCCCATCACACAGTTTGCGCAATAATTTTTGTGTTAGTTCTGGAATATCCTCTGGGCGATCTCTTAGCGCTGGCATTTTTAGCTGAATCACATTCAGGCGGTAATATAAATCTTGTCTGAATAAACCGTTACTCATCATCTCGCTCAGGTTTTTGTGTGTGGCACTAATGATACGTACATCCACGCTTTCTTCCGTGGTGCCGCCCACAGTACGCACCTTTTTTTCTTGAATGGCACGCAATAATTTAACCTGCATCGGCAATGGCAAATCGGCTACTTCATCCAAAAAAAGTGTGCCGCCATTTGCGGCTTGAAACAAGCCAGAAGTATCTTGTGCGGCACCGGTAAATGCACCTTTTTTATAGCCAAAAAACTCACTTTCCATCAGGTTTTCCGGTATTGCACCGCAGTTAACCGCTATAAAACTTTTATCGCGACGCGAGCTGTTACTGTGAATCAAGCGCGCTGCCAATTCTTTGCCGCTGCCCGATTCGCCGCTAATATAAACAGGTGCCTGACTGCGCGCCAGTTTTGCAATCATGGTACGTACATAATCCATGGCAGGTGATTTGCCGATTAAATCAACGGTATTACTGGTCTGTTTGGCATCTGAGCTAGATAATTTAAGCGCAGACTCAACCAATGGGCGCAATTGTTTAAGTGAAATCGGCTTGGTTAGATAATCAAACGCGCCCGCTTTTAAGGCAGAAACGGCATTTTCGGCACTGCCAAAAGCCGTAATCACAGCAACCGGTAAGCCGCTATAATTGGCCGCAATATGCTGCACCAGCTCCAAACCTAAACCGTCAGGCAGGCGCATATCAGTCAGGCATAAATTGTAGGTTTGACTGGCGAGCAACTGTTTGGCTTCGGTTAAGCTGCTTGCACTGTCAGCGCGAATATCCATGCGCTCCAGTGTTAAGGTCACTAGTTCACGAATATCGGTTTCATCATCTACTACCAAGCAATTAAACTGCGCCATTAAAAGTTAAGCCTTTTTGATATAAATGATAAATTGTGAGCCAGCACTGTCAGGTTGTGCAGGTATTTTAAGTTGTAATTTAGCACCATTTGCATCGGCCAGTTCGCGCGCAATATAAAGCCCTAAGCCAGTGCCCGATTTTTCTGTGGTAAAAAATGGCTCAAATAAATGATTGCGCACGTTTTCTGGTATGCCTTCGCCATCGTCGCTAATCTCAATTTGCGCGTCTTGCATTTTTTCCGATGCGGATACGGTTAACTTTAAGCTATTTTCTGCATTTTTAGAATGTCGCCAGCCATTTTTGCATAAATTCCATAAGATTTGGTTTAAATGGCGCCTATCAAACGCAATCAAGCTATCATTATTGCCAAGCACCAGTTTAAAACAATGCGGCGGAATCTTTTCAACCGCACAAAACTGGGTGTAAAAATCCGCCAAAAAATGCTCAAGGTGAATCATTTCCTGATTGGTGCGGTCGCGGCGATTCAACTCCAATACATCTTTAATAATCTGATCCAGCCGCTGCACATTATCCGCAATGATTTGCAACATGCGTTTGCTGGCAGGGTTACTGTCTTCTTCCTCTTGCAGCAATTGGTTGGCATGGCTAATCGCACTCAGTGGATTGCGGATTTCGTGCGCAATATTGGCGGTTAAGCGGCCCAAAGCGGCTAGTTTTACCTGGTGTGCCTGGGTTTGCATTTGCGACCAGTCTTCAATAAAAATCACCGCGCCTTGACTGCGGTTTTCGGCAACAGGTAAAAATCTCAGCCTTAATTCGCGCGACAATGCATTTAATTTTAAAATATTGGCGTGGTTAGGTTTGGCTGATTGGATACGGTTTTGCATCCAATGCCGAATCATTTCGCTCAATTCTGCTGAAATAGATTGCAAGGATTTTTCCTGCCAATTGGCTGATTCGTTATTTTCACTATCGAAGCCTAATAAGCGTTTGGCTTGAATATTATGATGTTTGATAGCCAGATGCTGATCCACAACCAGCACACCGTCTTGCATTTCGTGGGTAATTAAGGCGTTAACTTGCGCCATATTTTTGACATCTAAACCGCGCTGAGAGGCAAGTAATTCGCTTTGTTGCACACGTTTTGCTAGGCTATGTGCAAGCCATGCTGTTGCAAAGCAACTTAAGCTCAACATCACAGCACCTGTGTAATTGCCCATGTCTTTTGCTTCGGTAATCAGGCTGTAAGATTGCTGCAGTAAAATGCCAATAGTGGCTAACGCTGCGTAAAACAAAGCTAGTCGACCTTCGCTGATCAAACTGGCGCTGGCAATGGTAATAATCAATAGTAAACCAATGCCGCTGATACCATCTTGTTGCGCATGCATTAATAAAACAATGAATGCAATATCAATAATAATTTGTGCGGGCAAGTTAAAATCGATATTGGGTTTTTCTAACCAAGTGAAGATGGCGGATATTACGCTAAAAATAAAATAGCCCACTACCAGGCTAGAAAATAAATCGACCTGCGTATTTTGCAAAATACGTCCATTGAGCATCTCGCTTTGTGAGGCTAAAAGAAGCAGCGCAATGAGTATGCGATAACCGTTATACAGTTTCAGGCTGCGCCAGCGAGTGGCGGTAATGCTGTCGTCGATATTGGGTGTCAGGTCAATAGCCATGATTTATTGAGTTGGACTTTTGATGCAATCGGGATTATTGCAAATGACTTGATTATTTTTTATTAAGCTTTCCGATTCTGGCACATGCGTACCACATAGCGTGCATTGCACGATTTTTTCTTCGACTTTTTGTTGATTTTGAGTGGAATTGTTAAGATTGGATGCAGAAAATGCACGTTTAATAACGATATAAACCAGCCAAACTAACCCAATTAACAGTAAAACGCGCAGCATAAATTTCCTTAATATATATTCACTTAAAGCTATTTTTTTAAGACTACTTAACACTAGGATTGTAACTAAAACCGCGCCATAAACAAACTTGTCGAAGTGAATTAGCTGAAAGCTAAAATCAGCGAAAAACTTAAAACTGTTATACTGTTAACAACGATTAATTAAACAATTCCATGGCAAGTTCTCAAGAGTTATCTGGTTTTTTGCGCGATGTAGAGCGTCGGGCTTTTAAGCAAACAGTTTATGCTGTGCGTGACGAGCATGCTGCACTCGATATCGTGCAGGATTCGATGCTAAAGCTTGCTGAAAAATATGCCGATAAACCGGTTAACGAATATCCAATGTTATTTCAGCGTATTTTGCAAAATACCATGCGCGATTTTTGGCGCAGGCAAAAAGTGCGTAATCTATGGACGACGCTACTTTCCTCTTTTGGCGCTGGGCAAGATGGCGAAGACGATCACGATCCATTAGATACCATTGATGTAGAAGATGAATCGGTAAATCCGATGGCGCAGCTTGAGCAAAGCCAGACCATGAAAATCATCGAAAAAGCCATTGAAAAACTGCCAACACGTCAACGTGAAGCCTTTATATTGCGTTACTGGGAGGATATGGACGTTGCAGAAACTGCTGCAGTAATGGGTTGTTCGCAAGGCAGTGTTAAAACACACTGTTCGCGTGCGGTGCACACCTTGGCCGCCCTTTTAGAAAAACAGGGCTTAGGCAGCAGGGCAATGGCACATTTAGGAGCAAAGTAATGACAGCCGACAATTTAAAAGAAAAAAATTTGACAGAGAATTCGACAGGGACTGATTCGATGGATTTGCAAGCGCGACAAATTGCTGGCTTGCTCAATACGCATGCAAATGAGTTGAGCATGCGTACATTAAAACAGCTTGAGAATGGCCGCGAAATCGCAGTAAAAGCGCACCAACAAAAAATATCAGGTGTTTCCATCAATCAAGATGGCACCATCAATCATTTATTTTCCTGGGCAGAACATCATCGTATCGCATCCGCTGGCTTGTTGTTAGGCGCGATTGTTGCCGGATTTGTCATCATGCAATCGTTGCAGCCACAAACTGAACGTGGCGACGCGTTTTTGCTTAGTGCAGAATTGCCGCCAGAAGCGTTTGTAGATACAGGCTTTGCGCCATTATTAAATACCACGCAAGCCAAGCTTTAAAGTGCAGCTTATTCATGTGTTAATATCGGCAATTGCAGTGTCTTGTAAAAATTTGTTTTTAGAAAATTAAAGAGCTTAGAAAATTAAAGTGTAATGAATAAAATATTACTGTTGTTATTACTGGTAGTCGGCAATTTAAACGCGCAGGAAAGCTTACGTCTCAACCAGCAGACGCAAGTGGCTTTGGGCGATTTTGGCGGGATGAAATCATCGTTAAGCGATACGAGTGTGAGTGATGCGCCAGTGGTCAGTTGGTCTGAATTGTCTGATGAGCAACGTAAAGTATTGGCGCCATTAGGATCGGAATGGGATACTTTGCGTCCTTGGCAGCGCGAAAAAATGCTGGATATCGCTAAAGACTATCCAAAAATGGACGCGCAAAAACAACAGCGCGTACAAAAGCGTTTAAACAGCTGGAGCCGCATGACGCCATATGAGCGCGAAAATGCACGTAAGCGTTATCAACAGTTTGATGCGTTAAGTGCCGATAAAAAAGACGAAGTACGCAAAAAGTGGGCCGATTATCAAAAGCTGTCAGCAGCAGAACGTGAAAAGTTGCGTAAAGAATCACCAGAATTAGGATACGCGCCTGATTTGGAGTGAATCTGGCGTTAAGTTTTAGCAGCTAAAAGCCCGCTTACACAATAGCGGGCTTTTTTATCGATAAATATCTGGTAAAGTTAACACATTGATATGATTGAAAAATCGGACAGCGAACACAAAAATGTTCTGCATAAAATAGGTTATTTCAGGCTGCTGGCAGCCTGCGGGTATGAATTGTTGCTGCTGGTTGCATTATGGTTTATGAGCGCGTGGATTTTTATCGCAATCTTTGGCGATGCGACGCAGTCTTATAAACGATTTTTTTTGCAGCTCAGTTTGTGGTTAATGACTGGCGCTTATTTTGTGTGGTGCTGGTGCAAAAGCGGCCAAACCTTGGCTACGCAAACCTGGAAAATGCAGCTGGTTAATCAATCGGGGTTCAAACTAAGCGTTAAACAAGCATTGATTCGATATGTATTAGCTAGTATGTCGGCGCTGGTATTTGGGTTGGGTTTCTTATGGGCTTTGCTGGATAAAAACCAACACTATTTACACGACAGAATACTTAAAACCCGCTTTATTCGGCTAGAAAAAACGCTTAGCTAACGCCTTTCAACGATAAACAACATACTTAACCCTGCAAATAAGAACAAAATGGTGGGAATAATCGCGCTCATCAACGGCGGCCAATCGTTTAACACGCCTAAATGGATGAACACACGATTCATAATCTGGTAAACCACGCCGAGCAATACGCCGATAAAAATCTTGGTACTAGTACCGTCTGAACGCTGTTGTAAAAATCCAAATGGCAAAGCTAAAATCACCATTACCATACACGCGAGCGGGTAAATCATTTTTGCCCAAAGCGCTACTTCATAACGCGTAGTTTTTTGTTTATTAGCGCTTAAGTGATTGATAAATGAATATAAATTCCAGGCGGACATTTTCTCTGGCGCGACCAACAATACATTTAGCAACTCGGGGCGAATCAGCGATTTCCAATTGGCCTCATTAAAAAATTGCGTCTGTACAGTATTTTTTTGGATAACTTTAGCGGTATTGAATTTTGTTTGTGTTACATCGGTTAAGCGCCAACGCTCATCCTCAAACTGACCGCTTTTTGCATTGCTAATGCTACGCAATCTGAAGTTTTCATCGAATTCATAAATATGAATATCCAGCAAACTGGCATCGGGCAGCACGGTTTCTACATTGACAAAACTTTTTGCATCTTTTACCCAAAGGCCAGTTTTAAAGTCTTGTGCAATCACCGAATCGGTGGCTTTTATGCGCATGCGTTGCGCCATTTTTTCGCTGATCGGCGTGATTAACTCGCCTACCAAAAAAGTGATGATGGTGAATAAAAATCCCACTTTAATTAAAACCCAGCCAATATTAACCACCGAAATACCGCTAACTCGCATCACCACTAATTCTGAATTGCGTGCTAACGTGCCAAGGCTATACATCATGCCGACTAAAACCGCTACAGGTACAACTTCATAAATATGGCCAGGAATACTTAACATCACAAACATCAACATGGTGCCAATATCGTAACCGCCGCGGCCAAGTGTATCTAGCTCTTGAATCAAATCGAAGAACGAGAATAATGCTAATAACCCTAGCATGATCATCAAGATATTAATGCTGGTTTCTTGCCAAAAATAGCGATTAAAGATAGTCACAGTGTTAAATATTTAAGGACATAAAAGGGTTAAGTTAAGTCGTTGCTTTAGCTTTTAACCAGTTGCCTGGCCAAAGCAGCGATAAAAATGCCGGGACGATGGGCAGCAAGTAGTTGCGGCGGTAATACAGGTAAAACGCCAGTAATAAAAAGAACACATGCACAGGCCACAATCCAATCATGGTATTTAAACGGCCTTGCGTAACCCAGGCCTGAAAAATACTTAACACATTGTTATAAATAATATAAATAAGTAGTGCAAACATTAGGTTAAGTGAGCGTCCCGCACGCGGATCGACAAAACTCAGCGGAACTGCCAGCAAAACCAGTATCAATGCGGAGATTGGAATGGCTAAGCGCCACTGTAATTCTGCAATATCTGCGGGCGAATGCGTCAGCAATAACTGTTGCGAAGAGATTGCATTGGTTGTATTAGGTTCTCGCGCCACTTCCTTGGTTTCTATGCGAATCGCATAACGCTCGAATTCGGTGGTGGACACTTCTGCTGAATTTGGCTTTGCCTCATAGCGGCGACCTTTTTCTAACACAATAAAGTTGTCGCCATTTTCTGCTTTTTGGCGGCTGCCTTGCGATGCCACTATAACGCCGGTTTTTTGATGTTGAGTCGATTGCACAAAGATATTTTTAACAACATTACCTAGCTCGTCAAAACCTTCAATAAAATAAATGCGGTTGCCGCCATTGGATTCCTTAAATACGCCTGGACTGATCGATGCCAGTTCATCGCGACTTTTGAGCTGTACACGATAATCTTCCACTTTTTGCGTCGCCCACGGCATCACCAAAAAACTCAATAAAGAAACCACCACAATCACTGGCATGGCAAAATTCAAAATAGGCCGTACCCAATTGCTGATACTTAAGCCCGAACTAAACCAAACCGCCATTTCCGAATCGCGATGCCAGCGTGTTAATGTGAGTAAAACGCTCAAAAAAATGGTCAGTGATAAAATCATCGGCAGGAACTTAACCAAGTTAAAACCTAACATAGTCGTAATCGCATCATTGGGAATAAAGCCTTTTGCCGCGATACGCACTAAATATCCTGCACGTTGCGCAATGACAATGCCCATGAGGATTAAAAACAGCGCACTAGCGGTGCTAATCAGCTCATGCAATAATGATTTTTTGAATATGCGCAATTTAAAATTATTCCGATTTGGACTTCACACTATGTTTTTGGATTTCACTGTATGTTTAAAACACCATGTTTAAAAACACCGCTTCAAATTTGCGCTTTGATTTCGCCATAAAACGCTGGATAATTGACCGAAACGAATTAAATTAAACGATAGCTTTAAATTTAAAAGGACGAACAATGGAATTTAGCATAAAAAACGGAAATCCTGAAAAACAACGCACTCATTGTGCCATTGTGGGCGTGTTTGAAGGCAATAAACTAACCGACGCCGCAAAAGAGTTGGATAAAGCCTGCAATAAAGCCATTAGCGCTGTATTAAAAAATGGTGATTTTGAAGGCAAACTTAAATCAACACTTGTACTACATCAGCTAAATGGCATTGCAGCCACCCGAGTAATGTTGGTGGGTTTGGGCAAACAAGATGAATTTACTGAGAAGAAATATCGTGATGCAGTGCGCGCAGCGACTAAAGCCATGCCCAAAGGCGTAGCGCATGCCAGCCTATTTTTAACCGAAATTGCGATTAAGAAATCCAACATTCACGCAAAAGTTGCCCAATTAGTAGAAGTGGTATTGGATGCGTGTTATCAAGTAAACGCCATTAAAGCAAAAAAAGCCGATGCAATTGCCTTAACTGAAGTCAGCATCTATGTGGATAAATCAAACAATGCCGCGGCAGAATCTGCGCTTAAACAAGGTGTATCCATTGCCGCGGGCGTCACCGTCGCCAAAGATTTAGGTAATTTGCCACCCAATATCTGCACGCCAATCTACTTGGGCGAGCATGCAAAATTAATGGCTACACAATACGGTTTTAAAGTGGACGTATTGGAACAGGCTGAAATTGAAAAATTAGGCATGGGTTCATTTTTAGGCGTTGCGCAGGGCAGCATTGAGCCGCCGCGCTTAATTGTTTTGCAGCACCTAAAAGGCAAAAAAAATCAAAAACCAGTGGTATTAGTGGGTAAAGGCATTACCTTTGATACCGGCGGTATTTCATTAAAACCAGGTGGTGATATGGATGAGATGAAATACGATATGTGTGGCGCGGCCAGTGTTCTTGGCACGTTTAAAGCCATTGGCGAACTGGATTTAGCCATTAATGTAGTTGGGGTCATTCCAACTTGCGAAAATATGCCCGATGCTGGTGCGATTAAGCCAGGTGATATTCTGACATCTATGGCAGGCTTAACGATTGAGGTACTAAATACCGACGCAGAAGGTCGCTTGATTTTGTGCGATGCGCTAACTTATGCAGAGCGTTTTGAGCCAAGTGCGGTGGTGGATATCGCAACGTTGACAGGCGCGTGCGTGATTGCGTTGGGCCATCATCCAAGCGGATTGTTCAGTAACAAAGATGCGTTAGCCAAAGAGTTGCTAGAAGCAGGCGAAGCCGCACACGACAGGGCTTGGCACATGCCATTGTGGGAAGAATTTCAAAGCCAGTTAGACAGTAATTTTGCAGATATGGCCAATATTGGCGGCCGTGCTGGCGGCAGTATTACGGCGGCTTGTTTCTTATCGCGCTTTGCTAAAAAATACGATTGGGCGCATTTAGATATCGCAGGCACCGCATGGAAAAGCGGTAAAGAAAAAGGCGGTACAGGCCGCCCAGTGCCTTTGCTGACCACATTTTTGATTCAACGCGCGGCTTAACTTAACACTTAATTTGAGCACAATATTTAATGACGCGAATTGAGTTTTATTTTAACGTGGCAGACAAACAAAAGCTGGTAGAAAATCTAGTCGAACACGCTTTGTTTAAACGCAGGCAAGTCACTATTTTTACCGATAATAAACGTAATGCTTCTGAAATAGCAGAAAATTTGTGGCAAAGTAAACCCGATAGTTTCTTGCCAAACGTGATGGCAAACCACGCGCAGGCTATCAGCACGTCTGTGGTGATAGCCTGCGTGCAAAATGAAAATAATGAAATGGACGCAGTATTTCAAGATGATTTATTAATCAACTTAACTGCAAGCCAGCCCAGTTTTTTTAGTCGATTTACGCAATTGGTCGAGATTGTGGGTAATGATGATACGGATAAGCTAAGTGCGCGCCAGCGTTACAAATTTTATCGCGATAGGGGTTATGAGATTAAACATAATGACCATGCTAAAATGGTCGAAGCGAACATTGAATAGAGAATATTTTGTCTGATCATCAATCAAAAGAGAACAAAATTCCAGTGTTGACTAATGTATATCAACCTAAAGTCAAGCAAGAGATTTTTGTCGATTCAAAACAAAATATTAGCCTTAAGCCTCCGTCAACTCGACAAGATGACCCAACTTTGGGTATTACACCTGAATTTATTGCGCGTGTGACCGGACATGTTAGGCCTAGATTAGAGGCTGAAATTAAGCAAGCGGTGCTGGACACTTTGCGGGATGTGCTGAAAAAAGACTTAATCAAAGAACTGCAAATTGAGTTGGAGAATACCAAGCTTGCAGTAGAAGCTAGCACCGCAAATTTTGTGGATAAAACCAAGGCAGATCTCAAAACTGAATTGCCGCGCATGTATCAAGCCAGCGCGGATTTAGTGCACACCAGTTTATTGGAGAGAATTGCCGTTTTGCAAACAGAAGCGGTGACTAAAGTGGATCGGCTGCTGACGGATGTGATGCAGACATCCACCCAAGCGGCTTCTGCCGAAATCGCCACACAGGCAGAAGCGCTCAAAACAGAGGCAACTGTACGCATCGCGCAAGACATCAATCAGCAAATGCAGGCTTTTCAGGCCGAATCATTACAACAGCATCAAACAAATGTCAGTACTGAAATGAACAGCGCGTATCAAGCCATTACCGAAAACGCGCAGCAAGCTTTGCAGCAACAATTGCAATCTATGCAAAATGAGGCGTTAACTCAGATGCGTAATAATTTAGCAGCAGCAATGCCTGAAATTTATGAGGCAGCAGCTAGCCAAGTTAAAACTGCTTTTGTAGAAGAAATGAACGTGCAAACTGCGTCATTAAAAGATAGTTTTTTGGTTGCAGTAAATGGCGATTTGCCTGCTATACAAGAGGTATTGCGTGACAATGTTCAACAGATACTAGCTGGCGTGTTACCTGCTTTAGAGAGTGACTTGAGGCGTCAGTTAACCGATGAATTACAAGAACTTTTACTCAGAGTGAAGTTCATACTGCCGTAGAATCAACTCAGTTATTCCGTCTAGTTGCCTTTAATTAAATCTGCATAAGCTTGTGCGGTTAAAAAATGGTCAGTTTCTGTGATACTGGCTGGCTCAAATTTAAATATCCACGCTTTGTAAGGATTGTCGTTAATGCCTTCTGGCGCATTTAATAGCTCGGTATTAATTTCTGTCACAACGCCATTCATCGGAGCATGTAAATCTGAGCCAGTTTTAACCGACTCTACAATACCGCAAGCGGTGCCGTTTTTCAATTCGTCTCCAATATTAGGCGGTTGAATAAAGACAATATCGCCTAATAAATCCTGTGCATAATTGGTAATGCCAACTAGCCATTCACCCGCAATTTGGCTTACCCATAAGTGTTGCGCAGTAAAATATACATTGTCTGGAATGTTCATATGCAAGGTTTAGTATGAAGTGTGTTGATTAAGGCATTTTCTCATAAAGCTACAAATTGTCACTTGATTTAATTTTTTTTAATTTTTTTCTTGCGTTTTGTAGGCTGTGTCAAAAAAGCCTAATTACTAAAAATGTTAATATTAATTTTATAAATATACGCTAACTTAATGACAAATAATCATTTTCTATATATTATGGATTTTAAGGGTGGTCGAAATTAAGGTATTTAATATGAATAAATTTTTAAAGAAAATCATGCTGGTTTACGTTGCGGTTACTTTGGTCACGTTACCGATGGAATCGTTCGCAGTAGAAAAAAAACCGCTGAAGCGCGTTAGCGCTAACCAGAAAAGTGTTGCCAGTAAATCACGTATCTCTTCAGGCGCTCGCATCAAAAGTAGTCGAGTCAAAAAGATTCTCTATAAATCGCGCGTTTCTCGCAAGGCGCCTGCGTTAAGCCAAGCGCAATATTTAGCCGCCGATCGCTTTGATGGTAGCAGCATGTTGCAGCTTGCTTCGGCTAAGGCGTTGGTTATAAATCAAAATACTGGTGAGATAATCTACGCAAAAAATACAAATGCGCCTACGCCTATCGCATCTATTACCAAATTAATGACTGCAATGGTGATGCTAGATGCGCAATTATCACTGGACGACATGCTGGTGGTTACCGATGAAGATGTGGATTACTTAAAACGCACCAGTTCAAGGCTGAAAGTAGGCGCAACACTTAGTCGCAGCGATATGCTGCAATTAGCCTTAATGGCATCGGAAAACCGCGCCGCATCTGCCATTAGCCGTCATTATCCAGGTGGACGATATGCGTTTGTTAAAGCGATGAACGTTAAAGCAATTGGTATCGGCATGATTAATACTCAGTTTGTAGACCCAACTGGCTTGGATAGCAATAATATGTCTACGGCAGAAGATTTGGCCAAAATGGTGCAAGCAGCTTATCAATATCCAGAAATCAGATTGGCGAGTACAAGTCCATCTCATGAGGTTTATATGAATGGATACGCAAACGCTGTTAACTTTAATAACACAAATGGCCTGGTGCGTGGTGGCCAGTGGCAAATCGGCTTATCTAAAACAGGCTTTATTAATGAAGCGGGCCGCTGTTTGGTAATGCAGGCACAAATCGCTGGCGAGCCAATGATTATTGTGCTGTTGGATTCAAGCGGCAAAATGACCCGTATTGGCGACGCAAACCGGGTGCGTAAATGGGTGGAATACAACCTTGAACTAAAACCAACTACGACAGGACAGGCAAGTACTTTTGATATGGAGCCTAAACAAAGTAATGAAGTGATGGCGGGCAGGATTTCTTAGATTAAATTTAAAAACTCATACAAAATTTTATGATCAATTAGTTAGTTATTCAAACGCATTAAAAAAGGCTCTGAATTAATATTCAGAGCCTTTTTTAATGCGTGCGACCATCACTTAACTACTTTTATTCAAACATTTTTTTGACAAGCTAAAGTTGTTTATTGATCAATATTATTTGGCAGCCGCTTTTTTTGCAGTAGGTTTTTTAGTGACAGTTTTTTTAGCGGCAACTTTTTTAACAGCTGGCTTTTTAGTCGTCGTTTTTTGAACTGCTGTTTTGCTGGCACTGGCTGCTTTTTTAACCGCTGGTTTCTTAGCAGCTACTTTTTTACCGCTTGTTTTACCACCAGCTTCTTCTTTGGCTGCTTTTTCTGCCAACAATCCTAGTGCTTCTTCCAGGGTCAATGTTTCTGGCTCAATGCTTTTCGGCAATGTTGCGCGCAGTTTGCCATGTTGTACATAAGGGCCATAGCGGCCAGCAAATACTTCTATTCGACCTTCACCAGATGGATGCGCACCGAGCTCTAGTAACGGTGCGGGGCCTGTATTGGCAGCAGCCAGCAATGCAACTGCACCTGCGTTATCAATGCTAAATACGCTATCCGATTTTGGTATCGATTTAAACTTACCATCATGATTTATATAAGGTCCAAAGCGCCCAATATTGGCCACAATTTTTTTATTGGTTTCTGGATGTAAACCTAAATCGCGCGGTAGCGACAGCAACATATTGGCAATGTCGATGTTTACGTTTGCAATCGGTACTTCTTTGGGGATGCTAACGCGTTTCGGTTTTTTCTTTTCGCCTTCAACTGCTACACCAACTTGCAGATAGGGCCCATACGGTCCATTCATTAAGTAAATTTCTTTGCCAGAATTTGCGTCAATTCCAATAGTGACAGGGTCGGTGCCAGGCTGTGCTGCGCCGTTTAGGCTACGTTTATAGTCACATTTTGGCTCATCGTTATAGCCAGTACAGCCAATAAAACTACCAAAACGGCTTAATTGTTTTTGTAAAGGTTTGCCACATTTTGGGCAAGCTTCATCTAATAACTCGTTGCCAGGTCTGTCGACATCGGCTTTGCTGATAATTTGTGCATTAAACCCTTGCCAGAATTCATCCATCAGCGGCACCCACTCGCGTGAGCCATCGGCAACATTATCCAGCGCATTTTCTAGGTTGGCGGTAAAGTCGTAATCCACATATTTAGTGAAATGTTCCGTTAAAAACTTAACCACCACACGCCCAACATCGGTTGGCGTAAAGCGTTTTTTGTCTAAGATCACGTATTCACGATCTTGCAAGGTACTGATAATGCTGGCGTATGTCGAAGGACGGCCAATGCCGTATTCTTCTAGAATTTTCACCAAACTAGCCTCACCATATCTTGGCGGCGGCTCGGTAAAGTGCTGGTCGCCATAGATTTTTTCTACATTTAAAACTTCGCCAGTTTCAAGGAGTGGTAGTTTAGCCTCAGTTTCTTCCTCTTCGTCATCACGGCCTTCCATATATACCGCGATAAATCCTGGGAATACTAACGTTTGGCCGCTTGCGCGGAACAAATTTGCTTCAGAGCCGACACTTAAATCTACACTCACCGCATCAAATTTGGCGGGTGACATTTGGCAAGCCAATGTGCGTTTCCAAATCATTTCATACAGTTTAAACTGTTCATCATTCAAATATTTACGCATTGCGCTTGGGCTGCGTGAAATATCGGTAGGACGAATCGCCTCGTGCGCTTCTTGCGCATTTTTGGCTTTGGTCTTGTACATGATGGGCGATTTTGGCAAATATTCAGCGTCAAAATTCTTTTTCACATAATCGCGTATGCTCATCACTGCTTCAGTCGCCAAACTGAACGAATCGGTACGCATGTAGGTAATTAATCCGGTAGTACCAGAACCTACATCAACGCCTTCATACAATTGTTGCGCTACGCGCATTGCTCGGCTTGTGGTAAAGCCCAGCTTACGAACAGCCTCCTGTTGTAGTGTAGAAGTAGTAAATGGCGCGCTAGGGCTACGGCTACGTTGTTTTTTCTCAACGCGCGAAACAGTAGTTTTGCCTGCGCTGGCTAATAATAATTTGCCGGCAATATCAGCTTGCTGATCGTGATTAATCACGCTAAATTGCTCGATTTTTTCGCCGTTTAATTGGATTAACTTGGCATTAAAGCTGTGCGCATGTTTCAGCGCGTCTAAATGAATCGACCAATATTCTTGAGATTTAAATGCTTCAATCTCCAGTTCACGCTCTACAATCAAACGCAATGCAGGGCTTTGCACACGACCAGCAGATAAACCTCTACGGATTTTTTTCCATAATAAGGGCGATAAATTAAAGCCAACTAAATAATCCAGCGCACGGCGTGCTTGTTGCGCATTGACTAAATTCATCGCGATATCGCGCGGATGATCAATGGCATGCTTTACAGCAGTTTGTGTAATTTCGTTAAATTCAACGCGTTTTAATAACTTATTTTTGAGCAGTTTTTTCTCAGCCAAAATTTCGGCAATGTGCCACGAAATCGCCTCACCTTCGCGGTCCGGATCGGTTGCCAGATAAATGCTATCTGCATTTTTCACCGCGCGCGTGATTGCATCCATGTGCTTAGCATTGCGTTCGATAATGTCATATTTCATAGCGAAATGATTGTTAGGATCAACTGCGCCATTTTTAGGAATTAAATCGCGAATATGGCCATAACTTGCTAATACCTCAAAATCGTTACCAAGGTATTTCTTGAGCGTTTTTGCTTTAGAAGGTGATTCTACAATGAGTAGTTTGGACATTAATGCCTAAGATAATGGCTAAAAGTGAATAATTGCGTAGATGATAGCAAGCTAATTGGCTTATAGACAATAAGTCAATGCAAAAAAGCAGCAAATTTGATAAAAGGTGCGTTTATTTGTTTCGGGTGAACTCAATGCGTGTGCCATTGTTGCTGGCTAAACTTAACGCGCCGCTTGGATTTACTAAATCATTTACAGATTCTTTAGCGGCAATATCGCCAAATAGCGGGTCTTCATCTTCAAGTTTGGCCTGCGTCAAACTTTTAAAATCATATAAATTGAAATCAGCAAGGTGTGATGGCTCAACATTGCCAATCGCGCGGAAGATATTATTGATGCGTCCAGGTTGTTCGCGCTCCCAAGTCTGCAACATATCTTTTACTTTTTGGCGCTGCAAATTTTCCTGGCTACCACAGAGGTCGCACGGAATAATCGGGAAATCCATTTGACGCGCATAACTGGCGATGTCTTTCTCCGCACAATAAGCCAAAGGCCGAATGACTACATTTTGCTTATCATTGGTTGCCAATTTGGGCGGCATGGCTTTTAATTTTGCCCCAAAAAACAGGTTAAGAAAAAGCGTTTCTACGATGTCGTCACGGTGATGTCCCAACGCGATTTTATTAGCACCAAGCTCTTTGGCGGTGGTGTAGATAATGCCACGCCGCAAGCGGCTACACAAACTACAGGTAGTTTTACCTTCTGGGATTTTCTCTTTCACAACAGAATAAGTATCGGCTTCAACAATACGATAATCCACAGCTAAATTTTTAAAGTATTCAGGCAAAATATGTGCAGGAAAATTCGGCTGTTTCTGGTCCAAATTCATGGCGATCAATTTAAAATCAATCGGCGCGCGTTCTTGCAAAGCCAATAACATCATTAACATGGTGTAACTATCTTTGCCACCGCTCATGCACACCAAAACCGTATCATTATCTTCAATCATGTTGTAATCGCCAATGGCCTTGCCAGTGGACGAAATTAAGCTGTTGCGCAGCTTGATGAAGTTGTTGGAATGGTTTTCGGGTAAGTGTTTGATCATATTGAGTGTTGATACTTAATTTGAAGCTATAAATTTAAAGAACGTCCGCCATCTACCGCCAACACGTGACCTGTAATAAATGGCGCATCGGCCACCAGGAATTTGACCGCTTTGGCAATATCGGTCGCTTCGCCAACGCGTTTGAGTAAGGTCTGCGAAATGACGCGTTGGCGATACACTTCATCAAACTGTGGATTATTTTCTGGCCATTGTACCGCGCCAGGCGCAACTGCATTTACGCGCACTTCTGGGCTTAACTCATGCGCAAGTGATTTAGTTAGCGTGACCAAACCTGCTTTGGCAACGCTGTAAACCACATAACCTTTTTTCGGACGTTCAATGTGCATATCGGTGATATTTACAATGCAGCCGTGATTCTTGCGCAATTCTATAGCAGCGGCTTGCGCTAAAAACATCGGCGCTTTTAAATTGCTACCCATTAAATCTTGCCAGTTATCTTCGGTGATCGTACCGATTTCGGTGGCGTAATAGCTGGATGCATTATTTATTAACACATCCAATTTGTTAAAATGCTTCACCGTTTCTTGTATCAAGCTAGGCAAAACCGCGATATTGAGTAAATCACCCTGAATAATCGCCACCGAATTCGCACGCTGTAAATTTAGCTCTGCTTGTAGTGCCCGTGCCTCATTGGTAGACGATTTATAGTGAATCATCAACTGTGCTCCGCAGGCATGCAGCTCGCGACAAATGGCCGCGCCCACGCGTTTTGCGCCGCCAGTGATTAGCACAACTTTGTTGTTTAAAATTTTATTGTGGTTAGGCTGGGTCAATTTTTACTCACTTTAGTAATCAAATATTATAATGGCTTATGGCCTTATCATTAAATCTAAATCTACCAATTCCAGATCCGTTCGCGCAAAGTTGTAGCCAAAAGTTAACCACTTTTATTCATCAAAAAATCATGGATTCTGGTGGTTGGATAGATTTTGCTACATTTATGCACATGGCTTTATATACGTCCGGCTTAGGTTATTACAGTGGCGGCAACGTTAAGTTCGCGGATTCTGTAAAAGGTGGTGGAGATTTTGTCACTGCGCCGCAAATCTCGCCGCTTTTCACTCGCACACTGGCAAGGCAAGCCGCGCAAATCATGCAAGAAACGCATGGCGATCATTTAGCTTCGAATATATTAGAGTTAGGTGCGGGAACAGGCAAGTTGGCCGCCGACTTAATGCTTGAATTGCACCAATTAAATCAGTTGCCAGCACAATACTATATTCTAGAAGTAAGTGATTACTTGCGCCAGATCCAGCTTGAAAATTTGCTGGCGCTGTTACCAATAGATTTATTCAAGCGTGTGATTTGGCTAGATACATTACCTAAAGATTTTATTGGTTTGATATTTGGTAACGAAGTATTAGATGCGATTCCTGTGCATCTTATCTATCAATCTGAGCAAGATTGGCTTGAACGGGGCGTTACGTTTGATGCCGAACAACATCAATTTAAATGGAAAGATAAGCAGTTGGCGGACTTAGATTTAATCAAAGAGGCGAGTGCGCACGCTTTGCCAAATGATTATCTGACAGAAGCTTGCCCTGCGGCAAATGGGTTGATTGCAAGCTTGGCACAATCGTTAAAACAGGGCGTTATCTTGATGCTGGATTATGGATTCGGCGCGGCAGAGTATTTTCATCTGCAGCGCAAAACAGGCACATTGATGTGCCATTATCAGCATTATGCGCATAGTAATCCGCTAATTCATGTTGGCTTGCAAGATGTGACTGCGCATGTGAATTTTACCGCCATTGCAGAAACTGGGCTTTCTAATGGGTTAAGTTTGGCGGGATACTGCAATCAGGCTAGCTTTTTAATGAACTGCGGCATTTTAGAAATTTTGGCTGAAACTTCACCAAGCAACATCGATGCCTACCTGCCGCTTGCATCAGCCGCGCAGAAATTACTTTCGCCCGCCGAAATGGGCGAGTTATTTAAAGTGATTGCATTGAGCAAAAACATTTCAAGCGATTTGATTGGCTTTAAAAGTGGCGATAAAGCGCACATGCTTTAAAATAAATTGAGCCTAAATTCAGTATAATGCGCGACATGATTGAAAACACAATATCACTCGATAAAACCTCGGAAGAAACGCCAGACAACGATTTAAAGAATCGCCGCATCCGCAGCTTTGTGCTGCGACAAGGTCGATTAACCAAAGGCCAAGAGCGTGCATTGCAGGAAGTATGGCCGCAGTTTGGCATTGAATATGCCGAAAAATTGCTGGATTTAAACCAAGTATTTGGCAGAGTTAACACTAAAAAAATACTAGAAATTGGTTTTGGCATGGGTGAAAGTACGGCAAAAATCGCCCAAAATTTGCCCGATTGCGATTTTTTGGCGGCAGAAGTGCATACGCCAGGCGTGGGCAGTTTGCTCAAGCTGATTCAAGAAGAAAATATTAGCAACATTCGCGTGATTCAGCATGATGTGGTTGAAGTGCTGCAGCAGATGATTGCGGATAATAGTTTGGATGGCGTGCATATTTTCTTTCCTGATCCGTGGCATAAAAAACGCCATCATAAACGCAGGTTGATTCAAGCAGAATTTATCAGGCGGTTATGTGCGAAATTGAAAGTGGGTGCTTACATTCATGTGGCAACCGATTGGCAAGAATACGCAGAATGGATTTTGGATGTGTTAAAAGCGGAGCCACTATTGCAAAATACGGCGACAGACTTAACACAAGAATATGCTGAAAAACCCAATTACAGACCGTTAACCAAGTTTGAAAATCGGGGCATTCAGTTAGGTCATGGTGTTTGGGATCTGATGTTTAGTCGCAAATCCTGAAATTGCTATTTTCCTCTAGTCCTAAACGCCCATATACATAAGCTAGAGGCGACTATCGTCGCAATCCAAGAAGCCCACACTGGGACGTTAAAACTACCGATTTGTACTGACCATTGATTCACTGCCCGCACAAGTTGAACCAATGCTACTGCACCAAAAACAACACCTGAAACAATCGCATATTTACTGAACATTTCGACTCTCCTACTCCAGTGAAGCTAGTGAGTTTTTGACATAAAAAGCGCAACCTAGTGCGTTATGCAGCATGTATTTTTTAAGATTTTTTTAAGCCACAGCTTCACCAGCAAACAACCAAGCGCCAATCACTTTCTCAGCTTCTTCTACGCCCAGTTTTTTAGAACTAGAAAATAATTGCACGGTGCAACTGCTGCCATAGGTTTTGTCCCAGGTTTCCAGCAGCTCTTTTCTTACCTTCGCCAGTGTTAATCCCGCTTCGCCGCGCGATAATTTATCGGATTTAGTCAATAAAACATGCACAGGTTTACCGCTTGGGCAAAACCAATCCAGCATTTGGCGGTCTAGTGGTGTGAGCGGATGGCGGCTATCCATGACTAACACCAAGCCGCCTAAGCTGGTGCGCTCACTTAAATAACGCGCCAGCACGGTTTGCCAGTGCGCCCGCATACTTTCGGGCACTTTTGCGTAACCGTAGCCAGGCAAGTCGACTAAATGCCTGTCGTTACCCAATGTGAAAAAGTTAATCAGTTGCGTACGACCAGGCTGTTTACTGACATATGCCAGGCGATTGTGATTGGCTAGTGTATTGAGTGCGCTGGATTTACCTGCGTTTGAGCGGCCAGCAAAAGCGACTTCGATACCCGATGCAGCTGGTAAATCGCGTAAATGATGGGCAGAGATAAAAAAGGTAGCATTTTGAAAAAGCGGCATGGCGTGGAATGTCTGTAAAACTTAAGGCATAAATGCTATCACGAACAGGCCTAATTTGATAAAATATAACTCTGATAAAATATTAAGTTAATTAAATAGTTAGGAAAGCAATACAATGTTTAAGCATGTGAGTTTAATCGCCGTTTTAGCGCTCAGTTTATGTTCATCTTTGGCAATTTCCGCAACAAAAACAGTTGAAAAAACCGAGTCAGTTGTAGCAAATCAAGCGCCAGTTGCAAGCAATGACGATGCCAGAAAGAAAATCGTTGAAAATGTTTGCGCAGCTTGCCACGGCGCAGATGGCAATAGTGTCATTAGTTTAAATCCAAAACTGGCGGGCCAGCATCCAGAATACCTATTAAAACAGTTAAAAAACTTTAAAGAAGGTACGCGCGCTAACGCGGTGATGAGTGGCATGGTGGCAAACTTAACACCTGAAGATATGCAAAATTTAGCTACCTACTTTGCGGCACAAAAACAAAACCTGGCAAAAGCTAAAACTAATGGCGCAGGTTCGTTGGGCGAAAAAATTTATCGCGGCGGTATCGCTAAAACTAATCTGCCAGCTTGTGCTTCATGTCATGGTGCAAACGGCGCGGGTATTCCTAGGCAGTTCCCGCGCTTAGCAGGTCAGCATGCCGATTACACGCTGCAACAGCTAAAGACTTTTCGCACCGGTGAGCGTGCTAATGCACCTATGATGATGCTAATTGCAGCCAAAATGACTGAGGCAGAAATGCAGGCAGTTGCGGATTACATGCAAGGCTTGCGTTAATTGTTCGGCATGTTTAAAAAAGCCGCGGGTTGCGGCTTTTTTAGCGCAGAATTTTTTAAAGCCATTTTTTTCAAATCTTCATGTCGTCGCATTGGCGATAATTAGCGTTAAGCCTTCATCTTGAAATCACACCACTCCACATTACAACGTTTTTATGAGCTGCTCAGCTCGATGCGTTTTGCAGTGAGCACGCTCACGGTGTTGGGCATTGCGTCGATTATCGGCACGGTGTTAAAACAAAACGAACCGTACCAAAATTATATTATCAAGTTTGGCCAATTCTGGTTTGAGCTTTTTGAAAAGCTGGGTTTGTATGATGTGTATCACGCAACCTGGTTTTTGCTAATTTTATTGTTTTTGGTGATTTCGACCAGTTTGTGTATTTATCGTAACAGCCCATCAATGGTGCGCGAATGGAAAACCTTTAAAGAACACGCGGCCGAAAAATCATTGCGTGCATTCAGCCATCAAGCCAGCTTTAATCAGCCAGCAAAGGATGCGGATAACAGTATTGCCGACACTAAAGCCAAGTTAACGCACTACTTAACTTCGCAAGGCTATAAATTTAAACTCAACACCCAGCAAAATGGCGATGAATTAATTGCCGCCAAAGTGGGGACGCATCAGCGTTTGGGCTATATTTTTACTCACGTTGCCATGGTAATTATCTTTTTTGGTGGTTTGCTAGATGGCAATTTGCCGTTTAAAGTGCAAGAGTTGCTGGGTCACAAAAAAGTAGAAATACTGGATATTCCCGAAAGTCAGGTACCAGCAATCAGCCGCCTTAGCGATAGCAACCCATCGTTTCGTGCCAATATGACCTTGCCAGAAGGTGTAAGCGACGACGTGGCGTTTGTGCGCGTGCGCGATGGTTATTTGGTGCAAGAGCTGCCATTTAGAGTGGCGCTAAAAGATTTCCGCATTGAACATTACGCCACTGGTCAGCCAAAATCGTTTGAAAGCGATATTGTGATTACCGACAAAGATTTAAAACAGCCGCTGGCCAAAACCATTAGCGTGAATCATCCTTTAATTTACAAAGGCATCGCCATATATCAATCCGATTTTCAGGATGGCGGATCGGCGGTTGATTTTAAAGTATGGGATTTAACCAAGCCAGACATACAAACAAGCCCACTCAAAGGAGAGATTTTTAAAAAAGGCACGGTTGGTGAAGGTGGTAATCAGTTAAGCGTTGAGTTTAATGAATTTCGCAAATTTAATATTATTAACTTAACGCCAGATGGCAAAGGCAAACCACGCAACGTTGGTCCCAATATCACCTATAAATTGCGCGACGCCACAGGACAGGCGCGCGAATATTTAACCTATATGCAGCCAATGCAGTTAGATGGAAAATCGTATTTTGTTTCTGGCATGCGCGAAACCGTGCAGGAAGAGTTTAAATTTTTAAAAATTCCTGTCGATGACGATTTTGAAATAGATGGATTTATGCGCTTTCGCGCCGTGATGTTGGATAAGCAGCAATATCCAATCATTGCCAAAAAATTAGCCGCCAGCACGTTAACCAAAGATACGCAATTGCAAAGGCAATTTGAGCAAAGTGTGGTGCAATTGCTGACAACGTATGCAGAAGGCGGTTATACCAATATTGCGAAAGTGATTGAGAAAGCAGTGCCATCAACTGAGCGCGAAAAGGCTGCACGCGCGTATATTAAAATGCTTAATTCAGCCGCGTTTGAGGCTTATAATCTAAGCTTGGTTAAAGCCAATAAGCCAATATTGGCAATGAATGCTGAAACGCAAATCTTGTTGCAAGATAGCTTAAATGCGTTAAGCGATACGTTTTTTTATGGCACGCCATATTATTTACAATTGGTTGGTTTCAAACAGCTGGAAGCCAGCGGTTTACAGTTAACCAAATCGCCAGGGCAAAAATGGGTGTACTTAGGCTCCGTGTTATTGGTCATCGGCATTTTTTCGATGTTTTATATTCGTGAACGTCGTATTTGGTTGCTGGTCAAAAAAAATGGCGATAAATCCAGCGAAGTTTTATTTGCTATGTCAGCCAATCGCAAAAATCTGGATTTTGAGCAAGAGTTTGAACGTACTAAATTGCAATTAAGTCAGTTACTTGCTTAAATTTTTAAGTGAGCATAAGGAATGATGATGAATACCGAAACGCTAAATTTTACCCCTAAGACCCTTTTGCAAAGCCTGAAAGTGCAAGATTGGCTTTACGCTTTATTGCTGGTGGCGGGCGCAACATTTGCTTACAGTCGATATTCGCAGTATATGGATATTTACGAAGTGAGTTTTTTATTTGGCGCGGCTGCGGTTTTTAGCTATATTGGCTGGCGCTGGAAAGGCTTGGCTAAGCTGGTGATTGGCGTAGGTGCGATCAGTTTGCTTTCCATCAGTTTGTATCACGGTGACCAAGCGCGAGCCAGTCAAGCATTTTTGTTGAAATTTTTAATATCCAGCCAATCTGCCATCATGTGGATGAATGTGCTGTTTATTTTAGCCATGTTCACATATTGGTTTGCACTGTTTAAACGCAGTGATTTTGCCGGAAAAGTTGCCTCAGCACTCACATGGAGTGCGGTTTTGTTTGGCTTTGTCGGCTTAATGGTGCGCTGGTACGAATCTTATTTAATCGCGCCAGAAGTCGGGCATATTCCTATCAGCAATTTGTACGAAGTGTTTATTTTATTCTGCTTAATTACCTCGCTGCTGTATTTGCATTATGAAGACAAATTTAATACCAAACAGCTGGGTGGCTTTGTATTAATCATTATCAACGCCGCCGTTGGCTTTATTTTATGGTATCGATTCGATCGCGCTGCAGATGCTATTCAACCGCTGGTGCCTGCTTTACAAAGCTACTGGATGAAGATTCATGTGCCTGCCAACTTTGTTGGTTATGGTTCGTTTTCACTGGCGGCAATGGTGGCCAGCGCTTATTTGCTGGCCAAAAAAGGCATATTAGCCAACCGCTTGCCCAGCTTAGAAGTCCTGGACGACGTGATGTATAAGTCGATTGCGGTGGGCTTCGCCTTTTTTACTATTGCCACTATTTTAGGTGCAATGTGGGCGGCAGAGGCTTGGGGCGGTTATTGGAGCTGGGATCCAAAAGAAACCTGGGCGCTCATTGTGTGGCTAAATTATGCCGCCTGGTTGCACTTACGCATGGTTAAAGGCTTGCGCGGCCCAGTGTTGGCTTGGTGGGCGCTAGTTGGTTTGCTGGTAACGACTTTTGCCTTTTTGGGCGTCAATATGTTTTTAAGCGGATTGCATTCATATGGCGAGCTTTAATCCTTAAGCGCCAAGGAAGCTTTACCACTGAATACTTAACCACTTAAAAAAGCACAAAAAATTGCTGCTTTTTAAGTGGTTAACTTTACGCTAAAACGTACCGCACCGTTTACATTGCTATCTAAACTTAAGCCATAACCTGCTTGTCTGGCATCCTGCGCGGCGTGGTACAAACCAACGCCTAAGCCGCTGTGCGATGCGATATGCTTTTTAAATAAATCATTGGCGATTTTTGCATCCATGGCTTTGCCCGTATCGGTTACTTCAATGTAAAATCGCTGCTCGGCGTCACTTTGCATTTCAACATGAATCAATGTATCGGGCTGATATTTAGCTTTTTCAAGCGCGTTATTGATCAAGTTATCCATCACGCTGTCCAGCACTTCGGCATTAATATCGTGTTTCGGCAACTCATCAGCAACAAATGTAATGTGATCTTGCGTATGGCGCAATTGCAGGTTTTTCCACCAGGCAGACATTTTTTCTAAGCGTTTTTTATCTTCGCCCGGTGCTTTTAATTTATCTAGCGTTGCCGCAATACGTTGATTTAAAACAGGTAATTGCTTGCGAATTAAGCTTAATAAAGCCGCATTATCTTTATCTTCTGTTTGTTCAGCGGCAGAAACCAACGTGCCCACCGATTGCAGAATATTTTTAATGTCATGCGTTAAGCGCGAGCCAGTTTCGTAAAACGCTTGCATATAGGCATTTTGGCGCAAGGTTTCCTCGCGTCGTTTGGCATCGTAAAACTCACCCATAATTTGGGTTAACAATTTCACGTGTACATACAAAGCGGGCGAAATCTGCCAGTTAGTATGTAAGGTCATATGAAAGTCTTTAAAATTAAAATTGGTTTGATGTTGCGACGATTCGCCCAGCTTGCCTTGCGTATCATCCGCTAGCCAGGAAACACCTGAAACCCATGGTAGCGAGGTCATTTCTAACATGGCGGCTTGAATAAAGCCGTTGGCGGTCGATTCAATTTCGCCCAAAGAGGCAATATTTTTAATCCATTTTTCAAATGGCATGCCAATACTTAGCAGATAGCGCGACATTAATAACTCAACACCAGAAAATCGCGTGCTAGGCTGCCACAACAAACTAAAGGCAATCAGCACAAACGCTAAGCTGAATATGGTGATAAACATCACCTGGATATAATTAACCGTGTTGACGCTGCCGATTGCATAGCTGCCTAGCACTAAAATCAGCGCAACTAACATGAGTAATAAGGTGTAGAAGAAATCCAACACAGGCAGCTGACCAGATTTACTGGTTTGATTGCGAATAAACAGAATTGCAATTGGCAAAAAGGGAATGAAATAGCGAATGACAGCAGTCGCGGCTTCTAAATCATTGGATGCGTTTAACAGTTTTGGCACAACCCACAGTAGCAACATGGATAGCAAATAGCTGGCCGCCAAAATGTGAATAACGCGATTAGCTTTGGTTTCATCAGAAAAAATACGTCCGCCCAACAGGCCAAACAAAATCGATATCCACAACGCCGTTAACCACCAATTAATGTATAAAAAGCCCAGAATGCCTACGCCAATAAACAGCAAAAGCGCAGGCTTGGATAGTTTTTCTGTGCTGCGCCAGATTGGCTGCCACAATAAAAACAGTGCGTAAGTACACAGAAAAAATGTTTGCTGCAGATAATGTGCGCTATTACCCCAGATTAAAAAAGCATGCAAAGATAACAGCATTAAAGCCAACACGCGGTGTGAGTTTTTAATTAAAATGAGATTGATGTTGCTGTAATTGAACAGGTTTTTAAGCATACATAATGTCCAGAATGGAATGATTAAAGGGCATGATAAAACAACAACAATGTCAATAATTTGTCAGTTATGACGATATTTCAACAAATGGTTTAATTTTTAACACTAAATTTAGCTTAAAGTGATTAAAATAGCCAGTAAATAAGGCTTTGTGCCGCTAAACTGGATTGGCATGTTGTTTGCATCAAAAGTTACAAAAATGTGATGCTACAAATAAAATCACATCAAAATATTGGTTAAGGACGCGATAATGAACAAGCAAACAGGCTTCACCCTAATTGAGCTGGCGATTGTATTAGTGATTATTGGCTTGTTGCTGGGTGGTGTGTTAAGGGGACAAGAGCTGATTAATAGTGCACGCGTTAAAAATTTAACGCGTGATTTCCAGAATGTTCAGGTTTTTATTTACGGCTATCAAGATCGGTTTCGCGCGATACCTGGCGACGATCCAACTGCCACCACTCATGTAAATGCGACTGCGAATGGCAATGGTAATGGACAAATAAGCGGACAATGGAATTCTCCAGCTCCCACCGATGAGTCCTATCTTTTTTGGGAGGATGTTCGACTAGCGGGGTTGGCGCCTGGACCAACAAATCCAGCCGACGCTCAATTTCAGCCACGAAATAGTAATGCTGGTCGAATTGGCATTCAAAGTATTGCAGCGGGATTTAACAAAATCACAGGCATGAATGGCCAATTCGCGATTTGTTCTGATAGCATCTTAGGTAGAGACGCTGTGCAGATAGACCAAACTTTAGATGATGGAGAAACCTCTACTGGCACTATCAGGGCAATTGCTACTGCAAACTCTGGTAACGCTGATACAACGGCTACCTTGAGTGCGCCTGCTGGGGCATCAGCCTCATATACTGTTTGTATGGCAATTTGAGCAGCATAGATAATTAATGTATCGAGCCCGCATTTGCGGGCTTTTTGTTTTGCCATTCCCTATTTAAACTATTGCTTGTTGTGCATTTTGATTTAGAATAAGGGCAAAATCAAAACGCAAAACAAATGACTCCAAATATCGTCGAAATCGACAACCTTTCTTTTGGCTACAAAAGCCGCATGCTGCATCAAGGCATCAATATGGTGTTTCCACGCGGTAAAGTGGTGGCAATTATGGGCGGCAGTGGCAGTGGCAAAACTACGTTATTGCGCTTAATTGGCGGACAACTCAAGCCGAGTAAGGGCGAGGCGCGTGTTGAAGGTCAGGTTGTGCATCAACAAAATCGCGCTGGTATTTATAAATTACGCCGTAAAATGGGCATGTTGTTTCAGCAGGGCGCTTTGTTTACCGATTTGTCGGTCTACGAAAACGTCGCTTTCCCCATGCGTGAGCATACCGATTTACCAGAAAGCATGATTCATGATTTAGTGTTAATGAAGCTAAACGCGGTGGGTTTGCGTGGTGCGCATAAATTGATGCCAACTGAATTATCTGGCGGCATGGCGCGCCGTGTTTCGCTGGCGCGCGCCATTGCGTTAGACCCAGATATCATTATGTACGATGAGCCTTTTGCAGGCTTAGATCCAATTTCGATGGGCGTTATCTGCGATTTAATTCGCACACTTAACGATGCGCTGGGTGCAACTTCTATTATTGTGTCGCATGACGTAAAAGAAACTTTTACTATTGCAGATTACGTGTATTTCGTGGCAAATGGCGTGGTTGTGGCAGAAGGCACGCCTGACGATTTACGCAATTCCAATTTGCCGTTTGTGCATCAGTTTGTGCATGGCGAAAAAGACGGCCCAGTGCCTTTTCATTACGCGGCAGGCGATTATAAACAGGATTTGCTGGCTTTTGAAAATACAAGGCAAGGTTCATGATACGTTCTGGTATTTTAGTGGCTGTACTGCGCACGTTACGCAACTTAGGCCACAGCTTTAGCAAGCATATTTGGCGCTTGGGTGCAGGCGCGCGCTTGTTCGGCTTAACGCTGGTATCTTCTGGCGAAAGTTTTCGTCGTTTTCACTTAACCATCCGCGAAGTATATTTTACTGGCGTCATGTCGTTAATCATTGTTTTAGTATCGGCTTTTTTTGTGGGCATGGTGCTAGCTTTGCAGGGATATTACACGCTGCAAAAATATGGTTCATCAGAGTCAATAGGCGTTTTGGTGGCGTTATCGTTGATACGCGAACTGGGCCCAGTGGTGACTGCATTATTATTTGCCGGCCGTGCTGGCACTGCTATTACGGCAGAAATCGGTTTAATGAAAGCTACAGAACAGTTATCTGCGATGGAAATGATGGCGGTTAGCCCAATTGCGCGAGTGATAGCACCGCGTTTTTGGGCGGGTGTGATTGCCATGCCAGTTTTAGCGGCCCTGTTTTCGATGGTGGGCATTTTAGGCGGTTATTTAGTGGCAGTGCCACTAATTGGCGTAGATGAAGGCGCGTTTTGGTCGCAGATGCAGGCCAATGTAGATTGGCGATTAGACATTGTGAATGGCGTGATTAAAAGTTTAGTCTTTGGCGTAGCCTGCACCATGATTGCGCTATTTGAAGGTTACGATGCGCCGCCAACAGCAGAAGGCGTGAGCCGTGCAACTACTCGCACTGTTGTCACTTCATCGCTGGCGATTTTAGGCCTGGATTTTGTATTAACTTCATTTATGATTAGTTTGTAAGGCTTTAGGAGCTGGTAATGGAAAGAACAACAATTGATTTATGGGTCGGCATTTTTGTGGCTTTGGGCTTGGCTGCATTATTAGGCTTGGCGATGAAAGTGGGCAATTTAACCACGGGCAGCATCGGTGAAACGTATACAGTCACTGCTAATTTTGAAAATATCGGCGGCTTAAAACCGCGTGCGCCTGTTAAAAGTGCTGGCGTAGTAGTGGGTCGCGTCAGCGATATTCAATTTGATAAAACAACTTTTGAGGCCGTGGTAACCATTAATATTGATAAACGTTATCCATTCCCTAAGGATACTTTTGCCAACATTTATACCGCTGGCTTATTGGGCGAGCAATATATTGGATTAGAAGCGGGCGGCGATGAGGCTAATTTAGCCAATGGTGATAAAATCATGCAAACACAGGATGCAGTGGTTTTAGAAAAAATGATCAGTCAATTTTTGTATAACAAAGCCGCTGAAGCACCTAAAGAGGATTCTGCTGCAACAGGTTCTGCCTCGGCGCCATCAACCAAATCGGGTGATGACGCGTTAGACGCAAGCCCGAGACAGTAATTACACAACCAACAACGCCTTTACGGCAATCAAATTAGGATCAATCAATGTTTAAAAACGGTATAAAACAACTATTAATAGCAAGCAGTATGTTAAGTTTTACAGTGGCAGCATTTGCGCTGGAATCGCCTGACGCACTGGTAAAACGTACGGCTGAAGATGTATTGGCTATCGTCAAAAATGACCAGGATATTCAAGCGGGTAACCAGGATAAAATCTTTGCATTAGCAGAAGAAAAAATCTTGCCCAACTTTAATTTCGAGCGCATTTCGCGCTTGGTATTAGGTAAAAATTGGACTAAAGCAACGCCAGATCAAAAAAACTCGTTTCAAAAAGAGTTTCGCACCTTGCTATTGCGCACATACGCAACAGCACTTTCAAAATATAAAAATCAGGTAATTGAATATAAACCATTGCGCCTGGCTGATGGCGCTAATACTGCGGCAGTAAAAACAGTGATATTGCAGCCAGGTGGCCAGCCAGTTGCGGTGGATTATGCATTAGAAAAGCAAGCAGACGCGTGGAAAGTGTACGATATTGTGATTGAAGGCGTCAGTTTGGTGACTAATTATCGCGGTCAGTTTTCACAGGAAATTCGTCAAAACGGTTTGGATAGTTTAATTAAAAAGTTGGCTGATAAAAATAGCGCCGCGCAAGTTAAATAAATAAAAAGTAATCTAAATAAATGGCGCAAATAGTTCAAGCGGGCGATGGTTGGAAGCTCAGTGGCGATGTGGTTATCGCCACTGCCAATGATATATTGAAAGCTAGTCAGGCATTTCCACTGACGCAAAACACAACCGTCGATTTTGCGGGTGTAGAAGATATTGACACAACAGCTGTGAGTCTGATTTTAGAGTGGAAACGCCGCGCAGCTAAAGAAAATCAATCGTTAACTTGTGTGAATTTGCCCAATAATTTAACCAGCTTGGTGCAATTATATGATGTGGCCGATTTAATTAACTAAACTTTCATCGATTTAATCTGGTCATTCGTCATCTTAACCCCATCTTAATGATGGGGTTTCGTATTTGTAACCGCACTCAAGCAAGCTGTAAAAATCATATAAAAAAAGAAGATATCAAATAACATGGAACATCAAGCATCAATCCCTGCTATAAAAATTAGCCAAATTCATCAGAATTTTGGCAATTTGCATGCATTAAAAGGCATTGACTTAACCATTCAACAAGGTGAATTTTTTGGCCTGCTTGGCCCAAATGGCGCGGGCAAGTCAACGCTGATCAATATCATGGCGGGCCTGCTTAAACCGACTCAAGGCAACATTGAGATTATGGGGCATGATGTTATTGATGCTTATCAAGCAGCGCGCATGTCGTTGGGCGTTGTGCCGCAAGAGTTGGTGTTCGATCCATTTTTTAATGTGCGCGAAATGTTGCGTTTTCAGGCGGGTTATTTTGGTCGCGGCCGAGAAAATGACGCTTGGGTGGATGAAGTCATCGAAAATCTGGGATTAACCGATAAAGCGCACACGAATATGCGCAAGCTTTCTGGTGGTATGAAACGCCGGGCGTTAATTGCGCAAGCTTTGGTGCATAAACCGCCAGTCATTGTGTTGGATGAACCTACAGCAGGCGTGGATGTTGAACTGCGACAAATGTTGTGGCTGTTCATTAAAAAACTAAATGCAGATGGCCATACCATTATTTTAACCACGCATTACCTTGAAGAGGCGGAAGCGTTGTGCGAACGCGTGGCGATGATGAAACAAGGTGAGATTGTTGCGCTTGATACCACGGCTAACTTATTAAGCAAGCTACCAGGCAAAAATCTACGCTTGAATCTTGGCGCAGCCAGCTTGCCACCAGCATTATTGCCGATGTTAAGGCATGGTGAAAATGGTGTTTTCACGCTGGCATTAACCGAGTTGAATCAAGTGGAATTAGCCTTAAGCGAATTGCGTAAAGCCAATATTCATCTAGAAGATATGCAATTAATGGAAGCCGATTTAGAAGATGTGTTTATGTCTTTGGTGGGCGAAAAAGCAGGTAAGGTATGAATATGATCGATGACATGATTTCACCGCAATGGCGCGGCACTTATACGCTATTTAAAAAAGAGCTATTTCGCTTCTGGCGCGTGGCGTTTCAAACGGTGGCCTCGCCCGTACTCACATCTTTATTATATTTATTGATATTTTCACACGTGCTGGAAAACCACGTGCAAGTTTACCAAGGCGTGCCGTACAAAGCGTTTTTAATCCCAGGCTTAATCATGATGTCGCTATTGCAAAATGCATTTGCCAACAGCTCTTCCAGCCTAGTGCAATCCAAAATCATGGGCAGCATTGTATTTGTACTATTAACGCCGTTAACTTACCTGCAATTTTTTATCGCATTTTTAGCGGCGGCAATTATTCGCGGTTTTCTGGTCGGCTTGAGCATTTACTTGGTGGCCATCTGGTTTGTCGATTTATCTATTATGCATCCGCTTTGGATTTTTATTTTCGCCTTGCTGGGCAGCGCATTATTGGGCACTTTCGGCATCATTGCGGGCATCTGGTCCGATAAATTCGATCAAATGGCCGCATTTCAAAACTTTGTGATTATGCCGCTGACGTTTTTATCCGGCGTGTTTTATTCCATCCATTCTTTACCGCCATTTTGGCAAACCGTATCTAAATTTAACCCATTTTTCTATATGATTGATGGTTTTCGCTATGGATTTTTTGGCCAAAGCGACATTTCACCGTGGCTCAGTTTGATTGTTGTGCTGGGCTTTTTGTCGGGGTTAGCCTGGGTCGCGTTAAAAATGTTAAAATCTGGCTATAAGTTAAGAGCTTAAGCTAAAAGTTAACACTATTTATTTATGCAAAAATAGTTTTAGAAGATTGAATTGATGGATTAAAGGTTGAAATAATTTGTTAAGGGTTGAAGTAAATTGTTAAGCGCAGCGCAATTAGAAAATTATATTAAGCAAGGTTTAGCTTGCGATTACATCAAAGTGCTGGGTGACGATGGCACGCATTTTGAGGCAGTCATCGTTAGCCCAGCTTTCGTGGGCCAAAATATGCTGCAACAGCATCAATTGGTGTATGCCGCGCTGGGCGACCGTATGCGCGCCGAAATACATGCGTTATCCATCAAAACATTTACGCCAGAAAAATGGGCGCTTGCATCAAAGTAAGCAATAAATTGGATTAAATTTTAGGGTTAAAAACAGGTTAAGTAAGGATTAAAAATGGACGCACAAGCACAAATTAAACAGACAGTTAGCAGCAATAAAGTGGTTTTATACATGAAAGGTAGCCCGAAATTTCCACAATGTGGTTTTTCGAACATGGCGACACAAATTTTGGATGCGTGCAACGCACAATACGTAGCGGTTGATGTGCTGCAAGATCAAGCGATTCGCGAAGGCATCAAACAATATGCCAATTGGCCAACCATTCCGCAACTATATGTCAACGGTGAATTTTTAGGTGGCTCTGATATTATGCGCGCCATGTATGAAAGCGGCGAACTGCAAACGCTTTTGGACGAGGCGAAATAGTTGGACAAGCTTATTATTGAAGGTGGTTTTAAGCTAAATGGTGAAATTACAATTTCGGGCGCAAAAAATGCAGCCTTGCCGATTTTGTGTGCGAGTTTGCTGGCCGAAACGCCGCTTAACTTAAGCAGTATCGCCGCGCTCAAAGATATTGATACCACGATTAAATTATTAGACATGATGGGCGTTAAAATCACGCGTGATGCGGATAAAGTCAGTTTAGACGCCAGTGAAGTTGCCTCTTTTGAAGCAACCTACGAAATGGTTAAAACCATGCGTGCGTCTATTTTGGTGTTGGGGCCACTGCTAGCGCGCTTTGGCACTGCGCGTGTGTCATTGCCTGGCGGCTGTGCGATTGGCTCGCGCCCTGTCGATTTGCACATTAAAGGCTTGCAAGCCTTGGGCGCGGCGATTCATATTACGCACGGTTATATTCAAGCCAGCACTTTACATTTGCCTAACAGGCGATTGCAAGGCGCGCGCTATTACATGGATTTAGTCACCGTCACTGGCACAGAAAACTTGATGATGGCAGCCAGCTTGGCAGAAGGTACGACTGTATTGGAAAACGCAGCAAAAGAGCCAGAAGTGGTGGATTTGGCACAATGTTTAATTAAAATGGGTGCAAAAATCACCGGTGCTGGCACCGATGTGATTACCATTGTTGGTGTAGAAAAATTAAACGGCGCAAACCATAATATTGTGTGCGATCGTATTGAAGCGGGCACTTATATGGTGGCCGCAGCGATGACGGGCGGAGAAGTAAAACTGCTGAATGCGCGCGCAGATTTATTAGACGCGGTGATTGAAAAGCTGCGCGATGCAGGCGCAACTGTGACCAGTGACGCAAGCAGTATTACCGTTAAAAGTGATGGCAACTTAAAAGCGGTCAATATTCGCACTGCACCTCATCCAGCTTTTCCAACTGACATGCAAGCGCAATTTATGGCCTTAAATACAGTTGCCACAGGCGTGGCAAAAGTAACCGAAACGATTTTTGAAAACCGTTTTATGCATGTGCAAGAAATGCAGCGTTTAGGTGCAGACATCAGTATCGACGGCAATACCGCTTTAGTTCAAGGCGTAGAGTTTTTAGATGGCGCGATTGTGATGGCTACCGATTTGCGCGCTTCGGCCAGCTTGGTGTTGGCAGGCTTGGTGGCCAGAGGCGAAACCGTGATTGAGCGTATTTACCATTTAGACCGCGGTTACGAATATTTAGAAGAAAAATTAACTAAGTTAGGCGCAAAAGTGCGCCGCACACATTAATTTGCGCTGACTTAACACTTAAAAACAAGCAAAATATCATGATTACGATTGCATTAAGCAAAGGCAGAATTTTTGAAGAAACCTCGCCGTTATTGGCGGCGGCAGGTATTCATGCGCTAGAAGATCCTGAATCTTCACGTAAACTAATACTGCCAACCAATCGCGCCGACGTACGGCTGCTTATCGTACGCGCAACCGATGTGCCCACTTATGTGCAATATGGCGCGGCAGATTTAGGCATTGCAGGCAAAGATGTGCTGGATGAACATGGCGGCGAAGGTTTGTATCAACCACTGGATTTGCAAATTGCCAAATGCAAAATGATGGTTGCGGTGCGTGAAGGTTTTGATTATGAAGCCAGTATTCGCCAAGGTGCGCGGCTTAAAGTGGTGACAAAATATGTAAAAACCGCACGCGAACATTTTGCCGCAAAAGGCATGCATGTGGATTTGATCAAACTCTATGGCTCAATGGAGCTGGGTCCGTTGGTGGGTTTGGCGGATGTGATTGTCGATTTGGTGAGCACAGGCGGAACCTTGCGCGCGAATAACCTAAAAGCAGTGGAAACCGTTGGCGATATCAGTTCACGTTTAGTGGTGAATCAGGCATCGTTAAAGCTCAATCGTATAAAGTTGCAGCCGATTATTGATAGCTTCGCTGCTGCTATTAAATAGTATGGGTAGTTAATATTTTGGTAATTAAGACTTTGAGAGTGTTAAGTAATGAAGATTAGACGTTTATCCACCCAATACGCTACATTTGATGCGGATTTAAAAGCTTTACTGGCGTTTGAAACCGCACAGGATGACAGCATTGATGTCGTAGTTGCCAATATTTTAAAAGACGTTAAAGCGCGTGGCGATGCGGCTGTACTAGAATATACCAATCGTTTTGATAAAACCAGCGCAAGTCATTTGAGCGAGCTTGAAATCAGCCATGCTGAATTGCAATCTGCCTTAAATAGTTTGCCCACTAATCAGCGCGATGCTTTGCAGACAGCGGCAGATAGAGTCAAAAATTACCATGAAAAGCAGGTGATGCAATCCTGGAGTTATACGGAGGCGGATGGCACTTTGCTTGGCCAACAAGTGACTAGTTTGGACCGCGTGGGCTTATATGTGCCAGGCGGTAAAGCGGCTTATCCATCTTCCGTATTAATGAATGCGATTCCAGCAAAAGTGGCGGGTGTTACTGAATTAATCATGGTGGTGCCAACCCCAAACGGCGAAAAAAATGCCTTGGTGTTAGCGGCTGCGGCGATTGCTGGCGTTGACCGCGTATTTTGCATCGGTGGCGCACAAGCAGTTGGCGCGCTGGCCTATGGTACACAAACCGTACCGCAAGTCGATAAGATTGTTGGTCCTGGTAATGCCTATGTAGCCGCTGCTAAACGCCGCGTATTTGGTGTGGTCGGCATCGATATGGTGGCTGGGCCATCCGAAATTTTGGTGATTTGCGATGGTAAAACCGACCCCGACTGGATTGCGATGGATTTATTTAGTCAAGCTGAACACGATGAATTGGCACAATCTATTTTGCTTAGCCCAGACGCCGATTTTTTAGATGCAGTCGCGGCAAGCATGCAAAAATTGGTCGAAAATATGCCGCGCAAAGATATTATTAACACTTCTATTTCTGACCGCGGTGCGTTAATCCTGACAAAAGATTTAGATGAAGCGATTGAAATCAGCAATTATATTGCCCCAGAGCATTTGGAATTATCGGTTGAAAATCCGCTTGAAATGAGCAAGAAAATTAAGCATGCCGGTGCCATTTTTATGGGTCGCGACACATGTGAAGCAGTCGGCGATTATTGCGCCGGGCCAAACCATGTCTTGCCGACTTCACGTACGGCCAGATTCTCAAGCCCGTTGGGCGTCTATGATTTTCAAAAACGCTCTAGCCTGATTATGGTGTCGCAAGAAGGCGCGCAAAAATTAGGCAAAATTGCTTCCGTTTTAGCGCATGGCGAAGGATTAACCGCGCATGCTAAATCTGCTGAATATCGCCTAAAATAAGTTACAACATTAATTAATTATGAGTAAATTTTGGAGTGATGTTGTACATAAACTAACGCCTTATGTGCCAGGTGAGCAGCCAAAAATCGCTGACTTGATTAAACTCAATACCAATGAAAATCCATATGGACCTAGTCCTAAAGTCATTGAAGCGCTAAAAGCACAAGCCGCTGATAGTTTAAGGTTGTATCCAGATCCTAATTCTGACCAATTAAAAGCAGCGATTGCGCAAAACTTTAGTTTGCAAGGCTTCGATATAAAACCTAATCAGGTATTTGTTGGTAACGGCTCCGATGAAGTGTTGGCGCATGTGTTTCAGGCTTTGTTGAAGCACGAAAAACCGTTATTGTTTCCTGATATTACGTACAGTTTTTATCCTGTGTATTGCGCTTTGTACGATATTCCCTATGAAACGATTGCGCTGGATAAGCGCTTTAATATCGACATGCACGATTACGTGCGGCCCAACGGCGGCATCATTTTCCCTAATCCAAACGCGCCGACTGGCATTCCGCTGGCACTGGAAAAAATAGAGCAGTTATTACGTCAGAACACCCATTCTGTGGTGGTGATAGATGAGGCTTATGTGGATTTTGGCACTGAATCTGCGGTTAAGTTAATCAATACATACCCCAATTTATTGGTGACACAGAGTTTGTCAAAAGCGCGCTCGCTCGCAGGTTTGCGTGTGGGTTATGCTTTGGGGCATCAAAATTTAATTGAAGCATTAATACGGGTTAAAGACAGTTTCAATTCTTATCCAATTGACCGTTTTGCTGAGGCAGGTGCAATCGCCGCCATGCAAGACGTTGTTTATTTTGAAGAAACCTGTGCAAAAGTAATAGCCACCAGGCAAAAATTAGTTAACGACTTGCAGGCGCTAAATTTTGAAACTTTGCCATCGGGCGCAAATTTTATATTTGCAAAGCATAAAACGCATGATGGTGCAGCGCTTGCTGCAAAATTGCGCGCGCATCATATTATTGTCAGGCATTTTAAAAAACCAGCGCGTATCGCGCCTTATTTGCGCATCACTATTGGTACCGATGCGCAGTCGCTCAGCTTGATTGAATCGCTGGCAGTGATTTTAAAATCAGATTAGGTTCTGCATTTAATACTTAACCGCGCTAAAGTACTTGTTTTGTAATCAAATTATATGCAAATTGTTGAAATAATGAATCAAATACGGTTATGATGTCGAAATGTACAAAATGTGCAAATAGTATTTTGTGAAATTACTTTGAATTAAAACAAAATAACTACAAAATATTAATTTTTTAATCAAATAATTTTAATCGGACACTTTTAATTAAATTATTAGCGAGCTCGGAGGAATAAGCATCATGGCACAAACCCAAATGGCACTAGATTCACTAGATTTTGACGCAACAGTTGCATTAGCGACAAAAGTAGCACCGCACGTAGATATCTTAGAAATCGGTACGCCTTGTATTAAACACAACGGTATTGAGATGCTTAAAACATTGCGCGCTAAATTCCCCAATAACAAAATTCTGGTTGACTTAAAAACCATGGATGCGGGTTTCTACGAAGCTGAGCCGTTCTACAAAGCGGGTGCAGATATTTGTACGGTTTTGGGTACTGCTGATATCGGTACAATTAAAGGTGTGATTGATGTTGCGAATAAATACGGCAAAATGGCACAAGTCGATTTAATTAACGTGACTGATAAAGTGGCGCGTACTAAAGAAGTGGCTAAATTAGGCGCACACATCATCGGCGTGCACACTGGTTTAGATCAACAAGCGGCTGGCCAAACACCATTTGCTGATTTGGCAACCATTACTGGTTTAAATACTGGTGCTAAAATTTCAGTCGCTGGCGGCGTTAAGGCAGCAACAGTGCGTCAAGTAGTCGATGCAGGTGCTGATATTGTGGTTGCAGGTGCAGCGATTTATGGCGCGGCCGATCCAGCAGCTTCAGCCGCTGAAATCACAGGTTTGGCGCGTGGTAATTCAGCTTCTACTGGCGGTATGGGTAAATATTTACCATGGATATTAATTGCAGGCGCTGTGTTATTAGGTTTGTATTTATTAACAGGCAATAAATCCGTTGAAGAAATGCCAACAGATACGCCAGTGGTAGAAGAATCTATGCCAGCAGCAGAAGCTCCAGCAGTGCAAGAGGCCGCACCGATGGAGGCAGCGCCAATGGAAGCTGCACCTACGGATGCAGCACCAGCAGCGCAATCTGAAATGGCACCTGCAGAGGCAGCCGCTCCAGCAGCATCAGGTGATTTAGTAGATGCGGCTAAAAATGCATCAGGTTCTGCGAACTAATTTAGGTTGATTGCAGCATTTTAAAAGCCGACTATGTAGTCGGCTTTTTTTTAATCACATTTTTATTGTTAACTTTTATTGTTAACTTTGAATCGTTATTTTATTTAGCGTAATTTTGCGTCTAGCCAGCAGATTGAGTTAAAATAGTGTCAACTGTTTGATTAAATTAATTTAGATATTTTATGCGCCAAGCTGACGTTACACGCAGTACCTTAGAAACCCAAATCACAGTCTCTATCAATATTGATGGAAACGGCACAGCACAATTTAATACAGGCATTGGTTTTCTGGATCATATGTTAGATCAGATTGCACGTCACGGCTTGTTTGATTTAAATGTGCAAGCAAAAGGCGACTTGCATATAGACGCACATCACACGGTTGAAGACATTGGTATTACATTAGGTCAGGCGTTTGCAAAAGCCATGGGCGACAAAAAAGGCATTAATCGTTATGGCCATGCATATGTGCCGCTTGATGAAGCCTTAAGTCGCGTTGTGCTAGATTTATCAGGTCGCCCAGGTTTGGAATTTAACTGTCAATTTACGCGTGCCGCGATTGGTGAGTTTGATGTCGATTTAGTGCATGAGTTTTTTCAAGGTTTCGTCAACCACGCGAATGTCACCTTGCATGTCGATAATTTAAAAGGCCATAATTCGCATCACCAATGCGAGACTATATTCAAAGCGTTCGGTCGGGCTTTGCGCATGGCGGTCACACATGATGCGCGCATGGCAGGCATTATGCCATCTACCAAAGGCAGTTTATAAGCGCTGCGGTACAAATAAATGACTAAATTAGCAAATGACTAAAATAGATATTGCAGTCGTTGATTACGGTATGGGCAATTTACGCTCTGTTTCGAAAGCGGTTGAACATGTTGCGCTAGGAAAATCGGTTGTTATCACCAGCGATGCCACCTTAATAGAAAAAGCAGAGCGAGTGGTTTTTCCTGGCCAAGGTGCCATGCCAGATTGCATGCGCGAGTTGGACAGCAGAAATTTGCGGGCTGCTATTTTACACGCCGCAGCCAATAAGCCTTTTTTAGGCATTTGCATCGGCATGCAATTGTTGTTCGATCATTCTGAAGAAGGAGATACGGCTGGGTTGGGTGTATTCAAGGGTGACGTAAAACGCTTTGCCGCGCATCAAATGCTCGATGACGAAAAATTGAAAATTCCACACATGGGCTGGAATGAAGTTTATCAGTTGAATAACGGCCAAACCAAACCGCATGCCTTATGGCAAAATATCGAAGACGCTACACGGTTTTATCATGTGCACAGTTACTATGCCGTCCCTTTGGATGCCACTTTAATTGTGGGTGAAACAGAATATCCCAAGCGTTTTTGCAGCGCAGTTGCACAAAGTAATATATTTGCAACGCAATTTCATGTGGAAAAAAGTGCGCAGGCTGGCTTGCAATTGCTACGAAACTTTGTATATTGGAAGCCTTAACAAGTTAGAGCGTTATCAATTAGAATCCTTGTAAACTAAAAATTTCGCCAACTAAAATCCTTAATTATTTTTTGTACTTTTAATCAATAACAATCATGCTTATTATTCCTGCAATTGATCTCAAAGATGGCCACTGTGTGCGTTTAAAACAAGGGCTTATGGAAGAATCTACCGTGTTTTCAGAAGATCCAGGTGCGATGGCGCGGCATTGGGTGGACCAAGGCGGCAAGCGACTACATTTAGTCGATTTGAACGGTGCATTTGCAGGCAAGCCAATTAATGAGGCAGCGATTAAATCTATTGTTAATGCGGTTAAAGGCGAGATTCCGATTCAATTGGGCGGCGGTATTCGCGATTTGGAAACCATTGAGCGTTATCTGGATGATGGCATTGATTATGTGATTATTGGCACGGCGGCGGTTAAAACGCCTGGGTTTTTACACGAAGCTTGTTATGCATTCCCTGGTCAGATTATGGTGGGTTTAGATGCTAAAGACGGCAAAGTGGCGATTGATGGCTGGTCGAAACTCACAGGGCACGACGTGATTGATTTGGCTAAGAAGTTTGAAGATTACGGTGTCAACGCCGTTGTTTACACCGATATTGGCCGTGATGGCATGTTAAATGGCGTCAATATTGAGGCGACAGTGGCTTTGGCGCAGGCGCTCACTATTCCTGTAATTGCTTCTGGCGGTGTGACTAATTTAGACGATGTGCGCAAGCTTTGCGCTGTAGCCAAGGAAGGCATTATCGGCACGATTACTGGCCGCGCCATTTATGAAGGCACGATTAATTTTGCCGAGGCCCAGAAGTTGGCGGATGAATTAAGTGCGTAACAAGATGACATTCAATTTTGCTGTTGCGCAAACCTTTGTAGATTCAATGCGCTAATTTACTGAATGGCTAATGGATTGAATGCATTTTATCGTGTTAACTTGGTGGATTTAATCTAAATGGCACTGGCTAAGCGCATCATTCCTTGTCTGGATGTGACCGATGGTCGCGTGGTAAAAGGCATCAACTTTTTAGAATTGCGCGATGCAGGTGATCCAGTTGAAATTGCCAAGCGCTATGATGACCAAGGCGCAGATGAACTGACGTTTTTGGATATTACTGCCAGCTCCGATAATCGCGGATTGATTTTACGTATTATCGAGCAAGTCGCCAGCCAGGTATTTATTCCGCTCACTGTTGGTGGTGGCGTGCGCGAGGTAGAAGATGTGCGCCGTTTATTGAACGCAGGCGCCGATAAAGTTAGCATCAACACCACGGCGGTGTTAAATCCGCAAATGGTACAAGACGCCGCCGCACGATTTGGCTCGCAATGTATTGTGGTAGCTATTGACGCTAAAAGGGTAGACAATCAGCCATTCGAATGGGAAGTTTTTACGCACGGTGGTCGTAAAGCGACAGGACTGGATGCGGTCAAATGGGCGCAACAAATGGTGAGCATAGGCGCTGGTGAATTGCTGGTAACCAGCATGGATAGAGACGGCACAAAGATTGGTTTTAATAACCCATTAAATCGTGCGATTTCTGATGCGGTGGATGTGCCGCTGATTGCTTCTGGCGGCGTGGGTAATTTGCAGCATTTGGTGGATGGTGTGACTATCGGTGGTGCAGATGCGGTGCTGGCGGCCAGTATTTTTCACTATGGCGAATACACGGTGCGGCAGGCAAAAGAATATATGCGCAGCCATAAAATTGAGGTAAGACTTTGACCAATTTGACAATATGAACTGCTTAATAAAATGAATTGGATAGATGAAATTAACTGGGACGCCAATGGCTTGGTGCCAGTGATTGCGCAAGAATACGACACAGGCAAAGTGTTGATGTTCGCGTGGATGAACCGTCAAGCATTACAGTTAACCAATGAATCAAAGCAAGCCGTATATTGGTCGCGTTCGCGCAATAAATTATGGCGTAAAGGTGAAGAATCTGGCCATACGCAAAAAGTGCACGAGATTCGGCTGGATTGCGACGAAGACGTTATTTTGATTAGAGTAGAACAAATTGGCGGTATCGCTTGCCACACTGGGCGACACAATTGCTTTTTTAAAAAATTAGATAATAATCAGTGGCTGATTGACCAAGCCGTGATTAAGAATCCAGACGAAATATACAAGTATGAATGATGTTTTAGCCCGATTAAGTGAATTGTTAGAGCAGCGCAAAAGCGCTGACCCCGCTTCGTCTTATGTAGCTAAATTGTATGCCAAAGGCATGGACAGTATTCTGAAAAAAATTGGTGAAGAAGCGACTGAAACAGTGATTGCCGCTAAAGGCGGCAATAAACAAGAGATTATTTATGAGACAGCAGACTTGTGGTTTCATACTTTAGTGATGTTAAGTCATGCTGGCTTAAAGCCGCAAGACGTACTCGATGAGTTAGCGCGTCGTGAAGGGTTATCTGGTATTGCTGAGAAAGAAAGTCGTGCTAAGTAAAATTAGCCCAGAGCACTATGAGCACTGAAAATAATAATTCGTGTATTTTTTGTAAGATTATTGATGGCGATATTCCCGCTAAAAAAATCTATGAAGATGATAGTTTTATCGCTTTTCATGACATTAAGCCGATGGCAAAGGTGCATTTTCTAATTGTGCCAAAATTACACGTTGAGACTTTAAAAGATTGTACAGAGACGCATCAATCGTTATTAGGCAAAGCACTTTTGTTAGCACCTAAGCTGGCAGAAAGTCAAGGTTTGGTCGGGTTTAAAACACTGATTAATACAGGTCGCGAAGGTGGGCAGGAAGTATTTCATATTCACGTGCATGTATTTGGCGGTGGAAATAGTTAACCCAAATAAATGGTCGAATTTTTATAGTTAAGTTTAGGAGTGCATTATGGGATCGTTTAGTTTATGGCATTGGTTAATCGTTTTACTAATTGTGGTGCTGATATTTGGCACCAAAAAATTACGCAATATGGGTGGCGATGTTGGTGGTGCAGTGAATGAGTTTAAAAAAGCCATGCAGAGCGAACAAGATAAAAAAGATGAGCAAGTGGCGGATGCTAAAAATGGAAATGTTGGTACGACGATTGAAGGCGAAGTAACCAATAAGACCAAACAATAAGCGCGTGATGGAATTTAAACGTGTTTGATATTTCATTTTCTGAATTACTGGTGATTGCAGTCATTGCTTTGCTGGTCATCGGGCCAGAAAAATTACCAAAAGTTGCACGCACGATTGGCGCTTTAATGGGGCGCATGCAGCGTTATGTGGGGCAAGTAAAAGAAGAAGTGAATCGCGAACTGCGCTTTGAAGAACTGCAAAAATTACAGCAAGAAATCAAACAATCGGTAGAAACCGCGCAAACAAATATTCAGCACCAGGTTACAGTCGCTGAAAATTCTATTGGCGGCAAAGACCAGACCGTATCAAACCACGCAAAAAGCGTGCAAAAAATGGTACGCAAACCACGTACGGCCAAGGCAAAATCTACTGTGGCTAAATCAAGCAATACTCTGGCAGACAACGCTGAGCCAAAAAAAGCGGTCAAAAAAGTTGTTAAAAAAATCAAACAGGTTGAGGCTTAATCGGCGTGCCAACCCCAACAGAATCGTTTATTTCTCACTTAGTTGAGTTGCGCAATCGCCTGCTTAAAATAGTGCTGGGTTTTGTGCTGGTATTTATTGGCTTATTTCCATTTGCGAATAAAATTTATGCCTTGTTGGCTGCGCCAATGTTAGCCAAGTTGCCAGCTGGCGGGCAAATGATTGCCACTGCTGTGACAACGCCATTTTTTGTGCCGATGAAAGTAGCAATGATGACAGCGTTCGTCATTTCTCTGCCGCATACCTTGTACCAAATTTGGGCGTTTGTATCGCCTGGCTTATATAATCACGAAAAAAAATTAATGGTGCCAGTGATTACGGCAAGTACTTTATTATTTATCACTGGTATGGCATTTGCCTACTTTGCGGTGTTTCCAACCGTATTTGGGTTTATTGTCAGCAGTGCACCAGTCGGCGTTTCGGTGATGACCGATATTGGCGAGTATTTAGACTTCGTCATTACGCTATTTATGGCGTTTGGCTTAGCATTTGAAGTGCCAATTGCGGTTGTGTTGATCGCGAGATTTGGTTGGGTGAGTGTGGCACAACTGAAAGAAGCGCGCAGTTACGTGATTGTTGGTGCTTTTATACTAGGCGCTATTTTTACGCCGCCCGATATTATTTCGCAGTTTATGCTGGCAGTGCCATTATGGTTATTATATGAGTTGGGCATCGTGGTCGCGCGCTATTCCACACCAAAATCTAACTCCATAAAAGCCTAAATCAATTCCACCAGAAGCTCGGTAGAAACTAGCTGGCTAAACTGGTTAACTTATCTTTTTGCTGCTGTTTGCTTGGGTCTTTTGCCAATAATCACAGGAATTTTAATTTCTTTGCCTGACCTAACAATGGTTAATACAGCTTTTTCATTGGGTTTTAACACCGCAATAATATTTAGCATGCCGCTACTATCGGTGACAGGGCGATTGTTAATCGCCAATAAGACATCACCTGACTTAATACCAGCAGCATCGGCAGGGCTGCCGCGCAACACGCCAGCAATCAGCGAACCTTCTGCAACGTTGAGTTTAAATGACTCAGCCAACTCAGGCGTAATATCTTGCGCTTCAATACCAATCCAGCCTCTGGTGACAGAGCCATTCGACGCAATTTGTTCCATCACTTGCTTGGCTAGGCTGGCTGGTATGGCAAAACCAATCCCCATCGAGCCGCCGCTACGGGAATAAATTGCGCTGTTAATGCCCACCAGATTACCTTGCGTATCAATCAATGCGCCGCCAGAATTGCCTGGATTAATAGAAGCGTCGGTTTGAATAAAATTTTCATAGGTATTGATGCCCAAGTGATTGCGCCCAAGCGCGCTGACAATACCCTGCGTAACGGTTTGGCCAACGCCAAAAGGATTGCCAATTGCCAAAACCACATCGCCTACATCGAGTGTATCCGATGCCGCAAACGTGATTGACGGTAAATTTTGTGCATCCACTTTGATGACAGCTAAATCGGTTTCTGGATCTGAGCCAACTACTTGCGCGGGTAATTTTCTGCCATCAGACAGCAAAATTTCAATTTCATCTGCGCTGGCGACTACATGGTCATTGGTTAAAATTAAGCCTTGGTCACTCACAATTACGCCACTGCCCAAGCTGCTTTCTGGCTGTTCATTTTCATCTTCTAGCTGATCGCCAAAAAAATGCCTGAATAAAGGGTCGTCTTTATATTGTTGATGCGGATTAACAACAGCTTTTTGGCTGGAAGTGAAAATATTGACCACCGCAGGCATGGCTTTTTTGGCCGCATTGCTATAACTACCTATTTGGCCTGATGTTTTGGCCGGGTTTGACTGTACCTGCCGAATAACGATTGGCTCTTGCGAAGTGCTTAATAGTTGCGGATAGAATAGGCGCAATACAAATAGCAGGCCTAGGCAGGCAGTGACAGATTGCGCAAAAATAAGCCAGATTCTTTGCATGTGATTAACTGTTAAAATAATAGGCATATAAGTATAGGGGAAATAACGGTGAACACGCATGAAATTAAATGACTTAACCACTTATTTAAGCCAATTATTGCAGCCAGAACAATTTAATGATTATTGTCCAAATGGCTTGCAGGTTGAAGGCAAATCAGAAGTACAGCGAATTGTGACGGGTGTTACTGCCAGTTATGATTTATTAGAAGCCGCGTTGGCGCTGAAAGCAGATGCGATATTGGTGCATCACGGTTATTTCTGGCGTGGCGAATTACTACCAATAATTGGCATTAAAAAGCGCCGCATTCAGCTTTTGTTGCAACATGATATCAGTTTGCTTGCCTATCATTTGCCCTTGGATGCACATACGGAATTTGGCAATAACGTGATGTTGGCGAAAAAATTAAATCTTAAAGCGACCGGTTGGACAGGGCAGAAAAATAAAAATGAGCCAAATATACTGCTATTAGCGGAATTAAGTCAGCCGCAATCACTCCAAGATTTTGCAGAAATGATTAGTTTAAAGCTCAACCGTTCAGCGCAAGTGATTGGCGATTTAACACAAACGGTGCAAAAAGTTGCGTTATGTACGGGTGCTGCGCAAGGTTATATCGAACAAGCGGTTGCTGCTGGTGTGGATGCATACATTAGCGGAGAGATTTCTGAACCGACTGTGCATATTGCGCGCGAAACAGGCGTGTCTTATATAGCAGCAGGCCATCACGCCACAGAACGTTACGGCATACAAGCTTTAGGTGAACATTTGGCCCATAAATTTGGGTTAACGCATACGTTTATTGATTGTGATAACCCTGTTTGAGTTTAGTCGTAGGTAATATTAACCGTTTTATTTCAATTACTTATACAATTAAATTTGGTTTATTTTGCAAAAAATTGTATAATCATGCGCTTTGCAATTAACCACGATTGACTTAAGCACCATTATTAACAAAATTACCTCAAAAAGGTAAGTTAAAGGATAAAAATGTCAGACAACAAAATTGACAATGAATACGCGAGCAATGAGAATAATTTATCATTCTCTGCGCCTTCGGCTGTCAATCAACATAAGCGTAAATTTTTAATTGCGGCAACCGCAGGTGTTGGGGCCTTGGGCGCAGCAGCAGTTGCAGTTCCATTCGTCGGTAGCATGATGCCAAGTGAGCGCGCAAAAGCGGCAGGTGCGCCAGTCGAAGTGGATATCAGCAAAATTCAGCCAGGCAGTATGATGACTGCCGAATGGCGCGGCCAGCCAGTGTGGATTATTAATCGCACCGATGAGATGACGGCAGAACTGGCAAAACATGATGATGAGTTATCAGACCCTAATTGCAAGGTGCCACAGCAACCTGCCTACTGCAAAAATAGTAGTCGTTCAATCAAGCCTAATATGGCGGTGGTAGTCGGTATTTGCACACACCTTGGCTGCTCGCCCACTGCGAAATTGCAGGCTGGCGGCGATATGGGTGAAAATTGGACTGGCGGGTTTTTCTGTCCTTGTCACGGCTCTAAGTTTGATTTGGCAGGCCGCGTATTTAAAGGCTCGCCCGCACCAATCAATTTGGTGGTTCCGCCCTATCAATATTTAACCGAAACAACTCTGCTAATTGGTGTTGATGCAAAGGCTGAAGCGTAATCATGGCTCAACATAAAACACAATCAAATCAAGAAACACAGCCAAATCAAGCAGAAGCTAAAGGTTTAATGGCTTGGGTAGACGCAAGGCTGCCCGTATCCAGCTTTGTTAAGGCGCACTTAACCGAATATTACGCCCCAAAAAACTTTAACTTCTGGTACTTTTTTGGCTCACTGGCTTTGTTAATATTGGTGTTGCAAATCGTCACTGGTATTTTCTTAACCATGCATTACAAGCCAGATGCGCAACAAGCATTTGCTTCGGTTGAATACATTATGCGCGATGTATTTGGCGGCAATATCATCCGCTATATGCACTCTACAGGCGCTTCCATGTTTTTTGTAGTGATTTATTTGCATATGTTCCGTGGGCTGATTTACGGTTCTTACCGAAATCCTAGAGAGTTAATCTGGCTGTTCGGCGTGGGTATTTTCTTGGTATTGATGGGCGAAGCGTTTTTTGGCTATCTATTGCCTTGGGGTCAAATGTCTTACTGGGGCGCGCAAGTGATTGTGAACTTATTTGCGACCATTCCGTTTATCGGGCCCGATTTATCAGAATGGCTACGCGGTGATTATCTAATTTCAGACGCAACTTTAAACCGCTTTTTCGCCTTTCACGTGATTGCGCTGCCGTTTGTGCTGGCTGGCTTAGTGGCTGTGCATTTAGTTGCTTTGCACGAAGTGGGTTCAAATAATCCAGATGGCATCGAAATCAAAGCCAAAAAAGATAAAAAAACGGGCATTCCTTTAGATGGCATTCCGTTTCATCCTTATTACACGGTTAAAGATTTAGTCGGCTTAATGGTATTTTTAATCGTATTTGCCAGCATCTTGTTTTTTGCGCCAGAAATGGGCGGCTATTTTATTGAGGCCAATAATTTTATTCCAGCAGATCCACTGAAAACGCCTGCGCACATTGCACCAGTGTGGTATTTCACACCATATTACTCAATACTGCGCGCGGTACCGCCAATTATGAATTCACAGTTTCCCGGTGTGGCAGCGATGGGTTTATCAGTGATGATATTTGCCTTATTGCCGTGGTTAGATAAAAGCCCAGTGAAATCGATTCGCTATCGCGGTGCGCTGTATAAAAAATGGCTTGCAGCATTTGTAGTGAGTTTCTTGATTTTGGGTTATTTGGGTACGGTTCCATCTAACGTGTGGGGACAATTTGGTGCTTGGTTAGGTGGCGCAGACCGCGCCACGGTAATTGCACGCTTTTTTACTGCGATTTATTTCTTGTTTTTTATCTTAATGCCTTGGTTTACTGCAAAAGATAAAACCAAGCCTGTGCCAGAAAGGGTGACTGGTTGATATGAAAAAATCTTACATGAAAAAACTATTCACCTTACTGGCTTTTTTGCCAATTATCGCGCTGGCAAATGAATTTGAAATTAGCGTGAAAGCGCCGATTGATCCAACAAATCAAGCGTCATTACAACGTGGCGCGCATACTTTTGTGAATTATTGCCTTAATTGTCATAGTGCAAAATATATGCGTTACAACCGCTTGGTGGATATTGGTTTTACCGAAAAGCAAATTAAAGATAATTTGCTGTTTGCAGGTGAAAAAATCGGCGACACCATGCAAATATCGATGGATCCAGTGGAAGCTAAAAAATGGTTTGGTGTCACACCGCCTGATTTGTCGGTAGAAGTGCGCGCGCGCGGTGCAGATTGGGTGTATGCCTATATGCGTGGTTTTTACCGTGATAGCACAACGCCAACAGGTTGGAACAACACAGTGTATCCAAAAGTAGCCATGCCGCATGTGTTATATGAGTTGCAAGGTGAGCAAGTGTTGAATCATGAAACGCATCGATTAGAGCTGGTAAAGCCGGGCAAGTTATCGCCCTCTGAATACAATGCTTTCGTGGGTGATTTAACCAACTATCTCGCGTTTATGGCAGAGCCAGGCAAACAAAACCGCAAGCACGTGGGTTGGTGGGTGTTGCTGTTTTTAGGTGTGCTTTTGGTGATGGCTAAAAAGCTTAAAAATGAGTACTGGAAAGATATTAAGTAAGTTTTACAGTTAAATAGAAATACAAACATACTAATTATTAAAACGCATTTCTAATTAAGAAAGAAACAAAGATTATGATGAAATTATACTCAGGTACGGTTGATCCATTTAGTCATCGTTGCCGCATTGTGCTATACGAAAAAGGCATGGATTTTGAAGTGATTGACGTGGATTTGGCCAATAAACCAGAAGATTTGGCCGTATTGAATCCGTATAACGCAGTACCAGTATTAGTTGAGCGAGATTTAGTGTTAAGTGAAGCAAACATTATTAATGAATATATTGATGAGCGCTTTCCGCACCCACAATTAATGCCAGCCGACCCGGTAATGCGCGCCAGAGCGAGATTGTTTTTGTACAATTTTGAAAAAGATTTGTTCGATCATATTAAGGATGTGGAATCGGATAATGAGGAAATTGCCGATAAAGCACGCAAAACCATTCGCGATAATTTAACGCAGATTGTGCCAATTTTCAGCAAGCAAAACTATTTGCTGGGCGATGATTACTCTATGCTGGATGTTGCAGTAACACCATTATTGTGGCGTTTAGGTCATTACGGCATTGAATTATCCAATCAGGCTGCGCCGTTACTTAAATATGCAGAACGCCTATTTTCGCGTCCGCTGTATGCAGAAGCGATGACGCCGTCAGAAAAAGCCATGCGTAAATAGTAGCAATATTGTCGTTAACACTTGTTAAGCAATAAAGTTAATTGTTGATTTTGAATAAACTTTATTACGCATATATTGCTATTACGATTTTATCGCACGCCAGTCTGGTTTAAACATTTCAAATATTTGGTAAGGTTAAATGCCGATGAGTGACTTAATATCCACCAAGCCCTATATGATTCGTGCCATTCATGAGTGGTGCGTGGATAACCATTTAACCCCGCATTTGCTAGTTGCCGTTAATCAACAAACGCGGGTTCCAGTGGCGTTTGTAAAAGACGGTGAAATCGTGCTAAATCTTAACCATTCGGCAACCAAAGATTTGCATCTGGATAACGAAGCGATTGTGTTTTCTGCGCGCTTTAGCGGCGTATCGCAAAATATTTATGTGCCGATGGGCGCAGTTAAAGGTATTTTTGCCAGAGAAAATGGACAAGGTATGTTTTTTGAAGTGGATGTAAACAATATCCTAGCTGCTACGGATGCTGATATTGCGCCAAAAACTCCGTCACAGCAATCGGCGGACGCATTGAAGAAAAACAAGCCAACTTTAACGATTGTTAAGTAAGTGCTATAAGTAAATTAACAGAAAATAAATGCCAAAAATAATCATTTATTTGCTGAAAAGGGCTAGGCGTTAATAAATAAAATTGTTATAGTCACGCCTTCAAGAAAAAGCCGGATTAGCTCAGTTGGTAGAGCAGCGCACTTGTAATGCGAAGGTCGTCAGTTCGATTCCGACATCCGGCACCAAATTCTCACTCAACATCCATCTGGCGTTTAATAGTTCTTGGTGTGCCGTTTTTAATACAAAATGCACTAGGCTTTAATCGTTAAATATTTGCTCAATTTGTTTGACAGCATGTCAAAAAATCAGCATAATCGCGGGTTCGGTTAGGAGGGGTGGCCGAGTGGTTAAAGGCGACGGACTGTAAATCCGTTCTCTCTGAG
>JBKJRC010000006.1:0-299851 GCA_046594915.1 Methylotenera sp. | reverse complement strand
CTTTCATACTTTAAAAAAGGGAGGCACCCTAAAAGTTTGGGTTTTTAAAATATTACTAGTTTCGAAAACTCAACAATTTAAAAATTCAAACGCCTAGAGTGCTTTTTACGTACATGTTGCGATTCTGTCAAGTATTATTTGAAAAAATTGTTTGCTTAATCGCAACATTCGCGTTGTTTGATGGCTTTTTTGGTCTATTTGATTGCTTATTTTGCTTGTCGAGACTATACTGCGCGTGCGTTTGAGTAGTGACAATACGTGTATTGTATAGGGATGTGCCACTATTCCCCAAAATTGCTAAGTACATTTAGTGCTTTATATGGGTCTCAAATGAGTAGATTTTAAATGTTAGTCGCAAATTATATCGGAGTGACTGTTTGGCTAAAGAAGAATTAATTGAAATGAATGGCGTGGTAGATGAAATTTTACCCGATTCGCGTTATCGCGTGACGCTAGAAAATGGCCATAAATTAATTGCCTACACGGGCGGTAAAATGCGTAAAAATCACATTCGAATTTTAGCAGGCGATAAAGTCGTATTAGAGCTATCTCCTTACGATATTAATAATGGTCGAATTACCTTTAGGCATATCGAATCCAAGCAGGCCTATAGTCCGCCTAAAAGACGCACTTACTAATTTGGACATCGCCGTTTTAAATCTAAAAGCCAGTTAACTGGCTTTTTTACTGCGTGCTGCGCGCGTTATGCTAAATATTGATGATAACCTTTAACTGACTTAATGATATGAAGAATGTAGAAACCGATATTCTGCTTGTTGGCGGCGGTATTATGAGCGCCACCTTAGGGACTTTGTTACAACAGTTAGACCCAACACTCAGCATTACCATGGTAGAGCAACTCAATGATGTAGCATTAGAAAGCTCAGACGCACTTAACAATGCTGGCACAGGTCACGCTGGGTATTGCGAGTTGAACTACACACCGCAAGAGGCCGACGGTTCTATTTCTATCAAACGCGCATTAGAAATTAATGCTGCTTTTGAGGTTTCGCTGCAACTTTGGTCCTATTTAGTTGAAACCGATGCACTGCCCTCACCGACACAATTTATCAATAAAACACCGCATTTAAGTTTTGTACTGGGCGATAAAAATATAAATTTTTTAAAGCGCCGCTATGCTTTACTTACACAACACCATTTATTTGCTGATATGCAATATAGCGAAAATAAAAGCCAATTAAATGCCTGGATGCCGCTGATGATGGCTAACCGAAACCAGAACGATAAACTGGCTGCAACATACGCTGCACATGGGTCTGATGTGAATTTTGGTGCATTAACCCGTCATATGGTTGCAAAATTGAACACGGCGGCCAATTTCACATTGCTTAATAATACCCGCGTTAAAAAGCTTAAAAAAATCGATACGAACTGGCATGTGGCTTTGCATAATAAATCAACCAAACATACCAAAACCATCCATGCAAAATTTGTATTTTTAGGTGCTGGCGGTGGCGCACTGCCGTTATTGCAAAAAGCCAATATCCCTGAAAGCATTGGCTATGGTGGATTCCCCGTCAGTGGGCAATGGCTCATTTGCAATAATCTTGATGTAATCAAACAACATCAAGTTAAAGTGTATGGCAAAGGCGCCGCAGGCGCGCCACCGATGTCTGTGCCGCATTTAGATACGCGTAGTATAAATGGCAAATCAGCTTTATTATTTGGACCATTTGCGGGTTTTACCACTAAATTTCTCAAGCAAGGCTCTGTGCTGGATTTAGCAAAATCAGTCAAACCGAGCAACCTAAAAGCCATGCTGGGCGCTGGCAAACACAATATGGATTTAACTAAATACCTGGTTGGTGAAGTGTTTCAAACGCACCATCAACGTATGCAAGCGCTACGAGAATTTTTGCCCCAGGCTAAATCTGCAGATTGGCAACTGGCCAGCGCTGGTCAGCGGGTGCAGATTATTAAAAATTGCGATGAAAAAATGGGTAAGCTAGAGTTTGGTACTGAAATTGTCGCTTCAAGTGATGGCTCACTTGCGGCTTTATTGGGCGCCTCGCCTGGCGCCTCGGTGAGCGTACAAGCCATGATAGGCATACTTGAGCGCTGTTTTGCAACTCAACTAAAAACCACTGCATGGCAACAAAAAATGCAGCAGCTGGTGCCGAGTTATGGTAAATCGCTGATTGAAAATGCGGCCTTGCTAAAAAATGTGCGCAAACGCACTTTAAATACACTCAAGCTAATTTAAGTGCATTTAAAGTGTTAAGTTAACCCAATATATTGGCTTAATTTTGCTCTAAGCCGCGTTGACGACGCACTTCATACAGGCAAATCCCGCTCGCCACACTGACGTTAAGGCTTTCCACACTGCCAAACATGGGAATAGTCACCAAAACATCGCAAGTTTCAGCCGTTAAGCGTCGTATGCCATCACCTTCTGCGCCCAGCACCAGCGCGATTGGGCCATCCAATTTAGTGTTAAGCAAGCTGGCAGGCGCGTCCATGCCTTTGGGCGCCTCCATCGCAGTGCCTACAATAAACACGCCTGCATCTTTTAATTCACGCAAAGTACGCGCCAAATTGGTCACCGCAATAAAAGGCACAGTTTCTGCCGCGCCGCAAGCCACTTTGCGCACGGTTGCATTTAAACCAACTGCGCGGTCTTTAGGTGCAATCACCGCATGAACGCCCATTGCATCTGCCACGCGCAGGCAAGCGCCCAAGTTATGCGGATCTTCAACACCATCTAGCACCAAGAAAAATGGTGCTTCGGTTAAATCCGATTCTAAAATATCGTGAATATCTTTGTAGGGGATAGGCGTGTCCACCACGCGTGCAATCACGCCTTGATGGCGACCATTCATCCCTGCCAAGCCATCTAAACGGCTTCGCTCGACCTGCATAGTACGCACGTTCGAAGCCTCTGCCATATTGAGCAAGTCTTTCATGCGCGCATCAATGCGGTCGCGATCAATCAAAATCTCTTCGATGCTGGTTGCATGCTGACGCATGCGGCTTAAAACAGCGTGAAAGCCAAATAAAATACGACTATCGCTCATATTACTTTTCTCATTCTCTATCTTTTACCTTTGTTTTTTGTGTTTGTACTTTTTGAAGCGGGTTTTGAGCCTAGCTTTGACGAAGGTTTAGCACCTGATCTAGCTGGCGTTTTGCTAGCCTTTTTAGCACCAGAGCGATCTTTTTTCGCCTTTTCCAGCGCACGTGTAGTCATCATTTTAAAATCGCCTTTAACTTCATTATTTGGCTTGTTTTGATTGTTAAGGTTGCTTTTGTTAACGCCTAAAGGTTGATTAAAACCGTTGGCTAGACTGTCTTTATTATCTGCCACTGTGCGATTTGCCGCTTTGCCACCAACCAAAGTAAAATCGATTTTGCTGGTTTCTAAATCCACTCGCGCAACTTTTACAGTTAATCTATCGCCCAATCTAAAACGTGCACCAGTGCGCTCACCCAACATTTCGTGCCGAGCTTTATCGTAATTAAAATAATCGTTGCCAAGTTCGGTCACGTGCACCAAGCCTTCTACATAGACGCCATCTAAAGCCACAAATAGGCCGAAGCTGGTGACGCCTGCCACCGTGCCTTCATACACTTCGCCAATTTTATCTTGCATGTAATAGCATTTAAGCCAATTGGTCACATCGCGCGTGGCCTCATCTGCGCGGCGTTCGGTCATCGAGCAATGCAAGCCCAACTGATTCCAATCTTTTGCTTTGTACTTTTCACCTTTGAGTACAGCTTTAATGGCGCGGTGAATCAGCAAATCGGGGTAACGACGTATCGGCGACGTAAAATGCGCGTAGGCTTCATACGCCAAGCCAAAGTGGCCGACATTATCAGGGCTGTAAACTGCTTGCTGCATGGATCTTAATAAAACCGTTTGCAATAATTGTGCATCTGGACGCTGCTTAATTTGATTCATCAGCTTGCCATAATCTTTGGCATGCGGCTTATCGCCACCGGTGACACCAAAACCAACCTCAGCCATAAAGGTACGTAAAGCTTCTAGTTTTTCAGGCGTTGGCCCTTCATGTATCCGATACAGTGCTGGATGCTCATTTTTATGTAAAAAATCAGCCGCACATACATTGGCAGCTAGCATGCATTCTTCAATCAACTTGTGTGCATCGTTACGACCTGTTGGCACAATGCGCTCGATTTTACCATTATCGTCAAAAATCATCATGGTTTCGGTGGATTCAAACTCGATTGCGCCACGTTTTTCGCGCTGATTAAGCATTAACTTAAACAAGCTGTATAAGTTTTGTGCATGTGGCATGATATTGGCGTATTCTTTGGCCACATCGCCAGCTGGATTTTCCAGCATTTCCGCCACTTTGGTGTAAGTCATGCGTGCTTTTGAGCGCATAACTGATGGATAAAATTGATACTTTTGCACAATGCCATCCGTATCAATCTGCATATCGCACACCATGCAAAGCCGCTCTACATCCGGGTTAAGTGAACATAATCCATTAGAAAGTGCTTCTGGCAACATCGGAATCACGCGGCGTGGAAAATACACCGAATTGCCACGCTCAAATGCTTCTTTGTCCAGCGCGTCATCAGGTTTCACATAAAAACTCACATCCGCAATCGCCACCACTAAACGCCAACCCAAGCTTAGTTTATCTTTGCCTAACGGCTCGGCAAATACAGCATCATCAAAATCACGCGCTGTTTCACCGTCAATAGTGATTAATGCCAACTCTCGCAAATCAATACGATTTTTGTAATCATTAGCTTGAACCAGTTTGGGAATGCGTTCTGCTTGGTCAATCGCTTGAGGTGTAAATTCGTGAGGCAACTTGTGTTTTCTTAAAGCAATTTCGATTTCCATGCCACTATCGGCATAATTACCTAAAATTTGCACCACTCTGCCCATTGGATGGGCGTGTGAGCTTGGCTGCTCGGTTAACTCAACCATCACCACTTGACCTGGTTTTGCACCCATGTCTAAGTGATAAGGAATCAAAATATCCTGGTTAATACGTTTATCTTCTGCGGCTACAATCGTCACGCCAGTACCGCGTACGATACGACCTACCAAAGTTTTGGTGCTACGTTCCAGCACCTCAACAATTTTACCTTCTGGCCGACCTTTTCTATCTAACCCAGCCACGCGCGCCATCGCGCGATCGCCATGCATCACCTGGGCCATCTCACGCGGACCTAAAAATAAATCTTCTGGATGTTTGGATTTATCATCGGGCACTAAAAACCCAAATCCATCTGCATGCCCAACCACGCTACCTGCGATCAAGTGAATTTTTTCTGCCAAACAAATCGCACCCTTACGGTTACGCATAATTTGGCCTTCACGCTCCATGGCATTCAAACGCTTATTAAAATTATCACGTTCACTGGCATCAATATCCAGCAAAGTATAAATTTGCTCATTGCTTAGCGGGACGCCTTGATCAGATAATATCTGTAATATCAGCTCACGGCTTGGCAAGGGCGTGTCATACTGCGCTGCCTCGCGATTTGCGTGCGGATCGCTATCACGCTGGCTAGATTGCTGTTTTGGCGTTGTATCGTTTTTTTTAATTGACAAGTTAATTGCTTCCTATAAAATTTGGCGCATTATTCATGTTAAGTGAATATGCCCAGATGGCGGAATTGGTAGACGCGCAGGTTTCAGATACCTGTATCGAAAGATGTGGAGGTTCGAGTCCTCTTCCGGGCACCAGTATAGTTTAACCAGTAAGTTCTAATGTTTGCATAATGTAATTGGCGACTATTTCAGTTTATAGTCTTGATATCTATATTGTAAGTATTTATATTCCAAGTACACCAAACTCTGTTCTATCCTTGATCACTTCACGTACCAAGCCGACATCAATTTTATCTGCGTTGGTTGAATAACCATATACCAATGCTGTATCACAAAGAATATTGATGCTTCGCGGAATGCCACGTGAAGCTTCGCCTATTAAGCGAGTTGCCGCTGGCGTAAATAGCGGTGTATCTCGACCTGCAATATGCAAACGATGATGAATATATTTATCTGCTTCAAACGATTCCAGTGGCGGAATAAAAAAATCGACCGATACGCGCTGAAAAAACTGTTGTAAATCTGGCCTGCGTAACAAGTCTCTTAACTGTGGTTGACCCACTAAAATGATCTGCAATAACTGATCTTTATCCGCATTAATATTGGATAACATTCTTAATGATTCTAAGGCGGCAGGACTGAGATTCTGTGCCTCGTCAACAATCAGAACCACGCGTTTATTCTCACTGTAGCATTTGATTAAAAACTGCTGGAAAGCATCGTACAAAGCCAGGTTAGATTTGCCTTCATAAGGCTGATTAAACGAAAGCATAATCCAGCCCAGCAAATCATCAATATGCTCATGCGTGTTGTAAACAATGCCTACTGTGAGCTCGTTGCCTAAGTTATTGAGCAAGTGGCGAACAAGTGTAGTTTTTCCACAGCCTATTTCACCGCAAATAACTGAAAATCCCGCCTTATTTTGGACACCATACTCCAGCATGGCATAAGCCATACTGTGACGTAGACTAAAAAATAAGAATTCTGGATCTGGTTGAATTGAAAAAGGTTTTTCTCTTAAACCATAAAATGCTTCATACATATTACATTGTCCAGACTAGTCGACTATAAAGTTTTAAGCAGCGCAATCGCATCGTCTTTTTGAGAGAATTGCTGATTTTCGGCCAATTTAACTGCTTTTTGTAATGATTGTTTCGCCAAAACCTGCTCACTTTTGGCGATATACACTTTAGCTAAATGATAGTGAAAAACGGCCGTATCCGGCAGTTTGTCAATCGCCTGTTTTAAAGCGTTTTCTGCATCATCCAACTTACCAACCTTGTAACTGGCCCAACCAAAAGTATCTAAAAATTGAGGCGTTTGACTATCTTTAGAGGTTTTAATTAAGTCATAAGCGCGCTCCAAACTGGCTTGATCGGTGCGAGAATCCAATAAAAGGCTGGCCAAGTTATTGTTCACAATTTCAACGTCTGCACGCTCTTTTACCATGTCTTCATATACTTTGATAGCTTCATCAATGCGATTGGATGCCTCATATAAGCTTGCTTGCGTCAACATCAAGCTAAAGTCTTTTGGTATGGCCAATAAGCCATCTTTGACCGTTTTATCCGCGGCATCATTCTGATTCGCACGCTGTTGCGCAACGGCAAGTTGTTGATAACCAACTGCATTTTTTGGGTTTGCCCGAATCAAAGCTGAAAACAATTGTTGTGCTGATTGCGTATTTCCGCTTGCCAAATAGATTTGACCTTTAATTAATTGCGCCTCCATGTTGTTAGGGTTGTCTTTTAACACGGTATCGATAAACGAGATTGCCTCTTTACTTTTGCCCGTACTCATATAAGTTCTGACAATAGCCACAATTGGTTGCGTATCATTAGGCGCAGCATTATGTGCACGTTTGAATGCACTTAGCGCACCTTCCATATCATTTTTGCCAGATGAAATTGCGCCTTCTATTTGGTCAGCCAATGGATTTTTTTCATTTGTTTTTTTCGCCCTGTCTGCCAAAGCCTGTGCGCCCACATAGTCACCACGCGCAATTTTAGCCTGTGCCAACGAACGCATAATCGACGCATTATTAGGATTAGCATCCAGCATATCTTCAAACACTTTTTCGGCACGCTCGGGTTGTTTGCGACGCATTAAAAATTGCGCATAAGGAATGCCATAATTAGGCGAAAACTTGCTGGTTTGAAAAGCCTTAATGTATTGCTCTTCAGCCAGCTCTGGTGAGCCAGAATTTTCATGTGCGGAGGCGAGCATAACCAATGCATTGTACGCAGTGGGTGAATCACGCGTAACGGTTCTTAAGTCGATAATAGCAGCATCATAATTTTTAGCTTCCATAGCTAGGCCTGCCCTCAATGTAAGCGCCGGTCCATTACTTTTATCTGAGTCTATAATGGTGTTAAGCATTTTGCTTGCTTCATCTTTTTTGCCGTTTTGAATCAATTTATAGGCAATCAAGCTTTGCGCTTTATAGCCATCAGCCGTATTCCCAGCTTTTTTATGGATCTGATCTAACAGTTTGTCTTCTAAATCTGGCAACTTTTGCTGCTGATATAAAGTAACTAAAGCAAAAGCCAACTCATAGTTTTCAGGCTCTTTTTTAACTAAACCTTCCAGCTCTTTTCGGCCAGCGTCAGCTCCCTTGGTTGCAATCACAAACCTGACAACATCTAACTTAGCACGCACATCCGGCGATGTAGCTGCAATTGCACGCACTTGCTTCTCTGCGTCATCTTGTCGATTAGACCTTAACAAAAATTGCGCATAGCTTTTTCTTGCGATGTCTTTATCGGGGAATAATTTAATCAATTTCTGAAAAGCCAAATCAGCTTCTTTTAATTGAGCCATGTCTTCCAATACTTTGATTCTAATCAATTGAACTGCTAAATTTTTATCGTTTTTTGCCAATGCTTTATCTAAATATTCAAGCGCTTTTGCGTTATCTTTTGCCGACAATCTCTCAGTAGCCAGTAAAATATAGGCATCCTGATTATTAGGATCTTTACTCAATGCCGCATTAGCGTATTCGATTGCGCCTTTAGGGTCATTTAACCTCAACTGGATAGCCGCACGTAAGTTAAGCGCCGAAATATTATTTTTATCAATCCCAAGCGCTTTATTGCTTCTTTCAAGCGCAATGTCTATTTTTCCTGCCGCCAATAATATTTGCCCTGTTTTAACAAGCGCATTGATGTTGTTCGGCTCTCTTTCAAGTACTTCTTTCATTAAGCCAAAGGTGGATTTGAAATCACCTTTTCCTTCTGCAATTAACCCTAAGGCATATAGCGCTTTAGGCATGCTTTTTTTGATTTGTAGCGCGTTTTGAAATTCCAATTTCGCTTTATCGGGGTCTTTCTCCAACAAAGCCATGCCTTTCTGGTAGTATTTCTCAGCTCTTTCTTCAGGAGATGAGCAGCCAGCAACGACTAAGATTAAACATAGCGTAATAAACAGTTGGAATATTTTATTTTTCATATTAATTCATCTTCAATGATCTAATTATTTGGTTCGTTTGTTTCGACACTCTGTATTTATTTAGGCACATAGGCTTCTAGTAATGGTACGCTTTTTTCTAAAAACGCTTGAATACGCTTGTCGGCGGTTTCTTCTGGCTCATTCGGTTTAAGATAAGTAGTCACACGTACCAAAGCGCCATCCGTTCTATTTTTTTGAACAGAATCTAGCAGCAAATACCATTTCATATAATATTCATTCGCGATGTGCCTGCCACGTTGTTCAAACCAGTAGTACACCACCTGCTTGTGGTTGTCTTTATTAATTACAGTGCGGTTCACGTGAAAGTCTTTTTTATTCGCCACATCGATTGTAATACGATCAAGCGATGAGATAATCCATCCACCGCCTGGCATGCAGACTTGTGGTGAATGCGGCGACTGGCCTTTACGCTGAGAGCCATAGTAAGCGACATAAAAATTAACTCCACCCTTGTCGGCATCATTATAGTCCGCTAACAAGTAATCATCCACACCCAAGAATTTTTCTTCCTCTTTCGACAGACTGGATTCTTTTGCTGTCCAGCCATCAATTTTTGTTGGAAAGCCTGCCAATGATTGCCTTGCTGGCTTTATCTCTTCACGCCCACCCAATAAATTGGTGGCTATTAACGCAACAACAATTAAAATAATACTTAAATATAGCGGCTTTTTAATTTGCGTTTCACTTGCGTGCGGCTTAACTGGTTGTATGACTGGCACATCAACTGCTTGCCAAAAACTGCGTTTTTGGCCTAACCTTTCTAATAGAACAACTTCTAGAATGAGAATCGACAAGCAAACCATGAAGATAATCCAGCCTTCAAAGTAATGCAAAAAACCTTCTGCCATGCTATTGCCCCAGCGGTTCACCAATATACCAACTATGGCTATGCGTAAGCTGTTCATCACCACCGTAATAGGGATTGTAGACAGGAAAAGACCAACCCTTTGCCACATTTTGCCTTTGTACATATACGCCATCAAAAAGCCGATGCTTAATAGTGGGTACAAATAACGCAAGCCGCTACAGGCTTCAACCACTTGCAGCTTATAAACGCCCAAATCAATCACATTGCCTTCTAAATAAACAGCGTTGCCTAGCAAGCGCAAAAAGGCTACACCCAACTCAGAAGATATCAATTGCAAACGCCATGAAAGCTGTGCACCGACAAAGTAAGGTAATGGGATGGCGAATACCAAAAAAGCAATAGGCAGCAATGCCACTCTTAGCAATGATGTGCCGCCATAGGCTAAAACCAAGCCAATAATTGTTAACAAAAAACTCATCTGAATTAAGATGAATATTGCCGTTAATTCACCCAGTAACAAACCAACGGTACCTATTGCAATTAACGCAGGACCAGCCCAAGACGATTGGCCAATACTGGCTAACAGCGCATCTTTACGGCTCCATAAAAACCAAAGGCTGATTAATGGAATAAAATAACCATGACCATATTCTTCTTGCGTGTTCCATCTAGTGACCAAATCACTTAACCCACCAAAATGTGCAAAAAATGCAAGAACTAATGCACCAATAAGCCATTTCTGATTATTGGTTAGCGAAAAATTTGCAGGCAGTAAAGTTTTTTTATTCATGTGATTCAATCAGTTAATTATTGACTAATGGCAGTCTATCAGCAAAAGTTAACCCTGTGACGACATTAACCCACTTGGGCTAACAGAATTTCTAGCACCCGTAGCTTTTAAATGGAATGATGGGAGAAAGCGCATTGAAGTGATTAAATGTACTAACGATAAGGAGTAGCAAGTGGCTCGCCCATAAACAAGCCCTGCGTTGGCCAGTATACGCTTTTCCAGTAAGCTTCTATTAAGGTTTCACCCGCTAAATAATGGGCAACCAACACTTTAGGATTAGGAAATTTTTGCCAATAATTACAAGGCTCAGATACTGAGCCGTAAGTGCCTGTTACGCCTGCATCCAGCCATTTTAAACTAGTCGCGTTTCGCTCACTAGATAAAATACCACCAAATGAAGTTAAATGATCTGCAATAGCGCCAGGCATAAAATTTAGCGTTGTTAAATCTGGCACCATTGCCGCGCCTGTAAAATAAAACATAATATCTTTTTTATATTGGATCGTATCAGCCTTAATAGTGCGTATCCATAATTTTTTCGATTCAACTCGAGTTAAATCTTTTGGAAAAAATGGCTCACGAGGTTTGCTTGCCGCTTCATATGAGGTTTTTAAAAAATAGCCTGTGGCTTCATTTAGTTTGAATGCGCTTAAAATGCCTTTATCTATAAGCGATTTCGCAGTGTCTATCGAATCTGTCGGCAACAATATGGACAAACGCATATTAAAATCTTTTTGTGGGTTTTGTGACTGGCTATTAAAATAAGGATTTTTGACCCCCACTCCACATCCATTCTCACATTGTTTAGCCTGATAACCTAAGGTAATTGCTGCAGTAATTGAGTTGCAATTGACTGCATATGGCTTTGTCCAAGCCAACACAATCACCTGAATATCTTCTCCAATCCTGGCAAAAATTGCTTCGCGCAAGCTGTGAAATTGCTCTTCTGTTAATACCGCTGCTTTGGGTGAAATATCAACTGTGATTAAATTATTTTTGGGGATGTTTCGAGCATTAAGATAATAGTCACCAATAGTCATACTATTAGCATCTTGCTTATTTACGATGACCGCGACCTGATCAGGCGTAATTACACTAGCAGGACTATTAGGCAACGCGCCTGAGAACGCTGTTGCGCAAAAAAACAGAAATAAAGTACTTATAATGTGAATCTTGCTCATTGAGTAAAATAAGATAGCAGATGGTTAAGTCATTTTAATCAAGTGAACTGTGGCGATTTGCTTGCAACTGCTTACGCAAAAGCCATTCCTTAAACACTAATTTTGGAAAAACAATCGCATCAATCATATAACGCTTCGCTAATCTTCTGGGTTCTGACAACATGCGATGCAGCCACTCTAACCCAATTTTTTGCATCCAAAGTGGCGCACGCGATTTCTCACCCGCAATAAAATCGATAGTCGCACCCACACATAGCGCTACTTTTACGGAAATTTCTGCTGCGTATTGGCTTATCCATAACTCTTGCTTGGGTGCGCCCAAGCCTAAAATTAATAAATCTACGCCGCTCGCGTTGACTGTTTCACATATTATTTTTGATGCTGTCGTATTTTTATCAAAGCCAAAATCGGGGCTTAAGGTGCCAACCACTTTGACCACTGGCCAAGTTGCATGAATGATTTCGCGCGCGCGGTCTGCAACGCCTGGCATTGCGCCCAATAAAAACACTGTTAATCGCTTGTTATTGGCTTGCGCAGAGTCAAAAATTGCAGGCACTAAATCACTACCAGGCACCGTGCCAGGAATATTAACACCCAGAAAATCAGCTGCCCACACAATAGGTTTTCCATCCGTCACAACAAGCGCAGCATGTTGATACGCCGCTTGCAGGCCAATATCTGTTTGAAATTTTACAATGTGATCCACATTGGGCGTTACCACAAAGCGACACATTTTTTGTGGCTGCTCAATCCATTCGTTAATCAAACTAACGGTATCCTGCATGTTTAGCAAATCTATATCAGCCCCAAACAAACGCACGCGTTTTTTTTGTGATTGACTCATGATAAAGGCTGCTTTTTCATTTTAATTACCGCTGGAACGCCTACCGCTATTGAATGGTCTGGCACATCGCAAATGACAACAGAATTAGCACCGATACTGACGTTATTCCCAATGCGAATATTTCCAAGCAATTTAGCGCCAGCACCAATATCGACATTATCACCAATTTGCGGCGCACACGGATCATTCACGTTCTTTAAACCAATCACTACACCATTTCTGATCCTGCAATTATCACCAAACTTTGCATAACCACTAATCACAATACCGCCGAAATGATCAATCAAAAAATTTTTACCCACTTTCACTTCACAAGGCAACTCTATTCCAGTAATTATTTGTATGAATTTATATAAAATCTTGTAGAAAAATGAGCATAATTTGCGCGCAAATACATTATTAATGCCATAGCGCCATCGTCCAAAGCGGTACACCAGCATGACCCAAAAGCCCTGTGCGGCCCAATCGCCATGGTAATTCTTTAAATCCTGCCTAATTTCATTAAACATGGGTGAATTGTATCGTCTTTATCGGACAGGGATACTACCCATTCGGGTTTTGAGCGCACTGACTAATGTTAATCTGCTATTGGCGAAAAAATGGCTATTTTTGTGTAGCTTTAATTTAATAGCATCTTTGAAAAACTGGATGAAATCTGATACTACAACCAAGTTAACATGCAAAACACAGGCAAATAATCCATGATTTTTTCTAAAATAAAGCAATTCACTTTCCGCCTGCAACACACTAAGCTGTTTTCCGCTGGTGGTCACTTTTCCGTCAGTCTTTGCACTTTCACCACCAATGTGTATGACCGAAGCATTGGCATAATAAACCACTTGCCAGCCAGCTTTTTTAACCGCAAAGCAGTGATCGACTTCTTCGCTATATAAAAAATATATTGGGTCAAAAAGTCCCACCTGCTCAATCACCTGCTTGCGTACTAAATAATAACAGCCAGGCACCCAATCACAGTTTTTTGTAATTGTTGGATCCCAGCTTGCATCATCGACCATTTGCAGCTTTGGCAACCAACGGCTAAAGCCTAAACGCTGTGCAAACATATTGATGGGCGTTGGAAAATAGCGACAAGATGGCTGTTGTTCACCATTACGCCCAACCAAGCGAACGCCGAGCACGCCGCATGTGGATTGTAACTGCATATATTCAATGGTTTTTGCGAGCGTGTCACCTTGTACAAAAGCGTCGGTGTTCAGCAACAAAACATACTCGCCTGTTACTAAATCCAGCACCTGATTATTGGCACGACCAAACCCAACATTCACTTTATTTTCAATCAAAACAATATGAGGAAAAGCTTTTTTGATAGCAATTACCGAATCATCTTTAGACGCGTTATCCACCACAAAAACTTCTAATTCAAAATCGCCTTGCGATGCAAATAAAGCATTAAGTGCCTCAATGCTCATTTTTGCGGTGTTATAACTGACTAAAATGACTGAAATAATCAAGCGATTGAACCTTAGTTAATACTTATTTTAGGGTAAATTTATGATGAATAATGCTTGTAACAACTAACCAATAAAGCATTTTAAGCTTAATCGCGCTTAGAGCGCACCCATTCTACTTGCCGATTCACAAAAAATCTAATATATAAAGGCACTTTTGATAACGCGTAAATAGGCGCGTAACAGAGCTGCCTAAAATTAATAATGTCGCGCCCAAAGAATATCCATGCAATTAAAATTGCACTAATTAAAATAGCTAAAAGCAGGCCAGCACACATTAACACTAAATCAATCGCAACAATTTGATGGATTACAAAACTAACAACCAACACAAGACTACACAGCAAAACAAGCACGGCCAATGGAGGCACAATTAAATCAAAAGCCAAACCTAACATTTGCAGGTTTTTGCTTTTAATCGCCTGTAAAAATAATTTGGGTGCCTCAGTTAAAATCACGCCCAAATGCCCATGCTCCCAGCGCGCGCGCTGTGTTTTAATTGCTGCCTGATCGCTTGGGAAAATACTGGTGACTAGCGCTTCAGGTAAAAAAACAGGAGATTTATTTAAGCGCGCAAAATCAACGCCTAGCTTCATATCTTCTGCAATATGTCCGCTTGCTAAATTAACTGAAGTTAAATCTGTCCATAAAAAAGCCATTCCAGTCCCCATGAGTTGACAAGGCAAACCTAAAACCTTAAATCCCAACGGCCTTACTTTATTTTTAATTACCCACGCAAACTCCGCAATGCGCTCCTTTAAGCTGGGATTAGGTTGTGACTGCATTAAATACAAAGCTTGTATTGGTCTTTTAAATTGCATGCAAGCATTAGTAAGCTTAGAAATCGCTTCAGCATCCACGGTGCAATCGGCGTCAATTATAATGACAACCTCTGGCGGATTCTTTTTTAGGTGCTGTAATCCAAAGTCCAGTGCGTAGCCTTTACCACGCAAAGTTGGATGTTGTCGCTCGATTACTGTAGATCCATATTGTCGGGCAATTTCTGCGGTTTGATCAGAACAGTTATCTGCCACTATTAGTAATTGATCGGTTGAATTCAGGGCTGGTAATAAATTTTTGATTGTTTCGGCGATGATTAATGATTCATTATGTGCTGGCATTAGAATTGCCAATCTTGGTCTTATTTTATCCGTTTTAATCGCTACATTTTTAGATGAAGTTAATGCAGCCAAAACCTGTGTTAATAAAATACCCACGGGCAATGCCAGTAAACCAATTGCAATAAAAAGTCCGATTTTTATCAATATAATCATGCTAATTCTGCATGAATCGAGCGAGTTTAGCCGCTTCAATATCAATATTGTGTCTAACTATTACACGCTCATAAGCAGCATTACCCATTTGCTGTAATCGCTCAGATGGCGTAGATAAAGCTCGTTTCATAGCTCGGGTTAAATCTTCCACATCGCCAGCCACACACAACCAGCCATTTTCACCGTCTTTAACTAATTCTGGTATACCTGCAATATAGGTTGAAATAACCGGACGTTTAAGTGACATCGCCTCCATAATAACCACAGGCAACCCTTCAGCAAAACTTGGCAGGACAAGCACTTGCGAATTTAATATGTGTTGCCTAACCGCTTCGCTACTAATCCAACCCGTGATTGTGACACGATTTTGCAGGGCATATTGTGCAATCAATACTTCAATTTCTGGACGCATTTCACCGTCACCTGCCAATACCAACTCAAAATCAACGTTTGCATGCGCTAACTTTTTAGCGGCTTCAATCAATAAAAGCTGGCCCTTTTGCTCACACAAGCGCCCTACACATACCATTTTTGGCGTAATCGGCATGGCAACTGAATCGATCTGATAAAAACTCGGCTCTAAACCACAATGCACAGTTTTAATTTTATCCCAATGTGAAAAAGCAACCCAACGCTGTAGCTGACTTTTACCAAATGAAGAAATAGCCACGACAAATTTTGAACGGTTAATTTTTTCGGCAATTTTTAAGAATTGTGGTCGATCGAATTCTTCCGGCCCGTGCACGGTAAAACTATAAGGCACATTACCAATGACACTCATTAGCATGGCAACTTCACTCGGATTGGTGCCAAAATGTGCGTGAATATGCGTTGCCTTAAATTGGCTAGACCACCTTGAAGCCTGACAAGCTTCAACCAAATAAATCAGATGATAAATCAAGGATCTATCCGCTTTAAAACTCATCTTAATGGCTAATTTTAAAGCTAATATAAAAGAAATTGGCTTCGTTAACAGTATTTTTATAGCAGAAAATAACAATGAAAACGCACCTGCTTTTAAAATATATTGCGTTTTTTGCTGCTCTTTAACATCATCCGCATCAATTTGTTTTTCATCCCAGCCACGCATTGCAATGCGTTGCACCTCAAGCCCTATACGTTCTAAAGCTAAAATTTCGCGGCGTATAAAAGTGTGACTGACTTTTGGATATTGATTAATAATATAAGTGACACGCATCATCTAAGATAAGCTTTTGTAAAATTCAGCAATGCCTTCTTCGATGGAGTATTGAGGAGACCAAGCAAAAGTTTTTTTTGCTTTGCCAATATCTAACACAATGCTTTTGATATCAAACGCTCTTCCAGACTGGTAACTCACATTTGGCGTTATGCCGGTTACGGTTTTGATAAATGTTAATAACTGATTCAAAGAATAGCTTTTACCACTACAAACATTAAAGGTACCCTGAGCATCAGACTCCACAGCTAACCTGCATAGTACAGCCATATCTTTCGCGTAAATATAGCCGCGCTGCGTCTCCCCGTCACCCCAAATAGTAATTGGCTTATTTGCTATGGTATTGGATAAAAATGTACTTAAAGCACCTTGAACTCCTCCATGGCCTTGACGAGCACCATATGGATTAGACGGCCTTAAAATAATAGGCTGAAGTCCGTATAACTCTTTAAACATGCCAATGTAGTGCTCAATTGCGACTTTTACCACGCCATATGAACAAATTGGATTAAGTGAATGTTCTTCTGTCACCGGCAGTTGTTTTGGAATGCCATACACTGTTCCACCAGACGACAAGTAAATTAACCTTTTAACCTTAGCTCTTGTCATTGACTCAAGTAGGTTTACTGTACTGACTAGGTTTTGCTGAATATCGAGTGTTGGATTAAGATTTGAGGTACTAGGTAAAGTAGTGCTGATGCAATGAATCACCAAATCCACATCTGCCAATGCTTCAGTAATCAGCACAGAATCTGAAAAATCACCTGAATAGCTATGAATTTTAGGTGCAGATTGGTTGATCTTACTCGTTGCACGATCTAAAACACTGACCTCATGGCTGTGCAATAACAATTCATCTACAATATGTGAACCAAGAAATCCGTTTCCGCCTAATACTAGTATTTTCATGATTGCTTAGTTGCTGCAGCAATTAAATCTAACCGTCTTTTTGCGACCGCATCCCACAAATAATATGGGGCTTTTAGCCTTGATTTTGCGCCAAATTTGGCCCGTAGTTCCGCATCTTCTGCTAGATTTTGCAAGCATTTTACCCATCGATCAGAATCATATGGATCTATCACCACACCTTCAACCCCATCTTCTACTACACCACCGCCGCCCATTGGACTCACCAATAACGGTAAACCAGCACCAAATGCCATGTAGGTAACTAATGGACTGCCCTCTTCTAAACTCGGCAAAACAAACACGTCTGCATTTTTATACACACCAGCCAAATCATCGGTAAAAGGAATATGCTCAATATTATTTTGCAATAAATATTCTGTCACTAGTGGCTCAATCGCCCCCTCTATAGTCCCAACTAATTGCAATTTAGCATTTAGCTTGGCTTTCACCCAATAGTCTAGCAATAAATGCACGCCTTTGCGTACACTAATGCTGCCTATAAAAACAAAAATTGGCTGGTTATTTTTGGATAGTCTTTCAGTATCAGGGTTATCCAGCATTGCTTTACTGCTTAAACCATACGAAGTTTGTAATATTTTATCTACAGATATACCGTTTTTTACCATCGACTCGGTTACAGCAGTGCTACAACTATATACAAAATCAACCAATTCTAGCTTGGCCAATTCAAGCTCTGTTTGTTTTGATGTCACATTGTGTGTGAGTGGTAGATTAAGCTCAGTATAAGCTTTATCTAGGATGGCTTTACTATGCATTTGATGCGTATTAACACACTCATGAACAATAACACAGCCCCTATCTTTTAATCGTCTATATGCTTCCAACGAAACATTCGGCCACAAATACGCTATATCATTTGGCTTCAAAGCTTTACAAAAAATTGCCTCTGCTGCATTCAATATTAATTTTTCAGAGAGTGTTTTATAAATAGCTGATTTGGCCCATCCTGGAATTGCATTTTTGTAGAATACATCATTAAAAGCTGGGATAGATGCTAGCCCCATTAACTGAATTTGATTGCCTGGTGACTGCATGCCCTTAACGATATGGTATGCGGCACCAGCAATTCCAGTATCAAAAAAGTAATTAGGATAATAAGCATTTATTTTCATTCAATTTTTAATTCAGTTTATAATTTTTGCAGGAATGCCAATTGCTGTTTTTCCAGCAGGCACATCGATTAAAACCACCGCATTTGCTCCTATTTTAGCATGTGCACCAATATGAATGCCGCCTAAAATTTTAGCCCCCGCACCAATATCAACATGTCCATCAACAATTGGCTGGCCAGACCCCTCAACAGTACCAATGGTTACCTGTTGAAAAATTAGACAATTCGGACCAATTATCGCATTTGGATGTATCACAATTCCATTAGGATGCGGCAATAATAAACCACCTCCTATTTTACTACTAACTGGGATGTCAGCGCCCGTGACAATACTCCAGAAACGATGTCTCAATAACGCTATTTTTTTAGGGATGATAAATAACGGTTTATTTTTATATTTTTGATAGGCGCGAATACTGGCTAATAACGATCTAGAAGGATCCCAAGACATAAATCTTTTGTGTTCCCGACTCCAATCGGGGTGTATAGGCGATATTTGGTTATTTATATTCAATTAAATGTATTTTCTCATTTAGATAATGTTTTTTAACAAATTTTAACTGCCCTAATGCTTCAGCAAATTTCCCCAATACCAGAAAAAATGCAAAATATATATTTGTTTGGTTATTTTGTTTAAAAGTTAATCTAATTATCTGTAATGGGTAAAGTAAAAATAATATGAAACTTAATTTCCAACTTAAAAAAAGTGTTAGCAAGATTATAAATGGCAAAATAAAACCCCAAAACCAACCGCGTCTTGATTCTGCAACCCAATGACATTCTGGTGCAGCACCATGTAAATAAGCACCTTCCGCAAACGCATAGCCGCCCCGAGTTGTACGCCTCCACCATTGGCTGAATTTTGTGATTGCAGCATCATGCAAAGTCATTTCAGCGTCTATTCGCCATATACTATAGCCAGCTTTCCTAATTCTAATACATAATTCTGGCTCTTCCCCAGCAATTAAATTATTTCTGTATCCACCCACTTGCCTCATAACGTCAACACGCATCATTACATCCCCACCACAAGCTTTAGCTTCGCCTATTGGTGTGTCCCATTCCTGATTGCACATGCGATTGTAAATTGAGCGATCTGGGAAAAGTTCTCGTCTCCTGCCACAAACTGCCGCAACTACTGAGTTTTTATGCAAGAAATCAATGGCTGTTCTTATCCAGTCACTATTCATCATACAATCTCCGTCTATAAACTGTACAAATTTTATATCGGGAAATTGCGAAACGAGAGTATCAAATCCTACATTTCTGGCCCTAGCCGCAGTAAAAGACTGTGTCATATCCAATGAAACCACAGTAGCACCACGAGTTTCAGCTTCAGCTAACGAATTATCCGTGGAAGCAGAGTCAACATATACAACTTGTGGCATAAACTCAGATAGCGAGTCTAGACAACTCACTAATCTTGAGCCTTCATTACGACCTATAATAACAACGCCTGCAAGTGATTGAATATTTTGCACAATGATTTTAGTTGAAAGTGTGATTCGAAATAGAAACTTTTAATAATACGGCTTCAAGCTGTGCTGCTGAATTTTCCTACGACCAACCATCTATAGTCATAACTGCAATTTTTAAAGTCTCTTGCAACGCCATATTCGATTAATTTAAAAAAGCACTAAATTTCGTCTTTTCCAGTAAACATGTCATTTTTTATAGTCAACAATCTTATATACAGGCATGCAGGCCATTTAGGTGTTTGGTCAAATCCTTCTGATTAGTCAGATATAGGCTACACATCAGGACTGGAATAAATTGCTCTAATTTTTAAGGGTGTTAACAATAAGTTTAACTCAATTTAATTTTTTTCAAATGTTGCTACTTTAAGCAAAGGATAAGCCTTATTTAGCTATTGACAAAAGCTAAAGCAACATCCAACCCCTTTAATTTTTATAAAATCTAACAAAAAAATATAACTCATAGCCTAACAATTTAGGTAAAAATTATTTATCACTAATTGCATTCAACACCAATTGCAAACGCCTATGGTATTCTCTAGGCTTACATTATATCTATTTTTCATTCTCCCACCCTAACTTATGCAAGAACATATTAGAGCACTGATTGTTATCTTATTAATGGCATTAATAGGATTTGCCATCGCAAAAAAACTGGCCCCCAAGGAGATATTACCCGCAGAAATCAATCGTTGGAGAAACCTTTGGCTTGCGGTAATTATTTCAGCGTTTGTTGCCCACAACTTTTGGATTTATCTGATTCTAAGTGGTATTTTTATTTTTTTTAGCATTACCAAACAACAAAATAAAATGGCTTTATTCTTTATATTGCTGTTTGTCATTCCACCACTAGAAATTCAAGTACCTGGCTTTGGTCTAGTTAATTATCTGTTTGGGCTTAACCACCCAAGATTTATCATATTATTGATTTTGTTACCCGCAGCATTAGCTATTTCGCAAAATAACAATTTTAAATTTACCAAGATATGGGCTGATAAATTTTTGCTTACTTATATCTTGTTAATTGTTGGTTTAAGGTTAAGAGATACCACCGTAACGGATACGCTCAGGCAGATGTTTTACGGCTTTACTGATATATTTTTGCCTTACTTTGTAGCAAGCCGTGCTATTAAAAATTTAGTACAAATGAAAACTGTGCTTTACGCATTTGTAACCTCCGCTATCATTATTGCACTTATTGCAATATTCGAAAGCGGCAAGCAGTGGTTACTCTACAACCCATTAGGCATCGCCCTCGGAACTGGTGATTCAATTGGAAACTACCTAGGTAGGTCTGGCGGTCTACGCGCCATTGCATCACTAGGACACCCCATTGTATTGGGTTATTTTATGACGATTGCTATTGGCTTCTATTTATATTTAAGTACTACGATACAAGATAAATCTATAAAAAAAATGGGCGCTATTATATTAGGGCTTGGCTTGCTCGCACCCTTGTCACGCGGACCTTGGGTTGGTGCATTCGTCATGTTCATCGTTTATCTCGCATTAGGCCCTAAACCGATCCAAAAACTAGGCACTCTTTTCATCGTTGGCATTTTTTGCCTTCCAATTTTAGCGATATTACCAGGAGGTGAAAAGATAATGAATTTGATTCCATTTGTTGGGCAAACAGAAAAAGGCAACATTGACTATAGAGAACAACTGTTTGAAAACGCAATGATTGTGATCAAAAGAAATCTATTTTTTGGTTCTACTAATTATTTGCAAACACCCGAAATGCAAGCTATGAAGCAAGGTGAAGGCATTATAGATGTGGTGAATACTTATTTAAGCATCGCACTTGATACAGGCTTAATAGGGCTTAGTTTATTTATTGGGATTTTCTTAGCAGTACTTTTAGGTATACGTAAAAAACTAAAGCGCATAAATGATTACAACAACCAGCAACAAATTTTAGGGAGATGTTTATTCGCTGTGGTTATATCGATGATGGTGACCATCGCTACCGTTAGCTCAATTGGAACAGTTGCAATTATTTACTGGTCAGTACTTGGAATTGGTGTAGCTTACACAAGAATACCAATAGAAAAAGCTTAATTCGTTGTTAGTAATAATAAGCTTTAGATTCAATTTCCGCTTTATTAAAAACAACCCCCAATAAATTATTTTTTGGTAAGTGATGCAGTGTTTCTTCAATTTCAGACTGCGTAGACATGCCATTGGCAATCACCAAAAGTATGCAGTCTACTTGTGGTAACAATACCATTGCATCATCAGAATTTAGCACGGGCGGACAGTCAAAAATAACAATTCTTGAATCATATCGATCTCTCAGCTCTGAAATGAGCGTCGTTACTTTTTTCGATGATAAAGTTTCTGCGGATTTCGACACAGGCTTCATGGTTGGTATAACGACTAAACGATCGATCCCAGGATTAATCATCACATCTTTAAGCTGAGCTTTATCCTGCAAATAATCATTCATGGATTTTTCAGTATGGATGCCTAAATAAGCAGCTATTTTTGGTCGGCGCAAATCAAAATCGACCAAGATGGCTGTCTTTTGTGGCTGATGCGCAATACTAATCGCCAAGTTGATCGAAACCAGTGTTTTACCTGATTGCGGTGTAGGCGAAACTACTGCAATCGTTCGCCAATTGTTTTCTTCCATCTTTTGAATGATTTGTGTGCGCAGAGAATCAAAACTGTAGCTATTTAAATCGCTTTTTGTATGTGCAACTATTCTATTTTTTTCTAGATGAGCATTATCTAATTTGATTACTGGTGTATTAAGATAGCTAATCATCCCCAATTCATTTTCAGTATTGGGAAAGCCTTTAACTGTTTGTTGCGTAACTACACTTGGGTGCGTAACTTTGGCATTTGCATTGAAATCAGCATTTTCTACTTTTGCTTTTGCAAGCGCGTCTTTGATCTTTTCCATATTCAGTCTCTATGCGAATCTAGCCATCAATTTAATCATCAGCAAATCAAGCGGCATAATGGCAAAATGAATAATAAATAATAAAAGTATAGTAATGCTTAATATCGATAAAAATAGGTATTTATTAAAATTTCTTTTGCGTTTTATTTCTGAGTTAGTCGATATGTAAGGAATAATCACCAAAGGTCTCATATTGATAATCGATGTTAAAGACTCAACACCTCTTACTCTTTTATCTAAGGTTTCCAGCAGAACAGCTAGCGCTAAAGCACCAGCCAATCCTGCAAATAATCCTAATGCGATTATTTTTTTTCTATTAGGTTTAACTGGTTTATCAGGGAAAATCGGTGGTTCCAACATAGAAAAACGTTCAGCCTTGTTTTCCTGCTCCAGATTTTCGGCAATTTTTGCATTGATCTGTTTAGACTTTACTTCTTCATATTTAGACTTTGCGTTCTCATAATCACGCATTAAAGTAAAAAGGCCTCTTTCCACTTGTGGACTCTGCATGACTTGACCTTGAAGCTGACCAACTCTGGACTCTAATGATTTTCTTTGCTGTGCCAGGGAATTTAGTCTGATCTTAGCTGCTTCAATTTGGGCTTCAACCTTTGCAATTACAAGCTCAGATGCAATATCTAGCTTAGCTGGTTTGCTAGTCACCTTAGTTTCTGTTGCTTTTTCTAAATTTTCAATCTTTCTCTTTAATGCCCGAATAGTGGGATGCGTCTCTTTATACAACACAAGGGCTCGATCAAGTTCTGCTTTAGCTTTTTCTAATTCTGATATGGGGCTAATTGCTTCTCCATTTGCCCCTGTTTTAACATTGGCTTTAGCCGAAGCTAACTCTACGTCTAAATATCTTAACTCTTCCTGCGTTGATTTGTAATCACGATCAACCTCTTTAATGTCTGACTCATTACGTTGTAATAAACTCATGTGCATTTCCATGTGTTCTGGCAATGAATTTGAGTGTTCTTGCTTGAAAGCGGCTACCTTATTCTCAACACCTTCAAGTTCTTTCCTTAATGTTTCAACTTCTTGGGTTAAGAACTCTGTCGTCTCTGTCGCACGTTCTGTTCTGGCTTTTACATTTTCATCTAAGAATAAAGTCACTATTTCATTGGCCACTTTGTGTGCGAGATCGGGCTTTTCATATTCGAAGCCTACTTTAAAAGCAATCGCTGCTTTACCGCCTCCCTGAATATCCGCATTTAAAATAATGACGGATATGCTGTCACGCATTTTATCAATCAAAGTTGAGGTTGTTTCAGAGTCAATTTTTTGGGGATATAAACTATATTTCTGGATAATACGATACAGATTATCACGCGTCATCACTCTTTGCTTAATAACCTCAATGCGTTCATCCGCATAACTTGTTACCGTGGCTTTAACGACATCGTCTGGAATCTGCTGAGACTCGATTAAAATAGTACCTGTAGACAGATAGGTTGGCGGCAAAAAAATGGCGGCGGCTACTGCAACCATTAAAATGACAATAAAGACTGCTAGCATCTGCAACCATCTGCGTTTGAAAATCGATAGATAATCACCGATGGTTAATTCGTATTCAGTTGCCATATTTAAAATATTATTTCTTAAATGTTAAAACTCTGGAATGTTGTAAATCAGTGAAATGCCAACGTTGGTATTATTTGCTGAAAAATTAGATTGCGTTATATTTCTATGCCCTGCAATCAAGCGCATCTGCCAATTAAACGATAGTTCGCGTGAATAAAAGCCATTCAGTTGCGTTGTCTCTGAGCTAAATTGAGATTGATTTTTACTGACGTTAAAGTTTCCACCCCAGCTGCTTTTGTCTGACAATTCATAACTATAGGCCAATGCCAAACTGTCTGTTTCTTGAAACCCACCCAAACCACTCGGCGCTACTGAACGCGCCAAGGTTGCTTGAAAGGTATCTCTCTCACCCAAATAGCTTAAATTTGCATCTGCAATCAAACCAGTTCCTGATGTTGAAATACTACTGCCAGAGGATGATGCGCTGCTTGCTGAACTCGATATGCTATTAACACCAACACTGGGTGCAAATGTCCATTTAGGCGCAATCAAAAATGTACTGCCAACCGAAATATTTTTAGATTTACTGGATTGATTAGCGCCATTGAACTGATTATTAAATGGATTGAATTGATTAGTCGTATTGGATGAAGAACCATTTGGCTGGAAATCGGTATAACTTAACCGTATAAATGGGCTGATTTTTTCATTGAATAAGTAACTAATTGAGCCATTAATAGTTTTAGTGGTTGAATCCACAAAGCTAGAATCTGTGAAAGCAGTTTTTGAATAATTGGCACCAAGAGAAAAATTTAATCGTTCACTGAGCGCGTGGCTGTAACTTGCTGCCAAAGATCTATTGACTGAAGTACCATCTACATCCGTGATGGCATTTGTGTTGAATTGTGTAAAACGTGAACTTCTTTTGTCATAGCGTGCAATTAATGAAAAACTACCTTTTTCAAGCTCTCTCTGCCAGCCAATGCCCACAGCAGGATCTTCACGATCAGCACTGATATTTTTATTTGAGGACCTTTGCAGGGTTAGCGCTAAATCGGTAAACCATCTGTTTTTCTCATTAACAACTGCCACAGAGTATCTGGGGATGGCGCTGTAACGCCAAACACCTATTTTTTGCTGTGATAAATTCAAATTTGAATCATAATCAATATTGAGTGGCGCAGATGCTTGTTGCAACACTATTAATGCTTGAGCTGGCATAGAAAATAACAGCGCATTAACGAACAATAATTTAATTTTTACTTTTGATATCAATTTTATATATTCTTAACAATTAAGCGTTTTTGATGTATTTTTATTAAATTTATTAAACAAGAATATTGATGGTGCTATGTTACGGCACTAGTATAGTGTCTCCATTTTGAAGAAGAATATTAGATTCTAGATTTTTACCTTCAATTAATTGATCATAATTAACCGAGATGATATTTTGCACATTGCCTGTTTTGCGCAATATTTTTAACTCATCTGTATCAGCAAATTTATCCAAGCCACCCGCTTGACTAAGCGCTTGCATAACAGTCAATGGGCTACCTAACAAAATAGGGCCTGGCTTCAATACTTTACCAATGACATAAACGCGGTTGCCATCAATGCTGGATATCACAACGGTGACTTGTGGATCGGGTAAATAGGTTTTTAATTTTTCGGTAATGCGTTTTTCTACTTCCGGCGTGGTTGCATTACCCACTTCCACTCGGCCTGCCAATGGAAATGTGATACTGCCATCTGGCAACACTTTTACTTCTTTTTTTAAGCTTTCTTCACCCCAGACAGACACTTCTAAAATATCACCTGCGTTGAGCTTGTACGTCTCATTAGATTCTGCGCTGTAAGCCATGCCAGAAAACAGAAAGCCAGCCAAAAAAACTGAAAAATAATAGTTGATATTCATATGTTCCTCCTAATGAAACAATAATATAAAAAAAAGGGCTTGTCGCCCTTTTCTAAATAAAAAGCAGATAATTAAAGTGGTTTATATCATATTTTTGCTAAATGTATCATTTAATACAAAAATATAGTTAAAATAAAAACCAATTTAGTGTTGAATTCTATAATTTTCAAGCAATTAAGCAATAGCCCAATTGGGTGTTTTGTTTTAAATAATCGTTATGCATTTAATAAGCGCCTTTACCTGTAAACGCAGTTGCAGTTCGCATCAAAATTGATAGGTCTAACCATATTGACCAATTGTTAATATACTCAATGTCCGACTCAATGCGCTTGGTCATTTGGTCAATTTCTTTTGTTTCACCCCTGTAGCCTCGTACTTGGGCTAATCCTGTAATACCAGGCTTGATATTATGACGCGCATAATAATCGCTAATCCGTTGAGAATACACTTCATCATGCTGAATTGCGTGAGGCCTTGGCCCTACCAATGACATATCGCCTTTAAGCACATTGAAAACCTGTGGCAACTCATCCAAACTGGTTCTACGTATAAATGCGCCCACTTTTGTAATACGTGGATCATTTTTTTTTGCTTGTTGAAGCGTTTCACCGTCCGCTGCTTGCTGATTGATGCGCATGCTACGAAACTTCCAGATACTGAATGTTTTACCATTCCAACCCGCTCTTTTTTGCCTGAAAAATATAGGCCCTGGGCTATCCAGTTTTACTGCAATGGCAACTACTATCAAAACTGGAATAATCATTAATAAAATTAAAAAAGACAATACTTTATCCTCTATCGCCTTACCGAGTTTACTCACGCCAGTTAATGGTGTTTCCGACAAAGTTAACACCGGAATACCCGCAATTTCTTTTACGCTATGATTAATAAGCCTTAATGAAAAAATATCGGGAATCCAATGGATAGAAACATGTTTATCCAGCAACACAAAGTATAGCTCTTCTAATACGCGGGAAGACTCTAATGGCGTGACAATATAAATGGTATTAATATCATGCGCATCAATTAAATCAGGCAATTCAGCGACCTTACCTAAATGAATGGTGCGGCTTTGCGGATACTCATTTAATTCGGATTTTTGTACTTTGCGTTGGTGATTCGCCTCTTCCTCAATTGATACATTACCAATCACACGCTCGTTAAGCCATGGATTTGAAGTGATTTTATGTTCTAAATAATTAGCTAATTGCCCTTGCCCAACAATAATCACATTATCCGTTACTTGTGAATTTTTATGAACGCGGCGATTGATTACTCTCACCAAAAAATGAATAAGGCTTTGAGCGACAAAGCCTACCAAAAACAATTCGGTCATAAAAATTCGCGAATATGCATCAGTTTGCTTAGTTAAAAATCCCAACACAAACAGCGCCAAAAAGCTGATTGACCATGCGTTAAACAGACTGAATAATTTTGCGGCAAAACTAGAACTAGTGCGATAAATTGCAAAGCGGTCGTACATCACAGAAACTAGGCCCAGCAACACCAACATTAAAATCACGTAGCTTTGTGTTAGATATCCAATATTTAATTGAATAAAAAACCAAGCAGTACCTAAAATGGCAACGCCATCTAACAATGGCTGCAATACGTTGATGAGACTTCGTCTGCGCTGCAGCACAGACCTGGATTTTGAACGAATTACCATACAGCTAACCTACAATCTATACTAGTCTTTGCGGTGAATATTTAGCAACAGCTTGCGCTCTGCATGACACATCTAATTTTTGAAAAATACGTTTTAAGTGATTTTTAACTGTGTTTGGGCTAATGGTTAATATCATGCCAATTTCAAAATTGGTTTTACCTGTTTTAACCCAATGCAAAATTTCATGTTCGCGTTCACTTAAGCCACCAAGATTTAGTTCTTCAATCAATTCTTCTTCAGTCACGGGAGTTTCCATGTATTCAACGCGGCGCAAAGCTGAATCGACATGCGGCATTAATAATCCTAATACAGAATGCTGCACTTGAAACTCACGTGCTTTATCAAAAAACACATAGATACAATCGTTTTTACCACGCGTATCGCGCACACCGTACACCAGTAGTGAGTTCATGCCTACAAGCTTGCGTGTAAATGGGGTCGGGGATTGTGCGTTAATGCCCGCCGCATCAAAAAAGTTGATACGGAACCATCTTTCGCCATTATCCAGCCAGCGCTGATGCAGATTTGACATTAAATAGGCAAAAACGCCAGGTGCATCAATTAATTTTTGGGTGCGGATATCATCGATATTTGACGATACGTCGAAATTAAGGTCGCCAGAAGCGAAATCGCCCCAAGCAGCCACTAAAATATCGTGCGGAAGCACCTCATTTACGCTGCCTTGCAACCAGTTAAAAAAGTCAACATGCTTTTGAACAGAAAATGATTTTTGAATCACTTTAAAAACCTGTTCCCAATTTTGGTTTGTCGTATTATTATTCATCACTGCATGCCTCTCACGATTCATATCGATTAGATGAGGAAACAGTTGCATTTTTAATACCACCTTATTCTTAATTTTATTAGCTATATATATCAATAAGTTACGAGATTAATTCGATAAAAACCTGTCGTTTTATGATAAAACATCGTCAGTGATGTCATCTGTTCGACACTGTACAACAAGCCATACATCTTGCTCATAATGAGTGATTATTAATCATACCCACTATTAAAACCAGATTTTAAATATCTGTAATGACCAAATTATTACAAAACAATTATTACAAAGCATAGATGGCCGGTAAATTACGCCACCATCCATATATATCCATACCACAACCAAACACAAATTGGTTTGGCACCTTCAGCCCAACATAATCCGCATCAATCGGCTTATGCATATCCAACTGCTTTTCAACTAAAACCGCTATTTTAATGCTTTTCGCACCCATCAAACTGCATTCTTCAGTAATGGCTTTTAAAGTAACGCCTTCATCGAGAATATCATCTAAGATTAATACATTTCTGTTGCGAATTATTTCTTTGGGCTTAACCAACCAATCTACAAACTTACCACTAACACCATGGTAACGAGTTGCGTGAATATAATCAAACTCCAGCAAAAAATGTAGTTGTGGCAGCAATTGTCCTGTAAAAAAAACGCCACCGCCCATCACGCACAGCACCACAGGTGGCTCAGCTACGTAATCTGCATTAAGCTGGTCGGCTATTCTAGAAATGGCCTGATTAACTGCTTGCTCGCTATGGATTAACTGTGCTTTTTGCAGATAATGTTGTGGGTTAACAGTATCCATGGTCAATATTTACAGTTTAACGGTTTTTAAATAAGCTAAAAAATCTTTCGCAATTTCTGGGTGCTTAAGTGCCAGTTCAACGTTCGCCTTCATAAAGCCAAGTTTGCTGCCACAATCAAAGCGTTTTCCGTTGAAGCGATAGGCGTAAATTGTCTCTAATTGCATCAAGTCCGCAATACCATCCGTCAATTGAATCTCGCCGCCCTTGCCCGGCTTAACTTTTTCCAGACAATCAAAAATTTTGGGGGTTAAGATATAACGCCCTACTACCGCCATGTTAGAAGGCGCATCGGCGGGTTGTGGCTTTTCGACAATGCTTTTAATTTGCAATAAGTGTTCACTAATATTAAAAGCATCCACAATGCCATAGCTGGCCGTTTCTGCAGGTAATACATCTTCAACACCTAAAACCGAGCAACGCTTATCGGCATAAACAGCAGCCATTTGTGCCGTTGCGCCTGGCGTTGCATCAATCAAATCATCTGCTAAGATCACACTAAACGGGTGATCTCCAACCACTGGCCTGGCGCACAATACAGCGTGTCCCAACCCAAGCGCTTTAGGTTGACGAATAAAAATACAAGAAACATGCGATGGCAAAATAGCTTTTAATGCTTCTAATATTTCTGTTTTACCGCTGGCTTCAAGCGATGCTTCTAATTCGCTGGCGTTATCAAAATGGTCTTCAATCGAACGTTTATTACGCCCAGTGATAAAAATAAGCTCTGTTGCGCCCGCAGCAATTGCCTCTTCTGCTGCATATTGAATCAGCGGCTTGTCAACAACGGGTAACATTTCTTTTGGGCTAGCTTTGGTTGCAGGTAAAAAACGCGTGCCTAATCCAGCAACTGGGAAAACCGCTTTTCGAATCATCGTCATTTTATTCTCTTTAGTTTTAATGCAAGTTAGTTTAATGCAAGGTGTTTTGTTCATTGCTTAATTCTGTGTGCAGATTTAAGCGCGATGGTTGTTGCGGATTGTATTCTTCAACCCATAATTTTAGTTCATTTTTAATCAATGCTTCATCTGCACTTTGGGATTGTTTAATCCACCTTAACAGTTTTTTTACCCATATTTTATCCACTGGTCGCGCCAAGGCAATACGCAGTTTTTCATGTCGCGTCGGCATCGTCTGCTCATCATCTGCCAGCAGCTCTTCATAAAGTTTTTCGCCAGGGCGCAAACCAACATATTCAATTTTAACATCATCTGCCTGCAAGCCAGATAATCTAATCATATCGGCAGCCAGCGCAGCAATTTTAACGGCTTCACCCATATCCAGCACAAAAATCTCGCCGCCATTGCCCATTAAACCAGCCTGCATCACCAATTGAGCCGCTTCAGGAATCGACATAAAATAACGCGTAATATCGGGATGTGTAATCGTAATTGGGCCGCCTTTGGCAATTTGCTCTCTGAATTTAGGAATCACGCTACCGCTGCTGCCCAACACGTTGCCAAAACGCACAATCACAAAACGGGTATTTTTGGTATCATTAGTATCAGGCTCTTGTAAGCCTTGGCATACCATCTCTGCCAGACGTTTGCTAGCGCCCATTACATTGGTTGGGTTAACCGCTTTATCGGTTGAAATAAGCACAAATTTTTGAATATTAGTTTCTTTACAAGCCTGCGCTAAGGTATAAGTGCCGAATACATTATTCGATAAAGCTTCCCAAACATTACCGTTTTCCATCAGTGGCACATGCTTGTATGCGGCTGCATGAAACACTACAGCAGGTTGAAATTGCGTAAGCAAATCATTAACACGTTGGCTATTTTTAACATCACCTGTCATGTAGATAAGTTGTGTAGCAGATTTTTGGTGACTAAATTCTTGCTCTAGATTATAAAGTGCGTATTCTGAGATATCTAAACAAACCAAGGCTTTGGGCTTATATTTCAATATTTGCCGACACAATTCAGATCCTATTGACCCACCTGCCCCGCTTACCAACACGGCATTATCTTTAATCAAATGCTGCAAGCCTGAATTATCCAAGTCAACCGCATCGCGCCCTAATAGATCTTCTACATCGACTTTTCTAATCTGCGAAATATTCACTTTTCCACTGATTAAGTCATCAAACGCAGGCACTGTAAGCACGGTCAGTTCAGCATCGTTGGCAAATTGTACCGCGCGCTTTCTCATTTGATGCGAAGCGGACGGCATGGCCACAATCGCGTGCTTAACCTTAAACAGGCTTGAATAATGCGTAAGCTGATTTAAATTACCCAACACTTTTACACCATGCAACTGACGTCCTTGCATCGATTTATTGTCATCGAGCATACCTACCACGCGCCATTCGGCACTTCTGGCCAAATCTTTGACCAAAGCAATAGCCGCCTCGCCCGCGCCAAGCAATAATACTGGCTGACCACTTTTGTAAGTTTGCCCGTATAGCGCATAATCTTTCCAAGCACGGTACAAAAGCCTGCTGCCACCAACCATTAAAATTAATAATAATGGGTTCAAAATAAGTACAGATCTAGGTACAACAAGCTGAGGCGTCAACATAAACAATATGGCAACTGTAATTAACGATGCGACAAAAATGGCTTTAATCACACGCTGCAGATCGGGAAGACTGGCAAAACGCCAAACACCTCTATAAAGCCCGAACTGTAGAAAACACAGAATTTGCAAAGGCACTGCCCACAACATCACTTGTGACAACGAAAATACAAACTCGGGTGGAATACTAAAATTAAATCTAAGTAAATAAGCAAGCACCCAAGCCAGACAAGCCGCAGCAAAATCGTGCATAAATGCTGATGCGATTCGCCAATTAAACAACCTTTTAATCATGTTTTATTTATTCATATTTAGTGTAGCACCATTCCATTTTACCTAGTTATTCATGTATTGTGGCAAGCTTATTTATCAACTTGCAACCAACGTTTATCAATCCATTGCATGATGATAAAAAATGCAGTCACCCAAAAAATTAATGCACAAAAAATGTAAATAGCCATCCTATTGAATAAGAAAGTTGCAGTAATTGCAACACCTAACATCAGACTGTATTCAGCTAACGCGGTTTTTCGATGTCCCCACCCCATCTGCACTAAACGCTGATAGTAATGCTCACAATGCGCTTGCCAAACCTTTTCACCAGCAATTTGGCGCTTAATTAGAGTAACTGTTGCATCAACTATAAAAGGGGAAAATACTAATATTGGAAACCACGCTGGCCACATCGCATTAAAATATCCATATGTCCCAATTGACCCTGCAAGAAAACCTAAGGGTATCGAGCCAGAATCGCCCATGAATATTTTTGCAGGATAAAAATTAAAAAAAAGAAATGCAAAACACGCTGCAGCAATTACTCCACTCATCATAGCCAAATGCATATCGCCCATCAAATATGCAGTGAACGCATATGTGGCAAAGCCAAATAAGCCCATTCCACCTGCTAAGCCATCAGAGCCATCCATAAAGTTAAATAGATTCGTCATCCACGTAATTAGCAATGTTAACAAAACAATCAACCACCATGCCTGATGCGGCAATATTACCACCACAAATCCAGCACTAGTCACAACCTGTATCAGCAATCGCCATTTAACTGATATAAGCAAAATATCATCTATTAATGAGGTTAACATTAAAATAAAAGGAAATAATATCCAGTAACAGCTAGTAGCACTCGCCGACCACGAAATCAACACACCCGCTATAATTGCCAATCCACCAATACGTGGTGTTAGCTTGGTATGTAAAGAACGCTGATTGGGTCTATCTAGCGCAAAACCAGCGATGCGTGTTTTTAAGATTAAAATCAGTGCAAAAAAAGTGATTACAAATGAAAGGAGCAGATAGTGCATATTTAAAAGCGTTGATTTTCCTGTGATTGACGATACCAATCCACCGTCGCATTTAAACCTTCTGCCATCGTAAATGGCGGCTTCCAGTTAAGCTCCTGACGGATTTTTGAATTATCTATGACCAGAGACTCAGTCATCCTATCAACGCTGGCAGCTTTGCCAATAAACTTTGCCAAAAAACGCATCATGAATATTGGTAAAGGAAAAAGATAGCTTGGTTTACCAAACGCAAGGGCTATTTTTTTAATTAACTGCGGTATTGACACATCTTCACCATCACTCACCAGATATGTCTGCCCTACGGCAGCTGGATGTATAGCGCAAGTAATAATCGCATCTACAAAATTATTTACGTATATCAAACTACGTTTATTATTAATATTCGCCAAAGGTAGAGGTAACTTTTTATCGATCAATCTTAACAAGGCTGCAAAATTCGCTTTAACCCCTGCCCCATAAATTAGTGGTGGCCGCAAAATCACCACATGCATACCTGTTTCTTTTTCTATTTGCCTTAATGCCTTTTCTGCTTTATGTTTAGAAACTGCATAAGGATCCCTAGGGTTTGGTAAATCATTTTCAGTGAAAGGCTGCTTTTCAGTATACTCACCATTCACCTTGATAGAACTTACAAATACAAATCGCTTAACACCAGCCTTTGCAGCCGCTTCTGCTAAATTAACAGTGTGATCTAAATTAACAGTCAGGAAAGCTTTTAAAGGATTTTTTATCTGATTGTTCATCACGTGCACGCGCGCAGCCAAGTGAATTATCACATCACAATTCGATAGTGTTTTTTGCCAAATATCTTTTGCTGAAAAATCAGGTACAGCGATGAAAACTTTCGCATCCGATAACACTGTAATACGCCCTACCGCTATAGTAAAAATATTCCTTTGATTCAATTCTGCTATTATCGATTTCCCAACAAACCCGCTTGCTCCGGTAACAAGTACTTTAATCATACAAATTGTCTAAATTCACTTTAACAAACCTTCATAAACAGATTGATATGCTTGACCCAATGCAGAACCAGAAAATAATAGCTCATAGCGTTTTCGCGCATTATTACCATATTTTTTAGCTAAACTAGCGTCAGTTAAAATTGTTTTCATTGCTTCGTGCATATCCCCCACATTTTCAGGCCTAACAACCAAACCTGTTTCATCATGATTATTTACATAAGAGGTGCCCGTTCCTATTTCACATGAAATCATGGGCTTAGTCATCATCGATGCTTCTACAAGTACCATGCCATATGCTTCTGATCTTAAATGTGAAGGCAAAACTAATGCAGTACAGTTTTTAATAAGTGATATTTTTTCTTTATTTGTAACTTGCCCTGCAAAAACAATATTATTAAGCCCAAGACTTTCCACTTGTTTTTCTAGCTTCTCTTTTTCAGGTCCAGATCCCGCTATTACCACTTTAGCATTAAGTGATTTAGCCGCAGAAATCAAAGTATGAATGCCTTTGTAATATCTTAAAACTCCTAAAAATAATAAATATGGCTCATTAATGTTTACCTGAATTCTACTAAATACAGCGTCATCACCATATTTTGGATATGAACTCTCATCTATTCCTAATGGGATAACTTTCACTTTGTCACGAATAGAGCGATGCGATAAGACAGGACTTGTTTCCAAGTAAGCAGGGCAGTTTGCCACTATTACATCCATTTGATGCAATGTGTGCCACATTAATGGCGCATATAATGTGCCTAAATATTGCTGTCGTACAACATCTGAAATATATGTCAACACAGCAGGTTTGTCAGATTTTTTTAAAATATTTAATACATCTGCAAACGGCCATGGATGAAAGTAATGCACAACGTCTGTTTTTTTAAGTAAACGTAGATAAGTTGAAAAAGCACTTAACCCACCTATGTCACAAGAGGCTGGTGCCATCCATGAGCGCTCTCTATATATGTTTGCCTCAGGCCGTTCTATTAACTTAGGATAATAATTTGATGACAGCGTGAAAATACTGTTTTCAACACTAATTTTTGAAGTTGCAATACATATCTGTCTAATAGCTTCCTGTAAACCGCCTGGAGGGTCTGGAAAATAAGTACGATAAGTATTTAATACGCGCATTTAGTATTTGCTTGATAAAGCAATTTTATATGCTTCAAATGTTTTTCTTGCGCAATCTAACCAAGAAAATTTTTTAGCCTGTTCAATCCCAGCTATAGATAATTTAGCATGCAATCCATCGTCTTTACATACCCTCTCTATGTAACTTTTCATTAAATCAACATCACCAATTGAGACGATTAATCCAGCATTACCAACTACTTCTGGAATTGATGATGTATTAGATGATATTACAGGAGTGCCGCATGCCATTGCTTCTAGGGGAGGCAAGCCAAAACCTTCGTATAAAGAAGGAAATACAAACACTCTTGCTCCACAATATAGGTAAGGTAAATCACATGATGGTACAAATCCTAATAAAAAAGCCTTTCTCTCTGTTAATAAAGTTTCAAGCTCTTTGAGCAAGCCTTTTTCTTTCCATCCTTTGATACCCACAATAATCAATGGGAACTGCGAAGCTAGCTCTGCGGACATTAGACGATAGGCGGAAATTACTTGAATTAAATTTTTTCTAGGCTCTAATGTTCCAACGGTAAGTACATATTTACCTACGTTTAAATTATATTTATTTAATATATCTTGTGTTTTAATCTGAGAACGAGGATAAAATTCTTCAGATGTTCCTAAATGAGTAACATGTATTTTATTAATGTCAATAACAAACTCACTTGCAATTTCGGCCTTAGTAAAATGAGAATCTGCGATGATACAACTAGATTTTTCTATTGCTGGTGGCAATAGTTTATTCATTATTCTAACTCTTTGATATGGGTGTGCTTCAGGATGTCGAAGATAAGATAAGTCGTGCACTGTAATTACAGTTGGTCCATCAAAATCTAATGGCAAAAAATTAGGCTCATGATAAATATCAGCTTTTATTTTTTTGTTACTTAAGTTAAATGCTTTTTGTTGTGCAAATTTTCTAACCTCATACGAATATGGCAAATATTTACTAATAATCTTCTTGAATTTTCCAGCATTCGGAAAATTTTTTACACTGGCAGAATTTGTCCAAGTATATCCATTAAAATAACTTGTAATTAACTGCTCATTTTTTGCAAACTCTGTAGCAAGTCTTAGCGTATATTGCCCTATTCCAGTTAAAGGCTGCACTAAACTTGTTGCACCGAGCATTAAATTAATTGGATCTTGGTTACTCATTTCAAAATCTTTAACAAAAAGTGAATTTGATAAATAGGATATATAAAAGCATACCTATCTTCATATTTTTTTTTATTTTTATTAGCCCAGCGTAACATCCATAGATGAAAGCCCCGCCTGACTTTAATTTGATCAGGATCGTACTCTACCGATAACAATTCAAGTTCAACTGGCGAATAAGAATATCGTCTTTTTTCTGCATCTTTTATAAAATAATCAAATGAACGAGAAGTAAACGACCTAAGATGCGTTGGATCAGAATAGTAGTTAACGCTACTCATAAATGGACCAGTAACCTTAATTTCGCAACCCGGTTTGCCTATTCTCCAGAGTTCTTCAACAACTTTTATAAAGTCTTCTATATGTTCTAAAACATCGTTGCAGATAATATGGTCTGCGTAATTATTTGGAAATGGATATGGGAAATCATTTAAATTATGAATGATATCAGCTTCAGTTCTAGGGTTAAAATCAACTCCAATAGTCCCAGGTGTTTTTGAATTGCCACAACCTAAATCTATTATTACCATTTAAAAAGTCTCCGAACTTAAAGAAAAAAATCATGACGATTTTTACTTAAAATATTTAAAATAAACCAAGCTAATAAAACAAACATGCTAATTAAAAAACCAGCTAAAAAAAGTTCAGCCCAAGAGCTAATAAGTGGATTAAGTAATAAAACAGTAATTACTAAAATAGCACCAATTAAAATAACCTTAAATAATAAAAGGATCATCTCTTTTGCAGCTGCATTTCCAAATTGGCGTGACACCATCCAATTAAATAATACAGCCTGCGACATGCCAATTGCTGCACTTCCAGCTGCGCCTATAATGCCATATTTAGGTGCCAAAATTATGCATAAAAGTATTGTTCCAACACCGCCAACAATTGCAAATATTGCGGGAACTTTTGAATGTCCCATGCCTATAGATATATTTGAAGCTACAACAGAAAAAGATGCAAAAATGTATCCCACAGACATTAAAACCATAACCAAAATATATTCTTGATCATAATCAGCTTTCAACCAAAGACGCAAAAATGGTTCAGCTAAAACAATAATTGGAATTCCAAATATAATAGCAGCAAGCACACAAGCATTTGTGGCACGTAAATACACCTCTTTCAATTCATCCATTGAGCCTTCTACATTTAATCTAACCGCTCTAGGGAAAACAAATGCGGCTATAGCCGCTACTAAAACAAGTAATTTGCTAGCAATCATATTACAAGCTGTATATATACCTGCAGCAGCTGGTGAAACTAAAGCGGCTACCAAAAACTTATCGGCATGATAAGTTAGTAAACTGCTAGCTTGTGCAACAAAAGTACCTAAGCCAAATTTGAAAAACCTAGGTAATAACCACGTGTTACTTTTATAGAAAGTTTTTTTTTCAAAAAATACAAATGAAGTGAAAATTGTATCTTTAATATTAAAAATCAATATACACATGGTAAACACTGCAACAGCTGTACCCCACCATAAAATTACTAATAAACCAGTACCTGCAACAGCGAATAAAAATGCACCTAACCAAAAAATTACTGCTGATATAGCCTGAACAACTGCCAACAGCTTAAATCTCTCCAACGCCCTTGCAGGCACAGATACCCCAGCATTAAGCAGCGCTAATAAGCACCAGAATGAAATTGCAGCGACAAACTGATGTAGTCGCGTGTTAACAATTTGGTCTAGTTGTAATACATGAAATAAATACTGTGCTATAAAGTAAAAAATTAAACAAAAAACTGCAGCAACTAAAATAAGCGCAAATATAACTTCCCAAAATATTCTGTTTACGTTTTCTAATTTATCTTGGGCTTTAAATATCGCAAATGCACGAGCACCAGCAGTAGTTAAACCTAAATCTAATTGAACAGCAATTTGTGGTAAGAGAATAACGAGTGTTAATGCGCCAAATTGCTCTTTACCTAACAACTTGATTAAAAAAGGCGCTGTGACAATAAAAACCAAAAAACCTGAGGTTTGCGCTATTAAATTAGCTAACCATGAAGAATTTAGTTTTTTTAATTTTTGCAATTGATAATTTACGCAACAGCATTAAACATTGATTTTAAAGTTTGATCAAATGTGTATTTGGGTGAAAAGTTAATTAATTTTTTAAGATAATTATTGTTACCACATAAGCGAGGGATTTCATTAGCACGCACAAATGCAGGGTTAACTTTTACTTCAATCTCATAACCAGCAATAATATTCATCATATTAATTGCATCTCGCAAGGCAATTGCTTGACCACTACATATATTCACAAAGGTAGATGAAGCATTTGAATCTAACAAACTAAGATAAGAGGCAACAACATCACGTACATCTGAAAAGTCTCTGCTAACATCTAAATTACCAAGCTCAATGACCTTGTCGCCCCTTTGGAAATGGGCAACTATCTTGGGTATTAAAAAATTCTCATGCTGTCCAGCCCCTGTATAGTTAAACGGTCTAGTAATCACGATTGGTAACTTATCAAAGTAAGTTTTAACCATAAATTCCATGGCTAATTTACTTACAGCATAATGATTTACTGGCGCAGCAATCACCGATTCATCAATCATTTCAATATCAGGTGTTCCATAAATATTTGCGCTACTCGCTAATAATACCCTAGGAGGCGTTGGACATGATTGAATAAGCGCTTTGAGTAAGTTAAGGGTTCCAATTACATTCACATGATAAAACTCATCATCATTATCATGTCCAACAAAACTGATTGCTGCTAAATGCACAACTGCATCAGGCACAATAGATAAAATCTCTAGGTTAAGTAAAGCAACATCATTTAAATTTGATTTAAGCGCAATAATTTCATGGCCATTTTTTTTTGCCTCGGCAATAAAATATTTACCGGTAAATCCGTCAGCGCCTGTCACTAGTATTTTCAAAACGAAACCCCTACCTCATTCCTGCGTATATCGGCTTCTACCATCATTTGGCAAAGCTGCTCTAGCGTTGTAGTTGGTTCCCATCCTAGTTTAGATTTGGCTTTAGCTGGATTACCAATTAGCAATTCTACTTCTGCAGGCCGATAAAATTTAGGGTTTACTTTCATAACAGTTTGGCCAATTTTTAGCTTATGTTCTATGTTTGATAAGCCCTCACCCAAAGACGCAATTACAGCTGTTTCACCTTCGGCCGAACCTTTAAATTGCACATGGATATCTGCACCTTTAAAAGCCATGCTAACGAAATCACGTACAGTTTCGGTACGGTTAGTTGCCAGCACAAAAGTGTCTGGCTCTTCCACTTGCAACATCCGCCACATACCTTCAACGTACTCTTTAGCATAACCCCAATCACGTTTAGCATCAATGTTACCCAATTCTAATATGTCTAACTTTCCTGCCCTAATCTTAGCAACGCTATTGGTAATTTTACGCGTCACAAATTCACGCCCACGCAACGGGCTTTCATGATTAAATAAAATACCGCTAGACCCAAAAATACCATAGCTTTCACGGTAATTAATTGTCATCCAATGCGCATACAGCTTAGCTACACCATAAGGGCTACGCGGATAAAAAGGTGTTTCTTCTATTTGCGGAATTGCCTGTACTTTACCAAACATTTCAGAGGTTGATGCTTGGTAAAAACGGATTTTAGGGTTGATTAAACGAATGGCTTCTAATAAATTTAATGCACCAATGCCAGTGATTTTTGCCGTTGTGGTTGGCTGTTCAAAGCTTACACCCACAAAACTTTGTGCAGCTAAGTTGTAAATTTCATCCGGCTGTACTTTTTGTATTAAGGCAATACTGCAACCTAAATCCGTTAAATCAAATTCTACTAAATGCAGATTAGGATGAGTTGTAACACCCACATCTTCCATACGCCAAAAATTGACGGAGCTTGTTCGGCGATAAGTTCCATAGACTGTGTAACCTTTTTCTAATAAAAGTTCAGCCAAGTAGGCTCCATCTTGGCCAGTAATGCCTGTAATTATAGCTTTTTTTATTGTCATGTTTTTCCCCTAAAGATTCTTTTACACTTCTTTGTTGCTTGGCTCGCCAGCAACGTTTTCAACTAAATAAGGAGGACGCCCCTTAACTTCTATGTATATTCGGCCAATATACTCACCTAGAATTCCAATACCAATCAATTGAACACCTCCAAAAACTATGATGGCAGTTAATAGCGTAACGTATCCAGGGGTTGAAATACCGTAAGCAAGTGCCTTAAAAATTATAATCATTGAGTAAAGAATACCAATGGCCAAAACTATAACTCCGATATAACTCCATACTCTTAATGGAACGGTACTAAAGCTAGTAATGCCTTCTATTGCAAAATTCCATGACCGCCACCTATTAAAAGATGAACTGCCGTGGGTGCGTTCAGCAACATCATACTCAACATAAACACATTCATAACCTACCCAAGCAAACAAACCCTTCATAAACCTGCGATTTTCTCTCAATAACTTAAGTTGATTTGCAACTTTCTTATCGATTAGTCTAAAATCGCCGACATGTTCTTGCAACTTAATATCAGATATTTTATTGTGTAAGCGATAAAATCTTTCCGCCAAAATTTTATATGTTTTTGAATCTGTTTGCCGAGAAGAACGCTTACCAACAACGACTTTCGCTCCTAGCTCCCAATGTTTTAAAAACAATGAAATAACTATCGGCGGATGTTGAAGATCTGCATCCATAAATACAATTGCATCACCAGAAGCGTAATCCAGACCAGCAGTCATTGCAGCTTCTTTTCCAAAATTTCTTGTAAGTGCAATCAACCTAATCCAGCAATATGTCTTACACCAGCCATTAATAATAGCCGCAGTATTGTCCAAACTACCATCATCAACAAAAATAACTTCAAATTCGTAATCATTTGAAAGTTTTATGAAATCATTAATTTTTTCAATAAAAAAACTAATCCCTACCGCTTCGTTATGACAAGGCACTACTATTGAAATTTTTCTCATACGATCACTTATTATTTGGGAAAAGCAAGCATATTCTAAAATGAAATTAACCAAATTCCGACAATAAGTAAAGATAAACCAATAATTTTATAAAGGGAAACACTCTCTCCAAAGTAAAAAATACCCACCATGGAAACACCTATAATTGATAATGCCGTATAAGCAGGATATAGAACTGATATATCAAAATGTTTTAATGACATCAAATACACAAAAAAAACTATACCATATAGTAATAGGGCTATCGCTACCCTAAAAATCCATGGAAACTCTAATGGTATAAACGCAGCTGCTGCCCTCATTAAAGCATGTGATAACGTAAGCATTAAAGAAAGAATAAAAGCAAAAATAATTATAGTCCAGCCACTTTTCATTATTACGCACTTTCCTCTTGGCTAAGAGTTACAGTTAACACCCAATCTCCATCTTGAAGTGAAGCTACCGTTTCAAAAGGCATAAATAGGCTAATTAATGGTTCAACTCTAGGATAAAAATTTAAATGCTCATCCAATGTATAGTAGTAATATCTTTGACGAGGAACAACAACCAAAACCTTTCTTTTAGCAATTCTCATCAACTCCTTTGCTGATGCAGCAACATCTATTACGTGCTCTAAAACATGAGTGCATGTAACAATATCAAATTCGTTATCTTTAAATGGTAAATTTGGGAGTGCACAAGCATAGATTTTATATCTTTCCTGTACTTCTTTAGATGGAGCCACGTCTACGCCTGCTATATTTGACCATCTGTTTAAAGAATTTAGTTGATCAAGTAAGTAACCGTTACCAGATCCAACATCTAATATAGATAATCCAAGCTCGTTGGGAATTTCACCCGTCAAGTAATTTATCGAGGCTTTATTAAGATCGGTAACTCTTCGTCTAGACATCGAATTACCCAGCGATTCGTAAAATTTGGCATACTCATCATTAGTTAATGTGTATGCCCTTGACTTAAAATTCATAAAATCAGTTACACCAAATTTCCCATAAGCCACAACAAAAAACGGCCACATAAACCATTTACTATCTCTAATGAAAGGAGGTATAAGCTCATCAAGTACGTATCTAATTTTATTTGTCAATTCACGTTTCATAACAGAATTCCTTAGGTATTAGTCCGCACCACATTTAATAGAGTCGTTAAGTATTTTTGTTGAAAAATTTATTATTGTAAAATACAGCTCCCTTTTATCTTCAAGTGCTATAAGACGACCTAAGTCAGTCGAGAATTTCACATCTTTAGCATCACCAGGCTCTAGGGTTAACGGTAATCTAATTAATTTAGGTGTAGTAGATGTGTTAATTACTAAAGGTGCTTTAAATCCATCTATCTTTACCTGACCTATTGATGGTGAAGCAATACTAAACTCAACACATACGTTTAAAGGCGATTCCCTATAATTTCTTATTGATAAAATTGCTTTATCGTTTACCCATCTAAAATTTTGGCCTTCAGGATTTTTTTCCTCATCGTAGAATCCTCGTTGCCATCCAATAGAAAACCCATTACCAAATATTTCAGATTTATTCTTCATGAATTCGCTTATAGACAAGCTAGATTTAAGATCTGTGGCAGCATCTCTAATATCTAAAACAACAAAACGATTACTATCTAAGTCAACTTCTTTAACTCTGCCAATTTTTAAACTAGAAATTAACTCTTGCCCATTATCCAAATAAGCAAAACGATCTATCCATATCGCACTAAATCCTGAGTAAATTGCCGCATTAATTAAATCATTTCCCTTCAAACTAGACATCTTAGTTTGCCATGCACGGTGACGTTGCGAAAAGCTAGGCCAACTCCATTTCAAATGGTGAGACCATAAAAATGGCCTCCCATGGTCATAAGAATCCATCTTATTAAAAATTGCCAATGGAGGAAAGCCCGTAAATGGTAGCTCTAAAACAGCAGAATTTTTCTGTAAAATTGACTCTAATTTTTTTACAACCAACTTCTCTTTATTGGCAAGTGTGATATCATTTTTCTGTGAATTTACAAGCCCTTTTATATCTAAAAGCTGGTCATACAGACTAAATAAAACAAAAAATGCAGCTATACAATAGCCAACTTCCTTACAACGGAAGTTATTGTTAAAACGATTCTGCAACCAAAGACTTGTGGTTACTATCCCAAAAAAAGCTAAATAAACTGAAAAACGATTGTAAGCTCTTATATCTGGAACAGTGAGCAAATTAATAATTGCACCGAAACCACCAACTGTAATTATCAATAACGTTGCAATGCCTAAACTTGTAATAGCTGCGTTTGGTTGTAATAAGTCACTTTCCTGATCTCGTCTTATACTAAAATATATAATCATTAACAAGCCAATAGCGCCGTATAATCCCATTCGAGCTGTTACATTCTCATTTTCATACAGGTAATCAGCCTTTAAAGCTCTTTGAGCAACTGTAGCCAAAGGTGAAGCAAGATTATCTGGGTGTGGACTCAACATGCGTCTTAACTTAGCACCATAAACTTCTGAATCAGTAAGACTTTTGTAGTCCATTTCTGGAGGAACGCCGTTTTTTTCCCAGCTCTGAATAGCAGGAACCATATTAATGGCTGTGGATAATAAAATTAACGTAATTGCTATTAAAGGCAGTTTTAGTTGCCTGATTCTCGCCTGGCCTTTGTATGAAATCAAAGCTGCGACACAAAATAATAATACCGCGAAAAAACTGTAATAAATATAGTTGAATCCTTGCAATATACAAGCTATCAGACCAACAATAGTTGCCTGTTTTAACTGCCTAATGCCCACACCACTTCCCGCAATAATAACCGCTAATAGGCAAAGTAAAGGTACGAAGTAGTAGACCAAATTCAAATGAGCGACATTGCGAAGCAAGGCAAACGGCAAAAAGGCATACAAAACGCCGCTTAAAAATGAAAGTATTCTTGAAAGCCCCAATTGGTACGCAGCATATGTTGCCGACCACGCACTAAAAACAAGTGTCTGAAGCCAAAATCCATTTAATAAAGCTCCTGGCTCGTTAGTGAATATTGATAATATCTTGATAATTAACCAATCAACACTAGTCAATATAGGAAACGCCGCGCCAGAATAAGTAAATGGCGCTGACAAATGGCTGATTGTGGTTGGCCAACCATCTTGAATTAAGCCTTTGATATACATTAGGATTACAACAGAGTCGCCGCTATAACTAAAAGGCACTCGCATATCATACGAATGTAAGTGAAGAGAGAAAAAAGCGATTACTAATACGATGGAAGCTTGTACCAAATAAAATAGCGGAGTGAATATGCGGCTGTAAATTAAGTTAACTTTAATGCTCATAGCATAATTACTAATCTAAATTGTGGCTGATTAAGCACAACTGAAATTGCTGTTTCAGCATGCTTTATCACTAATGATAAGTTTCTTCAAACTCTCTGCACTTTCTTTCCATGTCAGCCATGGCATATCGTCGCATTTTGGATGATTATTCTGTGCATATAATGACAACCAATCTAAAATTGTGTTGGCCAAATTGTCAGTGTTATTACCTGAAAAATAGAATGCACAGTCACCTGCTACTTCACGGAAAACTGGTAAATCGCGCGCAATAAGCGGCAGCTTATGTTGCGCAGCTTCAATAAGTGGCAACCCAAAACCCTCTCCCTCACTTGCTGCAATCAGGCAGGTGCTATGTGCATAGATTTTTTCTAAATATTCGTCGCTTATACCTTCCAGCCAGAATAGCTGGCTGCCCAGTTTAGGGTGATTGCGTATTTTTTTTATTAATGTTTCTACCATCCAACCTTGATTACCCACAATCACAAGATTGACAGCAATACCTTGATTCCATAACTTTTCGAAAGCAGTTAATGTTTGTGTATGTCCTTTGCGTGGCTCTAGCGTACCCACCATTAAAAAACTTTGTCCTAAATCAAGTGAATTTAATATTTCTATTCCATTAATTGCTATACCGGTTGTTGGTCTGGAGGCCTCTATATCTGCGCCCAGATGAAACCAGCCGATTTTAAAAGGTCGCAATCGTTTTAACCCATAAGTTTTAAGCCACTTAGTTAATTCATCGGCTACTGCCTTTGAAATGCAAACAACACCATCATTTTTTGATAAAACAATAAGCCAATCATGATGAATTTCATTGATTTTCTGGCGTGAATCCCAAAAGTGGGGGAATTGCACAGGAAGCAAATCGTACACAACAAAATGAATTTGTACCCCATAGTTTCTCATTTTCTGATAAAACCAATCATGGGCGAGCGTTGTGCCGTGATTTAAGTCTAGCCCTAAAAAAATATCGCCATTATTGTATTCAATGATGTCATCGCTTAACAATGAAACGGGGCAATCCAGCATTTGTAAAGTATATTTACGTGCATACCGATAGCCTTTACCATTTACATTTCCATAAACAGGTTCTATGCGATAGCCTGCTGGGGGATTATTCAGCAGTTCTTGCAAGATGCTACGTACTACGCGCTGAATTCCCGTTTTAAGATCGTTAACCACAACCGATGAGATATCAACAAAGAGTTGATGTACTGCTAATTTATTTGGAATTGACTGCGCTATTGATTCTGCTAAATTAACCCAAGCATTTTGATCGCTAGCTGAAGTGTTAGTCACTGCCAAAGCATTTATTAAAGAATGAATTCCTGTTGCAGCGTTGCAATAGATTGCCTCAATTGATTGGGCGTATTGATCGCCACATGTGCGCGGGGCATGAAAAGTGTGAATTATCTGTTGCGCTTTCAAACCCAATTGACAACGTTGGGATGGATTATGAAATAAGCTCTCCAGCGCCGCGGTAAGTTCTAAGTCATTAAATTTGTCCGAAATTTTGTACACACCATCGTCTGCTAGATCTGCCATGCTGCCATGTGCATTGACAATGGTTGCTAAACCATAATTCATGCAATCTAAAACCGCGGCTGAAGTTTCACCACGTGAATTTTCACGCAATTGCACACCCACATCGGCTGCGGTTAGGTATTGGTTGTACACATCGAAATCTGTCCAGCCAGTAATTTGTATACGATTTTCAATTCCCAATGCGCGTATTCGGCCTAAAAAATCCGCCCCGTATTCATCTTGATTATTTTCACCAACAAATATCAGTATGCAATCCGCATTTCTTGCTAAAATTGATTTCAGCCAAGCACTTAGCAATCGATGATTTGATTTAGCAGGTCCAAGTATGCCAAAACTACATACTACAAAATCATTATCTTCCAGCATTAATTGGCGGCGCGCTTCGGCCTTATTATTAGCATTCTTTGCAACACGCGGCAGTGGAATTACAGCCCAATCTTCTGCTGTGCCATGACCAAACCATTGATTAGCTAACCATCGAGGGTGTTCAGAATGCACAATAATACCTAACGCACTTTGAATAACCTCAAAATTACATGGGTAACTCCAATTTACACCTGCTGCTTCTGGAGCATGAAAGCGTTGTTTCACTGCATTATAACCATGACTATAATATAGCGCCTGAGACCACGCTTCCGCTTGATATTCGGATCCCTCCATAAACTCTAAAACATGGGCTAAAAAAAATTCATGTAAAACTACAACCCCAGGAATTTTTTTTAATAAATCAAACATGTGCTGATGAAATGTTGAGTTTCCAAAGTGATACAACACACGTTCGTACTTATCTGAATTTTCAACAAACCATTCGACTGTACGAACAGAACAGTTTGCTCTAATCCATGGATCTGAAATTTCTTCTTGAGTAACTATAACGTCAATTTCATAATGGCGGGCCAATTCAGGCAGAAGCTCTGCACCGTAATCGGCGATGCCGGACTTTTCTGGCGGGAGCGGCGAAACATAGGCTAGTCTTGGACGACGCGCCACAATATCTTTCACCGTAGATTTGGCAGATCGTTCCACATGTAGTTGTTCCATCGCGGCAAGCGCACGCTGCGCACTATTGTCCCAAGAAAACTTCGCAGACTGCTTTTTGCTATTATTGACAAGTTCCGCTCGAAATGTAGCGTCCGATAATGCGCGTTCCATCGCCGCTGCCATTGCCTCATCTGAATGCGGGTCAAACATTGCCTCCCCCCATCCGATAACTTCGGATAAGCAGAAAGTGTTAGCGCCAATCACTGGTGCTCCGCACCGCATCGCCTCCAAAGCGGGCAGCCCGAAACCTTCAAGCCAGGAAGTAAAAACGAATAGAGAGCAGAGATTATAAAGTACAAGCAAGTCGTCTTCGGGTACGAATCCGGTAAGAACAACATCGCCCTTTTCTAAGCCCTGTTGCGCAACAAGTTGCTCTAGCAAATACATTCTTTCCGGCTGGACAGAACAAACGATGACTAACTGATACTGTGTACGCAGAACACTTGGCAATTTTGAAAATGCACGAATCAAACCCTCAATATTTTTACGGTGATCAATGCCTCCCGTGTACATCAGAAATGGTCTATGCAAGCCATATTTCTGCCGTAAGAGTTGTTCTGATTCAACTGAAATTTTTTGCTGTTGAAAGTGCGCATCAACATCGGTTGAAATATTTATCGATTGATTTTCGGAAAAACTAAGATGCTCTATGCCTTCACGCCTTGAGGACTCAGAAATAGCCAACCATAAATCGGCTCGCTGCAAGTGCTGTATTTTTTCTAAATACCATTTTTCGACTGCGGGATTTTCAAGATATGGTTTGCGATATATATAAGGGATTAAGTCGTAAAGAGTAACAGCAGTAGGAATTGTATTTGATAGTACACCAATACTAGTGACTGCATCATCCCCAAGGCCTTCAAACAAACTACTAACATGCACCATATCCGGCTTGAGACTGCCAAAAAACGCTTCACGCACCAATTCCGCCGACTGACGTCGCCACTCATTGGCATAATCTAATCTGGCCACAGGAGCTAGTGTACTCCAGACATGAATATTTTCTTGCGGAAGCAGGCCTTCAAACACTGCACGTATTGGTTCAATAGTTTCTGCAAATAGGCCGTTTAGCGCAATTAAAATTTCATGTTCACCACGGTTACGCACCATGGCTAAAGCTAGAGAAAGCGAATAACGACCAATGCCACGGTTACGTGAACCAGTGGACTGTGCTGCCTGAAGATCAACAACAATACGCATTAGCCATTTTCTTTCTGACGTCTTGCAACCGTTGCTGTGAGGTGGGCATAAATCTTGCGTGCTCGTGGTGTTAGCACTTCCGCCTCGGTTGGAACTTGGGAATGTAGGACTTGTGCAATTGATTCATTCAATGACGCCTGTGTAATTCGTCTTTTCAAAGCAGGAAAAAGTGTTAACGCAACAAGCACGGTATATCTAATTTTGGGACGTCGATTAATGTAAAGTTGAGAATGAGCTAAGAGCTGATTAACTTCTTCCTTAATTTCAATTTTATTCAATTTAGATAGGCTAAATAATCTTTTTTTAATATATCCGAACATCCTCAATGGTGCTGTAATGCGCCACGATGTGCTGTTGTAGACCGTTTCTAGCTGTCTTTCTGCCTGTTGCATTTTAACTTCTGCCTGTTGCATTTTAACTTCTGCCTGCTGCCTTTTAACTTCTGCTGTAAGAGTAGCGGATTTAGCTTGTCTGTCGTACCTATCCGCAAGTACTTCCATATTTGTGCCGTACTCAAGTTCGAAGGCTCGACTTGTCGCAGTCGCAATATTTTCTTTGGCTGCTTTTTGAGCAATTACCGCATAGTCTGGGCTTGCACCACCCAACACATCGCACAATGACATCACCTGCGCGTCTAATAAATTCTCATTTTCATGCAGTCTCAATATTTTCGTGCGAATAAAACCGTAATACTCCGTGAGAAACTCCATTAATTGAGGCGGAATCGGTCGCTGATGGGTCGGATCCAGATAAAAATTGCAGGAACCCACCACTATGTTTTCGGGGTTGGGTGTTTCAAGAATCAGCAGGCCGGTCGGTTTCAAAACGCGCAAGGCCTCCTGAACTAATGTTTGGAGAACTGTAAACGGGATATGCTCGGCAATGTGAAATCCGGAAACGACGAGTTGGCTTTCATCAGGTAGCGCTTTGAGTGCCGTTAATGCGTCTGTAGTGGAAACTTTCAAACAAAGTTCACGACAAATTGCAAGCATGCCGTCATCAAGATCAACCCCTTGTGCGTCTAAGCCCAGCTCTCTAAGCAGTTCCAGCCATTCGCCCCTACCGCAGCCCAAATCAATAGCTTTGACATCGCTATAAATAGCTTGCAATGGCACAATGAATGGGAGATATACTCGCAGGCGCGATTTGATTAACTCACGTGGGCCACGATGCTTGTCTTCAAAAGCACGATAAAAGTCGTTGCTCATTGTGCCAACTCCATAATAGGCGGCAACCAAGCCACACCTACAAATCTATCTTTGTCGATATTAACGACATTAAAAACCAGCGCATGATCTCGCCACTCATAGTTCTTGCTGATGTGCGTGTCATCCGTGTGTAACGCAACTGCAACTGAGTAATTGCCTTCTCCCAAGTTGGCCGCAAATTGAAATCTGTAGGTGACGGTTGCCCCCCCTGCTATCTGCTCCATCTTGCAATTGAGGTGGTGTGTATTGATACCAAATATTGGTTGTCCCAAGCGGTCCTTGATCATATATCCCAGTACCAGTTCGGGTAAGTCGACAGTTGCCCGCACCAATATTTTAAGAGTAACGGGTTCACCGACATTCACGACCTCGATGCGTTCGCCACTTTGATTGAGCAGTACAATTTCTAAAATAGTCGCTTCGCCACTGCCCGATAATGTCTGTACTTTGCCTTCATTGGTGGGCTGTTGGCGCACTGTCTTGTTTTCTCTCTCAGCCAACATAGCATTGTAATAGTCCATTACCGCTTCTGGCTCGCCCTGCATTACCAATTTGCCAGCGTTAAGCAAAATCGCCTGATCACAAATGGATTGAATAACGCCTTTATCATGCGACACTATAAGCAATGTCGTGCCCTGTTTTCTATACTGACGGATACGATCGAAGCTTTTATGTTGAAAGTAGGCATCGCCAACAGATAATGCTTCATCAACAATCAATACATCTGGCCGATGTGCAGTTGCAACACTGAACGCTAATCGCATTTGCATGCCGCTGGAATAAACTCTTACGGGCTGATCAATGTACTCACCAATTTCGGCAAAGGCTTCAATTTCAGGCATCAGTCGAGTAATTTCCTCCATACTAAAGCCTAGCAACTGGCCCGCCATATAAGCATTTTGTCTGCCAGTAAAATCCGGATGAAATCCCATTCCTAGCTCCAAAAGAGCCGCAACGCGCCCTGTAATATTAACGCTGCCCGTTGTTGGCTGTGTGGTGCCAGTAATCATCTTAAGCAATGTGCTTTTACCTGCGCCATTGATACCAATAATACCCATTGCCTCGCCAGACCTGACGGTAAAATTGATGTCTTGCAGCACCCATTTGAGTTGATGGCGCGTTTGACTGAATGGAATTATCCACTCGAACAAACGCGACCATTTTGTGGGATATTGCTTATAGGCCTTGCCTAAGTGGTTAACTGTTATAGTACCCATTAAAGCTCATCCACCATCTCGCCAGCACGTTTACGGAACAACCTAAAAGCAAATATACATAAAATTATTGCCACAAAAAATACCATTAACAAACCATGCCAATCAGGTTGTAGTTTATTCACCAATATTGTTTGATAGCCTTCAATTATTATCGCCATCGGATTTAACTGGAATAATGGGCGTACAGCTTCTGGAATAATAGAAATTGGGTAAACTATTGGGGTAAGCCAAAACCAAAATTGTAAAAAAATCCCAAAAAACTGACCAACGTCTCTAAAAAAAACATTCAGCACGCCAATAGTTAAGCCTAATCCAATTGCAAAAGTTATTTGAATAAATAAAATTGGAAACAGTGAGAAATAAGACCAGCCGGGGAAGTTATTTGTAATCAGCAAAAATGCTGTAAAAAGCCCAAAAATAATTGAAAAATTTAGCAAAGCGTTTGCAACGACAATTACGGGCAAGCATAATCTGGGGAAACTTAATTTTTTGAGTATATTGGCATTATCTAAAAAAACATTTTGCGCCCTGCCAATAATTTCAGCAAATAAACCCCAAGTTAAAATACCCGCGCACAAATAAATGCTGTAGGCGAAAACACTATCAACCCCAGCCAGCCTCGTTTTCATAATTTGAGAAAAGATCACGGTATAAACCACAATCATGGCTAACGGGTTAATTACAGTCCAAGCCGCACCCAGTAAAGAATTACTGTATTTTGATTGAAATTCTCGCTTTACGTTTCCTAGAATAAAGCCGCGATAGCTCCAAAGAGCCGAAATAATTATTTTCAAACCTTAGCCTTAAAATTTGCACACACAGTGAGTGACTTGATTAGTCTTTTTAATTTAAACATTATTTACGCCCATATCTTCAAGCCTCACAAGTTGATTTTCGCCTACATAATGACCGCATTGCATCTCAATAATACTTAACGGTTTGTACCTTTATTTTCGTGGCGATAGTGTTGAGTTTTAGATATGTAAATTGATTGGCTTTCGTTTAAGGTATATTCAATTTCATCAGTGCTGGTGAACGCTATGCCAGAACCCACTATCCAATTTAAATTCTATCTAATAGTAATCTTAAAGGTGCAAGTTTGTTAATGATTATTTTATGTAGAATGTTCAACTATTTTTTCGTAAGTACCGATTTGTTTAACGCTACCACTTGCAAGCTCAATAATCTGTGAGCAATTTTTTAGCGTAGTTAATCGATGCGCAATAATAATAATGGTTAAGTTTTCGCTTAAGTTATCAATTGCTTGCATCACCGCTTGTTCGGTTTCACTATCCAGTGCGCTGGTTGCTTCGTCAAAAATAATCACATCTGCTTGTTTATATAAGGCGCGCGCTATGCCAATTCTTTGCCGTTGACCACCAGATAAACGCACGCCACGCTCACCAACAAAGGTTTTATATTGCTTTGGCCAAGATTCAATTGCCTCTGCTATTTGCGCTTGTTGGGCAGCAAGCATTACGCGTTCATAATCAATTTCATTCTTTGGAATACCAAAGGCTATATTTTCTGCAATCGTACTATCGGCTAAAAAAATGGCTTGCGGCACGTGTGCAATGTGCGATTGCCATGCGCGTGTATTGGCTTCATCCACAATTTTTCCATCAATCTCAAGCCAGCCTTCAGTGGGTTGCAACAATCCCATTACAATATCTAATAAGGTACTTTTACCGCCACCTGTCGAGCCTATCACACCAACTCTGCTACCTTTACCGATGGTGATATTTAACTGTTTAAGTACCCATGCTGATGAGTCGTTGTAGCGGAATGACAATTGGTTTAAAACAATGGCTTGTTGAAAGGGCAGCGGATTCGGTGTTGGCAGATTTGCATGATTTGGTAATGGCTGATCTAGTAACTCTAAAGTATCTCGCAGCGATGCTTGCCCACCTACGATACCTGATACGCTAGAATATGTTTGCTGTAACACGGGAAGCAATCGCTGCGCCCCAAGTGCTAGCGCACCCAAAATAGGAATCGCTCTGGCAACGCCATCTGGCTGAAGCGCTAATATATAGGCCATTACAGCAATCAGCAGCATGCCTAAAGCCTCCATAAAGTAGCGTGGCGCCGAACTGATAAAGAAACTATCACCCTGCGCACGACGCATGGGTAAATCAGAGTCACGATAAATTTGGCAATAAGTCGTCTGGCTACCATCAATTAATACATCGCGTATTCCCGATAATCCTTCTTGCAAAGATTTGTGTACGTTAACCGATTCGCGCGCTATGCATTCGCCATCTGATATAAGACGTCTGCGTGTTAGCTTAATGATCGTTAAATAAAGTAAGCCAAAACTGCCAAAAGCAATAAATGCAATCAAAGGATTCACGTAAATGATTGCCACTAAAATGGAAGTTAACATAAAAAAGGAGCTAATAATGGTTAAAATTGGCACCAGAGTGCCAAAAATGACACTGTTGGATTTATTAGTAATGCCAGCAATCACTTCGCTACTGTTGCGTGAGACATGCACGGCATAGGGCTGATAAAGCGTGCGCCGATAAACGTCTAAACTAATATCGGCTCCTGCGCCAAAAGATAATCGCATGGTTGCCCACACCAGCAACAAACGCATTGCACCTGCCATTAATACAGCGGTGCAAAATAAAATGGTTAGTGGCAATAACAATTGGTCAGCTGAGGTAAGATTTAAAAACTGAATGACTGGTTGCGCAAATGCATGGTCAAAAACCCGTTGTGGCGCAGTTAATACGCCTAAAAAAGGCAAAATAGCACCAATACTGAATACTTCTGCAAACGAGGCAACAATCATTAAAATCAGTAACAAGCCAAATTGTCTGCGACGTCTTAACGCCATGTGCAACCAAAGTCTACGGATTAAACTAAAAAGTGAGTTTTTCGATTGCATTAACAAGATTCATTCATAAAATAAAATTGATACTTAATTAGTGATATACGTACAAGAAAAGTTAAACCATGCGTCCGTAAACGTCATCAAACCGAATAATGTCATCTTCACCCACATAATCACCGCATTGCACTTCGATAATACTTAACGGCTCGCTACCTTTATTTTCCAGTCGATGGCGATGTGTTTTTGAAATATAGGTCGATTGATTTTCGTTTAGCGTGAATTCAATTTCGTTATTAGTGATGGACGCCACACCCGAAACCACTACCCAATGCTCTGCGCGGTGTTTGTGCATTTGCATGGATAATTTAGCGCCTGGGTTGACCACAATGCGTTTAATTTTAAAGTTACTACTTTCTTGCAGCACCGTATAACTACCCCATGGGCGATAGACGGTCTGGTGAATTTCAGTCAGGGTTGGGTTAAATATTTTAACTTGCGCGACCAATGTTTTAATGTCTTCGCTGCGGTTTTTATCACAAATTAAAGTCGCATCAGCCGTTTGAATCACCACCACATTATCTAGGCCTAGCGTGGCAAGCAGGCCAGATTCCGTCCAAAGCAGGCTATTACTGGTGTCGTGTGATAAAACTTGCCCATGCGTGACATTATTTTTAGCATCTTTATCATGGCGCTGGTAAATCGAATCCCAACTGCCCAAGTCGCTCCAAGCCATATCTACTGGCACAACAGCTACTTTTTCGGCCAGTTCTGCTAAGCCATAATCCATTGATACATTATCAAAATTGGCATAGGTTTCAGCGAAGTTTTCTGCATGCATGCTGGCCAATTGCTGCGCCATTTCTGGTTGATATTGTCGTAGCATATCCATAAATGCACGCGCTTTAAACACGAACATGCCGCTGTTCCACAAGTAGCCATCACTGACAAATTGCTGGGCTTTTTCCAAATCTGGTTTTTCGACAAACTGGTCTACCTTAAGCACTGGCAGCGCGGCTTTGTATGCTAAGTGCTGGCCAGGTTTAATATAACCATAGCCGGTTGCAGGCTCATGCGGCTTAATGCCCAGCAACACCAAATAATCATCATCAGCGGCTAATTCAGCGGTTTGCCATGCCTTCAAAAATGCATCGGTTTTATCAATAGAATGGTCGGACGCAAACACACCAATCATCGCGTTGGGATCTTGCAGATTAATTTGATTAACCGCCCAGGCAATCGCAGGCAGTGTGTTTCTAGCGCAGGGTTCGGCTAGCACATTATTCACTGCCTCAGGCGCCACTTCTGCCAATTGGCCCTTTACTTCAAATTTATGATCTTCATGCGTGACAGTAAATAAATTAGCGGCAGAAACATGTGCTAACAAACGCTGTGTGGTTTGCTGCAGCAAGGTTAAATCACCATTTAAAGCCAATAATTGCTTAGGGCGTAATGTGCGCGACAGCGGCCATAATCGAGTGCCTGCACCACCACATAAAATAATCGCATATCGGTTAAATTGCGCACTCATCGTTGATTAATCTCCATTGAATGCAATTTTCTATGCATTATTTGATTAGCGTCTTTACGCAGAACTTCTATTTCGGCTTGCAAATTTGCATATTGTTGCAGCTTCATTTTTAAAAAACGCGCGGTAACGACTGATTTTTCTTCTAAGCCTTTGGGCGTTAACAAATACATGTACGCAAGTTTATTATGACTATTGCGAAAATTAGTGGCTTTTAGTAAACCGATTTCAATCAAGGCTTTTAGGCAGAAATTAACACGTCCCAAACTCACGCCTAACTCACGCGCTAAATCGCGCTGACTGATTTCTGCGTTGGTTTCTAAAATTTTTAAAATTTTGTAGCGGTATTCGTCTGTTAACACGATAGCTAATTTAACCGTTCATGAATTGAACGATAGTGTAGCAATTTTTGTTTAAATAATGCAAGTAAAACTTTTGATGTTGTTTTTAAGTGATTGATTTAAAAGGCAGGATAAATATAAATTAAAATGTAAATTAATAGATGTCTGTGAATTTTTTAATCTCACGCTGCTGGCGCTTGGTTGGCCGCCCCGCACCTCTTTCCCTGATGCCAATATCGGCCTCGCGTGTTATTTTGGCATTTTCACGCCTAAGTTTGCTTAGCTCGGTTTCGTTGTATAACAGCGCAGCTTCTGACGCGCCGCGTCTGATGTTAGATAAACCCGTTACTTCCAGTTCCATTTCAAATTCTTTACTGCGAATATGAATCAACATGCCGATTTTGACTTCTTTGGCAGTTTTGGCACGCTCGCCATCTACGCGTACTTTGCCACCATCCACCGATTGGGCCGCAATACTGCGCGTTTTAAAAAAACGTGCCGCCCATAGCCACTTGTCTAGTCGGCATTTATCGTCATTAAGCGCTGTTTTACTGACATTTTCTTTCAATGACACAATACTCAGTTAATTAAGTTAAGTTGCTTTTGCTGCTGAAAAGGCTGATTGCTTTCCAGCGTTTTGCGGTAATTTGCCAGCACATTTTGCACATGCCCCATCACTGTATTGGGCGGGTAAATGCCATTGGCATCTTGCTGCCCTGCGGCCAGTCCAGTTAAATATTCGATGCCTTGCAGCACGTGTTCAATGGTAATAATATGAAATTGGCCTCGTTTCACTGCTTCAACCACTGCGGTGTCTAACAGCAAATGGCGTTGATTGCGCTTGGGAATAATCACGCCTTGTTTACCATTCAATCCCAGCGCAAGGCACACTCTAAAATAACCTTCAATTTTCTCATTTACACCGCCAATCGGCATCACTTCACCAAATTGATTCAGCGCGCCAGTGACCGCAATGCCTTGGCTAATTGGCAAGCCAGCCAACGCAGAAAGCAAGGCGAATAGCTCTGCACATGAGGCAGAATCGCCTTCTACGCCATTATATTCCTGCTCAAATACCAGCGACGCATTTAAACTTAACGGTGCTAAATGGCTGAAACTGGCACTTAACCAGTTTTGCAGGATAAAAATACCTTTATCGTGATTCGGCCCGCTCATATTCACTTCGCGGTCAATATTAATCAGGCCTTTGCCACCCGGGTAACAGCGCGCCGTGATGCGAATAGGCGAACCAAAACTGGCATCGCCTAGCTCAATATGCGTTAAGCCGTTAACTTGCCCAACCACATCGCCATGCACTTGAATCAGCAACTCGTTATCAATAATCGAATCGCGAATTTGCGATTCAAAATACTGGTTGCGCATGGATTTAGCTTGAATGGCCGATTGCACATGCTCCGCTGTCACCAAATTCTCGTGCTTATTGTCACCCGACAAGGCAAAAGCTGCGCTTTCCAACATTAAGCGCTCTAAAAACGCAAAGTTAGTACTGATGCGTGTTTGATCTTCCTCTAAACGTTGCAAAGCGCCAATCAAAGCGGCAACCGCCTGTTTTGTAAAATGTGGCGTATGGTGCTGAGTACATTTTTGCGCAACAAAACCCGCAATCGCCGCATAATTTTCTGGCGTGGCCGAAATACGTTCGGCAAACTCCACCTTAATCGGAAAATAATTAAAGAAATCGGGCTGCTCATCCAGACAATCGTAAAAATCTTCACGCGTCGCAATCAACACCAGCTTCACTTTCAGCGGCAAAAGTGTGTTATTGGCTAAGTAACTGGTATTTTGTGCGCTGCTACTGGCATCTTCAATCTGCAAACTGCCATTACGCAAAAAACGATGCAATTTTTCGATGATTTGTATGCCATTTTGCTCATCATTGAGTAAGTCGCGCAAATGTAGCAACAACATGCCGCCATCGGCTTTATGCAAATTACCCGCGCGCAACCGCGTAAAGTCTGGCGAAACAGTATTATCTGAAGCGCTTTCAACGCCGCCAAATAACGATTGCAAGCTTGGATCATTATCATAAACAATGGGTTGATTGAGAGACTGAAGTTGCGTAGCGCGATTGTCCACCAGCACATTTACTCGAAATCGTGCAAAAAATGGCTCGCTGATTAAGCCTTCCAAATTACTTTCAGCATCTGGATTCGGCGCTGGTTGCCATGCTTTTAAATAAGCCAAGGTTTCCTGATTCACCAGCTTAAAATAAGCCTTCAAAGTTGGCTCATCAAAAGCTTGCTCCAGTTGCTCAATCGCTGTGCTGAGCCAATGTTCCGCTGTATTTAGTATCGCTTCGTCATTATCTGAGGCTACAAAATTGGGCAATTCGGTCATAAGCGCGCGGGCAAACCCGTCCATCTCTACGCGCAACTTGTTGGCTAAACCAACGGGTAATTTAACTAAAGCAGGCAGATTAATCTGCTCAAAATTATAAATCGCGACCAAATCTGTTAATGGAGCAACCGCTTCATTTTGCTGTTTGGCAATATCGAGCATAGCGCTACGCATCAATGACGTGCGGCCACTGCCAAGTGCACCCAGCACCAGTAAATTAAAGCCCGATTGCTGCATTTTTAAACCAAATAAGGCTGATTTTTTTGCTTCACTTTGCGCAACCCAGCCATGAATATTAGGTTGATAACCCGTAGCGTCTCCCAGCAATTCTGCCGTGCTGGTAAACGTTAATTCGTTTAACGAAATACTGGCGTTTAAATCGTTTGCAGTTAATTTTTGCATCACTTTTTTGCGTTTTCTCTATTGATTTTGTACTTGATTCCAGCGTATTTTGCGTTGATTTACTTTTACTTAACCATTATTTTTCACTTAATTTTTTGCCCAATTTTATTGGTTAACCTGTTTATTTTTTCCAGTTTATTTTTTCCAGCGTGAAACGGCTGCATCATCACTTAATTTGGCATCAAGCCAACGTTCACCGGCTGGCGTGGTTTCTTTTTTCCAAAATGGCGCTTGGGTTTTTAAAAAATCCATGATGAATTCACAGGCTTTAAAAGCCTCATTACGATGCGCGCTTAACACCACCACCAGCACAATTTGTTCAAGCGGTTTAAGCGTACCTACGCGGTGAACAATCAAGCTATCGATTGTATTCCAGCGTGCGCTTGCCTCAGCCAGAATGGCAGTTAATGCGCTTTCTGTCATGCCTGGATAATGCTCTAAAGTAAGCGTATTAATTGAATCGCCATCATTTATATCGCGCACCTGGCCAACAAAACTCACCAGCGCACCCGCACTTGGGTTTGCTAGCCGCAATTGATTTAACAATAAACCAACATCAAAATCCTCTGTTTGAACCCGAACAGTCATTGAATCGCCTGGCTATTCACTTGCTAGCCACCAGTCACTGGCGGGAAAAACGCCACTTCATCATCGGCTTGAATCGTCGCCAAATCGTCCACCAGATGATGGTTAATCGCCGCGCGCACGACTTGTTTGCCGTTAAATAAATTAGCCCACACTTCGCCACGTAGCGATAGCCAATTCTTAAGCGCGGTAATCGTCAAAATCTCGTTTGGCAAATCCAATTCTTCGGTTGAATAATTCACCGCTTCTTTAATTCTGGCAAAATATAATACTTTTATTTTCATGGTTTAAATCAGTAAATTTTCAGTTAATATATTATAAAATTCAATAAGTTCAATTATTTAATTAATCTAAATTATCACTATTTTTTTCGTCCGCAATATCATCTATCACATCCAATAAATCCACTGGCGCATTGCTTAATTCTACCCGCTCAATTTTGGCAAAACCGGCAGTAATTTTTTTGCTGCTGGTATGCACTTCATCCACATCTTTGCTCGCCTGCCGGATGTGATCTGCCAGATTTTTCATGCGTTTATCAAACAAGGAAAAATCTTTGCCCAGCTTGCCTAATTCAAATTGAATAATATGCACCTGTTTGCGCATCTCTACGTCTTTAAGCACAGCACGCGCGGTATTGAGCACCGCCATCAACGTGGTTGGCGAAACTAGCCACACGCGCTTAATCATCGCGTACTCAATAATTTCCCGATGATAAGCGTGAATCTCAGCAAACACCGCCTCGGCTGGTATAAACATCACAGCGCCATCGCTGGTGACATTAGCGATAATGTATTTGCTGGCAATATCATCGACATGCTTTTTAATATCCGCCTTAAACTGTTTTTTAGCCAAACTTCGCTCGATTTCAGTTAAGCTGCTGTCAAACATTTTGTGGTAGTTTTCCAGCGGAAATTTGCTATCTACCGCCACCGTGCCTGTCGGTTCTGGCAAAAATAAAGCGCAATCTACCCGCGTGCCATTTTCAAACGTATGCTGCATATTAAAACTTTCATTTGGCAATACGTTGCGCACCAAACCTTCTAATTGCACTTCACCATACGCACCGCGGCTGCGTTTATCGCCTAACAATTCTTGCAGGCTGACCATATTCACTGTTAAACCATCAATCTTCTTTTGCGCTTCGTCAATGGTCGCTAATCGTTCCATCACGCTAATAAACGTCTCGTTAGTTTTTTTAAAACCTTCGTCCAAACGTTCTGACACTTTGCCACCAATTTGTTCTAAGCGGTTATCGACTATTTTGCCTAAACTTTCTACACTTTGCGTTAAGGTTGTGGTGGCTTTTAACATGGTATTGTTGATTAATGATTGTTGCTCTCTACCCTGTTCACTTAACGTTTTGTGCAAAGTTTCCAGCACGGTTTCGCGCGTCTGCGCCAAGCTAGTATTTTGCGCCAATTGTAAGTTTTGCATGGCATCGCGTGTGCTTTGCAACTCCAGCGAAACCAACGCTTTTAATCTATCGTTGTTATCTTGCGAGGCAGCATTTAAGCGGTCTGCCAGCTTGTTTAAGCCATCATTTAAATCCAATAACATGGCGCGATGTTTGTCTTCTAACTGATTCAATAAAGTGCTATTTTTGCCGCTTGAAAACTCGCGCCACACCAGCCAAGCCAGCAAAATAAGTGTTAACACTAAAAGTAAGGCTATAATTTCGTTCATGCATGACATTATAAACCAGTGCGGCTTTCACCTTTATAAATAAAAATCATATGATTAAACTCAAACTGCTTGCAGGCCAATGGCTGGCCAACTTAACCCGCAAACTTAAAAACAATTTTTATATTTATTTAGCCACCTTATTCACTTTATTGGTATTGCTGGATGCGAGTTTGTTTCATGTAGGTGAAAATATGCGCAATAAATCGTTCGATTTTATGGTTAAGAATCGCGTATTCAAACCCAGCGCAGATAAAGACATTGTGATTGTGGATATTAACGAAGCCAGCTTGGCGGCTTTTGCCAAGGAATATGGCCGCTGGCCTTGGCCGCGTCAGGTGCTGGGCGAGTTTGTAGAGAACATTCAGACACAAAATCCCAAAGCCATTGTGTTTGATATTGTGTTTTCTGACGCAGATATTTATAACGCGGATTCTGATGCATATTTTAATGAGGTAATCGCAGCCAGTGATCATACTTTTTTTCCTATCTTGCGGCTGGACGCTTCGCAAGATGCATTAAGCCAACTTAAATATGCGCAAATACCAGGGCTAACTTCCCATGCGCAAGCGGATAAAAATGCGACTTTTGCTGCCATATTGCCGTATTTTGAGGGCGCACTAAAAGCCAGTCGATTAGGCACGCATAATGTGTACCCCGATTACGATGGTATTGTGCGCGAATACCGCATGTTTCATGATGACGCAGGCTGGCGACTGCCTTCATTGCCAATGGTAGTAGCGCAATTTGTCAATCGTCAAACCAGCGAAAAATTGCCGCCTAAAAATTTACCTAAAGACATGCTGATTAACTGGCGTGGTAAGCCTTTTACTTACCATTACGTTAGCTTTAGCGATGTGTTTACCGATTTGGCCAGCAAAAATAAAAGGCGGCCAGCAAATGAATTCACCAATAAAATCGTCATTATCGGCTCTACTGCGCCAGGGTTATTTGATATCAAGCCAACCGCGATGGACAAACAGTTTCCAGGCGTAGAGATTTTAGCTACCGCAATTGATAACGCCAAACACGGTGATTATTTAAAAGTATGGCGCGGTAAAACACCTTATATATTGATGAGTTTACTCTTGATCTGGCTCACCACTTTGGCGTTTTACATCAAGGTCGATCGCGATAAATTCAACTCTGTTTTTACTGGCAGCCAGGTCGGTCTGCTGGTACTTTCTTATGTCGGCATCAATCTCAGCAACACCTATTTAGATCTGACAGCGCCCATTTTATGGGCCGTTGCCTTGTTTGGTATCGGCAAAATATACGCGCTGGCCACAGACCGCGCTTTGCAACGCTGGCTGGCGTTTGGCGTACAATCGGATACAGTTGAAACCAGCGTATTAATTATGCCTATTTTGGTAGAAAGCGATGAAATATTGGGTGATGCCTTACTTAAAAAACTGAAGCGACAAATTGAATTAACCAGCAAAACACCCAATACAATTGAAACATTGCACGGCATACAAAGCGGCATTTGGGGTTTGTTTGGCGATATGGTTATCGTCAGTTGGCAGTTTGCACACGATCAGCCCGAATATGCCGCCAGCGCAAAACAAGATGCGCAACATATCAGCGCACAATTACCGCAAATCATCAAAAAAATCGGTCTTCCAAACAGCACTGAAACGCGTTATATCTTGCACGAAGCAAAACTAGTGAATCAGCAGGCAAGTAGTTTGGCTTCGCAGTGGCGCGCTTTATTTGCGCAGGCAATTATTCAATTAGAATGCAGTAAACCAGTCATAGGCAATAATGTATTAAACCAATAATTTAAAAAACTAATAATTTAGAAAACCAAGGATTTAGAAAACCAAGGATTTAGAAAATCAAGGATTTAACATGAAAAAACTCGTTAACTTACTTTTATTCATTGGCATCATTTGCCCAAGCTTAGCGTTGGCAAATGATGCCGGCACAGCGCTTAAAGCAGATATTTTACGTGCCGAGCCATATGCAGACGCTAAATCGGTAGGCAATTTAGCCAAAAATGACGCGGTGGATATTTTGAAGAAAAAAGGCGCTTGGTTACAGATTAAATCCAAAAAAAGCACTGGCTGGGTGCGATTACTATCGGTTAAACGCGGCGGCATCAGTAAGTCCAATCAAGTTGGTGCACTTGCAAGCGTCGCCAGTGGCCGCGCTGGTACTGGAACGGTCGTTTCTACGACTGGCATTCGCGGGTTAAGTGCTGAAGAACTCAAAGCAGCCAAATTTAATGAATCTGAAATCAAAAAACTGGAAAGTTACGCTGTAAGCGTGAGTGATGCGAAACAATTTGCCCGTTCTGGCGGGTTAACTGCCGCACCGATTGCCTATTTAAAAGGAGCACAATAATGCTGACAATAACCAATAACAAATTGTTAAGCACGCTGTTGCTCACCGCTGGGTTATATTCAGCACACGCGCAAGCATTTGATTTTGGCAAAGCGCTGGAAGAAGCTGCCAAACAAAAGATTGAGGAAGTGAAAAATGGTGGTGAAACTAAAAATGAACCGTCATCGACAGAAATTGATGCTTTAAAAAATGGTACCTCGACAGAGTTAACAGCAACTGAATCAGCCGCTGTCACAGCTGATGCAAAAGCATTTAACTGGAAAAACCCCAGCAAGCAGGAAGAAATTGCATTAGGTCGCGAAATCACTGGTAGTTTGCTAGGTGCCGCACCGTTGGTTAAAGACGAAGCCTTGCAAAAATATGTCAATCAAGTTGGTCGCTGGGTAGCGAGCCAATCGGAACGTGCCGATTTGCCCTGGAAATTTGGCGTGATTGAAAGCGATGATTTAAATGCGTTTGCCGCGCCGGGCGGTTATGTGCTTATCACCAAAGGTTTGTATCAAAAACTCAATAACGAAGCGCAACTTGCTGGTGTTTTAGGACATGAAATTGCACACGTTGTTAAAAAACATCAATTAAAAGTGCTGCAAAAACAGCAGTTATTAAATATCGGTGCGGGATTCGTAACTGAGAAATTTGGTAAAGATAACAAAATCGCACAGAAAGCGATTAGCAATGGTGCAGAGATCAGCGCGCGTAGCCTGGATAAAAATGCAGAATATGAAGCAGATAGAATTGGCATGATATTAGCGGCCCGCGCGGGTTACGATGCCTTTGGCTTGGCAGAAGTATTGCAAACGATTGGGCAAACCAATAAAACCGACAACAGTGTTGCTTTATTATTTAAAACACATCCGCATCCCGATGAGCGTTTAACGCGATTAGGCGACAGCGCTGGCACCCAGCTAGATCAATTAAAAGCAGGTAAAACGCTGGAAAATCGACTCTATAAACTCGCGCCTTAAAGCAATAGCGTCAATTAAAATCAAGTGCAACCTCATTCATTTAAAAACCATCTACAAGCACAACAGAGCATATTTTTTAGGCGTTGAGCGAACTAATGCAAATTGTGGATAGTCTGGATTTTTTTATTGTTATTAAATAGATTCGTTGTAAAAACAATTTATTTCAAATACAATCGCCCGCTGTTATCAATAGCTTGCGAAGTTAACCCGCAAATAGCATTGAAAAACTGATATTTAATGACATTTAAAAATAAACCTAAAATAGCCCTGATGAAATACAAATCAATTCCGGCTGCATCTCAAATCAGAATGTTATTTTTAACAATGCTGGTTGCCGTGATTGGGTTTGCGTTTTTGGCTCAATTGTCGGACAGCTATTCTTACAGCGACGATAGCGCTCGGGTGCGTGTTGCTGAAGTACAAGAGTTTTTACATGACGCCGAGCCACCGCCACAATACGACTCTTCTACAGATTTCTTAGCCGCAAGCTTTTTGTTTTTTTGTGTCAACATAGGGTTAACTTCGGTTCTGCTCTGTAACAAATTCACCCCTCGCCTTACCTTTCTTTACCACATACGCCCCCGCTCGCCCCCACTGCATTAATCGGTGAAAACGATGTTTGCTTAGATTTGGTACGCTGCTTTAATTTGCCTTAATAAGCTTTTTTCTCGCAATACCACCAATCATTTCCGTGAATATTTCTGCTGTAAATGCTGCATGTATGCAGTAGTTAGCGGCACATTTCATGCACGCGAAAGTTTGTTTAGAGCAAATTAAAGTTGCACACAGTCCAAAAGCATCTTTTTTTTATTCACCGAAATTTTAGCGTAATCGCAGCTCTTATCCAGTTCATCGCACGCGTACATCGGTTTAATTGGATGTTATGCAACGATTTAGACTTGGCTAGAAATCATGAAGCGAAATAATCAAGCTTCCACTTTCTTTATGTTTTTTTAAAAATAGAAATAAATATGATCAATAAATTATTTGTAAGTTTAAGCATGTTAATGCTGCTGCTTAGTGGCTGCCATCATTCAGAAGAACCTAAAGAAGAAGTTTCTAAGCTTGAGGTAACGAACCCGCTGCGTAAAGACACTTCAATTACCAAAGAATACGTCAGTCAGATTCATGCCTTTAAGCACATCGAATTAAGAGCTTTGGAACGTGGTTATTTGCAGGATATTTTTGTGGATGAGGGGCAAATGGTGACCAAAGGTCAGCGCATGTTCAAAATTATGCCCAATATTTATGAGGTCGATTTGCAAAAATCCGTAGCAGAAGCCGAAATGGTGCGCATTGAATATCAAAATACCAAAGCGCTAACCGACCAAAAAATAGTCTCACCTAATGAGTTATCGCTGGCAAAAGCAAAATTAGATAAAGCCAATACCGAAGTAAAACTCGCGCAGACCCATTTAAACTTTACTAATATTAATGCGCCATTTAGCGGCATTATGGACCATTTAAATGCGAGAAACGGTAGCTTGGTTGCTGAAGGCGATTTGTTAACCACGCTATCTGATATCAGCAAAATGTGGGTGTATTTTAATGTGCCTGAAGCGGAATACCTGGATTACAAAACCAATAAAATTGATCAGTCTCCAGTTAAGGTAAAGCTAAAAATGGCCAATGGGGAAATCTTTAAGCAGGCTGGCAAGATTGAAACCATTGAAGCCGATTTTGATAATAAAACGGGCAATATCGAATTTAGGGCTGTCTTTCCAAATCCGCAGCAAATCCTCAGGCATGGCGAAACGGGCAACATTTTAATCGACATCCCTTACAAAAACGCCCTAATTATTCCACAGAAAGCAACCTTTGAAATACTCGATAAGATCTATGTGTATGTGGTGAACAAACAGAATAAGTTGGAGCAAAGGCTTATCACCGTGGCTGCTGAGTTACCGCATGTTTTTATCGTAAAAAATGGCTTGAAAGTCGACGATAAGATCCTGATAGAAGGCTTACGCAAGGTACATAACGGTCAAATAATTAATGTTGATTTTAAGTCGCCTGAAAAAGTACTTTCACAATTAGAACTTTACGCAGAATAGTGAAAGAAGAGACTAATCATGTTTAATATTTTCATCAAAAGACCTGTCATGGCGATTGTCTTATCGCTGATTATCGTATTTTTAGGATTTTTATCCCTCAGAACGCTGCCAACTTCGCAGTTTCCAGATATTGCACCCCCGCGCGTCATTGTGTCTTTAGCCTATCCCGGTGCCAGTGCAGATGTGCTGGTTCAATCGTCTCTCATTACCATTGAGCGTGCAATTAATGGTGTGCCAGGCATGAAATATATTGTTTCAGATGCCACCAGTGCAGGCGAAGCAACCATTCAAGTTATCTTTGGGCTAGGCACAGATCCGAATCAAGCCATGATCAATGTTAAAACTCGCTTGGATCAAGTGATGAGCCGACTGCCAGCATTGGTGCAGCTAGAAGGCGTGGTGGTAGAACGCGTACAACCTAGCATGCTGATGTACATCAACTTATTTAGCAAAGATAAAAATGCCGATGAGAAATTTTTATACAACTATGCCAATGTAAATGTGATACCTGAGATACAGCGTATTAACGGTATTGCCAGCGCAAAAATTCTTGGTAGTCGCCAATATGCCATGCGTATTTGGTTAAACCCAGACAGAATGCGCGCTTATAAAGTCTCTATCGATGAAGTGATGAAAGCGATTGGCGAACAAAGTATTATTGGTCGCCCAGGCAGGCTTGGGCAGAGCTCTGGCATCGCAGCCCAATCCAAAGAATACGTGCTGGTGTACCAAGGCAGATACAACAAGCCAGAACAATACGGCGATATCATCATTCGCGCTGATTCAGACGGTGAAATATTAAAGCTGAAAGACATTGCCAAAGTAGAGCTAGGAAGTGAATTTTTTGATATTTACTCAAATAAAGACGGCTACCCTTCTTCTGCGATTATTTTGAAACAAAACTATGGCAGCAACGCCAGCGAAGTGATCGATCAGGTTAAAGAAAAAATAAAAGAGTTGGAAAAATCTTTTCCGACTGGCATGGAATATGAAATTGACTACGATGTTTCTAAGTTTCTTGATGCTTCTATCGAAAAAGTCTTGCACACCTTAATTGAAGCTTTTGTACTGGTCGCATTAGTGGTATTTATTTTCCTTGGTGATTGGCGCTCTACGCTGATTCCGATATTAGCCGTACCCGTTTCCCTTATCGGCACGTTTGCTTTTATGCAGGTATTTGGCATCACAATTAATCTTATTACCCTTTTCGCCCTGGTTTTGGCAATTGGTATTGTGGTCGATAACGCAATTGTGGTGGTGGAGGCCGTACATGCAAAATTAGAGGAAAATGAGCAGTTAAGTCCGTACAAAGCCACGCAACAAGTACTAGGTGAAATTGGTGGCGCCATTGTCGCCATTACCTTGGTGATGACAGCGGTATTTATTCCTGTTGCTTTTATGACTGGTCCAGTCGGCGTTTTCTACCGACAGTTTTCTATCACCATGGCCTCATCCATAGTCATTTCTGGCATTGTGGCGCTATCACTGACGCCTGTACTTTGTGCCATGTTGCTAAAAAATAACCATGGACAACCGAAAAGAAAAACGCCTATTAGTTATTTTATTGATATTTTTAACCATTGGTTTGAAAAACTCACGGGAAAATATACCAATGTATTAAGCAAAATTGTGACATTGCGAATCGTTACAATCATAGCGCTGCTTGCATTTTCTTTCGGTACTTTCTTTATTAACAAAACGTTACCTGCAGGCTTTATTCCAGGCGAAGACCAGGGTCAGATTTATGCCATCATACAAACACCACCTGGCAGCACGCTGGAAGCAACCAATAAAGTAGCGCGTGAACTGCAAAAAGAAGCACAAGGAATTGAAGGGATTGCTTCTGTTTCTTCATTGGCTGGCTATGAGATTCTTACCGAAGGTCGAGGCTCTAACGCGGGTACCTGCCTGATCAACCTGAAAGACTGGTCAGAGCGCGATAAATCTGTGCACGAAATTATTGAAGAACTGGAACAAAAAACCAAGAACTTCGGCGCCATTGTCGAATTTTTTGAACCGCCGCCCGTGCCTGGTTACGGTGCAGCATCTGGCTTAGCCTTGCGTTTGCTAAACAAAACCGATAGCACTGATTATCACGAGTTTGATAAGATTAATCAGGCGTTTATGGCCGCTTTAGGCAAACGAAAAGAGTTAAGTGGTTTGTTTACTTTCTATGCGGCTAATTATCCGCAATACGAACTGGAAATAGACAATAAATCTGCCATGCAAAAAGGCGTGTCCATCGGTAAAGCCATGGACAATCTGAACATTCTGGTTGGTAGTACCTATGAGCAAGGCTTTATTCGCTTCAATAATTTTTTTAAGGTGTATGTGCAATCCAGCCCAGAGTTCCGTCGATATCCAAGTGATATCTTGAACTACTACGTCAAAAATGAAGATGGCGAAATGGTGCCTTATTCGTCTTTTATGAAAATGAGTAAGAAGCAGGGGCCCAATGAAATCACTCGCTACAACCTGTATAACTCAGCTACTATCCGCGCCGCACCTGCAAAAGGATACACCACCGATGATGCAATTAAAGCGGTGCAACAAGTAGCCACTGCAACATTGCCACATGGCTATGACATTGGATGGGAGGGCCTTTCTTTTGACGAGGCGAAAAGAGGAAATGAAGCGGTGATTATTTTTGCAGTGGTACTTGTGTTCGTCTACATGGTATTAGCCGCGCAATACGAAAGCTTTCTGTTACCTTTAGCTGTTATCCTTTCCTTGCCAGCCGGTGTATTCGGCACATTCCTATTGCTCAAAACTTTAGGTCTCGCCAATGATATTTATGCGCAATTAGGGCTTGTCATGCTGGTTGGCCTACTGGGTAAGAATGCAGTGTTAATTGTGGAATTTGCCGTACAAAAACATGAGCAGGGAATGTCTGTAGCGGATGCTGCCATAGAAGGTGCGAAAGCACGGTTCCGTCCCATTTTGATGACCTCATTTGCATTTATCGCAGGGTTAATACCGTTAGTGGTAGCCACAGGCGCAGGTGCCGTTGGCAACCGTACTATCGGCACATCGGCTTTAGGTGGAATGCTATTCGGTACTGTTTTCGGCGTTATCTTAATTCCTGGCCTTTACTATCTATTTGCCAAAATAGAAGAAGGTAAGTCATTGATTAAAAATGAAGATTTCGAGCCCTTAACCGAGCTGTATCACTACAATAGAAACGATGATAACAATGATTAAACACAATTATATTCGATTAATGGCGATAGGCTGTTTAGCACTGCTGCTGCAAGCATGCTCTATCCCTTTTTTAACCACTAAAAAGGCAGAAACCAAGCTGCCTGAAAGTTTTAATAATCGGCCGCAGGCGCTAGAAAATACAGCCAGTGTCAATTGGAAGGATTTTTTTGATGATCCAGATTTATCTGCTTTGATTGATATAGCGATTGTGAATAATAAAGAAGTGAATATCTTAGCGCAGCGCATTAGCATTGCAAAAAACGAGATACAGGCGCGTAAAGGTGAATACCTTCCATTTGTCAGCTTTGGTGCAGGCGCGGAGGTTGAAAAAGTGGGTCGTTTCACCCGAAATGGCGCTGTGGAAGAAAATCTGGAAATTAAAGAAGGTAAAGCATTTCCCGATCCCTTAGCCAATTATCAATTCGGCTTGTATTCCAAATGGGAACTTGACGTTTGGAAAAAACTCAGAAACGCCACAAAAGTAGCTGCGATGGAATACATGGCTTCCATCGAAGGCAAAAACTTTTTAATCACTAACCTAGTAGCAGAAATCGCCAATGCTTATTATGAATTGGCGGCTTTAGATAATCAGCTGCTAAATTTGGAGCAAAATATTCATATTCAGCAAAATGCGTTAGAAGTCACCAAGCAACTGCAGAAATACGCCAGAGCAACTTCTTTGGCTGTTAAACGCTTTGAAGCCGAAGTGAAAAAAAACGAGAGTAAGCAATTTGTCATTAAACAGCAGATTGTTGAGGTGGAAAACCGCATTAACTTTTTGTTGGGCAGAGTCCCACAGCCTGTTTTAAGAGCTTCTGCCGATTTTATGGCGACGAAACTTAAAATGATGCAAGCTGGTGTGCCCGCTCAACTGTTAGAAAATCGACCCGATATTAGAAAAGCCGAGCTAGAATTAGCCGCGGCAGATTTAAATATCGCGGTTGCAAAAGCCAACTTTTACCCCTCGTTTGCCATACGCGCAGGCTTAGGTTTTCAGGCGTTTAATCCAAAATATTTGCTCAACACGCCAGAGTCACTGATGTACTCGTTGGCTGGCGATGTCATGGCGCCGCTTATCAATCGTAATGCCATTATTGCCGTGTATAAAAACGCAAACGCAACACAAATCCAAGCCGCATACGATTATGAGCAAACCATTATCAGCGCTTATGGCGAAGTCGCTAATCAGGTTTCAAATATTGATAATCTGGAAAAAAACTATCAATTAAAAAGTACGCAAGTGGAGGCATTAACTCAATCTGTCGATGTTGCGAATCAACTATTTCAATCCGCAAGAGCGGATTATTTAGAGGTTTTATTAACGCAACGGGAGGCGCTGGAAGCAAAAACTGAACTGATAGAAACCAAGCAAAAACAAATTAGTGCCATGGTTAATTTATATAAATCATTAGGCGGCGGTTGGAAGTAAATTTTATAGGCTGAGTTAGTCTTTAATACCACTAATGGGGTATGACTTTAACACTATTGGGGTATGTCTTTAACTTGATGTAGTTGGTATCTTATGGTGGTAATAACTTTACTTTTTAACAATTACTTAAGGATTAATGATGACAAAAATTATTGGTTTTATTTTTACTGCATTAGTGCTATCCGCTAATGCAAACGCTGGCACGCTCACACTTACTGGGTCATTAAGCGACCCTAATGCAATTCAGCTATTTGATTTAACTTTTCCAACAGGGTCAACTGGAAGCATAACTGCTCAACAGGTTAGTTTTGACCCAGTATTAACACTGTTTGCTTCTGACGGAACTTTACTAATTAGAGATGATGACAGCGGGATTGGTTTTGACGCTTTGTTATCAGGCACTTTAGATGCTGGTAGTTATATACTTGCGTTAACTCAGTTTAACTTTTTCCCAAGCAGCATCAATGATACGTATAGTGGAAATTCTCAACGCGGGTTAACTTGGTCAGTGACATTTGTTGGTGCTGATGATGCCATTATTTCAGCGCGTAACGGTGACGTATCGGCTGTTCCATTGCCCGCAGCTGCATGGTTATTTGGTTCTGCCATGTTAGGTTTTGCTGGTTTAAGACGTAAATCACTATAATTTGTTGTTTATAAATTTGTATCTATTTAAAAGGCCTGCAATGCAGGCCTTTTTTATGCCTATTCACACCAAATCGTGTGCGCGCAGTTCACTTTTAATATAGGCATAATAAATAGGTGCGGCAATAATTCCTGCAACGCCAAAAATCGCTTCCATTAATAACATGGTAATCAACAGTTCCCAGGCGTTAGCGCGAATCTGACCGCCGACGATGCGTGCATTTAAAAAATATTCAAGTTTGTGAATCACAATTAAATACAACAGTGAGCCCATCGCTACCGCAAGCGATTGACTTAAACTCACCACCACGATGATGGTATTTGAGATTAAGTTGCCCAAAACAGGGATCAAGCCGACCACAAAAGTAATGGCGATCATGGTTTTAACTAAAGGTAACTCAACTCCCAATAGCGGCAAAATAACCATCAAATAAATGCCGGTAAAAAACGCGTTAATGGAAGCAATGCGCACTTGCGCAAACACGACGCGAGTAAATGCGTGACCAAACAGCCATGCGCGTTGCACCAAAGCACGTGCAAATGGTTGGTATTCATCATCATTTGCCGCGTCGCGTAGCGCAATCATGCCGCCGATAATCATGCCAATAATAATATGCGCCGTGATGCGCCCTGCTTCTTTGCCCACCACTTGCAATTCGTTTGCGTGTGAGCGCAGCCAAATGGTGGCTTCTTCTTTAAATGCAATCGCATCGGTAGGCAGTTTATCTAATATCCACACTGGCAATATTCTGCGCGAATCTTCAATAATCTGCGCCATTTTTGCTAGTAACACAGTCAGGCTACCTGATTCTGATCGGAAAAATGCGATTAAACCTGCGCCAGCTAAGCTGAGTAAACTGACGATGACAAAAGTTAATAATGCAATTGCAATCAATTTTGCACGCGTGCCAGGCAATTTACGCTCAATATACGGCGTTAAAATGCGAATCAGTTCGTACACCAGCAGACCACCCAATAACGCTGGCAATAAATGGAAAATCAACACCAATATCATGGCTATCCCCATCAAAATCCATGAGGCGACATCATATTTTGAGCAGTTCATATCGGCATTATTATTTTGCATAGCTTTAATTGTATAGGGTTTTAATTTATCTATTTTTAAAAGTAATTTTTAGTGGATGAATATTGAATCATTATTTAAATCGGTTCATCAAAGTGTCAACTTCAGTTGCGGGCACACTCAACTTAACCTGTATTTTTTGCTCAAAATGCTTATCCAACACCTTGCCCTTTAACTGCGTAACCAGCCTAATCAATGCATCGATTTGATTGTAATTAACGCTGATACTGAATGCACGCATTTCCACAAAAGGGACCATTGTCGCAATATCTAACGCCATTTTTGCAGCGCCGCCATAAGCACGTGCCAGCCTACCAGTGCCTAAATTAACGCCACCATAATAGCGCACAACGCCAACCGCCACATGAATTAAATCGCGCGCTTCTAACATTTGCAAAATCGGTTTGCCCGCAGTGCCGCTGGGTTCGCCCGCGTCAGAAAATCTGGCAATAATGCCATCAGCGGTTTTGATTCTAAACGCATAAGCCAAATGGTGCGCATTTTGGTGCAGAACCGCCAGTTGCCTTAAAAAAAGACCAACTTCACGCTCGGTTTCGCAATGACCTGCACTGGCATAAAAACGGGACTTATTAATGAGTTGTTCGGCATTGCCTGATTTTTCGATAGTTAACATAAGAAATAGGTGAGTTTTTAAGACCGTCTTATTAAAGCCAGCTTTAAAATCCGCTTTGATTAAACCAGCTCATTCAATCCCGCTTTGATTAAGCCAACTGTAATTAAGCCCGCTTTTAAGAAAGTCCAACAATATTGCCAGCGTCATTTACATCAATACGCACGCTGGCAGGCACTTTTGGCAAGCCTGGCATTGTCATGATTTTTCCACAAATGGCAACAATAAAACCTGCGCCGCGCGACAAATATAAATCTTCAACCATTAAAGTATGCCCAACTGGTGCGCCCCGTAACGTAGCATCAGACGAAAACGAATATTGTGTTTTTGCGATGCAAATAGAGAAATGTGCATAGTTTTTCTCTAACTGTGCTAATTTTTGCGCCGCCTTTTCGCTTAATATCACAGCGGCGGCACCGTATATTTTCTGCGCAATCGTTTCTATTTTATTCAATAATGGCAGCGCATTATCGTACAAAAACCGCATCTCAGATTTTGTCTGTCCCAGTGTGTCAACAACCTGATTCGCTAAATCAATCGCACCCGCACCGCCGTTTGCCCAATGTTTGCAAACTAGGGCTTTGCAACCGAGCTGCTCGGTGGCGTGTAACAAAGTATCGATTTCGTCTGATGTATCTTGCGAAAAATGATTAATCGCTACAATAACCTGCAGCCCAAAAAATTCATGTAAATTATTAATATGTTTCTTTAAATTACTGATTCCATTATTTAAAAAATTAATATTTTCATCATTTAAATCGGTTAACTCGCAGCCACCATGGTATTTCAAAGCGCGCACTGTCGCCACAATCACCACGACATCGGGCTGTAAACCAGATTGCCTGCATTTAATATCAATAAATTTTTCTGCGCCTAAATCGGCACCAAAGCCCGCTTCTGTCACCACATAATCCGCCAGTTTTAACGCGGCTTTAGTCGCCACAACCGAATTGCAGCCATGCGCAATATTGGCAAATGGGCCGCCATGAATCAATGCGGGGGTATGTTCTAAAGTTTGGACTAAATTCGGCTGAAAGGCATCTTTAAGCAATGCCGTCATCGCACCATGTGCTTGCAAATCGCTGGCAAAAACGGGTTCTAATATATCAGAAGTGCCCACTTGAATATTGCCCAAACGGGTTTTTAAATCTTCCAAACTTTGCGCCAGGCAAAAAATTGCCATCACTTCGCTGGCAACGGTAATATTAAAACCGGTATGCATGTCATCTGGTTGATGCGTTGTTAGCGAACGCAAGGCACGATCGTTCATATCCATGCAGCGGCGCCAAGTGACGGTTTTGATATTCAGCAGATTGCCGTGGTAAATATGATTGTCAATCAGCGCGGCCAGCAAATTATTAGCCGCAGTAATCGCATGAAAATCCCCGGTAAAATGCAGATTGATATTTTCCATCGGCACCACTTGCGCATAACCGCCGCCAGTGGCGCCGCCTTTAAGCCCAAACACAGGCCCAAGCGAAGGTTCGCGGATACATACAACGGCGCGCTTGCCTGTTTTTTTTTGCTTAAAAACTAGGTTAAGTGCATCCGCCAAGCCGATTGTGGTGGTGGTTTTACCTTCACCTGCGGGTGTAGGGCTGATGGCGGTTACTAGAATCAATTTACCATTGGGTTTTTGTTGCAGCTTTGCAATGCAATGCGTATTTAACTTGGCGATTTTGTGCCCATAAGGAATTAAATCATCGGCTGAAAGTTCGAGTGTATGGGCAATATCGGTAATCGGTTTAAGCGTAGCAGCTTGCGCGATATCGATATCGGATAACATAGATTATTTGCGACCGCCCATTATAGACCCCAAAACGCCGCGAATAATACTGCGGCCTAATTGCGACCCGATTGCACGTGCGGTGGATTTAGCCGCGCTTTCTAAAATACTATCAGAGCGCCTACTTGAGCCTTTAGCTGTTTTGCCGCCTAAAATACTACCCCAATCGAAACCTTTTTCTTCTTCCTCAACGACTTGGGCTGATTCAGTCGCACGTTTTTTTAAAATCTCATACGCGGATTCACGCTCTATTTGTTTTTCGTAAAAACCGCTAATGTTTGAGTTTGCAATCACCACCGCTCTTTCAGCATCAGAAATTGCACCGATGCGGCTTTGTGGCGGACAGATAAACGCGCGCTCAACGGGGCTTGGAATGCCTTTTTCATCCAAAAATGAAACCAAGGCTTCGCCAACACCTAATTCGGTAATCACGTTTGCCACATCTACTTTTGGATTGCTTCTAAAAGTCTCTGCCGCCGATTTCACTGCTTTTTGGTCGCGCGGCGTAAAGGCGCGCAAAGCATGTTGCACGCGGTTACCTAGTTGCCCCAGCACAATATCGGGAATGTCCAGCGGGTTCTGACTGACAAAATACACGCCCACCGCTTTAGAGCGAATTAAACGAACGACTTGCTCGATTTTTTGCAGCAAAGCGGGTGGCGCATCGCTAAAAAGTAAATGCGCTTCATCAAAGAAAAACACCAGTTTCGGTTTTTCTAAATCACCTACTTCTGGTAACTTTTCAAATAATTCAGATAGCAACCAAAGCAGCAATGTGGCGTAAACGCGTGGTGAGTTATACAGTTTATCTGACGCTAGAATATTAATAACACCACGACCATGTGAGTCAGTTTGCATCAAATCGTCTAAATTTAACGCAGGCTCACCAAACAATAAATCGCCGCCTTCTGTTTCTAGCTGTAAAAGTGAGCGTTGCAACGCGCCAACGCTGGCTGCAGAAATATTGCCATAAGTAGTTTGATATTCAGTTGCGTTTTCTGCCGCGTGCTGCGACATGGCGCGCAAATCTTTTAAGTCGAGCAGTAACCAGCCTTTATCGTCGGCAATTTTAAAAATGGCATTTATCACACCACTTTGTACCTCGTTTAAATTCAACAAGCGCGCTAATAATAATGGCCCCATTTCGGCAATTGTGGTGCGCACAGGATGACCGCTTTTACCAAATACATCCCAAAAGGTGACGGGCGAAGCCTGCGCTTTAAAATCGTCTAAGCCCAATTGCGCTACACGCGCATCCACACGCGCATTGCCGCCGCCTGCTTGGCTCATGCCCGCCAGATCGCCTTTTACATCTGCCATAAAAACCGGGATGCCCAACGCCGAAAATCCTTCTGCAAATGTTTGCAGGGTAACGGTTTTACCTGTGCCGGTGGCGCCAGCAATTAAGCCATGACGATTGGCCATTTTGGGTAATATACCCAGAAAATTATCTGCTTTTGCAATGCGAATTGGATTCATATAAGGGTGAGTTTTCGTTTATTTAAGGCTATCGATTGTGGCTAATACGGCCTGTCGGGTTTGTTTTATCTGATTACTGATCATTAATTCCGTTTGATTATCATCCCCCAGCTTTTCCCAGTTGCTTTGCCAGTTAATATAAAGTGCATCTGCCGCTTTGGCCGCATCTGGCATCAATAAATGACTTAAATCGCGCACCATCACAACGTGTTTCCAGCCTTCAATCGGATGGCCGCGCGTGGCGTCTTGTTGAAAATGCGCATAATTAACAATGGTTTGCAACTCACCTAAATCGGTTAGCACCTCAAAAGCGGCCTTACGCATATTATCGTTAATTTCGTTTTGGTGATCGCGCCAGGTGTTATATGAAATGCCGACAATCGCGGTGGCCAAACTGATGAGCGCTACGATATTTAGTTTTAATTGCTGTAGCAACCAAGCGCGATTAAACCATTGCGGCTTTAACTTAGCGACCATTTAACAGCCTCATTTAATAGTCTCACTCAAATGTCGCCACGGCTGGCTTTATCCATCAATTGAATTAATGCATCTTCTAGTTCTTGCGCCGATTTTTGTGCGCGCGGTGTTGGATTTTTAATGCTTTTTAAATCAAAAGTGGGGCGATCTAAAGCCAGAAATAACTGGCGTTTTTGGCTGACATCGGTTTTTTCGTATAGCGCAATTCTGCATGGCGCAAACACTAAAAATTCAGGGTGATCCAGCATAATATCGGTGCCTAGGCTTAAGTTACAAAAACTGTGCACTTCTTTAACGCCTTGCGGATCTACGCCGCGCAATTTCATGTGTTCGCCAATGGGAAAGTTCGCTGGATTCACAAAATTCATGCCTTCTGATACCGATTTTAAACTATCGATAACATCTTGGTAGCTCACGCCTTGTTTTACTGGCAGTTCATAAATCGCGCTGGTTAAATCGATTGGGGGCAGACCATTTGGCATACTTTTAGTGGTTAATAGTGGCGATTCTGCAACGGTGGTTTTAGAGGTGGCACATGCGCTTAACAAGCTTAATATTAGCAAAAAAAATACGGGTTTAAGCCACATCAAATTCCACTCCTGATTTTTAGTTAAAAAATAGTGTTCACTCATTCTGTTTAGCTAATGCTGTTTTAGCTAATGCTGTTTAGCTAATGCTTGCTTAGTTAGTACGATAAGCTTTGAGCGCCTCATCCACCGCTCTACGATCAAACCGTGGCGCCAGCAATTCAATAAAACCATAAATATAGTTGCGTAAAAATGCATCTTTTCGTACGCCTAAATAGGTTGTACTGGCTGGAAATAAGTGGCTGCAATCTAAGCGCACTAAATCTTTATCGCGTTCCTCATCATACGCCATGTTAGCAATCAAACCAACGCCCAAACCCAATCCCACATAGGTTTTAATCACATCGGCATCAATCGCGCTCAACACAATATTTGGCATCACGCCCGCCTCGTGAAACACTTTAGAAACAGCCGTGCTGCCTGTAAATGCATAATCGTAGGTAATGAGCGGAAAACTTGCGATTTTAGATAAAGTCAGTGGCACCGCATCAATTAAACGATGGCCTTTAGGCACCACCACGCAGCGATTCCATTCGTAACATGGCAAACAGAGCAGCCTTTCATCCAGACTAATTTTCTCGGTTGCAATGCCAATATCCGCTTCGCCGCTGGCCACTTGCGCAGTCACTTGCGCTGGGTCACCCTGGTGAATATTCAATTTAACATGGGGATACGCTGTAATAAACTGCTTAACGGCTGTGGGTAATTTGTAACGCGCTTGCGTGTGCGTGGTGGCAATGGTCAAGGTGCCAGTTTCCACTTTGCTAAACTCATCGCCCACGCGCTTGATATTCTGCATTTCTAGCATCACCGTTGCGGCCAACTTTACAATATGTCGCCCCGGCTCGGTAATGCCTGTTAGTCGTTTGCCGTTGCGCTGAAAAATCTGCAGCTTTAGTTCATCTTCCAGCATTTGAATCTGCTTGCTAACGCCTGGTTGCGATGTATGCAAGGCCTCTGCTGCGGCTGAAATATTAAGGCCTTGCCGCGCAACTTCGTGTATGTATTTCAATTGATGCAGCTTCATTTATACATCCTTAAACTTCAGATTATTCATTATAAGTAAATCATATACCAAAATAATAAAGTGTTATTAAGTGATTATATAAATTACTGCTATATTACGCATCTTTACTACCATTTGGGTGTGCAAACGCGTGGATTTTATTTTTTACATATTCGCAGGATTCGTAGTCGGTTTATTGGTTGGTCTAACTGGTGTAGGCGGCGGCTCGCTGATGACGCCAATTTTGCTGATCTTTTTTAACGTAAAAGCAGCGGTAGCAGTTGGTACCGATTTACTCTACGCGTCCATCACCAAAAGTGTGGGTATTTTTGCGCACGGCAAATTAGGTAATATTGATTGGAAAATCGTACGCCTGCTGGCTTATGGCAGCATTCCTGCCTCTATCGTCACTGTGCTGTATTTAAGAGGTATGGATATTGCATCTGATTTTGCGGTTAATCGGATAAAATTTTGGCTAGGCATTGCACTACTGCTCACTTCGCTATCGGTTTTATTTCGCAATCAATTAGCCAAATTATCTAAAACTGGGCACTGGATCAACCCACAATATACGCCCGCCTTAACCATTATTTTGGGCATAATTTTGGGCTTTTTGGTGACGCTAACCTCAGTCGGCGCGGGTGCGTTGGGCGTTACCGCCTTACTTATTTTGTATCCTAAAATTTCTATTACTAGAATTGTTGGCACCGATGTTGCACATGCCGTACCGTTAACATTGGTTGCAGGCTTAGGCCACGCCAGTTTAGGCACTGTAGATTACAGTTTATTAGGTACTTTGTTAATTGGTTCAATTCCAGGTATTTGGATTGGCAGCCACTTAAGCGCAAAAGTGGCAGAACATTGGGTACGCACCTTGCTGGCTTTAATTTTAGTCTATGTTGGCCAAAAATTGGCCTTCCCAGAAATTAACCAGTTAATCGGTATTTCTATTCTATTATTTTTAATGGCATTGAAACAATTGGGCTTTAAAAAAGCCTAAATGAGAATGGCTTTTTGAATTAAACCCATATTTAGATTAAAATATTGGGTTAAGTTTTTAGGTTGTAACAAAACAAGCAAATTTATGTATAAATACGATGCAATAGATCAACAATTAGTGAACGAACGCGTAACGCAGTATCGCGATCAGACGCGCCGTTACTTAGCGGGCGAATTAAGCGAGGAAGAATTTCGCCCTTTGCGCCTACAAAATGGCTTATATATCCAACGCCATGCGCCCATGCTACGCATCGCGGTGCCTTACGGCATGCTTTCTAGTAAGCAATTGCATAAATTAGGCGACATTGCCAACAAGTACGACAAAGACTACGGTCATTTCAGCACACGGCAAAACTTGCAGCTTAATTGGCCTAAATTAGAAGAAGTGCCCGATATTCTGGCTGAACTTGCCACGGTTGAAATGCACGCCATTCAAACTTCTGGCAACTGTATTCGCAACATTACCACCGACCAATTCGCCGGCATTGCGCCTGATGAGGTGATTGATCCGCGCACGATGGCAGAAATTATGCGCCAATGGAGTACGTTTCACCCTGAATTTGCCTTGTTACCGCGCAAATTTAAAATTGCGGTTTCGGGCACCAAACAAGATCGTTCTGTTGTGCAAGCGCATGATATTGGTATGGAATTTTATCTCGACACTGAACATAAAGTGGCGATTAAAGTTTGGGTAGGCGGCGGCTTGGGTCGCACGCCAATTTTAGGTTCGGTAATTCGCGAGCATTTGGAATGGCAACATGCGTTAACTTACTGCGAAGCAATTGTTCGCACCTATAATCTGCACGGCAGACGTGATAATGCTTTTAAAGCGCGCATCAAAATTTTGGTTAAAGCGCTGGGCATTGAAGAATTTAAAAATCAAGTAGAAGCAGAATGGGCGCACTTAAAAGATGCACCAAATACCATCACTGCGGCAGAGTTAACCCGAGTTGGCAAACATTTTGCAGCAATGCCGTATGAAAACTTAGCTGCAAATGATGCTGGCTTTGATGCGGCAATTGCCACTAACTCTGCTTTTTCTGCCTGGGTAAAACGCTGCACACATGCACACAAACAAGCTGGCTATCGTGCTGTCACATTATCATTAAAACCACATGGCAAAGCGCCAGGTGATGCAACATCTGCGCAAATGCACACCGTTGCCGATTTAGCCGAGCAATATAGCTTTGGCGAATTACGTGTTTCACATGAGCAAAACTTGATTTTAGCCGACGTTAAATTGGCTGATTTATTCGCCTTATGGCAAAAAGCGCGTGCTGCAGGTTTGGCTACGCCAAATGTTGGTTTGCTAACGGATATTATCTGCTGCCCGGGTGGCGATTTTTGCTCGCTGGCCAACGCAAAAAGCATCCCGATTGCCGAAGCGATTCAGATGCAGTTTGATAATCTGGATTATTTGCATGATATTGGCGAACTCGAACTGAATATTTCGGGCTGCATGAACGCCTGCGGCCATCATCATGTGGGTCATATTGGTATTTTGGGCGTCGATAAGGACGGTTCTGAGTGGTATCAAGTATCAATTGGCGGTAAACAAGGCAATGATGCCAGTCTTGGCACGGTGATTGGGCCTTCGTTTTCTGCAGAAGAAATGCCCGGCGTGGTGCAAAAGCTCATTGATGTCTATATCAAAGAACGCACGCTTGAAGAACGCTTTATTGATACGGTGCGAAGATTAGGCATTACGCCATTTAAAGCGCACATATATAACAAAGATATAAGTGATCACAAAGTATTAACCGCAAACTCAGAAGCAGTTTCAGCATGAGCAATTTAATTCAACTTAATAACCATGTCGCGCATATTGTAGAAAATGCTTGGTTAACCGTGCAACTGCCCGCCAGCAATGTAGAAGCACGTAAACAGGCGGGCAAAGTGGTGTTATTCAAGTTAACAGGCGAAGACACTGTAACTGACATGCAAATCGCAGAAACCGTAATTCCCACCACTGGCAATGTGATTGTGCCCTTAAGCGTGTTTATTGCGCGTCAAAACGAACTTGCAACACGTATTGTAAAGGGCGAAATTGGCGTATGGCTTGATACGCATGAAGTGCTGGCAGATTTAGTTGAAAATCAATCTGATTTGAACGTCCTCTCCATAATTGCCGTGCATGTAGAACGTTTTGCCGATGGCCGTATTTTCTCATTAGGCACCTTACTGCGTACGCGCTATGGCTTTAAAAATGAATTACGCGCAATTGGTGATGTGTTGCGTGACCAGCTGTTTTTTTTAAAACGCAGCGGCTTCACCAGCTATTTAATTCGTGCCGATCGTTCTGCCGAAGAGGCGCTGGCAAGTCTGCACGACTTTAGCATTCCCTATCAAGGTGCAGTAGACGAGCCGCGGCCAGTTTTTACCCGTTATAACAGGGCTGGCTAATGGCAGGTGAAGTGTCATTTTTAAAACCTGCCGCATCTAATCCTGCGACATCGCCTTTACTGACCGATACCTTGCAAGCCAGCGTACACGCAAAATCAACCGAAGTGTTGGCTTTATTAAAAGCCGCCAGCAGCGAATTAAATCCGATTACTTTCGCCAACAGTTTTGGTGCAGAAGACATGGTGTTAACGGATATCATCTTGCAAAATCAATTACCAATTGAGATTTTTTCGTTAGATACAGGCCGTTTACCGGTGGAAACCTACGACTTAATGGCAAAAACTGAGCAAAAATATCACACCAAGTTAAATGTGTTTTTTCCGCAAACATCAACGGTTGAGTTTTATGTTAAAACCAATGGCATTAACGCTTTTTATGAGTCGATTGAATTACGTAAAAGCTGTTGTCACATGCGCAAGGTAGAGCCTTTGCAACGCGCACTTAACGGCAAAAAAGCCTGGATTACTGGCATGCGTGCTGCGCAAGCCACGACGCGCGCAAGTTTACCCGTGCGCGAATTTGATGCGGCAAATAACATTGAGAAATTCAACCCGTTAAGTGATTGGTCAGAAGCCGAGGTTTGGGCCTATATTCGTTTAAACGATGTGCCATACAATCAATTGCATGACCAGTTTTATCCCAGCATTGGCTGTGCGCCCTGTACGCGTGCGATTGCAATGGGCGAAGATGTGCGCGCTGGCCGTTGGTGGTGGGAAGACCCGACCAACAAAGAATGTGGATTACATGTTAAATGAACTTAACATTAAAATCTATAAATTACTTTAAACACAAATTACAACTTATTGAATATGTTAACTAATAAACATCAGCCATTATCACATCTCGATTGGCTAGAAGCCGAAGCAATTCACATTTTGCGTGAAGTTGCAGGGCAATGCAGCAACCCTGTTTTGCTGTTTTCCGGCGGCAAAGACTCACTGTGCATTTTGCGTCTGGCAGAAAAAGCTTTTCGTCCAGGCCGCTTTCCATTCCCGTTAATGCACATTGATACTGGCCACAATTATCAAGAAGTGATTGATTTCAGAGATCAGCGCGCCGCCGAATTGGGTGAACGCCTGATTGTGCGCAATGTAGAAGATTCAATGCGGCGCGGCACGGTAGTTTTAAAAACGCCGGACGAGCCGCGCAATAAACATCAATCCGTGACTTTATTAGAAGCAATTGAAGATTTTAGCTTTGATTGCTGTATTGGCGGCGCACGGCGTGATGAAGAAAAAGCGCGCGCCAAAGAACGCATCATGAGTTTCCGCGATGAATTTGGACAATGGGATCCAAAAAATCAGCGCCCTGAATTATGGAATTTATATAACGCGCGCAGTCACAAAGGTGAAAATATTCGCGCTTTCCCAATATCCAATTGGACAGAAATGGATGTGTGGCAGTATATTGAGCGCGAAAATTTACAATTACCCAGCATTTATTTTGCGCACAATCGCGACATCATTATGCGCGGTGGCGCCATGATGCCCGCCAATGTGAAATTAGCCGATGGTGAAGTGATTAATCAACCTAAAAATGGTGAAACAATCATCAATATGCAAGTGCGTTTTAGAACGGTGGGCGATATTACTTGTACCGCACCTGTGATTTCAGATGCAGATACCGTCAGTAAAATTGTGCTAGAAACGGCCACCACGACCATTACTGAGCGTGGGGCAACGCGCTTGGACGACCAAACAAGTGACGCCAGTATGGAACAACGCAAAAAAGAAGGCTATTTCTAATGAGCAGCACTAATTCAACACTTATTACCAACAATAATAATGATAGCCTGTTGCGCTTTATGACCTGCGGCTCTGTCGATGACGGTAAAAGCACGCTGATTGGCCGCTTACTATTTGATACCAAAACTATTTTGGCCGATACGCTCACGCAAATTTCAAATACGTCCAAAAAACGTGGCATGGAAGCGGTCGATTTATCGCTACTAACGGATGGTCTTCAAGCGGAGCGCGAGCAAGGCATAACCATTGATGTTGCCTATCGCTATTTCAGCACTGGCACACGCAAATATATTATCGCCGATGCGCCTGGCCATGAGCAATATACGCGCAATATGGTGACTGCGGCATCTACTGCCAATTTAGCCATTATTTTGATTGATGCACGCCGTGGTGTGCTCACTCAAACGCGTCGCCATAGTTATTTGGCGCATTTGGTCGGCATTCAACACATTGTAGTGGCAGTAAACAAAATGGATTTGGTGAATTACGACCAAGCAATTTATGACAAGATTTGTGCCGACTACCTAGCTTTTGCCACTGAAATCGGTTTTGCACAATCCAGAGAAATTCGCTTTATCCCCATGTCTGCATTAAACGGCGACATGTTGGTGGATCGTTTGGAAAATATGCCTTGGTATTCAGGCAAAACGCTGCTTGAAATGCTGGAAGCTGCGCCTGCTGCGCATGTAGATATTGACGAAGAGTTCCGTTTTCCTGTGCAATTCGTGTGTAGGCCGCACGCCAGCGCTGATGCCGATTTACACGACTTTAGAGGCTTTATGGGCCGCATTGAAAGCGGCAATATTGCGGTTGGCGACGCTGTAACAGTGTTGCCAAACGGTTATCAATCAAAGGTAAAAGCGATTCAAATTGGTGACTTACCATTACAAAGCGCGCAAACTGAGCAAAGCGTGACTTTATTACTAGAAGACGAAATCGATACTTCACGCGGCGATATGATTGTTAAAACTGGTAGTGCAATTCAGCCGGTTAAAAAAATCGAGGCGTTTGTATGCTGGCTATCCGAAACGCCGATGTCACCAGCAAGAACCTATATTATTCGACATACTACGCGTGAATCCAAAGCAAAAATTGCTAGCATTGCCTATAAAGTGGATGTAAATACGCTAGAGCAACAAGCAGCTAGTGAGCTCAAAATGAATGACATTGCACGCATTAATTTTAAACTCGCGCAGCCGTTAATGGTGGATAGTTACAATATCAACCGCGCGACAGGCGCATTTATTGTGATTGATGAAAGTACCAATAATACGGTCGGCGCTGGCATGATTGTATAAATTTAAAAAACGATTAAAATTAAACAAGGCTTGAACTTTAACAAGACTTGAACTTTAAATAGATGTAAACCAAGGAATAGATATGACGTATGTAGTCACCGAAAACTGTATTCAGTGCAAATTTACCGATTGTGTAGATGTGTGCCCAGTGGATTGTTTTGTTGAAGGGCCTAATTTTTTAGCGATTAATCCTGATGAATGCATCGATTGCACGCTATGCGTTGCGGAATGTCCTGCTGAAGCGATTTTTGCTGAAGATGATGTGCCAGCAGATCAGCAAGAATTTATCGCCTTAAACGCGCGTTTGGCGAAAATTTGGCCAGTGATCACTTCGCGAAAACCTGGACTTGAGGATGCAGAGGCCATGAATGGCGTGCCCGGCAAGCTGGAATTATTAATCGAATAGCCCTATTAAAATTTAAAAGGGATGCGGAAGCATCCCTTTTTTGCTTGAAGACTACTTATTTAATTTAAACCACATGACAGCACCGCTCCCATTTTTGCAGCATTATCCAACCGCCTTGCAAATGCAAGTCAGGCAGCTGCAAGCGCTGGGGAAACTGGGCGATTATATCGCTGAACGCTATGCCCAGCCACATCTGGTACAAACCGATAAAGCGCTATATACCTATTGCAATGAGCTAAAACAAACATTCCTGCGTAACGCACCGTTGCTGAATAAAGCGCATTTTGACAATCGATTAAGTATTGATCATCATGCGCTGGGACTCAATACCGCGATATCACGCGTGCAAGGCGGCAGATTAAAAGCGAAAAAAGAAATCAAAATATCTTCTTTTTTTAAAGCTGCGCCTGCTGCGTTTTTGCGCATGATTGTAGTACACGAATTAGCGCATTTAAAAGAGCGCAATCACGACAAAGCCTTTTATCAATTGTGCCAGCACATGGAGCGCGATTACCACCAATTAGAATTTGATTGTCGCGTGTATTTACTGTGGAAAAACAGCCAATAATATCAATCAACAGTTATCATCAATTCAGTTTTGCAGGCCTTTTATTTTATGCTAACTTAGCAAAATGGACATGATTTCGAATTTAGCACTCGCTGGCGGGTTAAGTTGGGCGAGCGGATTGCGCTTATATTTCACGGTATTTGTTGTGGGCATTTTAGCCAAATTTGACATTATTCATCTGCCTGAAACACTTGAAATTTTAAGCAATCCCATTGTGTTAAGTATTGCTGGTGTGTTGTGTGTTATGGAGTTTTTAGCGGATAAAATCCCGTATATTGACAGCGCTTGGGATTCCATTCAGACTTTTATCCGCATTCCCGCTGGCGCATTGCTTGCGATGGGCGCGATTAACAGTAGTGACCCACTGATTGCCACCATTAGCGCACTGCTTGGCGGCTCATTAGCAGGTGCAACACATGCCACCAAAGCCGGTAGCCGCGCACTGATTAACACTTCGCCAGAACCAGGCAGCAACATTGCGGCATCTTTTAGCGAAGAAGGCTTATTAATAACGGGTGGCTGGCTGGCTCTCATGCATCCCGCCGTGTTTATTGGCGTGTTGTGCGGATTTATCGTGTTGATGTTCTGGTTGTTGCCAAAACTGTGGCGTGGCATCAAGCTAGTTTTGGGCAATATTGGTAAAGTTAATATTGATAAAATCTCTCGGACTTAACCATTAAAATACATCAAAATACTAAATCTTTACGCTTTTCCATAAGCGGGTTTGGCTAATCACCAAAAGCGCAATCAGTAAATAAACCAGCATTGCAATCGCCAAACCCATCACGCTACCCCACACCAAAGGCACTATCAAGCCTGCGGATACTGTTGAAAACAGCATCTGTATAAACGCTTGGCCAGAGGCTGCTGTGCCGCGAATTTTGGGATGGCGATCCAGCGCGGCCAGTGAAATAATCGGCATCACCAAGGCCATTCCTATATTAAATAATGCAATCGGCAAAATATTGAAAACGGGATTTAACGGTAAAAAATAGCAAACCATCATATTGGCAATCACAATGGTAGACATCCAGGCAAAGGCCAGTTTTAACACTTTTTTTGCAGCGTATTTTCCAGCAGCATACTTGGCCAGATAAGAGCCGATGACCATGCCGCAAACCGTGGGTATAAATAAATAGGCATATTGTTGCGGGTTTAAGCCTAAATGTTTGCCCAAAAACACTGGGCTAGCTAATACATACACAAAAAAAGCCGAGAAACAGGCACCAATTGTTATGCCAAGTTTGGCAAATTCAGCATCGCCGAAGGTGGTTTTATAACTACTTAACACATTTTTTGTCGATAATTTTAAGCGCTTTTCTGGCGGCATGGTTTCGGGTAAAAAGGTGACGGCCGCCCACAAAGTGATGCCTGCATAAATTGCCAAAAAAACAAATATCGCCTGCCAATGAATGCCCAGCAAAAAACCGCCGATAATCGGCGCCACTGCAGGCGCAATTCCAAATAGCATTTGCACAGTCGCCATTACTCTTTGTGCGGCTGCGCCTTCAAACAAATCGCGCACCATGGCGCGCGCAACCGTATTACCAGCCCCGCCGCTTGCGCCTTGCAAGGCTCTAAAAAACCACAGCGTTTCTACATTGGGCGCAAACGCACAGCCAATTGAAGCCAGCACAAAAATGCTCAAGCCCCATTTAATGGTGGTAATGCGACCAATCGCATCCGAAATCGCACCATGCCACAACGTCATTAACGCATATGGCAGCAAATAAACCGTTAAGCTTTGCTGAATATGCAAATCCGATGCGTTTAAATCGGCACCCATGGCGTGAAATGCGGGCAAATAAGTATCAATGGCAAAAGGCGCAAGCGCAGCCAAGCTTGCCAGCACATACACTAAAAAGATGGAATGCGGTTTCAACAGCGCTAAATCGTCAAGTTAATGCCAGTTGCATTAGTGGTGATATGCGTGATGCCAGGATCGGCATGATGAATGGCTAATATATTGATGCCCATTGGATAAGTTTGATAGCCGTGCAACATTAAAAAGGCTTCTACTTGCACTTTGTCGGTTTTAATAATCCCAATCGTCATCATCGGTTTACAGCGTTTAATGGTTTCTACAGCGCCTTGTAACACATCCATTTCCATGCCTTCTACGTCAATTTTAATTAAATCAACGCGCGGAAAATTAAATGAATCGATTGTTTTTTGCTGTACAACGGACATCGCGGCATCCGAATAATTAATGTTCTGACCAATAAATTCATTATTTTTATTTTGCTTTAATTCCAAGCTGCCATAACTTGCTGGCACTAAGTAATCCGGTACAGGGATTTTGATTTCTTTATTTTCGCTGCCAACAGCGGCAAAATGCGCAGATGCATTTAAGCAATTATTAATAGCAATATTACCTGCAAGCGCGTAAAACACTTTTTCCTGCGCCTCAAAAGCAATCACCTTGCCCCAATCATGCATGTGTTTTGCCCATTCAATGGTGTGTACACCAATATTGGCGCCACAATCTAAGCCCAGCACGCTATCGCCAAAGTATTTTCGGCGCAAACTAAGTAAAGCCATCACAAAGCTGACTTCTTCTGCATCAAAACTAGAAGTATTGAGAAGCTGGTAGCCCACACCGTAACCGCGATTTTCAGCTAGCATGCGGTAATCGTTACGATTAACAATAAATGTACCGTGATTTGTTGACGCTAAAACAAAAGGAACAGGACGGCGATTCGCCATACTTAACGCCTTAAAAACAATAGAAACTGGATTCTATCAATAAAGGCTATGGCAAGGCATGAAATTCTTCAACGCGCTCTTTATCACCTGCTGCATATTTTTTAGAATTTTTGTCGGTTCTAAAAATAATCGGCTGCGAAGACAACACTGGATTTTTGCTGTCTTCAATCGCTTTTTCAATTAAATAATGATTGGGTGAAAGCGAGCAAACTGGGTCTGCACTTTCGGCATCGCCCGTCAGTAAAAATGCCTGGCAGCGACAGCCAGCTAAGTCGTTCATTTTCTCTGGGCATGTCACACACGGCCCTTTCATCCAATCGGTTCCGCGATATTTATTAAATGCGGGGCTTTCTTTCCATGCATATTCCAAGCCGCTATCGCGCACATTAGGGAACTGCATATTTGGTAATACGCGGGCGGAATGGCATGGCAACACATCACCATTAGCGGTGACAATCATAAACACTTCACCCCAACCATTCATGCATTTTTTGGGGCGGTCACCAAAGTAATCGGGCACGACGAAAAATATTTTCATTTTGTTGCCGACTTTTTGGCGGAACTCATTGGTAATCATTTCGGCGTGGTCAATTTGCTCTTTTAATGGCATGAGTTGACTGCGATTAACCAGTGACCAGCCGTAATATTGCGTATTAGCCAGTTCAACATAATCCGCGCCAAGTGCTTCTGCCATTTCTAAAATTTCTTTGATATGGCCAATGTTATAACGGTGAATCACCACATTGAGCACCATTGGGTAACCATGATTCTTAATCATGGCGGCCACTTTTTTCTTGAGCTCAAACGTTTTGGTATTCGTAATAAAGTTATTAATTTCTTCAGTAATATCGTGCATGGATAACTGAATATGGTCTAAACCGCCATCTTTAAAGGCTTGAATGCGCTTTTCGGTTAAACCAACGCCAGAGGTAATTAAGTTGCTGTAATAACCCAGTTTTTTCGCTTCAATCACAATCTCTTCAATATCGTCACGCAATAGCGGCTCGCCACCCGAAATACCCAGTTGAATCGCGCCCATTTTGCGCGCATCACGCAAGGCGTTAATCCATTGCTCGGTCGTTAATTCGTTTTGCGTGTGTTTGTCGTAATCGGTCGGGTTGTAGCAAAACGCACAATGTAATGGACAGCGATACGTTACTTCCGCCAACAGCCACAACGGTTGAGTGTGCGTGATATTCGCGGCAACGCCATTGTTCTTGGCTTGCGCATGAATTTCCTTTTGTACCACTGACTCACCTAAAGATGTTTGTGTCATTTTGCTACTCCTTGAAAGTTGTACTTAACGACTTTTTAAGCACAATTTTTTAATTCAACTTACTAGACTTAAATTTACTAGAAATAAATTAATAGTCTTAAATTTTGCGGATCCACGCCTTACCATAAGCCATTTCAAACATGCCAATAATGTCGGCTTCAATGTTATTAGCATCCGGAAAAGCGGCTTTTAATTCTGCCATAATATCGCCCACAGTCGCTTTGCCATCCAAGCGCTTAATCACCTCACCCGCGCCACCATGCAGTTTGACCATGCCCTCTGGAAAAAGTATCACATAACTTTGCTGTGCTTCTTCCCATTGAAAGCGATGATGCAACGCAATCGCATAAATATCGGTGGGCTGAATTTTAATTTTGGTATCTTGGTTCACTTTTAATTGTCCACTTAAGCGTATTTATTTTTTATTCGAAATCAATCACAGGCTGATGAAAGTAATCTTTGCCGTCTATTTTAATGTCAACAGTTGAGGCCAGCATAATTGAATCGGCAATTACCCACAATACGTTCAGTTTAAACTGCAAAATATCCAGTGCCTTTAATTGCATTTGGCGCGATGTACTAAAATAATCCAGTGTTACGCCCAAGCCTTGCTCTACATCGCGGCGTGCCTCGGTTAGGCGTTTTTTAAAATAACTTAAGCCTGATTCGTTAATCCACGGATACATGGTTGGCCATGAACTGATGCGCTGCTGGTGAATATGCGGCGCAAATAATTCGGTTAAGCTGGAACAAACCGATTCTTGCCAGCTGCGCTGTTTAGCAAAGTTAACATAGGCATCCACCGCAAATTTCACACCTGGGCTGACTAATTTGAGCGAAGTAATTTGCTCGCGCGTTAACCCAACGGCCTCACCCAGTTGAATCCAAGCCTCAATGCCGCCAACGGCTTTTTGGTCTTCTGTATCCACACCATCGTGGTCGGTTATGCGCACGATCCATTGCTTGCGCACTTCTACATCATCGCAATTCGATAAAATTGCCGCGTCTTTCATCGGTATGGAAATTTGGTAATAAAAGCGATTAGCTACCCAACATTGCAGCTGTTCTTTGGTTAGCTTGCCCTCATACATCATCACATGAAACGGATGGTAAATATGATAGCCCTTACCTTTTTCGCGCAGCTTTTCTTCAAACTCTGCGCGGGTCCAAGGAGCGTTTTGCGGCATATTTTCTTTTATCATTGCATTCATGCTATTCCCTTAAAGGATAATATCCATACCATCATAAGCTACTTCTATGCTATGACGGTTAAGCTCAGCGCGCTCTGCGGAATCTTCACGCAAGATTGGATTGGTATTATTGATATGAATCAACACTTTGCGCACCTGCTTTCCATCTTTAGCTCCAAATCCATTCAGCTTCTCAATCATGCCGCCTTCACCCGATTGCGGATTGTGTCCAATACTGCGCGCGGTTTTGGTCATCAAGCCCATATCAATCATCTCGGTATTGGTCCAAAACGTGCCATCTACCATAATACAATCGGCCTGGCGCATTAATTCTGGTAAATGTGGCTCTATTTCGCCCAAACCGGGTGAATACCAGCATTTTTTGCCTGTGCTGATTTCTTCAATCAACACACCAATAGTATCGCCCGCTTTAGGGTCGTTGCGATGCGGTGAATATGGCGGCGCGGCGCTTTTAAGTGCCACTGATGTGAATTTAAGATTAGTTACATTGGGAATGGTAAAACTGGTTTTGCCGTCAATTGGCACATCATGACGGTTAATGCCACAATAATGGCCTAAAATATTCAATACTTGATTACCGGTGGTTAAATCTTCATACACCATATCAGTGCAGTAAATCTCGCGCTTCACTTGGCCTTCGCGCAGCATAAATAAACCCGTTGTATGATCAATTTGCGCATCGATTAAAATAATGGCCTGAATACCAGAATCGCGGATATTGCGTGCTGGTTGCAATGGTGCAAAGTCTTGAATTTGCTGTAATACATCGGGTGATGCGTTAAACAGCACCCAATCTACGCCATTGCCAGAAACGCAAATAGAAGACTGTGTGCGTTTGGTAGCTTTAATTGTGCCCTTACGTAAACCATCACAGTTGGGACAATTACAGTTCCATTGTGGAAACCCGCCGCCTGCTGCGGCACCTAATACGTGAATATGCATGAGATTCTTTGCTTAAATATTTAAAACTAGATTTTACGCTTAAAAAACTTTGTTTTTGTTTATTACGAGTACAAAAAATTCATAGCTTTGTTAAATTAGAAGACAGCTTTTTTATGCAAAAAAAGGCTGTCTTGCAACAGCCTTTTGTTAATCAGCAAAAAGCTAATTATTTATTCATTACGTACATTGTTACTTCAAAGCCAAAACGCATTTCAGTCGCTGCTGGTGTTGTCCACATGATCATTTCCTTTAAGTTTAAATTGAGTGAGTTAATCCGTTGTTGCTAGTTGTTTCTGCCTCAACGTGAAACAGATTTTGTACCCTATTTAACTTTAGCAACACTGATAACTTACCCAAATAGTGCTACGTAAATTCATGATGCGCGCATCACCTTACGTACATTACTTAACTACATTTCCTCATTCAATTTTTTATTTCTGCGGTGACGCACCGCCAAGGCTAGCGCATCCAACAACTCCACCGTGTCTTGCCAACCCAAACAAGCGTCTGTAATCGATTGTCCATAGTTAAGCTCGCAACCAGGCGTGTGATCCTGGCGACCTTCATTCAAGTGTGACTCCACCATTAAACCAATAATGCGCGCATCCCCCGCAGCAACTTGTTCAGCCACATTGCGCGCAACTATATTTTGCTTACTGTAATCTTTGCTGCTATTGGCGTGACTGCAATCAATCATTAATCTTGGTGCTAAGCCTGCATTAGCCAGTTGATCACAAGCAGCTTCAACGCTTGTCGCATCATAATTAGGCGTTTTGCCTCCACGCAAAATTACATGGCAATCTTGATTGCCAGTAGTAGAAAAAATTCCAGAGTTGCCTTGTTTGGTAAAAGATAAAAAATGATGCGGGCTGGCGGCAGTTTTAATCGCATCAATCGCCACGCGCACGCTGCCATCTGTGCCATTTTTAAAGCCAACAGGGCAAGATAAACCAGAAGCCAGCTCACGATGCACTTGCGATTCTGTCGTGCGTGCGCCAATTGCGCCCCAACTCACCAGATCGGCGGTATATTGCGGCGTAATCGTATCTAAAAATTCAGCGCCTGCCGGCACGCCAAGCTCATTCACATCCAATAGAAATTTACGTGCAATTTGCAAGCCTTCATTAATCGCATAACTACCATCTAAATGCGGATCATTAATCAAGCCTTTCCAGCCCACGGTGGTGCGGGGTTTTTCAAAATACACACGCATCACAATCAGCAAATCTGCGGCTAAATTTTTGCGCACTTCTAATAAACGCTGCGCGTATTCCATGCCAGCGTGCACATCGTGAATGGAACAAGGTCCAACAATCACCAACAGCCTGTCATCCGCCTGATGCAATATACGGTGAATAGCGGCGCGTGTTTGCAAAATATTATGGGTAGATTCTGCGCTTTCTTTTAGATTCGCCAGCAAACTGATGGGCGTGATGAGTTCTTTGATTTCGCGTATGCGAACGTCATCGGTGGCTAATTTTTCGTATTGTGTGGTCGGCTGCATCATTGCTTAATGTTCATTTAATGTTGGTTGATTTAATGTCTGTTTACTCATAATTTGTTCAATTAAGATTTGTTCCTAGTATTCGTTCCAGCACGCTTAAAAAACGCGCATTTTCACTTAGCAAACCAATGCTCACCCGCAAATAATCGGGCATTTCGTAATTGGCAATTGGCCGTACAATCACTCCATTTTGCAGTAATTGTTGATTTACAGTTGCGGCATTTTGCACTTTAAAACTAACAAAATTGGCATAAGATGGAATATACGATAAGCCCAATTTATTCAAACCTTGGGTTAATTGTGCCATACCTGCTTGGTTTAACGCATAACTGCGCTCCACAAAACACTCATCATTTAAGCTAGCCACTGCCGCGGCTTGTGCAATATTGTTCACATTAAATGGCTGGCGCACGCGATTTAACATATCCGCAACATTGGCATGCATTAGACCAAAACCAATACGCAAGCCAGCCAATCCATACGCTTTAGAAAAAGTACGCGAAATAATGAGATTATCAAAGATACTTAACCAGTTAATTGCCTCAGATTTATTGGCAGCCGATAAGTATTCGTCATACGCTTCATCCAGCACAACCAATACATTTTTAGGTACTTGTTGCAAAAAGGCTTGTAGCGCATCTTTGCCGATTAAGGTGCCAGTCGGATTATTCGGGTTGGCAATAAATATCAAGCGCGTTTTTGGCGTAATAGCTTTTAAAAATCCATCCAAATCATGCGCAAAATCTTTTGCTGGCACAACCACACCTTTAGCGCCGACTGCCTGCGTCACAAGCGGATACACAGCAAACGCATGCTGCGAGTAAATCGCCTCGCAATTCGCATGCAAAAAGGCTCTGGCAACTAACTCCAAAATATCGTTTGAGCCATTTCCAAACACAATTTGGTTATGTGCAAGGTTAAATCTTTTCGCCACAACTTCACGTAGCGCAAAACTATTACCGTCAGGATAACGTGCAATATCGTGAATCGCATCGTCTATGGCCATTTGTGCTTTTGGGCTAATGCCAAGCGGATTTTCGTTTGAGGCTAATTTAATAATATCCGCCTCATTTAAGCCCATTTCACGCGCAAGCTCGCTAATCGGCTTGCCACCTTGATAAGGTGCAATCGCGCGGATGTAATCTGGGGCTAAATCTATTATATTCATGCAAAAACCTTAATGCTTACACAACAACTTTAAACAACTGCGACGGGATAGGAGCCAAGCACTTTCAGAAAAGAAGCCCGTTGTGCGCAATCCTGCAAAGCGGCTTTTACTTTTTCATCCCGTTGATGGCCTTCAATATCGACAAAAAATACGTAGTCCCACAAACCCTGTTTCGATGGGCGCGATTCAAATTTAGTCATACTGACACCGTGACGTGAAAGCGGTTCTAACAATTCCACCATCGCGCCTGGTTTATTCTGCGATGTCATCACAATCGAGGTTTTATCATGTCCAGAGGTCGCCACCTCATGCTTACCTAACACTAAAAATCGCGTGGTATTTTTAGGGTCATCTTCAATATTTTCTGCCAACACATTTAGATTAAATAGTTCCGCTGCACGCTTGCTGGCAATTGCCGCCGCAAACGTGTTATCTGTAGAGACTAAATCTTGAATCATTTGTGCTGCGTAGGCGTTGCTGGTGACTGGTTCGCGCTCGGCACGTGGCAAGGTTTTATTCAGCCATTCGTGACATTGTGCCAACGATTGATTATGCGAAAAAACATGGCTAATTTGCTTAATATCTGTTTGTTTCGATAATAAGCAATGATGAATGGGCAGCGTAATTTCACCACACACTTTTAGCGTACTCGCCAGCAATAAATCTAAGGTAAGGCCAATTGCACCTTCAGTTGAGTTTTCTACTGGCACGACGCCATAATCTGCCTGGCCAGCTTCTAAAGTACGAAACACTTCATCAATGCTACCACATACCACCGCGCCACGACCAAGCCCGAATTGTTTTAAAGCGGCTTCTTCTGAATACGTGCCCAGCGGCCCCAAAAAAGCGATTGAAAGTTCTTTTTCTAGTGCGCGACAATTGGACATAACAGCACGGAAAATATGACTAACCGCCTCTGCAGATAGCGGCCCTTGATTATTGGCCTGCAAACGACGCAACACCTGCGCCTCACGTTCGGGCCGATAAATCACACCGTCATCTTTTAAGCTGCCGATGGTGCGCGCCAAAGCGGCACGCTGATTAACTAGCGCTAAAATTTGCTCATCAATAGCGTCAATTTGGTCTCTATGCTGTTTTAATTGTTCACTCATATTGCTTGTCAGTCATGCTTTTGTGGCAACTCGCGCACATTTAATACGCCTTCAATCGCCTTAATCTTTGCCAGTGCAGCTTTGGGTGCCGGGCTATCTAAATCCAACATGGTGTAGGCAATATCCGCGCGCGATTTGTTCACCATATTGTGAATATTAATGCCTGCATCGGCCATTGCAGTGGATATTTGCCCAACCATATTCGGAATATTCGCACTCGCAACAGCTACGCGGTAAGCAGCCTCGCGTGGCATATGTACGGCTGGAAAATTTACCGAATTAGTGATATTGCCGTTATCTAAAAACTCTCGCACTTGATCCACCACCATGATGGCACAATTATCTTCTGCCTCTTGCGTAGAAGCGCCCAAGTGCGGCAAAGCCACTACATTAGGATGTGATTTCATGCGATTGGTGGGGAAGTCGCATACATAAGCACGCAACCTCTTGCTATCCAAGCCATCCAGCACGGCTTGTTCATCAATCACGCCTTCGCGCGCAAAGTTAATCAATACGGCGCCTTGCTTCATCATCGCAACGCGCTCCGCATTAACCAAATGTCGCGTCGCGTCTATCAAGGGTACATGTAACGTAATAAAATCGCTGTGCTTAAACAAATCATCCACGCCAAGTACGCGTTTAACCTCAGACGATAAGCGCCAAGCCGCATCCACAGTAATTTCAGGGTCGTAACCCAGCACTTTCATACCGAGCTTAAGCGCGGTGTCTGCCACCATGCCGCCCACCGCACCTAAACCTAAAATACCTAAAGTTCTACCAGGGATTTCAATGCCCACAAAGTTCTTTTTACCATCCTCTACAGTTTTAGCGAGCGTTGCTTCGTCTCCTTGCAAACCTGCTACAAACTGCATGGCTGGGCCAATATTACGCGCGGCGATAAGAATACCCGCCAAAACCAGCTCTTTCACAGCATTCGCATTGGCACCAGGCGTATTAAAAACCACTACACCGCGTTTACTCATATCAATTACAGGAATATTGTTGGTACCAGCGCCAGCGCGGCCAATTGCCTGTACACTTGCGGGGATTTGCATGTCATGCATCTTGGTTGAACGCACTAAAATAGCATCTGGCTTAAGGGTTTCGCTACTTATTTCAAAATGTTCAGCTGGAAATCGCTTTGTACCAACCGATGCAATTTTATTTAGTAACAGTATCTGACGTTTGCTCAAACCACTCTCCCCGTTTTTTAAGCCTAATTTAGTTAGCGCTTATTATCGTTAGCCAGCTATGTGCATAGTTAACGATTGTTTTTCTCGAATTCCTTCATATATTCCACCAGCACAATCACACCTTCCACTGGCATAGCGTTATAAATTGAAGCACGCATGCCACCAACAGAGCGGTGGCCTTTTAATTGCAGCAAACCTTTATCCTTAGCACCTTTAAGAAAAGCTTCATCCAAAGACTCATCTTTAAGCGTAAACGGAATGTTCATGCGTGAACGGTTTTCTTTCGCAGTTGGGCACGCATAAAAATCCGTTGAATCTAAATAATCGTACAACAGATTGGCTTTGATCATATTGGTTTTTTCCATCGCCGCCAATCCGCCTTTAGCCTTAAGCAACTTAAAGACCAAGCCAGAAACATAAATCGCATAAGTAGGCGGCGTGTTGTACATGGATTCGTTATCTGCCTGAACCTTGTAATCGCTCATCGAGGCTGTGCCTGGCAATGCTTCACCCAATAAATCTTCGCGCACAATCACAATCGTCAAACCGGCTGGGCCAATGTTTTTTTGCGAACCCGCATAAATCAATCCAAATTTGCTCACATCTATTGGGCGCGATAAAATATGCGATGACATATCAGCCACTAAAGGCACTTTACCGGTATCTGGCGCCCAGAAAATTTCTACCCCACCAATCGTTTCGTTTGAGGTGTAATGCACGTAAGCCGCATCAGGATTCAATTTCCATTGATCTTGGGTAGGCGCGTAACTAAAGTTTTTATCGGCTGAAGTCGCCACCACGCTAACTTCGCAATATTTTTTAGCCTCGGCAATGGCTTTTTTCGACCACTCACCAGTGTTAAGGTAGTCCGCCGTTTTTTTGCCACGCAATAAGTTGATGGGGATATTTGAAAATTGGGTTGACGCGCCACCTTGTAAAAACAATACTTTGTAGTTGGCTGGAATGCTCATTAATTCACGTAAATCTGCCTCCGCTTCTGCCGCAATACTCATAAATTCTTTGCCACGATGGCTCATTTCCATCACGGACATGCCAGAGCCATGCCAATCAACTAACTCAGCTTGTGCTTGTTGTAATACTTCTTTTGGCAATACCGCTGGACCGGCAGAAAAATTATAAATCTGTGTCATTATTTACTTTTCCTTCATCAATATTAGTCAACATTATTCTTCGTCATCTGTCTCAACGATTTTTTCTAAGCCAGATAATTTTTCGCCTTCACCCAAGTTAATCAGCGTCACGCCTTGCGTTGCGCGGCCTAGCTCACGAATCTCTCTCACTCGGGTACGAATCAACACACCTCCAGTGGTGATTAACATAATTTCGTCGTCTTCATTGACCAATTTTGCCGCAACGACTAAGCCATTGCGTTCACTTACTGCAATCGCTTTTACCCCTTGCGTGCCACGGCCAGAATGGCGGAAATCCGCCAGCACAGTGCGTTTACCGTAACCATTTTCGGTAGCAACCAGCACGGTTTGCTGATCATTATCCGCAATTAATAATGACAATACTTGTTGTTTTGCCGCCAGCTTCATACCGCGTACACCACGTGTGGCACGTCCCATTGGGCGCACATCGCCCTCAGTAAACCACACCGCTTTGCCGCCATTAGAAACCAATACAATATCATTACTGCCATTGGTCACTTCTGCGCCAATCAAGTAATCATCATCGTCCAGATTAATGGCGATAATGCCTGATTTGCGTGGATTAGCGAATTCAACTAGCGACGTTTTCTTAACAGTTCCGCGCGCAGTTGCCATAAAAATAAAGTGATTTTCGTCAAATTCTTTTACCGCTAAAATCGCGTTGATTTTTTCGCCCTCTTCCAGCGGAAACAGATTCACAATTGGCTTACCACGACCGATACGGCTACCTTGTGGCACTTCGTATACTTTCAACCAATAGACGCGACCGCGGCTTGAGAAACACAGAATATAATCATGCGTATTTGCCACAAACATTTTGTCAATAAAGTCATCTTCTTTAGTGGGCGCAGCTTGTTTACCACGACCACCGCGGCGTTGTGCGCGATATTCGTCTAATGGCTGTGATTTCACATAGCCAGTATGCGATAGCGTAACCACCACGTCTTGCGGCGTAATTAAGTCTTCCAAGTTTAAGTCTTGCGCATTGGCTACAATTTCACTGCGGCGTTTATCGCCAAATTGCTTGCGGATTTCGGTTAACTCATCGCTAATCATGGTGGTAACGCGTGATGCATTGGCTAAAATATTCAGCAAATCGGCAATTACATCCATCACCTCTTTGTACTCACTCACTACTTTATCTTGTTCTAGGCCGGTTAAGCGTTGCAGGCGCATTTGCAGAATTTCTTGCGCTTGAATATCGCTTAATTTGTAGCCATTTGGGGTTAAGCCAAAATCAATACTTAACCCTTCAGGACGCGAAGCTTCCATGGCCGCACGTTTAAGCATTTCCTCTACCACTGGCGAACTCCACACTTTCGCCATCAAATCAATTTTGGCTTCTGGTGGCGTTGGTGCGGCTTTAATAATTGCAATCATTTCATCTACGTTAGCCAATGCAACCGCTAAACCTTCTAAGATATGGCCACGCGCACGGGCTTTTTTCAGCTCAAATACGGTACGGCGCGTAATCACTTCGCGACGATGGCGTAAAAATGCCTCCAGCATTTGTTTCAAATTAAGCAAACGCGGCTGACCGTCTAACAAGGCCACCATATTCATACCAAACGTGTCTTGCAATTGCGTTTGTTTGTACAGATTATTCAGTACGACTTCTGCAATTTCACCACGTTTCAGCTCAATCACCACGCGCATGCCCGATTTATCAGACTCATCGCGCAAATCCGAAATACCTTCGATTTTTTTCTCGTTAACTAATTCAGCGATTTTCTCAACAAAGGTTTTTTTGTTCACTTGATACGGCAGTTCGTCGACGATTAACATCTGACGACCACCACTTTTATCCATGTCTTCTACATGCGTGCGGCCACGCATCACCACACGGCCACGGCCAGTGCGATAACCTTCCTTAACCCCAACTGTGCCGTAAATAATACCCGCAGTCGGAAAGTCTGGCGCCGGCACCAACTCAATCAATTCCTCAATACCCGTTTCAGGGTCTTTCAGCAACGCGAAACACGCATCGAGCACTTCATTAATATTGTGCGGCGGGATATTGGTTGCCATACCGACCGCAATACCAGAGCTACCATTAATCAGTAGATTTGGAATACGCGCCGGCATAATCAGCGGCTCATGCTCACTACCATCGTAGTTAGGACCAAAATCCACGGTTTCTTTGTCAATGTCTGCCAATAGTTCATGGGCGATTTTTGACATACGAATTTCGGTATAACGCATCGCCGCCGCGTTATCACCATCCACAGAGCCAAAGTTACCTTGTCCATCCACCAACATATAACGCAAGCTAAAATCCTGTGCCATACGAACGATGGTGTCGTACACAGCAGTATCGCCATGCGGATGGTATTTACCAATCACATCGCCCACAATACGCGCAGATTTTTTATACGGTTTGTTATAATCGTTGCTTAACTCGTGCATGGCGAATAAAACACGGCGATGCACAGGCTTTAAACCATCACGTACATCAGGCAATGCACGACCGACAATGACGCTCATTGCGTAATCCAGATACGACCTGCGCATCTCGTCTTCCAAACTGATTGGCAGGGTTTCTTTAGCGAATTGATCCATTAGATTTTCCGTGAAATATTTCGTATAGATTGTGCGTGAAATAAAGCTTTTTGCGATAGCTTTTTAATTTTTAATGCCTCGATTTTAACACGTTTAATTCACTAAAGAAGCGTTATTAATTTGTTCAGTGAATGATGTTAATGTCAGGAAATTGAATGCTTTAGACTAAATATTTAGCTGTCATGATATCTAACCAATATGATTTTCAAAGGACTAGGATTTACTGAGTGATTGAAAGCATTTAAACAAAAACTCGCTAGAAAGCTTAGTAACATTGGCTACATATTGCCTGTGAATTGCGACTACTTCCCACAACTAAATATAGTTAACCAATTTAAATGGTTAACTATTCCTAGCTTAGTTAAAAACGCAAATCTGCTTTTAAGTCTTCCACATGCTCCAAGCCAACCGCAATCCTAATCAAACCATCTGTAATTCCTGCTTCTGACCTTGCCTCAGCCGTAATTCGGCTGTGGGTAGTGGTGGCTGGATGCGTGATGGTACTTTTTGCATCACCCAGATTTGCGGTAATTGAAATAAGTTGCGTTCTATCGATGACTGCCCATGCGGCTTCCTGCGGTGTTTGACCTGTTTTTGGTTTTAACTCAAAGCTCAAAATGCCACCGCCATTAGTTTGCTGTTGCATCGCCAAAACATGCTGTGGATGCGAAGCCAAGCCTGGGTAATAAACTCGCGCAACTTGCGGCTGTGCTTCAAGCCAGATAGCAAGCTCTAGCGCTTTACGCGCATGCGCTTCCATACGAATAGGCAGGGTTTCCAGTCCTTTTAAAAACACCCATGCGTTAAATGCGCTCATGGTGACACCGGCGGTGCGTAAAAAGCCGTAAACAGGCTCCATTAATACTTTTGTGCCCAACACCGCGCCGCCTAAACACCTGCCCTGCCCGTCAATATATTTGGTCGCAGAATGAATAATAATATCGGCACCCAATTCCAATGGTTTCTGAATCACCGGCGTGCAAAAACAATTATCCACGACCAAGTGTGCGCCGGCTTTGTGTGCAATATCAGCTAAAGCTTGAATATCACAAACTTCGGTAAGAGGATTAGATGGCGTTTCTACAAAAAATAGTTTAGTTTTAGGTGTAACGGCGACTTGCCATTCTTGATGATTGGTCAATGACACAAAGGTCACATTTAAGCCCCAGCGTTTTAAAATATTGCCAAATAACTGAACCGATGTGCCAAAAATACTGCGAGAAGCAACCACATGATCGCCTGCACTGCATAATCCCATCACGCACGCCAATATAGCGGACATGCCGCTGGAAGTTGCTACGCATTGTTCTGCGCCTTCTAAGGCTAACAGTTTATTTTGAAACATGGTGACAGTTGGGTTGGTAAAACGCGAATAAATATTACCGGGCTCTGTGCCGCCAAAGCGTGCTGCCGCTTGCGCTGCGCTGTTGAACCTAAAACTTGAATTTAAAAATAAAGCTTCCGAATTTTCCCCCAACTCTGTTGATTCGCTGCCAGCACGCACTGCCAGTGTTTCCGCATGAAATTGGGGATAATATTGCTTTTTGTCCATAGCATTCTCAATACTGATCTATTTTAGGGCGTTAAAAAACCCGTGTTAGCTAAAGCATAAGCTAAAACGGGTTTTGGCTCTCGCTTTAGCAGAATTTATTATGCGCTCGCAAGCTGAGTAAGGCTTTGTTTAATATTGGCCACTCAAATCAGCGCATTTATATTTAACGCCTTTTAAAAATGTCTGTCAATAAATTTATGACTTAACTCAAATATTAGCCAGAAACTAGTACATCTGTTATTTGTTTATTGATTTGCTCCAACATATAGTAACGAAGCCTGTATATGGCACGTTTGTTAGAAGATATTTCTGCAAATTCTCGCCGATGCGTTTGCACGTGTATACTATAAAAGCCATTGTCCAAACAAGTTCCAGAGTGTTCTGCCCAGATTTCATCATAGTTTGCACTTGGTATATTATCTAAATAATCCCCAAAAATGGGTGCCTCTGATGTCGATTTTTATCAGAAATAGCCAATATATAGTCTGACTCAATGACTAACGCGAACATTTTTATCACTTCAATTAATAAGCTTTTAGGCCTTAATCCATAACTATCTTTGGTAAAATTTCTAATTGTTATTAATGACTGCATACTTGAACCACCCGAATACATGCCCTGTATGCTGCCGATATAAATAGCTTTTGCAGATTTATAATGACCAAAAGAAAAACTCATTGTCATCACTCTAGTCTTTTTTTGAATAAGCTAATTGCGGCTTCGCCTTCTCGACGGAACCAAACTGGGTACTCTAAAACAATAAATGCATCACGGGAGTAATCTCGTAGATTAATGACTTCTCTAGTAATAGTCTTGGTAATGCCAAAACATTTAGGTAACGCATTTAATGCTTGATAATGACCTAGTATATGGTTAAGTCGCTGAGATACAGACCATTGGTTATTTATATAAGAACCCCAAACACTTCTTAATATTGTGGGCTTACGTTTTAAAACGATACGAAAATTGGTTTTTTTAGCGCAGAGATAAATCTAATTACACATGAGTAATTAAGTATAAGTAAATAGACATATTTAGGATGTCAGCTGTTAGGAAGATTGATAATCAATACGAATTAATTGGTTTCTTCAGTCGTTTCATCGTAAGCATCAATTAAATTTAAATCCATCTGCGTGCTGGAGTTGTTCGGTTTTTGTTTTCTATTAAAATCACCGCGTGCAGATTCAATGCGATTTAAATAAGCGGCATCCACATCGCCTGTGACGTATTTTCCATCAAAACAACTGCAATCAAATATTTTCATTTTTGGATTTGATTGTGCAATACCTTTCACCAAAGCATCTAAATCTTGGTAAATAAGCGCGTCAGCACCAATTTCTTGACAAATTTCCTCATCAGTACGTCCAGTCGCAAGCAATTCATCTCGACTTGGCATATCGATGCCATACACATTAGGGAAACGTACCGGTGGCGCGGCCGAAGCAAAATACACTTTATTAGCACCTGCATCGCGCGCCATTTGCACAATTTGTTGTGAAGTGGTGCCGCGAACGATAGAATCATCGACCAATAATACATTTTTGCCTTTAAACTCAATACCAATTGGATTTAATTTCTGGCGCACCGATTTTTTGCGTAAAGCCTGACCAGGCATGATAAACGTACGGCCGATATAACGGTTTTTAATAAATCCTTCACGGTAATCCAAGCCTAAACAGATGCCAACTTGCAGTGCGCTTGGGCGACTGGTATCTGGAATCGGAATCACCACGTCAATTTTTAAATGGCTCCAATCGCGCTTGATTTTTTCAGCCAAACTGGTGCCCATATCTAAACGAGTTTGATAGACAGACACGCCATCAATCACAGAATCTGGGCGCGCCAGATAAACATATTCAAAAATACACGGCGTTAATTTGGGTGCTTCGGCGCATTGACGGCTAAATAAATTGCCGTCCATATCTATAAATACCGCTTCGCCAGGATCGATGTCCCGCATCAGTTTAAAGCCTAATACATCTAGCGCAACGCTTTCTGAAGCCACAATATATTCAGTACCTTTGTCGGTATCTAATTTACCAATCACCAGTGGGCGAATGCCGTTGGGATCGCGAAACGCTAACAACCCAAAATTGGCAATCATCGCAACCACCGCGTAAGCACCTCTACAACGCCTGTGTACGCCAGATACCGCATCAAACGCCATATCGGTATTTAATACTGCATTGCGCGATGTTTTTTCAATCTCATGTGCGAGTACGTTGAGCAATACTTCAGAATCTGAAGTAGTATTAATATGACGCAAATCTTGCCTGAACATTTCTGATTTTAGCTGTTCAGAATTGGTTAAGTTGCCGTTATGACCAAGCACAATACCAAAGGGCGAATTCACATAAAATGGCTGAGCCTCTGCCGCGCTGGAAGATCCAGCTGTTGGATAGCGCACATGGGCGATTCCTGCGTTGCCAACCAAGCTGCGCATATGGCGCGTTTGAAATACATCTTTAACTAAACCATTGTTTTTGTGCATAAAAAATGTATTGCCATCGCAGGTAACAATACCTGCAGCATCTTGCCCGCGATGTTGCAACACTAGCAAACCATCGTATAAAAGCTGATTGACTGGATTTTTACCAACAATGCCTAAAATTCCGCACATAAATGAATTTCCTTAAAAAATCGCGATTTACTGGACATACACTTTTTACTGGGCATGCACTTTTTACCAGTCATACATTTTTACTAGACTTACTTTTTTGCTAAATATGCACTTTAAAAATTATTGATTATTGAAGTTCAATATACTGTTAACGTTAATCATATCGAACATATTGTGCTACTTTTTGCGGCATCCAGGGTAGTACAGTTTTTACCAATGCTTCAAGCGGCGAACTAAACATCGCATTTGTCCAACGCACATCTTTAGGCAGGCTGGTTAATCCTGCTATAAACACCAAAACACACACAATTAACAGGCCTTTCGCGAATCCAAATAATGCGCCAAAAAAACGATTTAGCCAACTTAAACCAATTTTTTTTAAGATACTGGAAAGCGCAACAGACAACAAACTAAACACCAATAACACGCCTAAAAATAGGATCAAAAAAGCCGCTAACACGCGTAGCGAATCACTCGGTATATTTTGTGGCAGCAACGGTATCAGTTGAGTGGCATAGGTTTGAGCCACATAAAATGCTGCTAGCCAGCCAGCAATCGACAACAATTCTCGTACTGCACCGCGCATCATGCTAACGATAATACAAATGCCGATGATGATTAATACCGCGTAATCAAAGCTTGTCATGCTTTAGTCAAACAGGTTATTGTTTAGTCAAACAGGTCATTGACTGACAACCATGCCAGTAAGGCCAGCATCTTTTATGTTCTGTAAAGCAATCGCAGCTTCGTTACGTTCCCCCAAAAGCTGGGTACGCAAGCGAATTTTTTTGCCTTTTGCAGTATCAATTTTTTCGGTTTGCGATGGATAGCCTAAATCATTTAATCTTGCCTGCAATTGTTTTACATTCGCCTCATCTGAAAATACACCAATTTGCACATAAAATTTTGTATTGCTGCTACTTTTCTTTTCTTCCGTTTTTTGTTTTGGCAGAATCGGCGCTCTTGATGCTGGTGCCACCTCGGCAGCAGGTGCGGACATTTCATCAGGCTCGCTAGGTAACTCGTCTGAAATCGGCGAATGATGCGACGGATTATCATCCGCAGGAATCACATTCGAATCAAAATCAGATGTGGCGGGTGTTGCTTCAAGTGGCTTAGCTGGATTAGCCAACGTAATCGTCACCTCATCAGCCGATTGTGTATTGGCGCGGTCTTTTAATAGCAACGGCAACACAATTATCATGAATAACACCAACGCAATTGCGCCTACCAAACGACGACGAGCGCGTTTTTTTAAGGTTAACTGTTGATCATTCGGTGCGTCTTTTTGCATGTTTAACTTTCAGCCATACGCTAGGATTATAGGATGGGGTTGAACCGTCTCATTTTAAATAGAGCGTTTATTTTTAGTTGCAAATATGATCAATCGCATCGGCAACCGTATAAAACGAACCAAACACAATAATTCTATCATTTTTAGTGGCAACATCACAGGCAGCAAGCAGTGCCGAGGCAACATCTGCAAATAAGTTAACCTTTGCATTCGGCTCATTTTTAAGCAGTTTATGCTTTAAATCTTGGGCTTTTGCACCGCGAACACTGCGATTATCCGCCACAAACCATTGATGAATATGTGGTGAAACGGCTTGAATCACGCCATTAATATCTTTATCTGCCAGCATGGCAAATACGGCCAATGTGTTGCCAGCACAAGGCGCAGCTTGTAAATTATGTGCCAGCGACAAAGCTGCATGCGGGTTATGCGCAACATCAACAATAATAGTGGGATGTGTGCTGATAATATAAAAGCGCCCTATTAACTTTACTTGTTGCAAGGCCAACTGGATATGATCGGTTTTAACTGGTAAAACCGTACTCAAATATTGCGCTGCGCGCACTGCACAAGCAGCGTTATTCAACTGAAATTCACCTTGCAGGCCAAGATTCGGTAGCAAACAATCATTTCCCGCTTCAGTATATTGCCAGCCATTAACAGTTTTTTTGACACTAAAATCACGGTTAATTAAGCTTAATGGCGCATTAATTTTTTTGGCGTAATCAATCAAACTGTTTGGAGGGTTAATATCGCCGCAAATCGCCAGCACATTCGGCCGAAAAATACCTGCTTTTTCCAACCCTATTTTCTCGCGCGTATCGCCTAAATATTCCATATGATCTAAATCAATGGTCGTCACAATACTGCAGACAGGCTCAAAAATATTCACCGCATCCAGCCTGCCACCTAGGCCGACTTCTAAAATAGCTACCTCTACTTTTAATTGGCAAAAATGCCACATGGCAGCCAATGTGCCCATTTCAAAATAGGTTAACGCAACGTCGCCGCGCGCCTTCTCAACTGCTGCAAATGCAGCGCATAAATCCGCATCGGATATATCCAAGTTATTAATGCGCACGCGCTCGTTGTAGCGTATTAAATGCGGCGATGTATAGCAGCCGACAGTAAAACCCGCCTCAATATAAATCTCGCTTAACATGGCGCAGGTAGAGCCTTTTCCGTTGGTACCGGCGACGGTAATAATGGGGAAACTTGGCTTTAATTGCAGGTTTTGCGCAACTGCCCGCACTCTATCTAAACCCATTGCAATCGATTTAGGGTGTAGCGCTTCGATATAAGCCAGCCACTGCTCTGCAGTCGTTGGCTTAAGTGTGGCGTTCATCACGTTTGACAATAATTAACACATTAAAACGTCGAAATAAATGCTTAAAAATTAGGCCGCTTTAGGAATTTTCATCAAATTTGACAACATGCTGGCTATGCGTTGACGCATTTCGCGGCGATCAATAATCAAATCCACCGCGCCGTGCTCTACTAAAAATTCAGCCCGCTGAAAGCCTTCAGGCAAGGTTTCGCGCACGGTTTGCTCAATGACGCGTGGCCCGGCAAAACCAATTAACGCATTGGGTTCGGCAATTATAATATCGCCAAGCATGGCAAAACTGGCAGAAACGCCGCCCATCGTCGGATCAGTTAATACTGAAATATAAGGCAAACCAGCTTGAGATAATTTGGTGAGTGCGGCACTCGTTTTAGCCATTTGCATCAATGATAATAAGCCTTCTTGCATACGCGCACCGCCGCTGGCAGAGATGCAAATAAAAGCCGATTGACTCTGAATGGCTGCGTCAATTCCGCGCACAAAACGCTCGCCCACCACAGAACCCATCGAGCCGCCCATAAATTTAAATTCAAATGCCGCAACCACAACGTTAACGCCAAGGATTTTGCCTTGCATGACGATTAGAGCGTCTTTTTCGCCCACATCTTTTTGGGCAGATTTCATGCGTTCTGCATAGCTTTTACTGTCTTTAAACTTTAGCGAATCAATTGGCTCGATATTGGCACCAATTTCAGTACGCACTTTTGTTTTTGTATCGGCATCCAGCAATTGATGCAATCTGGCACGCGCGCCTATACGATTATGATGTGTGCATTTTGGGCAGACTTCGGCATTCGATTCTAAATCGGTTTTATATAAGACCGATTGGCAAGAATCGCACTTACTCCATAGGCCTTCTGGTACGTTTTTCTTTTGCACCACGCCGACAACGCGTTGGATTTTCTGTGGAATTTTATCTAACCAGCTCATTTTTTACTCCTTATGCATCTATTGCTAAGCGTCAATTGCATCGCGTAATTCAAGCATTAATTGGCTGACGTTAGCCATTAAATTATCATCGTTTGAGTTTTCTATTGTTTGCACCATGCGGCTACCCACCACAACAGCGTCAGCAAAAGCGGCTACTTTTTTTGCCGTGATTGAATCTTTAACACCAAAACCCACGCCAATCGGCAAATCCGTTTGATGGCGAATTTCTGCCACACGTAATTTCACTTCTTCGATATCCAAATTAGCAGAGCCAGTCACCCCTTTTAGTGACACATAATACAAAAAGCCACTGGCTTGATTGACAATTAAATCCACGCGTTTTTTGTCTGAAGTGGGCGATAATAAAAAGATACTATCCATGCCGTTGGCTTGCAACTGACTAATAAACCGCTTGCATTCTTCTGGCGGATAATCCACCGTGATCACGCCATCCACCCCAGCCAATTTGGCTGATTGCGTAAATTTTTCTACACCCATTGCCTCAACTGGGTTTGCGTAACCCATTAATATCACAGGTGTTTTATCATCAGACTGACGAAATTCGGCAACCAAACTTAACACTTTTTTTAGACCAACTTTATGTACTAGCGCACGTTCACTCGCGCGCTGAATCACAGGGCCATCCGCCATCGGATCAGAAAACGGCACGCCAAGCTCAATCATGTCTGCGCCCGTTTTAACCAATGTATGCATTAAGTTAACAGTATATTTTGGGTGTGGATCACCTGCCGTGATGTATGGGATTAACGCTTTTTTGTTATTAACTTTGAGTGTTGCGAATACCGTTTGAATACGTGACATAAGTAATGTTTTTGAATTAATTTTTAAATAATATGCACGTAAAAATGCAAAGCGCTAAATAGTACAAGGCATGAGCAGGAAATAGACACGCCACAGATTGGGTATATGCAAGTATTTATTTTTTGCAAGCATCCGCTTTGTGGACTTATTGCTTTAAACATTGATAGGCCTAGGCTGTAATATGACGCAGTTTGCATTTTTACGTGGTTTTAATTTATAGAGTGATGTTGGCTAGCTTGGCAACCGTATTAATATCTTTATCGCCACGTCCAGATAAATTAACCAAAATAATTTCATCTTTGCGCATGGTTTTAGCCATTTTTTCGGCGTGTGCCAGCGCATGGCTAGATTCCAATGCAGGAATAATGCCTTCTGTACGACACAAGCTATGGAAAGCGGTCATTGCTTCGTCATCGGTAATCGCCACGTATTCAGCACGTTTAATGTCTTTTAACCAAGCGTGCTCTGGGCCTACTCCTGGATAATCCAGCCCTGCCGATATTGAATGTGTTTCAATAATATTGCCATCTGCATCTTGCATTAAATAGGTACGATTACCATGCAATACACCAATAGGGCTATTGGCGGTTAAAGGTGCTGCGTGCATACCTGTTTGCATGCCGCGTCCCGCCGCTTCAACGCCAATTAAGCGTACATTTGGTACGTCGATATAAGGGTAAAAAATACCCATCGCATTAGAACCGCCGCCCACGCAGGCAACCACTGCATCTGGCTGGCGCCCTACCATTTCTTGCATCTGAATTTTGGCTTCTACACCGATCACCGATTGAAAATCGCGCACCATCATTGGGTATGGATGCGGGCCTGCAACAGTGCCAATAATATAAAACGTATTTTCAATATTGGTTACCCAATCACGCATTGCCTCATTCAGCGCGTCTTTTAACGTTTTAGAGCCGCTTTCCACTGGCACAACAGTTGCGCCCAGCAGTTTCATCCTAAATACATTGGGCGCTTGACGTTTTACGTCCTCACTGCCCATATAAACCACGCACTCCAAACCTAATCTTGCAGCAATAGTTGCAGTAGCCACACCATGCTGGCCCGCACCTGTTTCTGCAATTACGCGTGGCTTACCCATGCGTTTAGCCAACAAAGCCTGACCGATGGTATTATTTACTTTGTGTGCGCCGGTGTGATTTAAATCTTCTCGTTTTAAATAAATCTGTGCGCCGCCAACGCGGTCAGACCAGCGTTTAGCATGATAAACGGGGCTTGGGCGGCCAACAAAATGTTTTAAATCATAGGCAAATTCAGCTAGAAAAGTTTCGTCATAGCGGTATTTTTCATACATCAGGCGCAGTTCTTCAAGCGCTTCGACCAAAGTCTCTGCTACAAAAATTCCGCCAAACTGACCAAAATGACCGCGCTCATCTGGCATGTCATACACTTGCATTATCCAACTCCTCAATTTGCATGCTTAAATGACTCCATTTTCAAACAAATGAATCTAAACAACTTAATCATCCGCAATTCACTGTTTTCTGCAGTTCATTTTATGCGATTAACCGCTTGCATAAAATCTGCTATTTTTTTTGCGTCTTTTACACCTTTACTTAACTCTACACCGCCGCTGATATCAACCGCATAAGGCTGTACTTTTTTAATGGCAAGTTCTACATTACCACTGGTTAATCCGCCAGCTAAAATCACAGGTTTTGACATGTTTTTAGGGATTAAGTCCCAATCGAATACTTGCCCAGTGCCGCCGTAAGCAGATTCCGCATACGTGTCTAAAAGCAAGGCTTTTGCACGACTAAAATCTATTTCGTATTGTAACAAATTAGTATCCGGCTTAACGCGAATCGCTTTAAAATAAGGCAAATTAATCCGCTCGCATTCGTTGGCAGTTTCTTCGCCATGAAACTGCAAGATATCGATTCGTACTTGCAATAGAATGCTTTCAATTTCAGCTTGAGTTGCATTTACAAATAAGCCAACTACGCTGACAAAAGGTGGAATTGCAGCTACAATTTCCTGCGCTTGATGCACAGTGACGCAACGTGGACTAGCCGCATAAAATACCAAACCAATCGCATCCGCACCGTAGTGCACCGCTTCAAGCGCATCTTTTACGCGGGTTATGCCGCAAATTTTAACTCTGGTTCTAAAATAATGCATCTTCGTGGTTTTGCCTTGTGTTAATGCGGCTTACAATCAATTAGCATTATATAAGCCTTAAGTAGCATTTGGTCTTTGGCAGATTAAATTTAGCATCATAATCTACGCCTGTTAAATATAAGCCGTTTGGCGAAAAAGTAGGTGGCGATAATGTGCGATTTTTTTGCTTGAGTAAATGCGCAATCCATTCAGGCGGATGTTTTCCATTGCCTACATACACCAAAGCGCCCACCATATTGCGCACTTGGTGCTGCAAAAAGGCATTGGCAGAAAAATTAAAAACTATCGATTCTTGATGCGCAATAATGGTCGCTTGCGTTAAAGTTCTCATCGGCGATTTTGCTTGACATTCACTTGCCCTGAACGCACTAAAATCGTGCTCACCTTGTAAAAAAGCAATCGCTGCCTGCATGGCAGACACATCCAGTGGCAAGTGATACCAGCCAGCTTTGCTGGCATGAATGGCAGGCGCTGTTGGCTGGTTAAGCAATAAATATTGGTAATGTCGCTGTGTGGCAGAGAATCGCGCGTGAAAATCATCGCTGACAAACTGTGCCCAAACAACGCGCACAGTGGCTGGTAAAAAAGCATTTACACCGCGCACCCAAGCGGTAAGCGGCCTTGCTACTTCGCACTCCAAATGAGTAATTTGCATGAACGCATGAACGCCAGTATCTGTGCGGCCTGCAGCATGGATGCGTGTTGGTTTAAGCGTCATACGCGCAATGGCGGTTTCCAGCGCATCTTGCACGCCACATCGTTGCGGTTGACTTTGCCAGCCACAGAATTGTGCACCATCGTATTCCACACCCAAAGCAATACGCATTTAGTGTAGCGCTTTGAGTGAAACGTAAGTAATGAAGGCTATTAACATCAAAATTATCAGCATATCTACTACAGTAAAATGGGGAATTTTCAGCTCAATACTCACATCAGCCTCTTGCTCAATCGTACTTGTATGCGAAAGCTGTTTTAATCGAGCCAACAATCCATCGCCAATATTCAAGCGCTGATTGGATTCAACATAATGCAATGTTAACCACAATCTGGCTGCAAAACGTTCCACTTCCAGCCCAAAGTATTTCAACGGCAAAACCATCCAATAAAATGCAGACATTAACTGCTGTTTTGTATTAAATGTCATGATTAATGACAAAATAGCCAGTAAGGTCATTATCCTGAACACCTGTGTTAGCGCAGCCTGCAAACCTTCGTAGGTTGGGTTCAATACAAATGGCCAACCTTGAATATGCTCGCCAGGTGTATTTAGCGCAAAAATAATCAACATCACCAGAAAAAACCACTTTAAGCGTTTGATGACGCGAAAAAAATGATAGGCTTTAATTTTAATCAAAGCCGCTAGCAACAGCATTGCAATTAAAATCAAATACGCTAAATTGATTTGATTAACTAGGATGGCGAACGTTAAAAAGCTACTTAACTGTGTAATCGTATTAATTTTGCTACTCAATTAAAATTAGGCATGATTAGACGCATGCAACAATTGTAACCATTTCGCGACCAATAAAAAAGCCGGGTAATTAACCCAGCTTTTTTATTGGCATATTTTGAGTGTTAACTTAAATATTGGATGCTTCTTAAAATATCCAATAAGCTTATTAACTTAACTTAGCAAATAAAGCTTCGGCGCGTTTACGTTGATTTGTGCTGCCTTCTTTTAGCACTTCATCCAACAATTCCTTAGCGCCTTCCGCATCGCCCATTTCCATATAGGCCGCCACTAAATCCAATTTGGTTTCAATGGCAACAGGCTCGTCTACTGGTAAGGACTTCGCATCATTCTGGAAATTATCATCTGGCATTTCCAAGCTAATTGAAGTCAAATCATAGGTAATTACAGGCGGAACATCATCAACATAACTAGATGCTTCTGGTGAAATAGTGCTTAAATCAAAATTAAATTCTGTTGCATCACTTAGCGCGTCAGCAGCAATAACGGGCTCATCTAAGGCAGGCAATTCAAAAGTATTTGCCGTTTCTGATGATTGAGCAAACGCTGTATCCACTGCAAAAGTTACTGGTTCATCCGCTTTTAACTCGGTAAAATCCATGGTTAACTCTGGCGCAGATTGTGGCATGTTATAAGCTGAAAAATTTAACCCAGGCATGGTATGACCAAAACTTGCTTCATCTTGCAGCTTGGCTTGGTCTGCGTTGGCGGTTAATTCGCCAAAGTCAAAATCGAGGCCATCGTTGCTTTCCTCAGCGCCTAAATTTTGCCCCGCACCTAACTTTTGCTCAGCACTTAACTGCTCCGTACTTAAGGTTTTTTCAGCCGAATCTTCAGTTGCAAAAACCTGTTCATGTTCCACATTATTCTGTTGGATTTGTTCAAAGTTAACCGTAGGATTAGTTGAAAAATTCGCTTCATCTAAACTATCATTGTTTAGCTTAAATTGCTCAAATTGACTATCAGTATTGGCATTTAACGCATCCAGGTCTAAATCAAATGCGTCTTTTTCACTGCTAGATGAGGCAAGGTTTTGTGCCATTGAATTGTTATCAAAAGAAAAATCTAAATCGGTTTCATTGGCGATGGGGGAATCCGAGAAGTCGTTTGCTTCCAGTTTTTCTGTCGAAACTGAATGTACTGGGCTGGCTATATATAGCGGATTACTTGGCTCAAGTTTATGGCCGATTTCTGCCACTTTAATCCAGGTAGAATCTTCTGCCCCCAATGTTGTATACAGCTCACCAGCAATCGTTTCAAACGCAGACACATTTTTGCTGGCAGCGTACATTTCCAGTAATTTTAAATGCAGTTCATAGCGTTTGGGTTCTTTTGAAATCGCATCCTTTAAAATCTCTTCGGCTTGCGCATCGCGTCCATAAGCCATATACACTTCGGCTTCGGCAATCGGATCAACATCATTGGTGTCAATCATGCCGCCATTCGCGCTTTGCGAGAAATCTGTTAAAAACGACGTATCGCCAGTATCTACGCTAGAACCTGACGTATTTCCAAATACAGTATTGGCTTTTAAACCGCCAGAAGTCATGATGCCTTGCTCAAAATCTGCCAGATTACGTTTGCGTTTATTGCGCAGATAAAACCAGCCGCCAGCTAAAAGTGCCAACAAGCCAGCACCAGCACCTAATAGAGGCAAATCAAGGTTGTCCAGCATACCTGGTGCAGCTGCGGGTTCAGTGACAACCACAGGCGCGGGACTTGGTTTTTGCTCAGGTGCAGATTGAACTACAGGGGCTTGTTGCTCGTTTTGTGCAGGCTCTGCTGATGTAGCGTCCGCTGGTGAAGCTGTTTCGTTAGAAACTGCTGGTAACTCAGATTGTGCTTGTGCTGACTGGCTAGCTAATCCTGAAGCTTGCATTTCAGCCTGTTTTTGCATATCAGACATTGCACCGTTTTTTAAGATCAACAATCGTTGCATGTCCTCAATTTGCTTCTCTAAGGCAACTGTTTTATCTTGCGCCTCTTTCACACTTTTTTCGCGTGCTGTCGATTCCTCTTGTAACGCGGCAATATTGGCTTGTAAACTTTGTACATCCTTAGCTTCTTTTTTTGTTGAGGCAGATTCGCCTGCTGATAACTTAACCACGTCTTTGGGGCCAGCGGCAGGAGGTGCTGATTGATCTTCCGCCGCACTCTTAATTTTTCCATTAGCAGATTGTGCGCTGGGTTCAGATTCGATTGGGGTGGAATCTGCCACAATTCCCGCCAGTTTGTTGCGATAAGTGTTCCAGTTTGCCGATTGTACTTTTACTTCTTTTGATGCTTGCTGGCGTGATAAAGCGGCTAACACTTCATCTGTGGGCGGACGAATAATTTTGCCCACTTTTAAACGGTTCATGTTTTTGCCATCAAAAGCACTTGGATTGGCTTGGTATAAACCGACCAGCATCTGATCAAGACTAACGCCTTCTGGCTTTAAGTTTTGTGCAATTTTAGCCAGCGAATCACCGCGTTGCGTTACATATTCGCTACCGGTTAAATCTGTAGAACTATCTGAAACGGCGGGTTGAATGGCTTTTGCTTGTTTGGTTGCGTTATTACGATTTGCTTTTTTATTCTCGGTCGATGCGCTTGGCGCTTGTTTATCAGGCGCTGCATTCGTGGAGCGTGGAGCAGGTAATTGCGCTGTTTGGCCTGGTAAAACTGGGGTATTTTGAGTGTTAACTTCTGATTCACCTGTGTAGCCTGGCGGATCTAATAAAACGGTATATTCTCTTAATAATCGACCTGATGCCCAATCCACTTGAATGAGCATATCTAAAAATGGCTCGCTGATTGGCTGTGTGGATTTAAGCTTTAATATGGGTGTGCCACTGGCGTTTTTTGCCACCTCAACTTTAATACTATTGTGTGAAGCTGGGCGCTCAATGCCTTGAATTGCATAGGCTTCTTCAGAAGCAATAGCGGCAAAAATACTGTTTAATTCTTCAGGAGTAACGGACAATAACTCAATATCGGCTCTTAACGGTTCACCTAATCCAGAACTTACATTTAGCTTACCAAGCCCAGCTGAAAAAACAGCCACCGGCAATAACGCCATGCATAATGCAACTGTTATTTTCTTTAATTTTGAGTTGTGCACTATTCCACCCTTAAATTTACCTAAATATGCAATAAGGAAAATAACATCAATCAGTTAGAGTTGCAAGCTCATAATGCACATTATATTAGCCAGCTATGTGGCGGTAAGCGTGTATTGTTGGATTTTAATCAATACCACTACCATTTGGGTTGGTTTAGCGCTCTAGCAATAGGCGTAACATGCGCCGCAAGGGCTCTGCAGCGCCCCATAATAATTGGTCGCCCACAGTAAATGCCGATAAATAATCGTTACCCATATTCAATTTGCGTAAGCGACCAACCGGTACACTTAAAGTGCCGGTAACAGCGGTAGGAGTCAGCTCACGCATACTCGCTTCACGCTCGTTTGGAATCACTTTTGCCCACTGATTCGCATCATTCAACATATGGCTAATTTCATCCAAAGGCACGTTTTTTTTAAGCTTGATTGTCAGCGCCTGGCTATGGCAACGCATCGCACCAATGCGCACGCAAAGACCGTCAATAGGAATCGGATTGGCTTCGCGACCCAAAATTTTATTGGTCTCAACGCCGCCTTTCCATTCCTCTTTGCTTTGGCCATTTCCCAAATCTTTATCAATCCAAGGAATCAAACTGCCAGCAAGCGGCACACCAAAATGCGCTTTGGGGAATTTTTCATCACGTAAAATGCCTGCTACTTCGCGGTCGATATCCAAAATCGCCGACGCTGGATTTGCCAGTAACTCATTCGCAACCCGATGCGCTTCGCCCATTTGTTTGAGCAATTCGCGCATATTCTGTGCGCCCGCGCCTGATGCAGCTTGATAGGTCATGGAAGTTGCCCACTCAATTAAATCCGCTTTAAATAAACCATTTAAAGCCATTAACATCAATGAAACGGTGCAATTACCACCAACCCAATTATTATTACCTTTGGCATAAGCCTCTTGAATCACGTGCATATTCACAGGATCAAGAATAATGACCGCATCTTTTTCCATACGCAGAGTTGAAGCGGCATCAATCCAATGGCCTTTCCAACCGGCAGTTCTTAATTGTGGGAAAATGTCGCTGGTGTAATCGCCGCCTTGGCAAGTCAAAATGATGTCCATTTTTGCCAACTCGGCAACGTCATTGGCGTTTTTTAAGGCTGGCGAATCTTTACCAACATTAGGCGCAACGCCACCTATTTGCGAAGTGGTAAAAAACTGCGGCTCTATCGCAGCAAAGTCGTTTTCGTCCATCATGCGCTGCATCAGCACACTACCTACCATGCCGCGCCAGCCAACAAAACCTACCTTTAACATATTAATTCCCTACAGCGATACCCATTTAAAAAACGGCCGAATCTGGCCAAGAACCTACCTAGTTATTAGGCGATTTCTGGATTTTTTCGCCTGCTTTTTCCAAGTCTTGACCAAAACCATGCCACGTATTACAGCCTGCCAAGACCAACACTACAGCCAACAACATGAAGGTAATCAACTTTTTCATAATGCACTCCGTAAATTGAAACTAATCTCTAAAATTACCAAATTGTAGCGGAAAATCCGTCACATTTTTCTTACAAAATGTAATTGCCTCTTGCAACACATCCCTTTTTGCGCCATTAACGCGCACTTCATCACCCTGAATGCTGGCCTGCACTTTCATGCCGCTGTCTTTAATCAGCTTTGCTATACGTTTGGCCAAATCAGAATCAATACCCGCGCGGATTTTCAGCTCTTGTTTGACTTTATTGCCACCAATTTTTTGCACATCTTTATGCTCTAGGCGCTTGGTCGAATCTGGCTCTTTTTTTTCCATGCCTGGCAGCAAAATATCTTTAATTTGATCCAGCTGAAAATCGTTATCCCCAAACAGCGTAATCATGTTGTCTTTTTCGTTTAGCTCCACCTTGGCCGAAGTGCCTTTAAAATCGTAACGATTGGTGATTTGCTTGCCCGCCGTATCAATGGCATTTTTAAGCGCTACCATGTCTACTTCAGAACTAATATCAAAACTTGGCATATTGATTTCCTTACACTTGTACTTAACACTAAAAAAGCAATAAAAATTAATGCGTTGCAAACCAACATGCATGCGGCTTACAAAGCGCGTAAAAGATTACACCTAGTTATTATTCGAAGTGGCAAACGTAATCCAGCATTTCCAGCGTTTCGATTTCAAACGACGAATTTGCAGGCACAGTAAACTTATCACCTGCGCCATAGTTTTTCCAATCGGATTCACCTTGCAAACGCACTTTGCAGCTACCCAAATTAATTTCCATTAGTTCTGGTGCTTGCGTGTTAAAGGTTAAATTGCTTGGAAAAATCACGCCAATGGTGCTACGCGTACCATTTGGCAGCAGCACGGTATGGCTGATGCATTTACCGTCAAAATACACGTTTGCTTTCTTTTTTACGCTTACATTATCAAACTGTGCCATATTTAATCCTTAATATTTAATAATTACATTGCAGCGACAATTTGGTCGCCCATTTCGCTGCATGATACTTTTTTAGTACCCGCTTCAAAAATATCACCCGTGCGATAACCTGCTGCCAGTACTTTTTTCACCGCATTTTCAATACGTGCTGCTGCCACTTCGTTATCAAATGTATAGCGCAACATCATGGCGGTAGAAAGCACGGTGGCAATGGGATTGGCCAAATTCTTACCTGCAATATCGGGCGCAGAGCCATGTGAAGGCTCATATAAACCTTTTTTGGTTTCATTCAACGAGGCCGAAGCTAACATACCAATCGAGCCGGTAAGCATTGATGCTTCGTCAGAGAGGATATCGCCAAAAATGTTGCCTGTCACCATCACATCAAATTGTTTGGGGTTACGAATCAATTGCATAGCAGCATTATCCACATACATATGGCTCAGCTCCACTTCTGGATACTCCTTAGCCACGTCAATGACGATTTCTTTCCAAAACTCAGTGGTTTCCAGCACGTTGGCTTTATCGACTGAGCATAATTTGCCTTTTTGACCAGGTTTACGTCGTTTCATGGCAATATCAAACGCTACGTGAGCGATTCTGCGTACTTCAGATTCCGCATACACCATGGTATTAAAACCTTCACGCTCGCCATTTTCATTGGTGCGCATGCCACGCGGCTGGCCAAAATATACATCGCCCGTCAGCTCACGTACAATCATGATATCTAAGCCAGATACCACTTCTGGCTTGAGTGTGGACGCATTGGCTAACTCTGGGTACAACACGGCTGGGCGCAAATTAGCAAACAAACCTAAATCTTTACGAATCGCTAATAACCCTCTTTCAGGTCGCAATGGACGATCTAAATTATCGTATTGCGGTCCACCAACGGCGCCTAATAACACGGCATCTGCATCGCGACAGATTTTTTGCGTGAACTCTGGGTAAGGATGACCGTATTGGTCGTAAGCTTGGCCACCTAATGGTGCGTGCACAAACTCCAGCGGCATACCTTCCGCCTTTAATACCTCTAACACACGCAAGGCTTGTACAACAATTTCTGGGCCAATGCCATCACCGGCAAGTACTGCAATTTTCATTCAATTTTCCTTATATTTTAGGTGTTAACTATGCAAAAAAGCTTATGCGAACAACCATGGCTGGCTTTTTTTATGTTTTTCTTCAAATACTGTAATCTCATCTGCATGCAACAAGGTTAGGCCAATTTCATCTAAGCCATTAAGTAAATTGTGCTTGGATGTTGCATTGATTTCAAAACCAAAAGATTCGCCAGATGGCAACGTGACGGTTTGTGAAGCCAAATCGACATTCAAGCGATAACCAACATTGGCTTCACATTCTTTAAACAATCTATCTACCATCGCTTCATCCGCCACAATCGGCAACATGCCGTTTTTGTAGCAATTACCAAAGAAAATATCGGCATAGCTAGGCGCAATAATCACACGAAAGCCATAATCTTCAATCGCCCATGGTGCGTGTTCACGGCTTGATCCACAACCAAAATTTTCGCGTGCCAGCATAATTTGCGCACCTTGGTAGCGTGGCTGATTCAGCACAAAATCCTTATTGAGTGGACGCGTGCTGCAATCCATGCCAGGTTCGCCGTGGTCGGTATAACGCCATTCATCAAATAAATATGGCCCAAAACCAGAGCGCTTAATCGATTTTAAAAACTGTTTTGGGATAATCGCGTCTGTGTCAATATTAGCGCGGTCTATCGGGCAAGCCAAACCGTCTAATTGGGTAAATGCTTTCATGGTGCTTTCCTAAAATAACTTTCCTGAATTTTCTTTTAGTTCTACTAGATTTAACGCCCTAAATTAAATAGTTCGCACATCCACAAAATGGCCTGCAATGGCCGCGGCAACCGCCATGGCTGGGCTGACGAGATGCGTTCGCCCACCTTGGCCTTGGCGACCTTCAAAATTGCGGTTGCTAGTCGATGCGCAACGCTCACCAGGGCTTAATCGGTCCGCGTTCATCGCCAAACACATGCTGCAACCTGGCTCACGCCATTCAAAACCGGCTTCAATAAAAATCTTATCGAGCCCTTCTTCTTCCGCTTGGCGTTTTACCATGCCAGAGCCCGGTACTACCAGTGCTAGCGCGATAGTATTGGCAACTTTTTTACCTTTAGCCACCACCGCAGCAGCACGTAAATCTTCAATGCGCGAATTGGTGCAAGAGCCAATAAAAATCTTGTCTAATTTAATGTCTTCTAACGGCGTATTGGCGCTCAAACCCATGTATTTCAACGCATTTTCAATACTGGTACGCTTGGTAGCATCCATTTCCTTGGCTGGGTCTGGCACGCGCCCACCAATGGGTAATACTTGCTCGGGCGAGGTGCCCCAAGTGACTTGCGGTTCAATGTCTGCGCCGTTCAATGTCACTACCGTATCAAATTGCGCGTCGGCATCGGTTTGTAGCGTGCTCCAATAAGCGACTGCGTTATCCCAATCTGCAGCTTTCGGCGCGTGCAAACGACCTTTTAAGTAGGCAGCCGTTTTATCATCCGGTGCAATAATGCCTGCGCGCGCGCCCGCTTCAATCGCCATATTACAAATTGTCATGCGGCCCTCCATTGAAAGCGCACGAATCACTTCACCGCCAAACTCAATGGCGTAGCCGTTGCCACCTGCGGTACCAATTTTACCGATGATTGCTAATGCCACATCTTTTGCGGTAACACCTGCGCCCAATTTGCCGCTCACATCCACCAACATACGTTTGGATTTTTTGGCGATTAAGGTTTGCGTCGCCAACACGTGCTCGACTTCTGAGGTGCCAATACCATGTGCCAACGCACCAAATGCGCCATGTGTCGAAGTGTGGCTATCACCACACACCACAGTCATGCCAGGCAAAGTGGTACCTTGCTCCGGTCCAATCACATGAATAATGCCTTGATTTGCATGCTTAAACGGAAAATAGACTAAAGCACCGAAGTCTTTAATATTGTTATCCAAGGTTTCGACTTGCAACCTAGAAATAGGGTCTTCAATGCCTTTATCCCAGTCTTTAGTCGGCGTATTGTGGTCAGGATTAGCCACAATACTACTGTTGCGCCATGGCTTACGGCCAGCGATACGCAAGCCTTCAAACGCTTGCGGGCTGGTCACTTCATGCACTAAGTGGCGATCGATATAAATGAGGCAAGTGCCATCCGCATCTTCACGCACTAAGTGGGTTTCCCACAATTTATCGTATAGTGTTTTTCCAGCCACCGATTTTCCTAACATGGTATTACTCCTTCAATAATCCTTAAGCCTGCAGTGCAGGCGCTTTGGTGCCGTGCGTTTTAGTATGTAGATTTTGGGCATCTCGCATTAATTTATATTCAATCGCATCCAACATGGCAAGCCAGGATGCATCAATAATATCGGTCGATACGCCGACCGTAGTCCAGCTTTCATGCTGGTCTGCCGACTCAATCAACACGCGCACTTTAGCCGCGGTTGCTTTATCCGAATCCAACACACGCACTTTGTAATCGATCAATTTAACTTCGTTAATCGCTGGGTAAAAGCGCTCTAATGCTTTGCGCACCGCTTTATCAAGCGCGTTAACTGGGCCATCACCTTCCGCCACTGTCATTTCTTCTTGCCCGCCTACAGCAATTCTAATGCTGGCGGATGAATTTACGCCATCTGCGGCCGGCGCATGTGTGCTCACCTTGTATTCTTTGAGCGTAAAAAACGGGCTAAGTTTACCCAATTGTCTTTGCACCATCAACTCAAACGAACTTTCGGCGCTCTCAAATTGATAGCCTTCGTGCTCCAAAGTTTTTAGATGCTCTAAAATACGTTTAGTATCTGCAGAATCTTTGTTTAAAGACGCATCCACTGCGTTAATTTTATTCAATAAAGCACTACGCCCTGCTACTTCAGACACCAGAATATGTCGCACATTACCAATTTTTTCTGGATTAATATGTTCATACGAAATGGGGTTTTTGCTCACCGCGTCAATATGCATGCCGCCTTTATGCGAAAATGCATCGTTACCTACATACGGCGCCTTATCATTAAAAATCATATTAGCGATTTCACTGACAAATCGCGCCGTGGATGTTAGTGCTACCATGTTCTGTTGCGGAATACACTGCATGCCTAATTTAAGCTGTAAATTGGGAATGATGGCGCACAAATTAGCATTGCCACAACGCTCACCGATGCCATTAATGGTGCCCTGTATCTGCACTGCACCTGCTTGCACTGCTGCAATCGAGTTGGCCACTGCCATTTCGCAATCATTGTGACAATGAATGCCTACCTGCACCTTGAAGCTGCCCACCACAGTTTTACAAATAGCATAAACTTCATCAGGAAAAGTGCCGCCGTTGGTGTCACACAAACACAGCACATCCGCGCCAGCTTTTGCTGCTACTTCTAACGTTTGCATGGCGTAAGCTGGATTAACTTTATAACCATCAAAAAAATGTTCGGCGTCAAACACCACTTCTTTACCCTGGCTTTTTAAAAAGCCAATAGTATCGGCAATCATATTCAAGTTTTCTTGCAAAGTGGTGCGCAAAATATCGGTGACTTGATAATCCCAACTTTTGCCGAAAATCGCCACTGCAATCGTGTTCGCACTCAATAACGATTGCAAATTTTTATCTTCAGTAGCGGCAATGCCTACTTTGCGCGTGCTACCAAAAGCAATAATTTTTGCATGTTTCAATTTAAGCGCGCTAACCTGCTGAAAAAATTCCAGATCTTTCGGGTTAGAACCAGGGTTGCCCGCTTCAATATAGCCTATACCCAAATCGTCCAAGCGCTGCACGATTTTAAGTTTATCTTCTACCGTAAACGATACGCCCTGCGCCTGCGCGCCATCGCGTAAGGTAGAGTCATAGGCAGTTATTTGTTTCATTTTTCTTGCTTCATTTACATAGTTTGATTGAGATTAGACTTATTTTTTCCGATTTTGCAGGTTCGCGGCAATGCGCATTCTCAACGCATTTAACTTAATAAATCCGCCTGCATCTTTTTGATCGTACGCACCTTTGTCGTCTTCAAAAGTAGCGATGGTCGAATCAAACAGTGAATCGGTTTTGCTATCGCGTCCCGCCACAATCACGTTGCCTTTATACAATTTTACCCGCACCCAACCATTAACTGACGTTTGCGTATGGTCAATCAGTTTCTGCAAGGCAATGCGTTCCGGGCTCCACCAATAACCGTTGTAAATCATGCTAGCGTAACGCGGCATTAAATCATCTTTTAAATGTGCTACTTCACGGTCTAGTGTGATGCTTTCAATCGCACGGTGCGCTTTAAGCATAATGGTGCCGCCAGGTGTCTCGTAACAGCCGCGCGATTTCATGCCCACATACCGATTCTCAACCAAATCTAAACGACCAATGCCATGCTTGCCACCAATTTTATTCAACTGTGCCAATAATTCGTGCGGCTTCATCGCTTCGCCATTTAACGAAACTGGGTCACCCTTCACATATTCAATATCTAAATATTCAGTCGCGTCTGGTGCTTTTTCTGGGCTTACACTCCAACGCCACATTGACTCTTCTGCTTCTGCCGCTGGGTTTTCTAAGTGACGACCTTCGTATGAAATATGCAATAAGTTGGCATCCATACTGTATGGGCTGCCGCCTTGTTTATGCTTCATTTCTACTGGAATAGCGTGTTTTTCCGCGTAATTCATCAGTTTTTCACGGCTGAGTAAATCCCACTCACGCCATGGCGCGATGATTTGGATATTTGGATTCAAGGCATACGCGCCTAATTCAAAACGTACTTGGTCATTGCCTTTGCCAGTCGCGCCGTGAGAAATCGCATCGGCATTGGTTTCTGCGGCAATTTCAATTAAACGTTTGGCGATTAACGGACGCGCGATTGAAGTGCCAAGCAGGTATTCGCCTTCGTAAACGGTATTGGCGCGAAACATCGGAAATACAAAATCACGCACAAACTCTTCACGCACATCGTCAATGTAAATCTCTTTAACACCCGCCGCTTTGGCTTTTGCGCGCGCCGGCTCTAACTCTTCACCTTGGCCTAAATCGGCAGTGAAAGTCACCACTTCACATTGGTATTCATCTTGCAGCCATTTCAAAATAACCGATGTATCCAAACCACCAGAATAGGCAAGCACTACTTTGTTTACTTTACTCATTACTTACTTAACCCTTCAATTCACAAGCAGTTCAAAAGCCACTAAAAAACTTATTATCACCATCAAAATCATACCCAGCAAAAATAAGGTATCCGCAAAAGATTCAGCTTTTGCCGAATTATTATCCGAGCGCAATGACCAATAAGAAAAAATGGTGCTGCCCAAAAAAAACAATCCATCAATGGCAATCAAGTTATCAGACCAACTGGCTACTCTGTCTTTAGGCACCAGTTGCATCAAGGTAATCACCGTCATACAAACGCCAACCATAGTAGAAGATACTGGCAATATATGGCGCGACACATCTTTTATTTTGTTGACCATTCACTGGTTTCCATTAATAGATAATTTTACCCAACAACAAATATTCCATTAATGCTTTTTGTACGTGCAAACGATTCTCTGCTTCTTCCCACACCACACTTTGCGGGCCATCAATTACATCTGCCGCAACTTCTTCGCCACGATGCGCTGGCAAGCAATGCATAAATAATGCGTCTTTGCTGGCAATCTTCATCATATCGCCATCCACTTGCCAATCAACAAAATCGCGCATACGTTCTTCGTTTTCCGCCTCAAAACCCATGCTGGTCCACACATCAGTGGTCACCAAATCGGCGCCGCGCGCCGCTTCCATTGGGTCAGCAAACGTTTCAAAGTGATCATCGCCATATAAATTGGCACGTTCTACTTCTACTTCGTAACCTGGCGGGGTAGAAACATGCACATTAAAATCGAGCACTTCTGCCGCTTGCAACCATGTATTGCACACATTATTACTGTCGCCAATCCACGCAACGGTTTTACCTTTAATACTAGAAACATCACCGCCTTTTTGCTCAATAAAGGTAAAAATATCCGCCAAAATCTGGCACGGATGGTATTCGTTGGTTAAACCATTAATCACTGGCACGCGTGAGTTTGCTGCAAAGCGCTCAATAATATCCTGCTCAAACGTGCGAATCATCACAATATCCGACATACGCGAAATCACTTGCGCGGCATCTTCCACTGGCTCACCACGGCCCAATTGCGAATCGCGCGTATTTAAATAAATGGCTGAACCACCCAATTGGTGCATGCCTGCCTCAAACGACAAACGAGTACGCGTGCTGGCTTTTTCAAAAATCATCACTAAGGTGCGATCTTGCAATGGCCAATATTGTTGATAGGCTTTAAATTGCGCTTTAATGATTTTGGTACGCGCAAAAATATGATTGAGCTCATCGAAGTTCAAATCATTAAATTGCAAAAAATGTTTAATGGCTGCCATGACGGTTTAGTTAACCCATTTATTTACTTAAAAACTGTTTAATCAATTTTGCCAAACGCGCCACCAATTCAAGTGCTTCAAGTTCGTTAATCACTAGCGGCGGCAATAAACGCACCACTTTTTCAGCGGTGACATTAATCAATAATTTATCTTCTAATGCCATTTTGACCAGCTCGCCACAAGGCCTATCCAACTCAATACCAATCATCAAGCCTGCATGACGGATATTCACTAGCGCTTGAATGCCAGCAAGCTCAGCGCTTAATCTTTCACAGATTAAATCGCCCATTTTCAATGCATTTTCACGCAATTTTTCATCTTCAATGACGGTTAATGTAGTGATTCCCGCAATGCTTGCAAGCGGATTTCCACCAAAAGTTGAGCCATGTTTACCATAAGTAAAAGTTTCTGCCGCCACACCTTTAGCCACACATGCACCAATAGGCACGCCAGAACCCAAGCCTTTTGCCAAACTCATCACATCGGGCGTAACACCTGCATGCTGAAACGCAAACCAAGTGCCAGTGCGACCAATGCCGCTTTGCACTTCATCCACCATTAGCAACCAGCCATTTTCATCGCACACCTGACGAAGGCCCTGAAAATACGCCTTCATATCTGCAGGGATGTGAATGCCTCCCTCACCTTGGACAGGCTCAACCAAAATAGCGACTACATTATTTTTGCGTGAAGCAATTTGCTTTACTGCGGCCAAATCATCATAAGGCACGCGAATAAAACCAGAAACAAGTGGCTCAAATCCCGCTTGTGCTTTGCGATTACCAGTAGCAGAAAGGGTGGCCATGGTACGGCCGTGAAAGCTACGTTCCATCACAATAATTTCAGGATTTTCGATGCCTTTATTATGCGCATAGAGACGTGCCAGCTTGATGCTGGCTTCGTTCGCCTCGCAGCCAGAATTGCAGAAAAATACTTTGTCCATGCCAGATATTTCAGCCAGCTTGTCGGCCAAAGCCTCTTGTTCGGCAATATGATAAATATTTGATACATGAATCAAGTTGGCGGCTTGCTCAGAGATGGCTTTTACCAATTTTGGGTGCGCATGACCAAGACCATTCACAGCTACGCCAGCCAGCGCGTCTAAATATTGATTGCCTTGCTCATCCCATAACCAAACACCCTCGCCTTTTACAAAAGTAACCGGCTGACGGGAGTATGTCTGCATTAAATGCGTATTTGCTAAAGCTGTCATATTGAATTTTACTTGCTATAATTTATGCCAAAATCAAAAAGAAAACGGCGGCTAAGGCCGCCGTTATTGCCTTAATCGTTATTACAACCCTAAAACTGCGCGATGGGTTAAACCATTTGCCATGAAAAATAACATGGGAATGGACAGCATCATATTGGTGCGAGATGCCAGCATGGCAACGCGACGCGCTTTGGCTTTTGCTGCATCATCTGCAGGTACCATGCCCAGTATTTTTTGTTGATTTGGCCAAATTAATACCCACACATTAAACAACATAATCGTGCCTAACCAAGCACCGATACCAATACCTTCGTAACCGTTACGCAGCATAAATGCATCGGTAAAACCAGCACCTAACAGCCAGGCGCCTGCCAGCCAAGTGGCAACCGCAGACCAACGAAACCATAACAACGCACGCGGCGCAACATGCTTAGTAATGCCCGCAGCGGTACCATCCGCACTTGCATCTTTTAACGCCGCCATCTGCACCAAATTAAAATAGTAAAGTAAACCAATCCAAGTAACGCCCGACAACAAATGTATCCAACGTGCGATTCCCGGCATCAAGGCTTCCATTTTAAACTCCCGCAACTAAAAAGTTTTTTAAGAAACACACCAAAATAACCGTGAGAATTAACCCAGAAATAATAGTACCTGCAACTGATTCCAGCGGATTTTTCATTGCAATTTCTCCTTGGTTACTTTTTTAAAATTTAATTATCTACTTTATCAAGGTTTGAGAGTAGCGCAAAAGCCGCTTTTTAGCAAGGTTTGCGGGCATGTTTCGCCAAAAATTTAAGCCATTTTTTGCTACTAATACGCATAAAGAGATTAATTTTTTAAAGCAAAATGGATCTAATGATTCGATTTGTACGCGTTTGGAGCGACACGAAAATGCGCTTTTAAAGTGACTTAAAATCCGTAAAGCAATTTGGCAATAGAAAGCAGCTTGAAACATTTTCATTTGTGCTATCGTAGACCAACGAAACAATATTCGCTTTAACATGAATAAAATAATGACCCTTACGAAAACATGGTGCCAATGAAGTACCCACCAGTGAAGCACCAAATAGTGAAGCTACCCAATTTAGGTAGCTTATGGATGCTGGTCGCCTCGTTGGGCTTTGCGGTGATGGGTGCATTGGTTAAAGTTGGCACGGCAAAATTCAGCAGCGCTGAGCTGGTTTTTTATCGCTCTATTTTTGGGTTAATCGCTATTTATGCCTATATTTTCATCAAAAAATTACCTTTAAAAACACCGGTGATGAACAAACAAATATCGCGCGGTTTGGTCGGTTTTGCATCGCTGGTTTTATTTTTTTATGCTATTGCACATTTACCGCTGGCAACGGCGGTAACACTTAACTACACCTCTGCCTTATTTTTGGCATTGCTGATGCCGTTAATGCTACATGAAAAACCTAAGCCTATTTTATACGGCATGGTTTTATTGGGCTTTGTCGGTGTCGTGCTGTTGTTAAAACCCAGCTTCGCCAAACAAGATTTGGTCGCGGGCGCTGTAGGCTTATTATCTGGCTTGGGCGCTGCCTTTGCCTATATACACGTCAAGCAATTGGGCAATTTGTCTGAGCCCGATTGGCGCACTGTGTTTTATTTTACGTTGATATCGACTATTGCCAGTGGCTTCTGGATATTGCTGCAAACCTATACGCCGCTTACCTGGCAAGATATACCCACATTATTGGGCTTGGGCATTTCTGCCACCATTGGGCAACTTGCCATGACGCGCGCTTACCGCACCGGCAAAACGCTGACTGTTGCAAGCCTGGCTTATACAACGGTGATCATTGCCAGCTTTTTTGGCATGCTTTTCTGGTCAGAAACACTTTCATCACCTGAATATCTTGCTATTGGTTTGATTATTCTAAGCGGCATTATCAGCGTGAACAGCACCAATAAAAGCGCATCCAATGCGCCATAGTGTTTTTTCTGTCACAAAATGTAGGCAGCAAAATAAAACCTATTTAACGCTTAATTAGCAGCTTGCAAGTTGCTAGACTTTTAATTAAGTTAGCAGTAATCTTGAGTTTCCGGTTGTTACCTTCTGAGTCGTTAGTGCAAGATTACATTTAAATAGTTAAATTTTAATGATTAAACTTTCTGTCATGCTCAAATCCACACTGCTGCTGATTGTTATTAGCGGCGTGTTAACAGGATGTTTAGGTGGCAACATCGCGCAACAAATCGCAAGCACAATTGCCACCAATATGGCAGATAAAGTGGTGGCCAGCGCGATGGACGTGCAGGATGAACCGTTTGCATCAGAGAAAAAAGAGAGCCAAGCAAAAAGCATTGAATTACCAAAAAAGATTGTACTAAAAGATACGCCTCCAGATCCTTACACAATCGCGTTTGTGAATGCGCGTTTTGAGCCAGTAAAACCGATTGCAGAGCCATTGCCAGAACAAGTTGCTGAAATGGAAACGCCAGTCGCAGTGGCAGTTAGTAGTAAACTGGTGCGTGTTCAGCTATTTAATTTACTTATTGGCGATGAAAAAGCCGCTATTTACGCAAAAGCGCAGTTAATCGGCGCATCGTCGTTGCCCAAACAGCGTGAATGGAAATCGTGGCAGGTTGCCACTGGCAAAGTCACTTCCGATACATCTGCTGCAGATATATCGGCTTCAGATAAATACGCTTCAATAAGCGCGCTGGCAAATAAAAAGCTAATGAATAAAGATTCAGCACAATCGGCACAACTCATCCTATTTTTAATTCCGCCAGAATTCGGCAAATTACCCAGCGGCAGCATGACTTTGGTTGAAATTGCCAGCCCAGGCGAACTCAATATTGCGCGCTACATAGTGAATTAGCAAAACTCAAGTTTAATGATCAAAGCGCAAGTGAATTAAGCAATCCAAAGTTAATTAACCAATCTTAAAGTTAAATTAGCAAAATCAACGTGTCAAACAAAAAATTCAAGCCATTTTTAGTGTTAACTTTTTTACTATTATTAGTAAATATCAAGTTATTCAAAACCCAATCAAGGGTCAATCAATCCACTGCGCATCGCAATCAGCGCAATTTCTGCCGAATTATTGGCGTTTAATTTTTGTTTGATATTATATAGATGCGTGCCAACTGTGCGCGGGCTTAAAAACAGCGTTTCGGCGATTTCGTTGGTGGTTTTGCCTTTTGCCAGCGACATAAATACTTCAAACTCGCGTTCGCTTAATACATCCACCGGATTTTGCTCGCCCGATAATTGCTGAATGGCCATTTGTTGCGCAATGCTGGCCTCGATATATTTTTTGCCGCCTGCCACAGTACGAATGGCTTTTATCAGCTCTTCAGCAGCACTGCGTTTAGTTAAATAACCCATCGCGCCTGCATTTAATACGCGTTTAGGATGCACCGAATCTTCATGCGCCGACAACACCAAAATTTTTGCATGGCTTTCTTTGGCTAAAATGCGCTCAATCGCCTCCATACCGCCAATGCCCGGCATGGTAATGTCCATCACCACCACATCGGGTTTGTGTTCCATATAACTTCTGATCGCCGTTTCGCCGTTTTCAGCTTCGGCAATAACCCGGATTTCGCTAGCCGATTCTAGTAACATCTTAAAACCCATGCGCACAACCGCGTGGTCATCGACTAGCATCACATTGATTTGACTCATTTTTATGTCCTGATTAATGACTCTGGTTAAACTACACTTTTACGGCATGCGGAATATAAATGGAAATAATAGTGCCTGTATTTTTAGAGCCTGTTTTTTTTATGCGCTTATTTTTACTACCATTGCTATCACTCACAGCTTTGGTTGCCGGCTTTAAGTTAGAGTCAATAAGTGCATTAGGTTCAGAATCCACATTGAAACTGCCTTTAAAGCCTTGCACACGCTCACGCATGCCCAATAAACCAAAATGATTGGTTTGATCGACCGCGTTCACATCCATGCCTACGCCATCGTCTTTAATCGTCAGTTCAAGCGCGCCAGTATCAGTCGTTGCGATTTTCACCTCTAAATTTTTAGCTTCTGCATGCTTAATCGCATTATTGATGGATTCTTGCACAATACGGTAAATATTGATGTTTAAATTTTCGCCCAAACTATCTAAATTACCCGATAAATCCAGGCTAATCTTAAGGTTAGCTTGCTGTTTTTGCACATTATTAACCATATCTTTTAAGGTCTCGATTAATCCCAAATTATCCAGCGAGCCAGGGCGTAATTGCCGAATAATATTGTGCATGCCATCGTAAATATGATTGGCGGCCGCCACAATCGTTTGCGCGCTGGCTTCTACTTCGGGTGCTTTTTCTTTGGTTTTATTGGCAATCGCCACCGCAAACGTTTTAATCGCGGTCACATATTGACCAAGCTCATCATGCAATTCTCGCGCTAAACTACGGCGTTCATCTTCTATATGCTTTTGAATTAAATGGGTAATTTGACGATTTTCTTCCAGTTTATTTTCAGCAATTTCGGCTTTTCGTTCTGCAATTTCGGCATGCTTACGCTCGGTAATATCGCGCATGCTGCAAATATCGCCAATCAGTTCATTGGTGAGCGGGTCAATTAACGGCGCGGCAGAAATCGACACATCCACAATGCGGCCATCGCGCGCGGTGCGTTGCGTGTCGTGGTTTTCCACATGGCGCCTATCGTTAATGGCTCGCATATTTTGGGCTAAATCGCGTTCTTGTCCTTTAGGAATCAATACGCTGGCCGATTTTCCGATAATATCTTGTGGCGCATAACCGAATATTTTTTGTGCCGCCGCATTCCAAAAAGAAATATTGCCATTCAAATCGTGAATCATCATCGCATCTGCCGTTTGTTGCGCAATCAAAGCCAGACGCTGATTTTCGGCCGTACTTTTTTGCAGCGATTCACCCATTAAGTTAAAGTTTTGCGCAATCGAGCCAAATTCAGGCAAATCAAAATGCGGTAAACGTGTGCTTAAATCGCCCTGTTCCATTCGATTAATGGCTTTTAACATGGGCTGCAAAGGCTGCAACCAGCGGCCTAACATCCAATACACAATCGCGTTTAACAAAATAAAAAAACCTAAGCCCACCCAAAACAAAAAGCGCATTTTGTTCCAGGCTTCGCGTATCGCGCCTGCAGGGTTGGGCGTAACGATTAATTTACCAAAGCGGATAATTCTTGTAACAGCTTTTTCATGCGGATTGAGCAGGTTTTCAAACCATTGCGGAGGCCTGATATCGGCGCGATATTTAGACGGTGGCGATTGAAAAAGTAAGGCCCCGCTAATGCTATAAAGCTGAATTTCGTTACTACGCACATGCCCAAGATGCTCTAAAAAGCGTCGCATCACGTCGTGCGTATAACCCCATTCCGGGTTCTGGGTAGAACTCACCACAACTGTGTCGAGCAATTGCACTGTCACTCTGGTTGCTGCCTCTACGCCTTCTTGAATCGAAGCTTTAGTGCCTTTTAAAATCACATAAGCTACTGCCAGCATAAACAGTAATAGTAAAACAGTAATCAGCAAATTTAAGCGAAAGCGCAGGCTCATAATAGTTAATTTATCAAGCGAATTAATCTTCGATTACAATGGTTTTAAACTCAGCGGGCACTGGCGGATATTCCAGTTGCAGTTTCTTTAGCGCGCTGAATAGTAAACGTGAAATCAATAAGTTACGGTTCATTTTAGAGTCAGCTGGTACCACATACCAAGGCGCGTAATTGGTGCTGGTTGCGCTCATCGCATTTTCATACGCCTGCATATATTGCGGCCATAGCGCGCGCTCTTTTAGATCGTTCGGGTTAAATTTCCAGGTTTTGGTCGGGTCGTCCAATCTATCTTGCATGCGCGTTTTTTGCTCTTCTTGGGAGATATGCAAATAGCATTTAATAATCACTGTTCCGGTCTCGGTTAACAGCTTTTCAAACGCATTAATCTGCGCATAACGGCGTTTGCATTCCGCATCGTCAATCCAATCGTGCACTTTTACAATTAGCACATCTTCATAGTGACTGCGGTTAAAAATTACAATCTCGCCTTTTTGCGGCACTTGTTTATGGCAACGCCACAAATAATCGTGCGCCAGTTCCTCTTCGGTTGGGCCTTTAAAGCTCGCTAAACGAATACCGAGCGGATCGCACTCGCTAAACACATGGCGCACCGTGCCGTCTTTGCCACTGGCATCCATGCCTTGCAAAATCAGCAAGATTTTATGCTTGCCCTGTGCGTATAAAATATCTTGTAACGCGTTGATTTTGTTGGCGAGTTTTTCTAGCTCCAAAGCATCCGCTTGCTTAGAAGCACCACGTTCCGATTTATCATCTGGCTTAATATTTTTTAACGAAAATTGAGTGTTAAGTTTAACGCGATATTGCTGTGTATTAAGCATAAGCTAAACCTTTGATGGAATAGCGTTAATTTAACACAAGCGCGCCGTTAGTCTTAACAAATTTCGCGTTACAATAAGACTGAAATTTCCTATCTATTAAATAACGCTAATGCATCAAATGATCAATTTTTGGACAAAGCTGCGCGCTTCTTTATGGTTTATTCCAGGTCTGATGCTAATCAGCGCAATTGCATTAGCGCTGGGTTTGATTGAACTAGATACGCGTATTGATGGCAAGTGGCTGGCAGCTTTTCCACGCCTATTCGGTCTTGGTGCAGACGGTTCGCGCGGCATGCTCACCGCAATTGCAAGCTCGATGTTAACGGTTGCAGCGCTAACGTTTGCCCTCACGCTAAACGCGATGACGCAGGCATCTGGCCAATTTACGCCGCGCATTTTTCGCAACTTTATGCGTGATCGCGCCTATCAATTTTCACTCGGTTATTTCGTCAGTATTTTTGTGTACTGTCTGCTGGTCTTGCGTACGATTCGCGGCGGCGATGAAATAAAATTCTTACCATCACTCGCGGTGTTAGTTGGACTTTTGCTTGCGCTAATCGGTGTAATTGTGTTGATTTTTGCCATTCATCATATTGCCAATTCTTTGCAAATCACCAACATCATTCACCATATTGTGGACGAAACTAAAAAAGCCATTAAAGTGATGTTTCCCACAGAAATTGTTAACGCTGAAAACTCGAATGATGAAGCAACCGTTCAGCCAGCGGCAGAAAATCAAACCTGGCTGAAAATTCCAGCGTTGCGCTGTGGCTATGTGCAAAGTGTAGACATCAAGGGCTTGCTCAAATTCGCGGAGGAAAATCAACTGGTTTTGCAGATGCAACGGTGCATCGGACAATTTGCAGGACGCGGCGCTGCTTTGCTTTCAGTACAGAATAGCGCCAAAAGCCAAAGTGTTAACCTGATTATTGATGCAGAAAAAATCACTAAATTAAACCAGTTTTTTGCCATCGATAATCACCGCACCATCGAGCAGGACGTAGACTTTGGTATTCGGCAAGTCGTCGATATTGCACTCAAAGCGCTGTCGCCTGGCGTTAACGATACAACTACCGCTGTTACTTGCATCGATTTTATTGGGGAAATCGTCGGCGAAATTGCACGGCGGGAACTACCAGTAAAAAATCACACCAAAAAAAATGGCGCGCGCGTTATCGCGTTAACGCCCAGTTTCCAGGATTATGTCGCCACGGCGTTTGACCAGATTCGCATCAGCGGCAAAGCCAATCTTGCGATTTTTGAACGGCTGCTAGAAGCTGTCGCATTTGTCGCGCAATGCACTGTTGACAAAACGCGCCGCGCATCATTGCAGAAACAAATGAGCTTGATTGCCGCATTTGCAGCGCAAACCTTAGAAACCGATGATGAAAAAGCTAAACTAGCGCGAAAAGTGGCAAGCGTGCGCAAGGTTTTTAACTAATGCTAATTGCACAGCCAAGTGCAATTAAATATAGTTGGATGCACAAATAAGTAATAACTTAGAAAGCCAACGCAATCGCCTTTTACACCAATTTAAAGGCTGGCTTTTTTGGTTAATTTATTCCAGCCGACAATGCCTTCCCGCATCACACGCGCATCTTTGTAGCCTGCGTCAGTTGCGCGTTCTGCCGCGGCATCCGATGCCTGACAATAACTGTTGTAACAATAAAATACCAAAGTGGTATTTTTGTCTTTTGGCAATTCGGTTAATGCATATTTGTTATAAGAAGTGAGCAAAATCGCGCTTGGCACCACGCCTGCATCGGCGCGTGCATTTTCATTATTAGCATCCAAAATTGCCACATTGGCCGCTTTGCTCGTTACAAATTGCTGCACTTCTTTCACGGATATTTGTTTTACAGCTTCGCCTGCATACGCAAAACCAGCAAACGCCAAACTGATAAAAACCACTCCATTAAAAAACTGTTTCATGTGCACTCCAAAATATTAAACAACTTTACTGTGACTTAAACTTGGTTAATAAGTTACATCTGACTGCTGCTTTTATTAAAACAAGTAACAAAAAATAGCTTTTAACAATGCAGAAATTAGCTTTAAACTATTCAGAATGAAAACTGCTTTAATTTTATCTGCCAGCCTTGCCATCCACGCTGCAATCGTTGCCAACGAATCTGCAATAGAATCGCTTGACCGCGCGATCGGTGATGGCGATCATTACATCAACATGAAGCGCGGTACCGAAATTATTGCCGGCATGTATAACGAATTATTGCCTTTGCCCGCAGATGAAGCGCTAAACAAAATCGGCTTAAAACTATTAAGTACAATCGGCGGCGCTTCTGGGCCATTGTTTGCTAGTTTTTTTATGGGCATGGCAAAAGTCATCAAAGCCAATGGCGGTAATGATCCGCTGGAAATAGCCGCCGCATTTGCCGCAGGCGTGCAAAGCATTATGCAACGTGGCAAAGCCAATTTAGGCGAAAAAACCATGTTAGATGTGCTGATTCCCGTTTCCACCACGTTTACTTTAAGCGCCGCAGAAGGTAAGAATTTAGCTGAGATTTGCACTGCGATTAAACTGGCTGCAGATGCTGGTTTAGAATCAACAAGAGATTTAATCGCCACTAAGGGCCGCGCGGCTGGTTTGGGTGAACGCGCGATTGGGCATTTGGATGCAGGTGCAAAAAGTTGCCAAGTAATGGTGCATGCCGTGTGCGACTTATTGATTTAGGATTAGTTGTCTCTAGATTAGAAGGTAAAGTCATTAAAAGGTACAGCACATGAAAAAGTTTATTAACAATGCCGACAATCTTTTAGTGGAAAGCTTAACTGGTTTTGCCAGCGCGCATAATGATTTAGTTACGCTGCATTTAGAACCGGCTTACTTAACACGTAAAAACCTATCAAAAAATAGCCAAAAAAATAAAGTCGCGATTATTTCTGGCGGCGGTTCTGGGCATGAGCCGTTACACGCAGGCTACATCGGCTTTGGTATGTTAGATGCCGCTTGTCCTGGCCACGTATTTACATCGCCCACGCCAGACCAAATGCTGGCCGCGGCAGAAGCGGTACATTCAGATAAAGGTGTTTTATTTATCGTGAAAAACTATGCGGGCGATGTGATGAATTTTGAAATGGCGGCAGAAATGTTGCCTTTTGAAAACGAAACAGTCTTAATCAGCGATGATTGCGCCGTGATAAATAGCACTTACACCACAGGCCGCCGCGGTGTGGCTGGCACGATGCTTGTCGAAAAATGCGTGGGCAGCTTGGCAGAAACCGGCGCGAATCTGCAAGCCTGTAAAACGTTAGGTGAAAAAGTGAATCATCGCATAGCTAGCATTGGTGTTGCTTTAACCAGTTGCACAGTGCCAGCTGCTGGCCGCCCTACTTTTGATATTATCGACACTGAAATAGAAATGGGCGTGGGCATTCATGGTGAACCAGGCCGCAGGCGTGAAACCATGCGCGAAGCGGATGCAATTGTGAATGATTGCGTGGATGCTATTTTGGCGGACTTTACAGCCAGAAACATTGACTTAAACAATGAGGCTTTACTATTAATTAACGGTTTTGGCGCAACGCCGTTGATGGAGCTTTATTTGATTTATAACGCCGCCGCCAGATTATTTAATCTTCACGGCATTAACATCAGCCGCTCATTAGTCGGCAATTACGTCACGGCACTAGATATGGCGGGCGTTTCAATCACGCTTTGCTTGCTGGATGATGAAATGAAACAACATTGGGATAGCCCAGTACACACGGCAGCTTTGCGCTGGGGCATGTGATTAACTTGAATGATTAAAAGTAAATTAGGATTCCCAGCCTGCGTTTTTATCTACCCATTTTAAGCTGACCCAATACCAAATCGTCATGGGAATCATCATGGCAACCCAGCTCCAATCGTCAATTAAAAACAATTTTGCGACCATTGAGTTTTTTGAAAATTGCACCCAAGGCACGCAGTACAATGCAAATACCACGCAGCTAAGCACCAGTATTAACGCCATTTTGCGCGTATGCACGTTGGCATAAGCCAGCGTTACCCAAAAAGGTGTTTTGTCGATTGCTTTCATATCTGCCCTTTTTATTTTGATTAAGCCAAATATTAACTCAAAACATTATCCATGTGCGTTATTGCCTGCGCATGATATTCTGCTAGCCTTATTTATTTAGCTTATTTCTATTATGACTACACCTGTATCAACAAACACAGCTGAAACCTTTATTGCGCCACAATCTGGGGAAAACGAAACATTTATCCCTAGCAAAGATGCCTCACTAGAATCCTCTATCGCCACGCTGCAAGCCAAATTATTGGCACTTAACATTCATACCGAAGAGAAATCTTGGCTCAATGAGATTGAAGGTATTTGGTCGGTACATGTGATTGATAAAGATTGTCCGCGCTTATTCACCAACGGCAAAGGCGCATCGCAATTGGCTGCCAGAGCAAGCGCGCTTGGCGAATATTTTGAGCGCTTAAGCACCAATTACTTTTGGACGCACTTTTACCTAGGCGAAACAATCGCCAATAAAGATTTTGTACATTATCCGAATGAGCAATGGATTTCACTAAATAAAGGCAAAGGCGACAAATGGCCAAAAGAGTTATTAACACCCGAATTACAACAATTTTATAACCCAGAAGGCACCTGCCCAGCCAGTAATTTAATTGATTTAAATTCTGGTAATAAACAGCGAGGCATTTGCGCAATCCCCTACACCCGTTTACGCGATGGTAAAAGCGTATTGTTTCCGGTCAATTTAATCGGCAATTTATACGTTAGCAACGGCATGAGCGCGGGCAATACCATGATGGAAGCGCGGACGCAAGCATTAGCAGAGATTTTTGAGCGTGATATCAAATACAAAATCATTCGCGAAGGCATTTGTTTGCCAGATGTGCCGGAACGCGTGTTAAATCGCTACCCTCGCATTGCAGCTGGCATTAAAGGTTTGCGCGATACAGGCTATGGCATTTTGGTTAAAGACGCTTCATTGGGCGGACAATATCCTGTCATGAACGTCACTCTATTGCATCCAGAAGATCAAGGTTGCTTCGCCAGCTTTGGCGCACATCCACGTTTTGAAGTCGCGCTAGAACGTGCATTGACTGAGCTTCTGCAAGGTCGCGCAATGGATAGCCTAAAAGGCTTTGTGGCACCCGGTTTTGATATGGAAGAAATTGCCGATTCACAAAACTTAGAGATTCATTTTGTGGATTCTAGCGGCGTGATTAGCTGGGATTTTTTACGCAGCACGCAAGATTACGAATTTGTCGATTGGAACTTTGGTACAACGACCGAAGAAGATTACAACTGGTGCGTGCATACTATTCACAATAGCGGCCACGATATGTATATCGCCGACTTCACGCATTTAGGCGTCTACGCCTGCCGCATTTTTGTGCCGGGAATGAGTGAAATCTACCCAGTAGAAGAGTTGCAATGGGAAAACAATACCGTTGGCAATTTGGTGCGCCCTTTTGCGTTACGTTTGCCAGAACTTAACCAAACTGAATCTGCACAATTGTTACAAATCTTGTTAGATTTAGAATTGGCAGATGAGTTACCTGTGACCACATTAATCGGTCTATGCGCAGACCCAAATACCACATGGGTAGATTTACGCGCTGGCGAATTAAAAACACTTGCCGCCTTGGCTGCTGGCGATACCGATGAGATTCTAAATGGCTGCGCATGGATTGCCCAATTTGGCGAACTACCTGAAAAACGCGCCCGCGTTTATCGTTGCATTGACAATATCGTGCAACTTAAAGAGATGACAGAATCAGAAGATACAGAAGCGTTTGAAGCTAATTTGACGTTAATGTATGGCACAGAAACCTTGCAACAAGCGCATAAATTATTGAATCGTGAAGAGCAATATTTTGGTTTAGGATTACTTGGTGAAAATATGGAAGGTAGCGTTATGCATCAACGATTGCTTAAGGCTTATGGTAAGGTTTGGAAGTAAACGAAATACCTTACAACTATTTAATTTGACGCAAAATTAATCGTCGATTAGGATATTTATTTTACGTAAGGATTCTTATGGCACAACTTCCATTTTTGCAGCAACTTGAAGCTTACGATAATGAACTTGAGGTGCGCGAAAGAATTGCACATGGTCAATATAATGCCCAGCATCAAGCTATTGCTCAAGAGTGGTTGCGTCGTAAAGAAGAGTCACGCTCAGCAGCTTCTTTAGCAAAGCGTGATGCTCGAGAAGAAGAAACTATGTATATTGCACGCAAAGCTTTAAGCAATTCAAACCGCGCAAATATGATTGCAATAAGCGCAATAATATTCAGCGTTATTGCCGCTGCAATAATTGCTTGGTACACCGTTGAATATAGCAATTAAGTTCTCTAAGCCATCATTACGCAGCCGTATTAAAAGCACAAAGGCACTAATTTGCATATTAGTTGCTTATCATTTCGCAACTTGCGCTTTATTGATATTGGCTACTCATAATGAGTTAAAAAAACGCGCGCGCATAAAGTTTTCACTCCGATAATATGATGTGAAACTAAACCCGTTTCGACTCTAGTATGCGTCACGCCCTGCAATTTAAGCGCATGCTGCATTTTTCGGTATTGCCTGTAAGCAATGATTACGTTTTCTGCTGCTGTTTCTTCAATAATATCCAGTGAAGCCAGCAATTTTAACAACGCGATATTGCCGATATTTTCGGTTAATTCTGGGTGTTTATTGGCATGACTTAACACTAAAAATTGCACTAAAAATTCCACATCAATAATGCCGCCTGCATCGTGTTTAATATCAAATAAACCCGCTTGCGGTGTATGGCTGGCGCGCATTTTTTCGCGCATTTCTATTACAGATTTTTTCAGCGTTTCACCATCGCGCTGCTGACTTAACACGTCTACACGCACTTGCTCGAATGCTCTACCAATATCAGCGTCGCCCGCAATCAATCGCGCGCGGGTCAATGCTTGATGTTCCCATACCCACGCTTTGGTGAGCTGGTATTCTTTAAATGCGGCGATACTGCTGACCAGCAAGCCACTATTACCATCTGGGCGCAACTGCAAATCGGTTTCATACAGCAAGCCTGCGTTGGTAATACTGTTGAACCAGTTGTTGATACGCTGCGCGAAACGCGCATAGATTTCACCACTGTTTCCGCTGCTATCCGTAGTACTGGGTTGTAACGCATCGCCATTAGCATTTTCTGCGGTGTTGTCGTTACTAGCATTTTCATGCGGATGACTATAAAGAAATATAATATCTAAATCAGACATATAGCCTAATTCTTTGCTGCCTAACTTGCCATAACCGATCACGGCAAAATGCGGCGTATCGATATGTTTAAATTTCAGACTATTCCAAATGATTGGCAAGCTTACTTGCACAATCACATCGGCTAGATTGCTGAGATAATCCGATAAGATTTCCAGCGGCAATGCATCGGCCACATCTTGCGCGGCAAATTTTAAAATGGTGGCATGTTTAAAATGACGCATGGCATCCATTTGCGCTTCGGTGTCATTTTGCAAGTGCTGCATTTTTTCGATTAATTCGGCTTTTAGTAAAGCAAAATCTGGCTCTTCGTACAAGGTGCGCGAGTCTAGCAATTCATCCAGCAAAATGGGATGGGCAGATAAATATTGCGCCAGCCACGGGCTGGCAGCGCATAGCTTAATCACCAAGTTTAACGCCTGCGGATATTCCGCCAGCAAGGCCAAATAACTGGCGCGGCGGCAGATATTCTCTAGCAAACTAATGGTGCGCAATAACGCGATGTCGCTATTTTCTTCTTGCGCGGCAATTTGAATCACCAACGGCATTAAGCGATCAAAACGCTGGCGACTAGTTTCTGGCAGCTGCTGATAGCGACTGCTTGCGCGCAGCATTTTTAAACGTTGCAAAGCTTCATTCGCCTCGCTATAACCCGCATCAGATAGTGCTTGCAGAGCAATATTGCTATCAAGTGTTTGTTGCCAAAGTGCGACTTCAGTCTTATTTTGTTGGCTAGATTGCTTATCGATGGCGGCGCCGGATGAAGGCTCACTATTAAAAGTCGCGTCAAAATGCTGCTGTACGATTTGTCTATGCACATTTAATTGCGCTAAAAAGCTTTGCCAATCTTTAAACTGCATCGCGCTGGCGATGCGCGCTCTTGCAATATCACTTTTTGGCAAATCTTGCGTTTGTTGATCGTCCACATACATTAAACGGTGTTCTAAGTTTCTTAAAAACACATAAGCAGTCGTTAATTCGGTTACTATTTTTTCTGGTAATAAGCTTTTGTTTTGTAGCAACTTTAACACTTGTAAAGTCGGTTTTATTTGTAAGCTGGTATCCGTTCCACCGCGTATTAACTGAAAAACTTGGGCAATAAACTCAATCTCACGAATACCGCCGCGGCCTAGTTTAATATTATCTTGCAGGCCTTTTTGCAGCACATCGCGCTGGATTTGCATTTTTAAATCTCGCAAGCTAGTTAGCGCGTTAAAATCTAAATATTTTCGAAATACAAATGGCTTTAATAGCTTGGTAATTAATTCTTTCGGCCCTGCCACCACACGGCCTTTTATCCAGGCGTAACGCTCCCACTCGCGTCCGTTATTTTGGTAATACTCTTCCAGCGCCTCGCAATTGGGTACCAACATGCCTTCAGAGCCAAATGGGCGCAAACGCATATCCATTCGGAACACAAAACCGTCTTCGGTCACATCATCCAAAGCCGATATCACTTTTTTTCCCAATTTGTTAAAAAAATCTTGATTGCTAATGACATTGTTGCCACTGCTATCACTCAGATTTTCGCCAAGCGTTTCACCTTCGGCTTCATAGCTAAAAATCAAATCCACATCCGAAGACACGTTTAGTTCAAAACCGCCTAATTTCCCCATGCCCACCACAATCATTTGCTGTGGCAAACCAGCTTCGCTGTAAGGCTTGCCATAATTAGCTTCCAGCCATATTGAATGAAAATTAACCGCCGTTTGAATGGTGATTTCCGCCAGTTCAGAAATGGTTTGCATCACTTCATTTAAAGCACATAATTGGTTCAAATCGCGATAAATAATTCTTAACAAAACGCGCTGGCGCAACTGCCTTAACACTTTTTTTAATGCAATTTCTTCTCTTATGTTGGCATCGTTCAAAAACTGCTGCATCTGTTCAAGCGTATAAGTTTGCTGGTGATTTTCTAGCAAATCTTCTAGTAGCAAGGCATCTTTTGCCAGCAAACGCGTTGCGTACAAACTACAATTGACCAGGTGTTGCAATCCAGCCTCAAAACGAGTGGGCGCTTGGGTTAATGACAAGTATTTATCCAGTGATTGCATGGGTTTTTTAAGGTAATATATTGGTTAACTAGTGTGTTATATCTTACCTTAAACATTATTATAAAAAAGTGAATGTCTTTCATTAACCATCAATTGATTAATGACAAATTTGGGAGTTGCGTTGCATGGCTATTGAATCTGTATTAACCGAAAACCGCGTGTTCCATCCGAGTGAGGAATTTAAGGCGCAAGCCCATGTTTCTGGCTTAGAAGCTTATAACGCACTTTGTGCCGAAGCCGAAGCCGATTACGAAGTTTTTTGGGCAAATTTAGCACGCGAATTATTGGTCTGGCATCAGCCATTTACCAAAACACTCAACGAATCACAAGCGCCATTCTACAAGTGGTTTGAAGATGGCGAGTTAAACGTTTCAGTCAATTGTTTGGATAAACATTTAGCCAAAATCCCCAACAAAACGGCGATTATTTTTGAAGCGGATAACGGTGACACGAAAACGGTGACTTACAAAGAGTTGTATCACCAAGTATGCCAGTTTGCCAACGGCTTAAAAACGCTGAATTTAAGTGTAGGCTCGCGCGTGATTATCTATTTACCAATGGGCATTGAAGCCATTGTTGCCATGCAAGCCTGCGCACGCTTAGGCTTAACGCATTCTGTAGTGTTTGGTGGCTTTTCTGCCAAAAGCTTAAATGAACGCATGATTGATGCAGGCGCGGTTGCGATTATTACCTCAGACGGTCAATATCGCGGCGGCAAAACATTACCATTAAAAGCCGCTGTCGATGAAGGCATTGCGCAAGCAAAAAGCGAACATGGCTGGGATGGCATACAAAAAGTAATCGTGCTGAAAAAAACCGGCCAAGATGTGGCTTGGAATGCAAAAGATGTGTGGTGGAATGATTTAATCGCAGGCCAGGCACAAGAATGTGAACCGGTGATGGTGAATGCGGAACATCCGCTATTTTTACTGTATACCAGCGGCTCAACTGGCAAACCAAAAGGCGTACAACACAGCTCAGCGGGTTATTTACTGCATGCTATGAACACCATGCGCTGGACCTTTGATGTAAAACCTGATGACGTGTACTGGTGTACCGCCGATGTGGGCTGGATTACTGGCCATAGTTATGTAACCTATGGCCCATTGGCAATGGGCGCGACACAAGTGGTATTTGAAGGCATTCCAACTTATCCGAATGCTGGACGCTTTTGGCAGATGATTGAAAAACATAAAGTTTCCATATTCTATACTGCACCAACTGCGATTCGCTCGCTGATTAAATCAAGTGAGATGGATGCAAGTACGCATCCTAAAAACTACGATTTGAGTAGTTTGCGTTTATTAGGCACTGTGGGTGAACCAATTAATCCAGAAGCATGGATGTGGTATTTTGAACAAGTGGGTGGCGGCCGTTGCCCAATCGCCGATACCTTCTGGCAAACCGAAACGGGCGGCCATGTCATTACGCCATTGCCAGGTGCGCATGCCTTAACGCCTGGCTCCTGTAACATGCCTTTCCCGGGCATTGCCATTGACGTGGTAGATGAAACAGGCAAAGATTTACCTTGGGGTACAGGCGGCTTATTGGTGATTAAAAAGCCATGGCCATCCATGATCCGTAATATTTACAACGACCCAGAGCGCTTTAAAACCAGTTATTATCCAGTGGATTTAGGTGGTAAGTTATATTTGGCAGGTGATGGCGCAGTGCGCGATGCTAAAACAGGTAATTTCACCATTATGGGCCGCATTGACGATGTGCTTAACGTGTCTGGTCACCGCTTGGGCACAATGGAAATTGAATCAGCCTTGGTTTCAAATCCATTAGTGGCAGAAGCCGCCGTGGTTGGCAAACCGCATGATATCAAAGGCGAATCAATCGTTGCCTATGTGGTACTAAAAGGCGCTAGACCTACTGGCGAAGAAGCCAAAAAAATCGTTGCTAACTTACGTGACTGGGTAGGAAAAGAAATCGGCCCAATCGCCAAGCCAGATGAGATCCGCTTTGGTGATAACTTGCCAAAAACGCGCAGCGGAAAAATTATGCGCAGACTTTTACGCTCATTGGCAAAAGGTGAAGAGATCACTTCAGACATTTCAACATTGGATAATCCAGCGATATTAGACCAATTGAAAGAAGTTGTAAAATAACAGTTATGAAAACATTTTTTAATACTCTATGCTCACCTTTTTTATTAAACGCATCGAATGATAAGACATATGTTGATGAATTAGAATTTGAGCATCATATTCCAAAAGTAATCCATCAAACATTTTTCACTAAAAACTTACCTGACGAGTTAGAAAAAAATGTCAAGCATATCAAACTTCAGAATCCCGACTGGCTACATAAGCTATACGATGACGCAGACATTGAACAGTATATAAAGTTAAACTTTCCAGAATTATTACGGTTTTATTTATTAATTAACCCATTATATGGTGCAGCTAGAGCTGATTTTTTTAGGTACCTTTTGATTTATAAAGAAGGTGGAGTTTATTTAGATATCAAAAGCGGGTTAAGCAAACCTTTGAATAGCATAATTCAGAAAAATGAGACTTTTATTTCATCACACTGGACACAATATGACCCAAGTTTTAAGCTTGGTTTTTATGTAGGAATAAATAATCCCAATGGAGAGATTCAACAATGGCATATTATTACTGCACCTGGCCACCCTATACTAAAGAATGTAATTAACGCAGTATGTAGCAATATTGAGAAATATAACTCGCTATTACATGGAACTGGCAAAATGGGCGTACTCAAGCTCACTGGTCCTATAGTCTATACAAAAATTGTAACCAGTTTGGCAGAAATTTACCCATGCAGAATAGAGTTGTCGCATGAAGAGGCAGGTTTGATTTATAACGCGCTAGAAACCTATGACTTACATCATAAAGTATTTGCGAAAAAACATTACAGTCAACTTAAAACATCAATTGTTAAACAATCTATATTAATGGATACTTTGCTACATTTACTTAATTTTAATAAACAAATATTAGCTACAGCAATTGCATTTTTAAATAAACTTAAACAAGTAAGACAAAATTAAAAAATATCTACAGTTATTAAACTATTATATTTTTTAGAGTATAAATGTTAAGTCATAAATCAGTGCCTATGCGCTAAAATAACACTTTTGATTAATAGTGTAATCTTTATGTCTTCAATACAACAAGAAATCACCCGCCGTCGTACCTTCGCCATTATTTCTCACCCCGATGCAGGTAAAACTACCCTTACCGAGAAGCTATTATGGTTTGGCGGTGCAATTCAAGTAGCGGGTGAAGTGCGTGGACGTAAAGCGGCACGCCACGCGACATCTGACTGGATGGAGCTTGAGAAGCAGCGTGGCATTTCAGTCACTTCATCCGTGATGCAGTTTCCTTACCGTGACCATATGGTGAATCTACTGGATACGCCAGGCCATGATGATTTCTCAGAAGACACCTATCGTACATTGACGGCGGTGGATTCTGCCGTGATGGTGATTGACTCAGTCAATGGTGTAGAAGCGCAAACCATTAAATTGCTCAATGTATGTCGCATGCGCGATACGCCGATTATTACGTTTATCAACAAACTAGACCGTGAAAGCCGTGCACCAATTGAATTGCTGGATGAAATTGAAACCACACTAGGTATGGAATGCGCGCCGATGACTTGGCCAATTGGCATGGGAAAATCGTTTCGTGGTGTATATAACTTAGTCAATGATAGCATTTTGTTTTTTGATCCGCATGCAGAAAAAGGCACATCGGAGACGATTCAAGGTTTAGATAATCCGCGTTTAGATGAATTAATTGGACGACAAGCTGAAGAGTTGCGAGTTGATGTTGAATTAGTACGTGGCGCATCACATGAATTTAATGCGGCACGATATTTAAGCGGTAAGCAAACGCCTGTATTTTTTGGCTCTGCCGTCAACAACTTTGGCGTGCAATCATTGTTAGATGCTGTAGTCGATTTATCCCCTGCCCCATTAGCGCGACAAACTGCAAATCGTGAAATTACGCCTGATGAGCCAAAATTCTCAGGCTTTGTATTCAAAATTCAAGCCAATATGGATCCAAAACATCGCGATCGTATTGCATTTTTGCGCGTCTGTTCTGGCCGTTTTGAGCGTGGCATGAAAATCAAGCAAGTATCTACTGGCAAATTAATGGCGGTGAATAATGCGATTACGTTTATGGCGCGCGACCGCACCACCATGGACGAAGCCTATTCTGGCGACATTATCGGTATCCCTAATCACGGCACGATCAAAGTCGGCGATACGTTTAGTGAAGGCGAAGAGCTGAAATTTACTGGTATACCCTCATTTGCACCTGAATTTTTCCGCCGCGCGCGCTTAAAAAATCCGCTTAAAATGAAGCAGTTGCAAAAAGGCTTGCAACAATTGGCAGAAGAAGGCGCATCGCAGTTATTCCGCCCTCTTTTATCAAATGACTTGATTTTAGGCGCAGTCGGTTTATTGCAGTTTGACGTGGTGGCGCATCGCTTAGAACATGAATATGGCGTAGATGTGGCATTTGAAAGTTATGATTGCTATACCGCGCGCTGGTTGCGTGGAAGCGATGCTGATTTACATGCGATTGCTGACAAATACGGCTTTAATGTGGGTTTAGATGGCAACGAAGAATATGTCTATTTAGCGCCGAATCGTGTTAATTTACAGATGGCGCAAGAGCGATATCCAGATATTCAGTTCCTGGCGACTAGAGAAATTAGTTAACACTTAAAATTAGCTAATTTTAAGTGTTAACTATTCGGGCTAAATATGCATATTATTAACTTAAGCGACTTGAATACCAGCTGGAATTGGCTACATGACGAGTTCAAGCACACCAATGATGAGTGGCATCATTTTTCAAGCCTGGCAGTAAAGTTGCCAGCACTTTTACCAAAAAAAGACTCTATTGCGCGCGTAGTTGCTGCAAGCAAAGCAGTAACATTAGCCAGAAAAAAATCTTCAGTTCTGGTTTCTCACGGGCCTAGGCCTGCTTTGTACGCAGGCAATTTGGCTAAAATTATATGTCCTGATACACCGCATTTAGTTTATTCATTCAACCTGACTGACTTACCACATGGCGCACAACGTAGTGCAATGGCAAAGGCTTTTCAGCAGCCTACCAAATTTGTTAGTTATTCCACTGTTGAACGCAAATTGTATGCTAATTACTTTGATATACCGATTGAAAAAATAGACATGTTGCATTGGGCGGTGCATGCGCCTAAAGTTGATTTAACTGAAACGCCGATTGAACCTGGGCACTACATTTGCGCTTTAGGCAGCCAAGGCAGAGATTACGCAACATTAATGCAAGCGATGAAAAAGTTGCCTCACATTAAATTGATATTAGTGGCAAGTGCAGACAGCCTGCAAGGCTTGATAGTACCAGACAACGTAAAAGTTTATTCCAATATTTCGCTTGCACATGCGCATAATATTTTGGCGCACAGTGCATTTATGGTGTTGCCGCTTAGAGATAGCCAAGTGCCGTGTGGCCATGTGACGATTGTGTCTTCCATGTTTTTCAAAAAAGCGATTGTGGTGACTAACTCACTTGGCGTGCAAGATTATATTAAAGACCAGGTAACGGGTTTATTTTGCGAGCCTAAAAATGCAGATGATTTATCAGAAAAAATTGAGACTTTGTGGAATGACGAAACTAAAACTAAACAGCTAAGTGAAACAGGCTTTGCATTTGCCAATCAATATTGTACGCAAAAGACTGCCGTTCAATATTTTGAACATTTTTTAAAAAATCATGCGCAAACTTAACTTAAGGTTTGCTGATAACAACCGTCTCTGCTGGTGTATTTTGTATAAAATCGGCCATTGCTTTTAACAGTTCGCCGTTGCCACGAAGTGGTTTGGCCAGTTTTGCCGCCATATCAATATGTCCATAATTTTCAAATGACATTACTTGCACCAAGCCGTTATTGTTTTTGATTTTTTCGGCCAAATTATAGGTATTGCGCGGCCAAACTGTGCCATCTTTTTTGCCTACCGCAAGTAACATGGGCGGATTTTTTCCATCGACAAAGTTGATGGGTTGTGATTTCCATTGCTCTGATTCTGGCCCAAATATGGTTTTTAATCGATCTGATTTTAATGGTAAAAAATCATAGGGCCCTGCCAGCCCAATAATCCCAGCAAAATCTGCGGGTTTAAGGGATTGTTTTGCTAAATACTCCGCATTAACGCCTAGCATAACTGCAATATGCGCACCTGCAGAATGGCCCGCCAAAAAAACTTGATTGGCATTGCCGTTATAGCGAGTGATGTTGTCTTTTACCCAACGCGCAGCCATTGCCGGGTCTGCCATTAAGGCTGGAAATAACACATCTGGATACACACGGTAATCGGGAATAACAACAATAAAGCCTTGCGACGCCAATGCTTCACCTACAAACTTATAGTCACTACGTTCGCCAGAATCCCAACTACCGCCATAAAAAAATATCACCACTTTGCGAGAGGTGTTTTTAAATTGCTGTGTTGCCTCTAAATTGGGTAAATAAATGTCTAATTTTTGCCTTGGTAAAGTGCCATAGGCGATATCCGATTCTATTTTGTATGTGCTTTCTGGCACAGCCACATTGAGTAATTTGATAGGGCTACACGCATTGGTGGCGAATATAACGGCAAGGCCCAGCAACGCTTTAACAGGTAAAAGATTTTTTTTAATGGATGTAAGCACTGAAGTTATCTTTGAAATGTTGAGTGATTGTTGCTAAGTAGTTATACGGCAACAATCGCCAATTGGATTTAATAAAGTGATATTAACTATAATTTAGCACGAATTGATTAAATAATTGGCAAAATGATAGTCATTTTTAGCCCAGCATCTGCTGTGTTAGTCGCGGTTATTGTGCCTGCATGCGCTTCTATGATTTGCTTGGTAATCGCCAAACCAAGTCCATAACCTTGTGTGGCCGCCGTGTTTTCCGTATTTGCTCGATAAAAAGGTTTAAATACAGCATCTAAATCTGTTTCTTTAACACCCAAACCTTGGTCTATCAGCGTTAGCGTGACTTTTTTATCTGCAGGGTTCACCTTGCTGGTTAATACGACTGTAGTGTTTGCTGGGCTATATTTAACGGCATTGCGAATCACATTATCAATTGCACGTTGTAGTAAATCGGGCTGCGCTTGTATATAGATGGTCGAATTAGCTACATAGTCCACCTTAACGTGATGAGCAATACCTTCAAAATTAGCATCAGCAACCAGCTCTTGCAGCAACTCGTTTAAATCTACCCGTTCTTTTTGCAAAGTCATTTCGCCTGATTCTAGCCGCGACAAAGTCAATAATTCGCCGACTAAATTATCCATGCGCATGGACTCCATTTCAATGCGATCAAGTGCGGTGCGGATTTTTTCATTTACCTTATGCCCTGCATTTGGCTGATCTGACTGTTGCTTAATCAAGCCAATAGCGATTTGTAAACGGGCCAATGGCGAACGCAATTCGTGCGATACTTGATGCATTAACCTTGTCTGGCTTTGTATTAATTGGCTGATACGGCTTACCATTACATCAAAAGCACTGCCCAAATCAGCCAATTCGTCATTCCTACCCTGCATCACCGTTCCCACTCGCGCATTTAAATTGCCATTTGCCGCACTTTCAAAAGCCTGCCTTAACTGCTTGATCGGTTTAGAAAAATACCAAGCCAGTATTGCCGCAAAAATTAAACTGACAAAAACACCGACAACAAGCGGCATTAAAGGAATCAATCGCTTGAATTCATGCGGTGACAATCCGATTGCCAGTCGCTTGGGTGGGCGTTTATCGAACAGATTGCCTAGCGGCCGTTTGACATGCGGTGCGACAAACAGCCAATAACGCTGTCCATCATCCGCTAATATTTGCTGAATAGTACGCTTATTAAAATCATTGGTTAAGATTGGTAAAGTATCTTGATTAACGCCTTCGGGTAACGCGCGCCCTAATACATCAACACCCGCTTCATTTACTACATAAAGCTGAGGCATTGCCTCCTTAACCCATCCTTGCAGCAACATTTTAAGCGATTCGATACCAGCTACTTTTAAGGTGCTGGCGGCCGTTATCACCATGGTTTGCGCAGGCGGTGCAGTATTAATTAAACGTCTTTCGCGCTCTTGTTTATCGTGCACTAAACCTATAGCAAAGCTCACCATCAACACGGTAGTCAGCTGCGCAAAAAAGAAAAACAGAAAAAACTTCCAATATAAACGGCCCATTTTATTTAGTATCTAGGTATTTTTATATTTTGGTTATTCTTTAATATATTGATAACCCAAGCGATAAACCGTTTGTATCATCTGCTTGCCATTGGCCGCTGCGCTCAGTTTTTGGCGCACACTACTCATATGCACATCAATATTACGGTCGAATTTGGCCAGCGGGCGTCCAAGTGCAAGCTCTGATAATTTTTGTTTACTCACCACGCTACCAGCCCGTTCTACCAGCACTTCCAATAAATTAAACTCGGTACTGGTGAGTGATAATTGCTGACCAGACCACTCCACACGGCGCTGTTCTGGCGTTAAAGTTAACGCATTTAATGTGATGGTTTTTGTGCTATTTTGCACTGGCTTTGCACGGCGCAGAATCGCCCTGATGCGCGCCACCAACTCGCGCGGTGTGCAGGGTTTTGGTACATAATCATCCGCACCCAACTCTAAACCCACAATGCGGTCTGCGTCATCGCCTTTTGCGGTTAGCATAATCACTGGCATATTGCTGGTTTGTCTAATTGTTCGCAAAGTTTCAATGCCATTCAGCTTCGGCATCATTACATCCAGAACCACTAAATCAAATTGTTCCGCTTGTAATATCTTTAAGCCAACTTCACCATCGTGTGCGGTGCTTACGGCAAAACCCTCTATGTCGATATACTCTTTGAGCATCTTGACTAGCTCGGTGTCGTCATCAATCAGTAAAATTTTATCCATCACTTTTTCCGCCATTTTAATGGTTAAGTCATCATAGCGGTCACACAAATCATCAACAAGCGCATCAGCCAATATTTACGCAGATTTACAAAGCCTTAACGGCGTTTTACAAGTGCAAGTTGCACAATGGCAACATCCTAAATCACAAGCAATACCAATAGGATTTTTAAGTTAACATTGATAAGGATGACAACATGAAACATATCACCATTAAAAAATTATTGGCTATTTCAACTTTGGCCATTGCGCTACCCTTTGCCAGCTTAAGTCATGCGGATGCAGGCAAACATTGCGAAAGACACAGCGGCAAAGCTGGCCATCATGCCAGCATGAATCAAAACGGTATACCGCCTCACTTTCGTGCGCTTAATTTAACCCAAGATCAGCAAGATAAAATCTTTGCCATTATGCACGAGCAAGCACCTGCAAAATATGCACAGCGCAATCAGCAACATGAAACGCACGAAGCAATTCGTTTACTAGGTCAAGCCGACACTTTTGATCAAGCGAAAGCGCAGCAATTAACGGACCAATTGGGACAATTGGAAAAAGAAAAAGCCATGAATCGCTTACAAACCCAGGCTAAGATTAACGCTTTGTTAACACCTGAACAACGTCAAAAAGCACGTGAATTTAAAATGGAGCATGGGAAACAAGGCATGGGTAAAGCGCGTTATCAACACCATAAAGCTGTAGCAAAACCAACCAATAGTTAACCAATCATTTAAGGCAAAAAAAACCTGCTTGTTAGCGCAAACAGGTTTTTTATTTGGCATTAACACTGTAAGAAATTAATTTTGGGCATTAATCGCGTTCAAATGCTTCACTCAATTGACTTAACAATTGACCAAAAAGTGGCAACACTTCTTCTTTACTGTGCGGACTATCATCGTCCGTACCCGCAATCACAAAACTCACGGTCAGTTTATCCAGATTCTCTCTAAACTCGCTCCAATGCTCGGCCTCTGCATCGCCTATCAGTTTGAATTTATGAAAACCGGATTCAATGATTTCAATCAATTCTGCATCGTTAATCCCTGCAAACAAGGTTTTGGCAATAATCACTTGTGCCGCGGTTAAATCTGGCGCCGCTTTATCATCCTCTGATAACTCATGCGTTAACGGCAAGGTTAAAAACGCAAAAATCAACATAGCATACGCTTGATACACACTGAGCATATCGAAATTGGTTTGCCGCTCGTCCGCCGGCTGGCGACCAGCTTCTTGAATCGCTCTAAAAGTGACGAAACTGGCTAAGTAATGCGCAGAATCCACTGCAGAATAATCGTCTAAACTAATATTCGGCTTTGCGCCATCGTTAAATGTTTCTGCTAAACATAGCGTGTGTAAAAGCGTTAAGCGTGTTGAATAATCCATATTTTCTCACCTTTAAAAATTCTTCATTAAATACTGGTTAACTAAATTTCTAGCCAATCAAATCTCCGGTAAAGATTCCAATTGTTCATGCAGTTCCAGCCAGCGCATTTCGGCGGTATCAATCGCGCTGCTTAATTCAGCTTGTCGTTTTAATAAATGCTGCAATTCGGATTTATTGTCTGCTTCGTACAAACTGGCTTCACTAGCGCGTGCATCCAGCGTGGTTTTTTCAGCATTTAATTTTTCCAGATTTTTTTCAATTTGTTCAGTTTCTTTTATTAGCCTCCTGCGCGCGACGATACGCGTTTGGCGCTCGGCTTTGCTTAACGCGTAGTCATTCTTTTTTGGCATTATTTGAGTGTTAAGTTCTGACTTTTCCTGCGTTTTTTTGCTGGCCAGCCAATCTTTATAGTCTTCCAAATCGCCATCAAATGCTTCGGCAACGCCATTGGCAACCAATATAAAACTATCACAAGTGGCGCGCAGCAAGGCTCTATCATGCGAAACTAAAATCACGCCGCCTTGGTAATCCTGCAAAGCCAAGGTTAACGCGTGGCGCATTTCTAAATCCAAATGATTGGTTGGTTCATCTAATAACAATAAATTCGGGCGCGTCCAGATGAGTAAAGCCAATGCCAGCCGTGATTTTTCGCCACCCGAAAAATTCTCGCAACTAGCGCGCGCCATGTCGCCTTTAAAATCAAAGCCGCCTAGATAGTTTAAAATTTCTTGTTCGCGCGTTGCAGGTACTTTTAATTCAAGCTCTAGGCGCAGCATATGCTGTAGCGGCGATTCATGCGGGCGCAATTGCTCTAATTGGTGCTGGGCAAAATAGCCGATATTGAGATCTTTGCCTTCTACCCTTTTGCCCGCCAATGGTTGTAATTCTGCGGCTAATAATTTAATTAAGGTGGATTTACCTGCGCCATTTTTACCCAATAAACCCATGCGCTCACCTGGCCGAATCGCCATCACGACTTTTTTAAGAATCGTTTTGTCCGCATGCTTTGCGTCTTTATAGCCGGCGTCAATATCATCTAATACCAATAAGGGATCAGGTGCAGCAACGGGTGCGCGAAACTCAAAGCTAAATTGCGAATCTACGTGTGCAGCTGAAATCATTTCCATGCGCTCTAGCGCTTTAATGCGACTTTGCGCTTGGCGCGCTTTGGTGGCTTGCACGCGAAACCGATCAATATAGCTGTGCAAATGCGCCACTTTACGTTGCTGTTTTTCAAACATGGCTTGTTGCAAGGCCAGCTTTTCCGCGCGTTGCCGCTCAAAATCGCTATATCCGCCACGATACAGCGTAATGCGTTGCTGCTCGATATGCAGCACGGTATCAATCACATTATCTAAAAAATCCCTATCGTGCGAAATCAATAACAGCGTGCCGCGATAATCGCGCAACCAACCTTCTAACCAAATCACCGCGTCCAAATCTAAATGGTTGGTTGGTTCATCTAATAACAACAAATCACTGCGACACATTAGCGCACGCGCCAAATTCAACCGCACGCGCCAGCCACCAGAAAATTCACTCACGGAACGGCTTAAGTCAGATTGGCTAAAACCCAAACCATCCAATAAACTGGATGCGCGCGCTTTGGCTGAATAGCCATCGATATCGGTTAAACGCTGATGCAACTCAGCGATGCTTTCACCTGAAAAACTAGCGCCTTGATGTTGCGTTTCAGCTTGCACTAATTCTGCTTCAATACCCATCAATTCTGCATCGCCTTCCAGCGTAAATTGCAGGGCGGGCAAATTAAGGCTGGGCGTTTCTTGCGCCACATGCGCAATCACCCAATTGGGCGGCATGTCCAAATCGCCCACTTCTTGCTGTAACTCGCCGCGCAGCAAGGCAAAAAGTGATGATTTTCCTGCGCCATTAGCGCCGATTAAACCGACCTTATGGCCAGGATGCAGCTGAAAATTAGCCGCTTCCAGCAATATTTTTACGCCGCGAAACAGGCTTAAATTTCTAAATTGAATCAATATAAATCCAGTCAAAAACCACTTAAATCGAATTAGTCAGCCAAATTCGCCAAAAGGCGTTATTCTAAAGCAATCTAGCCCAATTATTGTCAGACTCCCGTTGAATACTTGTTTACGTTTTGTTTACAAGTTATCGGTAATTTTTCAAGTAAAATAAGGGTTAAGTTTGCATACACTTAATTTGCATCGTTTTTACTCTCAAGGTTACATCGCACAAAGTTAATGATCACACTAAAAAAAATAGTCCGCTGGCTGTTATACGGTTTATTAGTGTTACTGGCAGTTATCGCATTAGCAGCACTCACACTGCGCTTTGTGATTTTCCCCAATATCGATCAATACAAGGACGACATTGCTGCTTACGCCAGCAAAACGATCGGGCAAAAAGTTACTATCGGCGAGATTATTACTAGCTGGGATGGCGTATCGCCACATGTTGCATTGCATAGTATGGATTTATTTGATGCAGAAAACCGCGTTGCGCTGCATTTAAATAATGTGGAGGCCAGCCTTTCGTGGTTAAGCGTGCCAATGTTGCAGCCAAAACTCGTGCAATTGATTGTGCATCAGCCTAATTTAACTATTCGGCGCAAAGCCGATGGCAGCATTTACTTGGCGGGCGTTAATCTTGCGGGAGAATCCAAGCCCGATTTTGTTAATTGGTTATTGCGCCAACGCGAAGTTGAAGTTAAAAACGCACAAGTGATTTGGCAGGACGATTTACGCCAAGCACCCAAATTATCACTGAAACAGGTGAATCTTAAGCTGCATCATCCCGTTTTACAAAGCCTGCTAGGCCAACATCAATTTGAATTATCGGCTTTTGCATCGGCTGGGACACAGCAAAAAATTAACGCCAACGGCAGTTTTGTTGGGCGCGATATCTCTAAAATCAATACTTGGTACGGCGATTTATTTGCCGAGCTAAAACACACGGATTTAATCGCCTATAAACCCTGGCTGGATTATCCAGTCGACATGCAAAGCGGCACTGGCAACGCAAAAATCTGGTTAAATTTTGCCAATGCGCACATTAAAAGCATTAAAACGCAGGCGGCGATTCACCATTTGGCGCTGATGACAAAAAGTCAGACCAAGCCATTGATTGCAGAAAAATTTTCAGGCGAAGTGGAATGGATTGAAGCCGATAATACGCACACAATTAGCGCGAAAAATATCACACTCAACACTAATAATGGCTTAAATATTCGCAACGGCAGCGGGTATTACACCACTAGCATTAAAAATAAGCAGCCGTGGATTGTAGCCGATATTAAACTTAACGAATTTAATTTAGCGGCTTTAAAACAAATTTCTACGCATGTTAGCTTGCCCGATAACGTGTTGCAGCAATTAGAAGGTTTTGCGCCGGTTGGGCTATTACAAGCGCCGCATTTGCATTGGGAAGGTGCGCCAGATAAGCTTCAACATTATCAAATCAAGACGCGTTTCAATCAACTGGGCATCCAAGCTTTTCAAAAAATACCTGGTTTTAGTCAGCTTTCTGGCTCGATTCAAGCCGATGAAAACAGCGGAAGTGTGTTGCTAAACGCCAAGAATGCCATGCTGGATTTTAAAGATATTTTACGTAACCCAATCCCTGCAAACCAATTAACCGGGGAAGTTAACTGGGCAGTTCGCGACAAAAAAATTAGCTTTACTGCCACCGATTTATTCATCACCAGCCCGCACATGACGGGCACCATAAACGCCAAATATGACAGGAACGGCGTTAAAGGCGGTTACTTGGATTTAACTGGAAAATTTGGCAAAGGTAACGCTAAATATGCCTCTTTTTATTACCCGATTATATTGGGTGAAGATACCTTGCACTGGCTGGATACCTCAATTTTAGCAGGGCATGCAGAGGATGTTATGTTGACCGTTAAAGGACATTTGGACGACTTTCCTTATGTAAACAGCCAGCAAAAACCCGATAACAAACTGGGTATTTTTAAAATCACCGCCAAAATCAGTGATGCTTTAGTGGAATATGGCACGGGCTGGCCAGTGATTAGCAACCTTGGTTTGGACCTGTTATTTGAAGGTAAACGCATGTTGTTAACCACACATACGGGCAATATTTCGGGTAAAAAAATCGTTAAAAGCATTGCAGAAATTGCACAGCTAGATGCCGATTCTCCTATATTACATATCGTTAGCGAAGCGGAAGGCTTGGTTGCTGATGGCATCAAATTTATTAATGAAAGTCCGGTAAAACAGGTTACGCTTGGCTTTACCGATAACCTTAAAACAGCCGGCCGCGGCAAGCTATTGCTGGATTTAACCATTCCGCTGCAAGATCCGGACGCTACAAAATATAAAGGCATTTATAAAGTCAGCAACGGTACGATTTTCGCCAATGCAGCTACAGGTTTGCCCGAGTTAAGTAAACTAAATGGTAGCTTAACTTTTAATGAAAACGGTGTTTACGCCAACAATATCAATACAGAAATATTAGGCGGGCCTACTCAATTTAATTTAACAACTGGCACAGATAAAACGATCAACATTATTGCCAGTGGCAGAGTAAACGATGCTGGCATCAAAAAAATGGTTTCACATGCGTTAACCGAGCAAATGGTTGGCAGCACAAACTGGGCTGGCGAAATCAGCATTAAAAAACCTTTGGTTAACATGAATTTTCGTTCCAATTTGATTGGCATGGCCATTTTATTACCGCCGCCATTTAACAAATCAGCGCAGCAAGAGCTAATGCTTAATGTGGATAAAAAGCAGCTCAACCTGAATAGCGATCAAATCAATGTCAATTACGGTCGACTGCTTTCCGCGAAAATTGTACGCACTGATCAAGCGGGTGAATTAACAATCGAGCGCGGCGATATCGGCCTCAATACGCCAGCAAATACCCCTTCTCAGTCAGGTTTGTTTTTGCATGGCAAGCTGGATGATATTGATGTAGATGATTGGTTGGCACTACTTGCGCAAGATTCTGTGAGCCAATCGAACAATCAAAGTGTAAGCAAAGCCGATTTATCTTTTATCAACAAAGTCGATATCGCGGTACGCAAACTCACCATGGCTAATCGCACGATTAATGCGCTCAAGCTGACAGCGCAACCGAGCGCAACTGGCTTAAAAATGAGTGTAGATGCGCAGGAAATGCTGGGCGATATCGAATGGCAAAGCGCAGATAATGGCAAAATAATTGCGCGACTTAAGCGCTTAATCGTGCCAAAATCGGCCAATACTGATGCAGTTTTAACCAAAACCAAAGTCAAAAGAGAGTTTAGAAAACTGGCACAATCTTATCCTGCGCTGGATATTGTGGCGGATAACTTTGAAGTGGGCACGAAAAAACTGGGTTTATTTACTTTAAATGCATTTGAAAACGGTGAAGATTGGGTGATTCAAAAGTTAACTTTAACCAATCCAGACAGCACGCTGGCTGTGCAGGGAAATTGGCACAATTGGTCGCGCAATCCTAACACCAGCCTTGTCGTATCGCTAACATCAAACAATATTGGCAAAACGTTACTACGATTTGCTGAGCAAGATACGGTTAAAGGCGGAGATGCGCAAATGTCTGGCCAAATTAACTGGGGCGGAAGTCCGCATGAATTTGATATTAGTCGGCTGGATGGAAATTTAACGTTTGAAGCCACCAAAGGCCAAATCTTAAAAGTGCGCCCAGGTGTTGGTCGTTTGTTTGGACTGCTCACTTTGCAAAGCCTGCCACGTCGTTTAAGTTTAGACTTTAGAGATTTGTTCAGCGACGGTTTTGCTTTTGACAAAATCAGTGCCACCGCAAAAATCGATAATGGCATTGTGCGCAGCGATGATTTTTTTATGACTGGGCCTGCGGCAGAAGCGCTTATTAAAGGTGAAACTAATTTAAAAGCGGAAACTCAACACTTAAAGGTAAAAGTAACGCCACACGTTAGCGACAGTTTATCGCTGGCCGCATTGGTCGGCGGGCCTATTGTTGGCGCCGCTGCATTTGTTGCACAAAAAATATTAAAAGATCCGTTTAACAAAATTGCCTCGTCTGAATATATCATTACAGGCACCTGGGATAATCCAATCGATGTAAAATCTGATAAAGACAATGCGCAAAAACTCAGTGACGAATCTCCATTAACACAGTAATGAACAGCAAAGTTGATATGGCAAACTTAACAAAAAAAACTTCCACTCAATCCAAAAACAGCCCTGCTGGCAGCATCAAAGTTGCGGGCATTCAAATGGCGTCCAGCCCGCACGTTTCGTCAAACCTGATTGAAGCGGAACGCTTAATTGCGATTGCGGCAAACCAAGGTGCAAAAATAGTGGTATTGCCAGAATATTTTTGTATTATGGGCGTTAAAGAAACTGACAAAGTGGCCGTGCGCGAAAAACTGGGCGACGGACAGATTCAACGATTTTTAGCCAAAATGGCCAAAGCGTATAAAATCTGGCTGATCGGCGGCACGGTACCATTGGTGAGTAGCTTCTCCAACAAAGTGCGCAATAGCTGCTTGGTGTTTAATGATAAAGGCGAACAAGTTGCCCGTTACGACAAAATTCATTTATTTGGCTTAGATTTAGGCACAGAACATTATCATGAAGAAAATACCATTGAATCGGGCAATGAAGTCGTTGTAGTCGATACGCCTTACGGCAAAATAGGCCTGTCTATTTGTTACGATTTGCGCTTTCCTGAGTTATATCGCGCCATGGGTGAGGTGGATATGATTGTAGTGCCATCTGCGTTTACCGAAACCACTGGCAAAGCACATTGGGAAAGCTTGATTCGTGCGCGTGCGATTGAAAACTTATGTTACGTCATCGCCCCCGCGCAAGGCGGTTATCATTTATCAGGCCGCGAAACACACGGCAACAGCATGATCGTTGACCCGTGGGGCGTAATTTTAGATCGACTGCCGCGCGGATCTGGCGTGGTAATGGCTAGCATGAACCGTGACTATCAAACCAGCCTGCGCAGCAGCTTACCCGCGCTTAAGCACCGCACCATTAAAGCCATTTAGCAAATAGTCCATTTTAAGCCCTCATAAATCAAGAATATACTTAGTGCGATTTTCTGCTGTACGAGTATAGTAAATTTAACTTACGTCACCATATTAATATGACAATATTAATAAGACCATTTTAACTAAGACCATTTTAACTAAGACCATATTAACTAAAGCATGTTAATTAAGACATATTAAGATTATGAAAATAGAGCAACCCAATTTAACCAAAGCCAGCCATTTTGATACCGCACACGATGTGTTATTGAAACCGGCTGGGCTTGATACCAGCGCGATACAAGGTGTGCTGGGTAATATCATGTCGCACCAAGTGGATTATGCCGATTTATACTTTCAATATAGCCGTAGCGAATCGTGGGGGTTAGAAGAAGGCCAGGTTAAATCAGGCAATTTCAGTATTGATCAAGGCGTTGGCGTGCGCGCGGTGAGTGGGGAAAAAACTGCTTTTGCCTATTCCGATGATATCAACTTAAGCGCTTTGAGTAGTGCAGCCAGTGCCACAAAATCGATTGCCGCGTTAGGCCTAGAACAAACTGGGGCTTTAAATAAAAAGCAAAGTATTATCACAAAGCAAAATAGTCAACTTTATCTGCCGCAAGATCCAATCGCCAGCTTAAGTGCTGAGGCAAAAGTTAAATTGCTAGAGCGTTTAGAACAATTTGCCAAAAAAATTGACCCGCGTGTCAGTCAAGTGATGGCCAGTATTGCGGGTGAATATGAAGTGATCATGGTCGCTAGAAGTGATGGCGTAATGGCGGCTGACGTGCGCCCGTTGGTACGCATTTCGGTGCAAGTACATGTAGAACAAAACGGACGTCGTGAACAAGGCTCTAGCGGTGGCGGTGGGCGTTTTGACTATAGCTATTTTACCGATGAAATATTACAAGATTATGCGCAAAAAGCGGTACATCAAGCTTTGGTTAATCTGGATGCGCGCCCTGCTCCAGCTGGTAGCATGACAGTGGTGCTGGGTGCCGGCTGGCCAGGTATTTTGTTGCATGAAGCAATTGGGCATGGATTGGAAGGTGATTTCAACCGTAAAGGCAGCAGCGCATTTGCCAATATGATGGGTAAACAAGTCGCCGCCAAAGGCATCACCATTGTCGATGACGGTACATTAACCGACAGACGCGGTTCTTTAAGCATGGATGATGAAGGTAACCAAACCAACAAAACCGTACTGATTGAAGATGGTATTTTACGCGGCTATATTCAAGATAGCCTAAATGCGCGTCTAATGAATATGCCGCTAACCGGCAATGGTCGCCGTGAAAGCTATGCGCACGTTCCGATGCCGCGCATGACCAATACCTATATGCACAATGGTGACAAAGATCCGGCTGAGATTATTAAATCGGTTAAAAAAGGCTTGTATGCCGCCAATTTTGGTGGCGGACAAGTGGATATTACCAGCGGAAAATTTGTATTCAGCGCAGCCGAAGCCTATATGATTGAAGATGGAAAAATCACCTACCCCGTCAAAGGTGCCACTTTAATTGGCAACGGGCCCGATGTTTTAACGCGGGTTTCCATGATTGGCAACGATATGCAATTGGATTCTGGCGTCGGCACTTGCGGGAAAGAAGGTCAAAGCGTACCGGTTGGCGTTGGTCAGCCAACGCTGAAAATTGATGGGTTAACAGTGGGTGGCACTGCATCTTAATTATTTTTAGGTAATATTAACTTAGTTCGCTTATAGCCCAAAAGGGCTATTGCAACATACCCTCATTAATGGCAATGTCGTAACAATAACCTAAGGGGGAATTCTGTGAAAAATTATCTATATTTAACTACATTCTTAATTAGTATTGGCTTCACAAGTAATGCGTTGTGCGCCACTGTATTTTCTACAGATTTCAACGGCGCTTTAGCGCCCGAAATATCCGCTGGCACTGCTACACTTACCGGTGTGCAAGGCTATGCTGGGCTGGGCCCAACGGGAAATCAGTTTGGTGGAAATTTTTTACGCAGCGCAACAGGCAATACCGTTTCGCTTAATTTAACCAATTTGCCAGCTCACGATACAATTAGCCTAAAATTTTTATTTGCTGCCATTGACTCACTTGATGGAACGGGCGAGTTTCCACAGGGTGATTTCTTTAAAATTGTATTTGATGGCAATACTTTATTTAGTGAATCATTTGCTAATGCAACTACAAGTCAAATTCAAAGTTACACCCCTCCTACTGGGGTTGAACTTGCACGCCGTCAAGATTTAGGCTTTACACAAGGGGAATTTTTCTTTGATAGCGCCTATAATTTAGGTGCAGACCCAACTTTCTCTGATTTTGCTCACACGGGCTCATCTGCATTAATACAGTTTTTTGTATTTGGCCCTGGTAATCAAAGCTTAGATGACGAGTCATGGGCAATGGATAATCTGGAAGTGAGTGTTTCGACAATCGGCAGAAACGGTAATCCATCAGCTGTTCCGTTGCCAGCTGCCGCATGGTTATTTGGTAGTGCGTTAGCTGGTTTTGCAGGCCTGCGCCGCAAACATACAATTTAGTTTTGTATTATTAATTTTTAGCATTAAAAAAGGGCGCATATGCGCCCTTTTTTAATGCGTTTACTTTATTTAAGCACGCGATTACGATATTCACCTGTACGCGTATCAATCTCAATTTTGTCACCTTGCGCGCAAAATAACGGCACTGGCAATTCAAAGCCGGATGCTAATTTTGCTGGCTTCATCACTTTACCGGATGTATCACCTTTAACTGCTGGCTCTGTGTAGGTAATTTCGCGCACCACGGTGGTTGGCAACTCAACAGAAATCGCTTTGCCGTCATAAAAACGTACATCGCACGCCATGCCGTCTTCAATAAACGGTAACGCATCTTGCATAAACTCCGCATCTACATCATATTGATTATATTCAGCATCCATAAACACATAAGTTGGGTCGGCAAAATAACTATAAGTCACTTCTTTTTTCTCAAGCACAATGATCTCAAATTTATCACCTGCGCCGTAAATCGTCTCGCTTGGCGCATCCGTTAACAAATTTTTAAACTTCATTTTTACCACGGCTGTGCTGCGGCCAGATTTATTGTATTCGGCCTTCACCACGACAAGTGGTGTTCCTTCGACCATAATCACGTTACCGGCGCGGAGTTCTTGAGCTGTTTTCATTGCGGTTGCCTAACTATTAATTGGTTTGGAATATCAAGTATTGGGTTGGAATCAAGCCGCGCATTATACCTAAACTCTTCATTTTTAACCAGTTTCACGCTTTAAAAAAGCACTAAAGCTTGTTGCAGAACAGCACCAACTGAGCGGCGAGATCGGTTTGCTTCGCCAGTTGTTGCGATTGTTGCGAAGTATAATCCGCAATATTATGCAGTTGGTGTAAATAATTTTGCCAAATGTCTGTGTGTAACTGGCCTGTAACCCAATCACTATGTAGCTGAAAAACAGCCTCTTTCGCATCAAGATTGACATAAAACATAGCCAAAAACGCTTCCAACTTTTTAATATGCGTATTTTCATCTTGAAAATAAGGTTGCCAAATAAACGGTTTTCCCGCCCAAATCGCGCGCAGCCAGCTATCTTCACCGCGCACAAAGTTAACATCACATGCGCTTAATAATTGATCGTAATCGGTTTGATTTAAAAATGGCAACACATGCAGCTTGAGATTTTTAAGCTGAAAAAACCGGTTAACGTTGAGTGATTTTTTACCAAAAAAAAGGGCGATTTTCGGCAAAATACTCCCTTCTGGCACATAGCAATTAATTGGCTGATTCGATTCAGCCATTGCTGTTAATAATGATTCAATCGGCGCATGCGGATAGCAGAACAATGACACTTTTAACGGATGTTGATTGCTTAAGTTAACACTTTTTTTAAGCCAATTTTTTTGTCTATCATCATGCACAAGCTGTTGATTTTCATTAACAATATGTTTTTCTCGGATTAAACCGCCAGTGGCATCACTAAATCCTGGAAAGTAAAAATATCGCGTTAATCCATTTGCTTGTGGTGATGGTTTGGTATGAAATTCTGCTACCCAGGATTCGGCTGACAAGTATTCCAAGTTAACCCATCTGGATTTTTTTTGAGACATTGCATTTAAATACGTTGCGGGCAATTCGCAGGCAAACGCTTCAATGACCACCTTAGCCGCATCGCTAAAATCTGCATTTGCGTGCCAACTTAACACACAAATTTTATCAATAATTTGCTGATTTAAACGCACATCCAAATTTGGAATAATTTTTTTAGCGGTGGTTAAATCATCTACCCAAAGCCGCACAATTAATCCGTGCTCGCGTTGCAACTGCTTTGCCAGACGCCAGCACACGCCAATATCGCCAAAATTATCGACGATTTTGCAGAAAATATCCCAATTTAATGGGCGCTTTAATAAAGTCGACATTAAATTAAATGAATGCCAAACCGCTTAATAGCCACTGCATAAAGATAAAAAACCACCAAAGTAAAAATGATGCAGCTGATTAATGTTGGCCAGAAACCCAATTTAGGCAATAAATACGGAAACAATAAAAACATCGGCAGCGTTGGCAACACATACCAGAATGTGTAGTAGGCGTGATTGGCGATTTTAAGGGCGGGTTGCTGCTCAATATATAGCCAAATCAGCGTCAACACGGTGATCAATGGCAACGCAGCAACTAACGCGCCCAATTTATCATTGGCTTTGGCGAACTCTGAAACCAGCACCACTACAGCGGCGGTGATTAAATATTTAATCATTACATAAGTCATACTTTACTCTCCTCATGATAGGTTCTTTTAATTAACATATAAGCCGCAGGTAACACGAATAAAGATAATAGTGGCGCGGTGAGCATGCCACCAACCATGGGTGCGGCAATGCGGCTCATCGCTTCTGAACCAGTACCTGTACCGATTAATATCGGGATCAGGCCAGCTAAAATCACCGCTACTGTCATAGCTTTTGGCCTCACTCTGAGTGCGGCGCCTTCAATTAATGCCGCATATAAATCTTCTTTGTTGTTAAATTTACCAGCGGCCTTATAACGCTCAATCGCATCATCCAGATAAACCAGCATAATGATGCCAAATTCAGCTGCCAGCCCCGATAGCGCAATCATCCCTACTCCACTGGCAATAGAAAAATGATGCCCTAGAAAATATAAGAACCAGACAGCACCGACTAATGCAAACGGTAGACTACCTAAAATTAATAACGCTGGCAGCATGCGTTTAAACGCCAAAAATAACAGAATAAAGATGATGCCAATTGTCATGGGCACAACGTAGCTTAATCGTTTAGAAGCGCGTTCAAAATACTCAAACTGGCCAGACCATGTCAATGAATAGCCCGCTGGTAATTGTAATTCTTTATCTAGCAACGCTTTTGCCTCTTTAACAAAACCACCCAAATCACGCTCATGAATATCCACATACACCCAAACATTGGGGCGTGCATTTTCACTTTTTATCATTGGTGGACCATCGGTGACTTTTACTGTTGCGACTTCGCCCAGAGGAACCGTTGCGCCCTGTTCGGTTAAAATGGGTAAACTTTTGAGCTTTTCTACGGAATCACGTAATTCTCTGGGAAAGCGCACATTGATGGGGAAACGCGCTAATCCATCAATCTTTTCACCGATATTATCGCCACCAATTGCCGTAGAAATAAATGATTGCACATCATCTATATTTAAGCCGTAGCGGGCGATTTTGAGACGGTCAATTTTAATATCCACATAGCGCCCACCAGTCACACGCTCGGCAATGACTGAACTGGCGCCGGGTACTTTCTTCATCAGGCGTTCGACTTCTTCACCCAATTTTTCCAGGGTAGCTAAATCAGCACCGCCAATTTTGATACCGACTGGGCTTTTAATGCCGGTAGATAACATATCAATCCGATTACGAATCGGTTGCACCCATACGTTGGCCATGCCGGGGATTTTTAGCCTGGCATCCAGTTCTTCCACAAGCTTTTCGGGTGTCATGCCGGCACGCCACTCATCACGCGGCTTAAATTGAATAGTGGTTTCCAGCATTTCTAACGGTGCAGGGTCAGTGGCGGTTTCAGCGCGGCCAGTTTTGCCAAATACTGATTTCACTTCAGGCACGGTTTTAATTAACCTGTCTGTTAGTTGCAGAATTTCGGATGCCTTAGCGATGGATAATCCAGGCAGTGCCGTTGGCATATACAGCAAGTCACCTTCATCCAGCGGCGGCATAAATTCGCTGCCCAGCTTGCTCAACGGATAAAGCGTTAACATCACTAAAAGCAAGGCAATACCTAAAGTAGTTTTGGGGAAATGTAGCACTTTACTCAACAGCGGTTTATAGATTGCAATCAACCAGCGATTAAGTGGATTATCGTGTTCGGCGCGAATATGACCACGGATGAACATGGTCATCAATACGGGAATGAGCGTAACAGACAAACCTGCCGCAGCAGCCATGGCATAGGTTTTAGTAAAAGCCAGCGGAGCGAATAATTTACCCTCCTGTGCTTCTAGCGTAAACACAGGAATAAATGACAGCGTAATAATGAGTAGTGAGAAAAATAGCGCAGGGCCAACTTCACTTGCCGCATCAATAATCACCTTAATACGCTGATTGTTATTGGGCTCGCCATATGCTTTTTTAAAAGTTTCTAACTGTCGATGCGCGTTTTCTATCATCACAATCGCCGCGTCTACCATGGCGCCAATGGCAATGGCAATTCCACCTAGCGACATAATATTGGCATTAACACCTTGGTAATACATGACAATAAAACTCACCAAAATGCCGATAGGCAATGCCACAATCGCAACTAACGCTGAGCGAATGTGCCATAAAAATAGTGCGCACACCAATGCCACGACGATAAATTCTTCAATCAATTTATGGGTTAAGTTATCCACCGCTCGCTTAATCAGTTGCGACCTATCGTAAGTTGTTACAACTTCCACGCCTTCGGGTAAACTTTTTTGCAAAGTGGCTAGCTTTGCTTTCACCGCATCAATGACTTGTAACGCGTTTTGCCCTGCCCGCATCACTATCACACCGCCCGTCACTTCTCCTTCACCATTAAGTTCTGTGACCCCTCGCCGTAGCTCTGGACCAAGCTGTATACGCGCCACATCGGATAGTAAAATAGGCGTGCCGTTTTGGCTTACTTGCAGCGGAATATTTCTAAAATCCTCCAGAGAATCCAAATAGCCGTGTGCACGCACCATGTATTCTGCCTCTGCAGTTTCAATGACAGCACCGCCTGTTTCTTGATTGGCAGATTGCACCGCTGAAACCACCTTTGAGAGTGGAATGCGGTAATTGCGTAATTTATCAGGGTCCACCTGTATTTGATATTGCCGCACCATGCCGCCTAGTGTGGCCACTTCCGCTACGCCGGGAATCGTCTTTAATTCAAATTTAAGGAACCAGTCCTGCAAGGCACGTAGCTCACTTAAATCATGTTTGCCGCTGCGGTCAATTAGGGCATATTCATAGACCCAGCCCACACCAGTTGCATCAGGCCCCAAGCTTGGATTAGCGCCTTTTGGTAACCGTGAAGAAATCTGGCTTAAATATTCCAATACCCGCGAACGCGCCCAGTATTGATCAGTGCCATCGTTAAATAAAATGTAAACAAAAGAGTCACCAAAGAACGAATAACCACGCACTGTTTTAACACCTGGCACCGACAACATGGTGGTGGTCAGCGGATAAGTCAGCTGGTTTTCCACAATTTGCGGCGCTTGCCCAGCCCATTGGGTACGAATAATCACTTGTGTATCCGACAAATCAGGAATCGCATCTAGCGGCGTTTTAAACATGGTAAACACGCCCCAAGCCACAATCATGAATGTGGCGAGCAACACCAATAAGCGATTGTTAGCAGACCAGCGAATCAGTTGCGCAATCATGGTGTTGCACCTTTCATACCGTCTTTCATGCTTGGTGCTTTTTCAACCCGGTCAATGTTATATTGTGCTGGCCTATCTGGAGTTTCTGGCGCATCCGCTTTTAAATCAAATTCCACTTCATCGCCAACTGTAAGCTTTTTCAGTTGCTTGCTATCTTTAACCTCAAACCCCATGGTCATCGATGGCCAACCTAGCTCTTTTATAGGCCCGTGATCTAGCGTCACTTTGCCTGATTTGGCATCTATATCCACCACTTTACCGCGACCTTTAGGCATTTTTTCAGCAGTCATCGGCTTGTCCATGGATTTCTGCATGGACATTTCCATACCACTCATGCTTTTTTCTGTTGGATTATCTTGCTGTGAAAGCCTTGCCAGCACGCCAGATAGCGATGCTTCAGAATCAATCAAGAATTGCCCGGAAACCACCACTTCTTCGCCTTGGCTCAATCCACTTAAAACTTCGGTAAAACTGTCGCGCTCTTGGCCTGTTGTCACCTCAACGGGGCGATAACCATTAACCTCTTTTACAATGACAATTTTGCGTTTGCCAGTGGCGATAATGCTTTCGGTTGATACTGATAATGCTTCATACGTTTTTCCTGTAAACAACACGTTACCATACATGCCAGGACGCAAACGATTTTGCTTGTTAGGCAACTCAACACGCACTTGTAGGGTTCTTGAAGCATCATCTAACGTGGGGTATAAATAGCTGACTTTACCTTTGAAGGTTTCACCAACTAAACTTTGTAGCTGTACCTCAGCCTCCAAACCAAGCTTTAACAAGGCAGTATCACGTTCTGGAATTTCTGCAATCAACCATACCTGAGATAGATTGGTGATTTGCATGAGAGAAGTGCCCGGCATCAACTGCGCTCCTTCACGCACTCCTAGCTCTGTGAGTACACCATTTGCTGGTGAATAAACACTAAACCTTGTATGCGCTTTACCAGATTGTGTGATGGCTTTAATCTCGCTTTCGGTCATACCCAGCAACTTCAAACGATTGCGCGCTGCTTGTTTAAGCAAGTCATCTGCATCAATCCTATTAAGCGGTCCTTGCCCAAAAGAAATTAACGTTAAATATTCTTGCTGCGCGGCTAAAATTTCTGGTGCATATATTTCAGCTATTTTTTGACCTTTTTGCACAGGGTCGCCGATTGCACGCACAAACAGCTTTTCTACAAAGCCAGGCATACGGGTTTGCACTGCATAAAAACGGCGTTCATCTGCCTCAATCCGTCCAACCGCTGATAATGACTCGCCAAAGCTTGCCATCTCAACTTTTTCAAGTCGAATGCCAAGGTTTTGTGCAGTTTGTGAGGAAATCGCTACGCCACCTTCTTCGCCGCCACTAGCTTCATTGGCATATTTAGGTTCCAGCATCATATCCATAAAAGGGGATTTACCCGGCTTATCAAATTTTTGTGCAGGCACCATCGGGTCGTACCAATACTTAACGGTTTTGCCGCTGTCATCTTGAACAATACCTTGTGAACTCGTCTTTGGCATATCGTTTTTGATGCCATCAGACATGCTGGTCAATAATTTTTTTTGCCCAAAAAACCAGCCTAATCCTGTAAATATAGCGATTAGAACAACCACGATAATGATATGGATTTTTTTCATGATTGACTCCCAGCGTTTAAATTATTCAGTAGATAATTCAGCTTAATCGCCGCACGCTGTCGATCCGTGAGAATGTTCCAATGATCTAGCTCAACTTCAATTAAATTTCTGCGCGTTTCCCATACTTCAGATAAGGTCTGTGTACCAGAAGTATAGGCAGCCTGCGCAAGGCTTAACCGTGCTTTGGCATTAGGAATCAATACCGCTAAATGCTCTTTTTCACGGCTATCTGCGGCTTCTGCATCTGCCCTTGCATTTTCCAGCTCAGCGATAAGTTCGCGCCGTTTATCTTCGGTTAGTTTGCGGGCTTTTTCCACCAGCACCAATTTTTCTGCTGTACGCCTATCTTGCCGATTGGCTTTATCCAGTTGTAAATCAATCGCCACTTGAAACGTCAGCATATCGCTACGATCGGCAAAACGTTTACCATAACCCACTTCCCAGCTCCAATTACGCTGCAAATTCGCTTTTGCTTGTTCTACCTCAAATTGGGCGACTCGTTCGGCTTGATGTGCATTCAATAATAACGGATGCTTCTCAATTTCTTTTTGTGCCGTTTGAAGATTCAAAGAATCAGCCATCACAGGCAAATTGGTAGAAATGGAACGTGATGCGGATTGGCCTAGCCAGCGGGTTAAGCTAGCCCTGGCTTTACGCTCGTCACGCGCTGCCAAAATATGTTTTTCGTTCATTAAGGATATTTCTGCATCCACTCGCAACACTTCGCTACTTTTTGCCGCGCCAGAACTCACACTGGCCGCCAGCACTTTGCGTTCAGCCGCCATATCATCAATAATGCGCTGATACAACTCGGTTTTGCGCTGGGCTTCGTAAGTATCTAGCCACGCTAGCGCAACATCACGTTCGATAGACTTAATTAGGACTGCCTGCTCAGTTTGAAATTGATTGGCTTGTGCTGTCATGCGGTTAAAAGCGGCCTCGCGTTTATCCAGCGGAACCATCTCTTGCGAAAATCCCACATTAGCCATGGTTTGGTCATCGCGGTTGTAACGCAATGCATCACGAGTAGTAACAGGTAAATTGATCACGCCAAATTTTATTTTTGGATCCGGCAATTGACCCTCGGCCACCGCCGCTTCACGCGATGAAATGGCAGCATCATCCAGCGATTGTAGTAAAGGTTGGTTCTGGGTTGCCAGCAAAATAGCCTCGCCTAAGCTTAATGGCTGCTCTGCGTAGACAGCAAAGCTGAACAACATGCAGTAACTAAATAGCAGGCATTTAACTACACGTGGGATATTCATAAAATACTCCTAATAACGCTTAAAAATAGCGTCACGTCTACTCTATAGACGTGACAAATTATCGTTAAGAAAGGAGTATGGGCGGGCGTTGCAGACTAGGTAATGTGATAGAAGCGTAAGATTGATGCAACATACTCATCAATGGAGTGGAAGCTAAAAAATCGGCAGGCTTAATATCGCTTTGCAGCGAAGTAACCGCACTTACACTTGCACACAGCGTAGCGCAAATGCTTTTACAAGTTGGTTTGCAGCAAGGGTTTAGCTGTTTGTCTGAAGATTGTTGAGAAAATTCAACCATATTTGCCATATCACGGCACGGCATATCAGCGGTATTATACTGGTTAACTTTGGATTGCATCATGCTGTTGCAGACCAGCACATTGGCGGTCGCCAAAGCTTGCATCGGCATTAATACCAGCAAAATCCATGCAAAAAAAGGTGTAAAACGTTTCAACATACAAACTAGGATAGCGCACTAATAGCGCAAGTTCAATCAGTCAGTTTAATTAGCCCGTGCAATATCTCGACTCAATCAGTTATTTCAACTGAAATATAACGAATATCCACTACTTCAAACGTCTCTTCGCCTTTTGGTGTAACTACTCGCACAGCATCGCCTAAACCTTTGCCCAGCATCGCTTTTGCTAGCGGTGAAACCCAACTGATATAGCCTTTAGTCGGCTCCAGTTCGTCTTTGCCGACAATGCGATACACATGTTCGGTATCGTCTGCCAAGCTAAACAACGTTACCCAGGCGCCAAAAAATACTTTTTCTAAATGCTGTTGCTTTTCTGCATCGACGATTTCTGCTAAGTCCATACGGCGCATCAAATGGCGGCAACGACTATCAATCTGGCGCAAACGACGCTTGCCGTAAATATAATCGCCATTCTCCGATCTATCGCCATTGCTGGCGGCCCACGAAACCGTGCGCACCACTTCGGGCCGCTCAATTTTATACAGCGCATGAAACTCTGCCTGCAAAGCGGCAAAGCCTTGTGGCGTAATATAGTTTTTTTCGTCCGTGGTAGCCATTTAAGTCAGCTGTTAATTAAACGGCAAATTAAACGAATCGTTTTCCAGCAGCTGCACATTTTGTACATAATAAGGTGTTTCGCCAAAACAACTGCCCGGAATGCCTTTGTGTTCCTCGTAAGTTAATCGCACGCGCTTACCCAAACTGTTATTGATTTTTTCAACCAATGATTGATCTTTTACAGTGAACATAAACTTTTCAGCCTGCGTGCCGGGCATGGAAACCAGCACCAATTCGCCTTCATAGGTTTTGCAGATATAGCCTTTTTCTGAAAATTTTTGCACATAACCCGCCCGCTCGCCCGTTGAATACACCCAACTAAGCGCAGCCCAAGTGTATAAAGCAAATAAAGTGATTGGAATAATAATTGCCAGTAGCAATATTTTGAATAATTTAGCGAGCTTACTTAACATCTTTTTACCCCTGAAAATGGCGCATGATAACAAGTTTATGCCGCCATTTTACTGCAAGTTCGCCTACAATAACGACATGTTAAATTTGACGTCTCAATTAATATTATGTGCAACAGCACGCTTAAGCCGCGGCTTGCAACTGCATTATCAGCAACAATTATCGCTTAGGCAAACGAACTGGCAAACGCCGCAAATTATGACCATGCAGCAGTGGTTAAATCAACTAACGCAACAAGCATTGCTGGCTAACGAACTGGATTCACGCACTTTTCCTGCCCTTTATTTAAATGCAATCACCGAAAAAATACTGTGGCAACAGGCGATTCAAAGCAGCATACAAAAACACCAATTAGCAGAATTATTTGATATCGCTAGTTTGGCAGACGCGGCGATGCAGGCGAATCAACTACTGATTGAATGGCAAGTAAATGATGAGTATTTAAACCGCTATTTTCAAACGGTAGAAACACGGCAGTTTTTACGCTGGCGACAGGCTTTTCAAGCACTGTGTGCACAGAATAATGCGCTGGAATCTGCACGGCTATTGGCTTTACAAGCGGATATTTTAGCGAATTACGCTTTACCTTTACCAGAGGCAATCGAACTGGCTGGATTTGATCGCATCACGCCACTTGAGCAACGATTAATTGATCATTTAAATGCAAAAAATGTCAACATAAGTTTTTTGCAAAACGTACAAAGTACTCAAGACGCGAAACAACTTGCCTGCGACGATATTGACGCAGAATGTCGCGCTGCGGTGGCTTGGGCAAAACAAAACTTAACGCAAAATCCACAGGCAAATTTAGCGATTGTTACGCCTGTGTTGGCTAATATCCGCCGCAAATTAGCGGATTTACTAGACGACACTTTTCACCCTGAAACTTTGCAGCCCAGCTTGTTTGAGTCGCCACGCATCCTGGATTTTTCAGTTGGTGCAGCGTTAAGTGAGCACGCAATGGTTGCCACCGCGTTGCGATTATTGCGCTTGGCGAGCAATGGGCAAAGCAGCACGCAAGCGGATTTAAGTGCGTTATTGCTGGATGTATTTTGGGGCGCTGAAACGGAAACCGACGCGCGGCATTTGCTGGATGCACAAATGCGCAAAAAGTTAGCTCGCAATGTTAGCTTGCAAAGCTTGATTCTATTGGCGCAAAAAACCGCTGATACAGCACTGGGGCAATTTGTGACGCACTTGACTATTCTACAGAACGCGCAAATACAATGGCGCAGCAAACAAAAACCATCCGATTGGGCGACGCAATTTAACCAATTATTAAACAATGTAAACTGGGCAAACGCGCGCAGCTTGAGTAGTTTTGAATATCAGGCGCAGCAATCGTGGTTAAAGGCGCTACAACATTTTGCCGATTTAAATGCATTAACTGGCCCGATTTCGGCGATGGATGCGGTTAATAAAATCAATCAAATCTGCGTCGCCAGCATGTTTTTACCCGAAACCGTTGGCAACCCGCGTTTACAGTTGCTTGGCATGCTAGAAACCAGCGCAACACCATTAGATGGCGCATGGGTGCTTGGCATGAACGATCAACATTGGCCTCCGCCAGCAAGGCCAAACGCGCTATTGCCGATTAAGTTGCAGCGCGATTTCAACATGCCCAATGCGGATACGGACATTCAGGCCGATTTTGCGCAAAAAGTACAGCAACGCTTAATTAATAGCGCCAATGCAATTGTATTTTCGTGGGCACGCAAAGAGGGGGATCGTGAGTTGCGCGCCTCACCTTTATTAAACAAGCTGCCATTTGCGAATACTGTTGCGAACATACGCACCATGGCTGAATCACTTAGCGCGCAGGCGCAATCCAATATTGAATTGATTCATGACGCGATGGCGCCAGAAATCGGCATAGCAGAGAAACTGCGCGGCGGCAGTGCTTTATTTGAGGCGCAAGCCATTTGCCCCGCCTGGGCTTTTTATCAATATCGCTTGGGCGCAAAATCGCTGCAAAGTCCAACTGACGGACTGGACAGCCTTGCGCGCGGTAACTTAATCCATGCGGTATTGCAACAGTTTTGGTTAAACTGTAAAGATGTTTCTCATCTTAATTCGCTGTCAGCCAGTGCGCTTGAAGCGGCCATTAAAGATGCTATCGACGCAGTTTTTAAAACAACTCGAGCAGTTGAAAATGTGCCTAAACAAATTCTGCAAATTGAGCAACATCGCTTGCAGCCGCTCATTAATAATTGGTTACAACTAGAAAAACAGCGCGCAGATTTCACGGTACAAGCCTGTGAAGCGCAGCATATTTTAAATATTGCAGGCTTAGAAATTACGCTACGCATCGATCGAATTGATGCGTTAACTGATGGCGGCTTAGTCATTATCGATTACAAAACTGGTAGCAGCAACCCCAACCACAGCAGTTGGGCAGATGCGCGCATCGGCAAGCCGCAATTACCTTTGTATGCCGCGTTAGTGCTAAAAGATCAACAAGTGGTTGCCGCCTGTTTTGCCAAAATCGACTTACTGGAACCTCAATTTAGCGGCGTGGCCGAAAACGATGCGTTGCCCAACATTAAGCCATTTTCAGAGTTAAAAAGTAACTCTGCTTTTAAGGATTTTGCCAGTTTTGAAGCGTTAATCTCGCACTGGCAGCAAAGTTTAACCGCGATTGCACAAGAGATTAAAGCAGGTGTTGCCAACGTGCAATTTGAAAATGAAGCGGATTTACTGTATTGCGATGTGAAGCCTTTATTACGTTTGCCAGAACGCGCATTGCAGTTTGAACAACATCAAAAATAACGCCTTAAATAAATATTCCTTATGAATAATGCATTAATTCAACCAACATTAATTGAACAGGACAGCCAAAATCGCCAGCGCGCATTGGCGTTGGACAATTTTATTGTAGAAGCGCCAGCGGGCGCAGGCAAAACAGAGCTGTTAACGCAGCGCTATTTAAAATTACTGGCTACGGTGGCATCGCCTGAAGAAATTATAGCACTCACTTTTACCAACAAAGCCGCCGCTGAAATGCGTAACCGCATTTTAATGTCGCTGGAAGCGGCAGAAAATAATACCGCATTTGACGCACCGCACAAACAAGTGACGCGCGATTTAGCACTTGCTGCGCTTGCACATGCTAAAAATTGCGGCTGGCAATTGCTATCGCAACCTGCGCGGTTGCGTATCCAAACCATGGATGCACTCTGTAGTAATTTTGCGCGGCAAATGCCGTTATTAAGCCGGTTTGGCGGTCAGCCGATGGTGAGCTTAGATGCTGATGCACATTATCAAACCGCAGCCCAGCTTGCATTGGCGCAAGTAGCGAATGAACATAGCTTAAATGACACCGTGAGTACGGCGCTGCGGTTTATGCAAAATGATATTGAAAAACTCACCGAGTTATTGGCGGATATGCTGGCAAAACGTGACCAATGGCTACCGCTGGTGGGCGAACATGCCAACATTACGGTGGATGAAATTGTCGTTGGCGTAGAAAATGCGCTGATAGAACTGATTGAGCAGCGCCTTTTGTTTGTGTTAGAAATATTGCCAGCAAACATGCAAACACAGCTAATGCCTTTGGTGCATTTTGCTGCTAGCAACTTGGAACCAGATCACCCTTTACAGGCAATGGCCGATTGGCAAACGCCATTAACGGCAAGCGCCCATGATTTGAGCAAATGGCAAATTTTGGCGGATTTCTTACTGACCAATGATGGTACTTTTAGAAAGAAACCCAATAAAAATAGTGGCTTTCCAGCGAGTGATAAAAATCATCCCGAATATGATGATTACAAGCAGCAGTTTGCACAACTGACTGATGTCATTGCTTACCCGCAAGCATTAGACACCATACGCAATCTACCCAATGTTAATTTAGATTTAATTACGCAAGACTGCGTGATTATTAAAGCGTTTGCGCAATTGCTGCAATTGGCTACCGCGCATTTATGGACAACGTTTCAGGCCGCCAACCAAGTTGATTTTGTCGCCATTGCGCAATCGGCCAGTTATGCACTGGAAAATGAACGTGGCGCAACCGATTTAGCGCTTAAACTGGATTATAAAATTTCGCATTTATTGGTCGATGAGTTTCAAGATACCAGCCCTACGCAAATGCGCCTGATTGAACAGTTAACGTTGGGCTGGCAGCCAGAAGATGGGCGTACGCTATTTTGCGTGGGCGACCCGATGCAATCGATTTATCGCTTTCGCAAAGCCGACGTTAGTCTGTTTTTGCAGGCAAGCGAATTTGGCATTGGGCAATTGGCGCTTACGCCGCTTAAACTCACACGCAATAATCGCAGCCACCCGCAAGTGGTGCATTGGATTAACACAACTTTTGCGTCCATTTTTCCTGCAGCAGATAACATCACACAAGCGGCAATTTCGTATCGCACTTTTATCGCCACCAAAGATGCCATCGCCGATGAAGGCGTGCGCGTGCATCCGTTAATATTAAATAGCGATGAAGAAAGTGAGCAAGCCAAGCTGATTGAAGCGCGTTATGTGGCGGATTTAATTACTACTGAACAGGCAAATCATGCCGAAAATAAGATAGTGGTTTTAGTGCGTTCGCGCCCGCATTTACGCGAACTGGTTTCTGTGATTCGGCGCGATTACGGCCATATTCGCTTTCAAGCGATGGAAATTGAAGGTTTAAATGATAGGCAAACCGTTTTGGATGCGCTTTCACTCACGCGTGCCTTGCTGCACCGCGCAGACCGCGTGCATTGGCTCAATGTACTGCGCGCGCCTTGGTGCGGGCTAACGTTGGCGGATTTGCATGCGCTAGCGCACGATAATCACTTTGCGACCATTTGGCAATTGATGCAAGATGCGACACGCTTGCAAAATTTAAGCGCAGATGGTCAGCAACGCTTATTGCATGTACGCGATATTTTTACCGAAGCATTTCAACATCAAGGCCGCATGCCTTTAAGGCGTTGGTGTGAGAGTACTTGGCTTAAATTGGGCGGTGCCAGCACCTTAATCAGCGCGGGCGATAATCGCGATATACAGGCATTTTTTGATTTAGTCGAAAAAACCGCGCGTGGCTTTGTGCTGGATTTTGACCAGCTGGATAGCGCCATGCAAAAGTTATATGCCCAGCCTGACATTGCCGCCAACGACCAATTGCAATTTTTAACCATTCACGCTTCAAAAGGCTTGGAGTTTGATACGGTCATTTTACCTGCGCTAAACCGCAAACCGCCCAACCCCGATAGCCCGATGATGCTGTGGGAAGAAGTGTCAGTCGGTAATCATAGAATGCTTTTAGCCGCACCCGTTGCTAAAAGAGTAAAGGGCAAAGCCAGCACTTATGATTTTTTAAAAGCGCTGGAAACAGAGCGTATCGACAATGAAACCGCCCGTCTTTTATACGTTGCCGCCACGCGCAGTATTAAAAAGTTGCATTTGGTGGCAGCAGTTAAACAAAATCAGGTGAAGCAAAATCAAAAAGGTGAATTAAAGCCAGTTTCAAAATCATTGCTGTCATTACTCTGGCCAACAGTTGAAGCGCAATTTTTGGCGGCTACACCATTAAATGTCACCACAGAATCGGCAACCACAGCGTTTTCGGCAAAATTACAAGATTTTACGCCACAACTAATGCGTTTAAAAACGCCTTGCGTACCCGAGTCACTGAATCAGCAAACGCATAAAACTACGATTATTTCGCCTAATAATAGCGTTAACTTAGCTTCTAACACCGTTTCTTACACACAGCCAATACTGAATATTGCCGCCGATACAGGCACGCTGACGCATTTGTATATGGAAATGATTGCACATGGCGACTTGAGTGCTTGGACTGAAAGCCGTGTTCGTGGTTGTTCGCAGGCGATGTATCGTTGGCTTAAACAAAAAGGACATGCAGAAAACACCATTCAAGCGCCTGTTAATACGGTGATAAATGCCTTGATTAACACGATAAATAGCGCAGATTGTGCGTGGTTGCTGCAACCCCGAGCAAGTCGCCAATCGGAACTGAGCATCACAACGATAGATTCATTTGGTCAACCGCAAGAACACCGACTAGATTTAACTTTTACAGAGCCAGATAAAGCAACGGGAAAATTAACGCGCTGGATTGTAGATTACAAATTGACTTTTTTTGATGATATTTCTTTTGATGGTGCTGCTTTTGAAACCACTTCTGTTGATAACGCTTTTTATGATAAAGCGACAGACTTAATTTTAGCGGCAGAGCGGCATCGCCCACAGTTAACGCGCTACGCAAACCTATTTAAATATGAAAACTTAACCATTCAAACAGCGGTGTTTTTTTTAGCGCTTGGCAAACTAGTGTTGCTTTAAGCGAGTGTTTCTATCAATTTTTTGCCTCAAATTAAGCGTTAACTTTCTTTAAAATGCTGCCACACATACCAAGCCACAAACGCCAAGCCAGCGGCAATAATCACATAGTGTGCTTGATGAAAATACACGCTCAAGCTTTCCCAATGCTCGCCTGCTTTCATGCCAACAAACCCTAGCACCCAGCACCAAATAAATGAGCCCACAAACGTATACACAATAAAGCGTGTCATATTCATGCGCGCCATACCTGCAGGGAAGGCAATAAAGGTACGCACACCAGGCAATAATCGCGCGATAAAAATAATAATTTCGCCATGCGTAGCAAACCATCTGTCCGCCATATCTAAATCTTTTTTGCTGATTAACACATATTTACCGTATTTTTCTGCCAACGGCCTGCCGCCAAACATGCCCAAATAATAAGCGGGAATCGAACCGACTACGCACCCGATTGCGCCTGCCATGGCGATACCAAATAAAGTCATTTCGCCTTTGCTCACCAAAAAGCCCGCAAATGGCATAATGATTTCGCTGGGTAAGGGAATGCAGGCTGATTCAATCGCCATCAGCAACACGATGCCACCGTAACCCATCGCAGAGATCACGCCCATAATCCAAACGGCAACTGCGGTGATGATTTTTTCTAACATTTAGTTTTTCCTAGCCTTCAATTTTTGAACTGGTATTCATTTTTCAAATCATGTTTTCGCAAAAACTTAACCCATAAAAAGTGTTAACTTATACAAATTCTTTTAACAGCGTTTTAACAAATTCGGCGCGATGTGCCACATTACCCAATTGTACGGTCACACGCAATTTATCTGGGCCGTTCATGCGGGCGCGGCGATCGCGTTGCAATAAATCGATTAGTTTCATCGGGTCAATTTCGGTGGTTTGCGCAAAATGTAATTGAATCGCGCTGTCAGAGGCGTCAATTTTATTAATGCCTAGCGGTTTTGCGGCAATGCGTAATCGGTGACACGCCATCAATGCTTCGCCTTGCTCTGGTAGCAAGCCAAAACGGTCAATCAACTCTTCTTGCAGATTATCCAATTCGTCATCGTTATTGGCATTGGCCAGGCGTTTGTAAATCACCAAACGCTCGTGTACATCGGGGCAATAAGCGTTGGTTAACAAGGCGGGCACATGGAGATTAATTTCTGTGGTCACACCCAATGGCGCATTTAAATCGGGCTCTTTACCGGCTTTTAGCTGCTTCACGGCATGGTTGAGCATATCGGAATACAGGCTAAAACCAATTTCCTGCATCTCACCACTTTGGCTATCGCCAAGCAATTCACCCGCACCGCGAATCTCTAAATCGTGCATGGCTAAGTGGAAACCTGCGCCTAAATCTTCTAATAACTGAATCGCATCCAACCTTTTTTGCGCTTGCGGCGTGATTTTGCGGTGTTCATCGGTGAGCAAATAGGCATAAGCCTGATGATGGCTGCGCCCTACGCGACCACGCAACTGATGCAACTGCGCTAGGCCAAACATATCGGCGCGATTCATGATAATTGTATTGGCAGTGGGCACATCAATACCGGTTTCAATAATAGTGGTGCACAGCAAAATATTACTGCGCTGCTGATAAAAATCGCGCATCACATGTTCCAGCTCACGCTCGCGCAATTGGCCGTGCGCAATGGCAATGCGCGCTTCGGGAATGATTTTTTCCAGCTTTTCTTTTTGCACAAAAATGGTATCCACTTCGTTATGCAAAAAGTAAACTTGGCCGCCGCGCTTAAATTCGCGCATCACCGCTTCGCGAATAATGCCGTCAGAATAATAGGTATGAAAGGTTTTAATGCTCAGACGTTTTTGCGGCGGTGTGGCGATGACGCTAAATTCGCGCAAGCCTTCCATCGCCATACTCAACGTGCGTGGAATGGGGGTTGCGGTGAGCGTTAATATATCAACCTCTGCGCGCAAGGCTTTTAGCTGTTCCTTTTGACGCACGCCAAACCGATGTTCTTCATCCAGAATCGCCAAGCCTAAGTTTTTAAAGATGACATCTTTTTGAATCAAACGGTGTGTGCCGATAATAATATCCACTTTGCCTTCAGCCAAATCAGCCAAGGCTTGCTTTTGCTCTTTGGCGCTTCTAAAGCGTGAAATTTCGGCAATTTTAATCGGCCATTCTGCAAAACGATCACAGAAATTTTGATAATGCTGTTCTGCCAATAAAGTGGTTGGGACCAGCACGGCCACTTGTCGGCCGCCCATCACTGCGACAAAAGCGGCGCGTAGCGCTACCTCAGTTTTGCCAAAGCCCACATCGCCACATACTAGCCTATCCATTGGGCGGCCAGATTGCATGTCTTTAATGACGTTTTCTATCGCTTCTAATTGGTCTGGCGTTTCTTCAAATGGAAAGCCCTCACAAAACGCTTCGTAATCTTTTAAGCTTAAGGTAAACGCATGTCCGCGCCGCGCCGCGCGCTGCGCATATAAATTGAGCAATTCCGCGGCTGTGTCGCGAATTTGTTTCAATGCTTTTTTCTTGGCTTTTTCCCATTGGCCAGAACCTAAACGGTGCAGCGGCGCACTTTCTGGCGGCCCGCCAGAATAACGCGAGATTAAGAATAGTTGAGAAACAGGCACATATAATTTATCGTCACCAAAATATTCCAGCAACAAAAATTCGGTTTCACCTTCGCCAAAATCCAGATTCATCAAGCCTTTGTAACGCCCTACGCCATGCTGCTCGTGTACTACTGGATCTGAAATTCGCAGCTCTGATAAATCTTTGAGCATACCTTCTGTATTGCGGGCTTTTTCTTTCTCGCGTCTGCGTTGCTGGCGCACAGTACCTGAATACAACTCAGATTCGGTGATCAGAATTACGTCGTCATAAAAGCCATTGTGCAGAGGCGAAACACCCAGCATGAGTGACACATCGCTGGCTTGAAACTCTGCCCATGTTTCGCAAGTGGGCATATGGATGCCATGCTCTGAAAACAGTTGCAACATGGTTTCGCGGCGACCTAAACTTTCAGCAGTGATTAAAATGCGCTTCTTTTTGGCTTTGATAAAAGCTTGTAACTTATGCAACGGTTGCTCGGCACGGCGTTCAATATCCAAAGCCGGCAGCGGATTTTTGGCTTCGTGGGTTAACACTAAAACGGGGTAATGTTGTGTCTGCGCAAAAAACTCATCGGTTTTAATCAGCAATACGTCTGGTTTTAAAATTGGCCGTTCTGGGTCGTGCGCCAATAATCGGTAACGCGAATTGGTTTCGGTCCAAAACTGTTGCGCGGCCTTATCGCAATTGCCATGCAGGCAAATGGTGGTATTGTCTGGTAGGTAATCCAGCAGCGTAGAAGTTAACTCAAAAAATAGCGGTAAATACCATTCAATACCGCCACTGGCCACGCCTTTACTCACGTTTTTATAAATGGTCGCGCGTTGCGGATCGCCTTCAAATTGCTCCCTAAAATTGCTTCGAAAAGTGGCGATACCTTTATCATCCAGCGGAAATTCACGCGCCGGCAATAAGCGGATTTCTGGCACAGGATACAAGCTGCGTTGCGTATCTACGTCAAAAGTACGGATGCTTTCAATCTCATCATCAAACAAATCAATGCGAAACGGGAAAACACTGCCCATGGGGAATAAATCCACCAAGCCACCGCGCACGCTAAATTCACCTGGCGAAATAACTTGTGAGACGTGGTGATAACCCGCTTGTGCGCATTGATGGCGCAAGGCTTCTAAATTAAGCTTTTGGCCTTTTTTAAGCATAAAGCTGTGGCCTGCCAAATAAGCCACTGCAGGCAAGCGAATCAGCGCAGTCCCAATTGGCACTAGAACAACATCGCACTGATTTTGGCTAATTTGGTACAAAGTCGCCAGCCGTTCCGAAATCAAATCAGGATGCGGCGAAAACACATCGTATGGCAGGGTTTCCCAATCTGGCAGCAAACGCACGCTTAACTCTGGCGCAAAATATGGTATTTCTTCCAGCAGCCGTTGCGCTTCAAATGCATTGGACGTAAACACCACCAATGGTGACTTTTTTGCCACGAGTGTTGTGCTGCTTGTTGTGCTATTTGTTGTTTTTAAACGACATGCAAGTGATGCAAGAGATAAGCTATCTAAGCCATTGGCAGCATACGAAAAACGACTTTTTTGGTTGGATTTGGGGGGAGTTAACTGCATAAATGGGCTAGAAAATGACTTGGATAATGGTGACTTATTACCTATTATAACCTTAAGCTTAGTGTTAAATAAGCCACAATAACAATTAAGCAACGCTACTTATACGGGTTGCAAATAGTAAGTCTAGAGGAGTGCTGAAGCATGAGTGATAAGCCCATTAACGATAAGCCTTTTAATGATAAACTAGCCGTTGCGCTTTACGCCGCCAATTACGTCAAAAACGGCATGCTAGTTGGCCTGGGCACAGGCTCTACTGCCAATTATTTTATTGAAGAATTAGCACGACGCCAGCGGAATGAAAACCTAAAAGTCATCACGATTGCCAGCTCAGTCGTCAGCATGATCAAAGCGCAAAGCTTGGGCTTAAATGTGATTGCGCTGAATCAAATCGCTGAGATTGATTTATATGTGGATGGCGCCGATGAAATCACACCAGATATGACGCTACTAAAAGGCCGTGGCTACGATTTGGTGCTGGAAAAATTACTGGCAAAAGCGGCCAAACAATTTTTAGTGGTGGCGGATAACAGTAAATTAGTCGACCGTATTGGCAGCAATTTCGCGATTCCGATTGAAGTGATGCCAATGGCGTGGAAAGCCGCCAAATATAGCTTAGAGCAAGAAGGCGGCGTGGGTGATTTACGCCAGAATGTGGCAAAAGATGGTTTAACGGTTACATCACACGGCAGTTTGGTGCTAGATATGCGTTTTGATCAATCTATTTCACAAGCGCAATTAAATCAATTGATTCACAATACGCCCGGCGTGGTAGAACATGGCATTTTTCTTGGATTAACAAGCGCAACCTTGATTGCCCATGAAGGCGTTGTCACTGAAAATTGGGCCTGATATTTGTTCATACTTAACCACATATTAATGCCAAATTTGCGTGGTTTAAATCGCGCATTATCTTTGGTTTTTTTACTGTGTGTCACTGTTTTATTGGCCGCTTGCAACCCGCCCAGCGACAAAATAAAAGATGACGGTACCAAAGTGGTTATTAGCCCCACTGCGGACAAAAACGCTAAAGTACTCACATTTGTCACGTTAAACAGCCCTAATACTTATTATGTGGATGACAACAAGCAAGCTGCCGGGCTTGAGTACGATTTAATCCAATTATTTGTTAAAAATTTAGGCGATAACACACAACTTAAACTTATCGTCGCGAATAGCATTAACCAAGTAATTCCTGCCATTCTACATAAAAAAGCCGCTATCGCTGCCGCTGATGTGACGATTACAGATGAACGCAAGCAAATCATCAATTTTTCTACCCCTTATCAAGATGTGCAACAGGTGGTGGTTTATAACATTGAGAAAGTGAAGCAAGAGCAGAAAAAACCGCCGAAAAAAATAAAAGATTTGGCAGGCCGATTAATTACAGTGCCTGCAGGCACCAGCTTTGTAGAGCGATTAATTAAGCTGCAACCAAGCCAACCAGGCTTAGTTTGGCAAGAGCGCTTGCATGTTGGTTCTGAGCAATTACTGCAGGAGTTATCCGAAGGCGAAATTGATTACACCATCGCCGACAGCCATCTGGTTTCTATTATGCAAAATTATTACCCTACTTTGGGCATCGCATTTGCGATTGGCGAACCTGAAAAAATCGCGTGGGCGTTGCCTAAAGATGGTGATCCCGAGTTGCTAAAAAAAGTGAATGCGTTTTTTAGCAAGATTAAAAAAAATGGGTCTTTGCGTAATTTAATCGATCGTTATCACGGCAATGTTAAGCGTTTAAAACCTGTGGACGTGAAGGCTTTTATCATTCGCAGTCATAGTTTATTACCAAAATACAAACGGCTTTTTCAGCAAGCGCAAGAAATCACCGACTTAGACTGGCGTTTAATTGCCGCGATTAGTTATCAAGAATCGCATTGGGATACGTTTAGTACATCGCCTACCAATGTGCGTGGCCTGATGATGTTAACTGAAAGCACTGCCGACCTGATGCAAGTCAGCGATAGACTAGATCCCAAACAAAGCATTCCGGCTGGTGCCAAATATATTAACCTGCTAAAAGACACCATTCCTGAGCGCGTGCCAGAGCCTGACCGCACTTACATGGCTTTGGCTTCCTACAATATTGGTTATGCGCATGTTGAAGATGCGCGTGTGTTGGCGCAGCGTTTGAATATGAACCCCGACCGCTGGGCAGATGTGAAAAAAACGTTGGTGATGCTGAACGACCCGACTTATTATGTGAATGCAAAATATGGCTACGCCAGTGGTGGCGCGCCGGTGGTTTTTGTGGAATCGATTCGCAGCTATTACAATATTTTGACGCGCTTTGAACCGAGCTATGACGACACGCAAAACCAATACAAAATTGCCAGTGCCAATTAGTTATTTGATAGGGACTCTTAAAAGTTAACGCTAAAAAAGTGTTAACTTTTAAGGTTAACTATTGGGTTAAGTGCGGTTAATCAAGCAGGTTTAATCACTTCTAAATTGTTCATATATGGTCGCAATACGGTCGGAATCGTCACACTGCCATCCGCTTTTTGGTAATTCTCTAACACCGCCACCAATGTGCGCCCTACCGCCAAACCAGAACCGTTCAGCGTATGCACAAACTCCGTTTTGCCCTGCTCATTTCTAAAGCGCGCCTGCAAACGACGCGCTTGAAACGCTTCGCAATTACTCACACTAGAAATTTCACGATAGGTATTTTGCGCAGGCAACCACACTTCTAAATCATAGGTTTTAGACGCGCTAAAACCCATATCACCTGTGCAAAGCAAAACCACGCGATACGGCAATTCAAGCGCTTTTAAGATATTTTCAGCGTGCCCGACCATTTCTTCCAACGCCTCATAGCTTTTGCTTGGATGCACGATTTGCACCATTTCCACTTTATCAAACTGGTGCTGCCGAATCATGCCTTTAGTATCGCGGCCATAAGAACCCGCTTCGGAACGGAAACAAGGTGTGTGTGCAGTGAGTTTGATTGGCAAAGATTCTAAAGGCACGATTTCATCGCGGACTGTATTGGTTAAAGTGACTTCTGATGTTGGAATTAAATAAAACTTATTTCCAAAAAACTGATCTCCTGCTGTATCTAGTAATCCTCTAGGATTACTATTTAAAGAAAACAAATCCCGCTCAAATCTTGGCAACTGGCCAGTACCAATCAATGTTTCAGCGTTCACTAAATAGGGGGTATAACACTCCTCATAGCCATGCTGTTCAGTCTGCGTATCCAACATAAACTGCGCCAAAGCACGGTGTAATTTCGCAACACCGCCACGCATAAAGGTAAAGCGTGTGCCAGATAGTTTGATACCTGTATCAAAATCCAGTCCAAGTGGCGTGCCTACATCGGTATGGTCTTTGATTTCAAAATCAAAGCTGCGCGGCGTTCCAATTTTGCATACTTCAACGTTATCTTCTTCTGATTTACCTATAGGCGCGCTTTCATGCGGCAGATTAGGTAAGTTTAGCTCTATGTCATTAAGCTTCTTTTTAATTCTTGATAAACTAGATTGACACTCTTTTATTTCGTCGCCCAAGCCTTCAACCTCAACCAAAATTTGGCTGAAATCTTCACCTTTGCTTTTTGCTATGCCAACCTTTTTTGAAGCAGCATTTTTCTTGGCTAGTAGAGTTTCGGTTTGGGTTTGGATATTTTTACGTTTAACTTCCAAATCTAAAAAATTAGATTTATCAAAATCAAAGTTTCGGCTTTTTAAACTATTAATTACATTATCTAAATTAGCTCTAAGTTGTTGTTTGTCTAACATACTATTTATTTACTTTCGCTTTTTTATCTAGTTCTTTTAAATGTTTCATTTTTTCGCCAATTTTACCTTCTAAGCCACGTGGTGTGGGGATATAAAATTGCGGTACTTTACTCTCTTTTTCTAACTCGTCTGGAAAATACTGCTCGCCTGCCGCATAGGCTTCTGGCTCGTTGTGCGCGTAGCGGTATTCTTTGCCGTAATCCAAGGCCTTCATGAGTTTAGTCGGCGCATTTCTTAGGTGTAATGGCACTGGTCGCGATTTATCTTGCGCCACAAACGCTTTGGCTTGATTGTAAGCGTTATAAGCGGCATTACTTTTGGGCGCAACCGCTAAATAAATCACCATATTGGCCAGTGCCAATTCACCTTCCGGCGAGCCTAACCGCTCATAAATCTGCCACGCTTCAAGCGCCATGGTTTGCGCGCGCGGGTCAGCTAAGCCAATGTCTTCAATCGCCATGCGGATAATGCGCCGACCTAAATAAAGCGGGTCTGCACCGCCATCAATCATACGCAAAAACCAATATAAAGCGGCATCTGGATTGCTACCGCGCACCGATTTATGCAGCGCGGAAATCTGGTCGTAAAACGCTTCGCCGCCTTTATCAAAGCGGCGTAATTTGCTGGCCATGGTGGTTTGCAAAAAGGCTTCATCAATTTCAGACACATTTGCGCCTTCAGCGGCGTTAAACAAGCCTTCTAAAAAATTCAACAAACGCCTTGCATCACCATCTGCGTAATCTAACACTTGTTCTTTAACTGCATGTGTTAACTGAATATCTGGCGCAACCAATTGCTGTGCGCGAGTTAACAGTAAATCTAGCTCAGTTTCTGATAAAGCGTTCAACACAAAAACTTGCGCACGGCTCAATAGCGCGCTATTGACTTCAAATGAAGGGTTTTCCGTCGTCGCGCCAATAAACGTAATCAAGCCGCTTTCTACAAATGGCAAAAACGCATCTTGCTGACCTTTATTGAATCTGTGTACTTCATCGACAAATAAAATGGTTTTGCGGCCATGTTGCTGCAACGTTAATTCGGCGCGCTCTACCGCTTCGCGAATATCTTTAATGCCAGACATTACGGCAGAAATCGGCACAAACTCTGCATCGGCAGTGTTTGCAATCAAACGCGCCAGCGTAGTTTTGCCCACGCCTGGCGGACCCCATAGAATCATCGAAGGTAATTTACCCGATTGAAACGCTAATCTTAACGGTTTATTTTCGCCCAATAAATGCGATTGGCCGACCACTTCATCTAAAGTTTTAGGACGTAATCGTTCTGCAAGTGGGGCGATAGGAGAAGCGGTTTTAAATAAGCTGGTCACTTATTTTGCTTTAAACAACAATTGAAAAGACTATTTTAGCGTTTTATTAAGCTTAACTTAAATTTTATTTGTTTTTTAACTTTACCATCTGAAATCTTTGCGTACATTCACTGAAAAAACTTTGCGTTCAAATGTATTTAAATCGATATTCGAGTCATTTTTGGTATAGCTTAATTGCGGCCTAATAGTCCAATCACGCGCTGGAAGATAGCGCAAACCCAGCGTTGCGTCATACTGGTCATCCTCACGCTTATATAAAAAAGCAGAGTCATTTTCGTCATTTCGGCGAGATTCAACACCAACTGAAGTGAATATTTGCCACTGATTGTTGACACTGATTTGCCCGCCCGCGCGTGCGCCAATAATTTCTTGGCTTAAAAAATCAACACTTGAATCGCGCGCATCTTCTTTACCACCGTAAATACTGGCAAAAATAACTGGGTAAAACCTGGCCTGAAACGCGTGCGCGCCATTGATGCCAATAATGCTTCTGTCTGCATTACGAATTTCGTTGCCTGCATAATCCAGCCTTGTATATTGCGCATACAGCCCTAGTTGATTGTTATTATCGACGTTATATAACCACTGCACGGTTGCGCCATAAGCGCGCCTGAAACTTTCACCATTTAAATCGAAATGACTGTCTTGCAAGGCAATGCTTAAGTTATTTTTATCTAGCCTAAGCTGCAAACCGGCATTAAAATCCAGCGTGCTATTATCGAAATCTTTTTCTGACCCGTTCAGGCGACTATTGCCACTTACCCCGCCAAATATGGCCAAATTCTGAGTGAGTGGTTGGCGAAATGAAATGCCAGCGGCTAAATTCATAAAGTTATCTGCTCGCTCCCGCGCAGCATTGCCCAATACAAAAGCCGCCCCACCAAATATTGGCACACCGATAGAGCTAATGCCAGGTGCGCTGCTCACATTAGAATCCCAACCTAATCCATAATCTAAATAAGCGGCAAATGTTGTTGTAGTGCCTTCAATTTTTTCAATCGCGGTTAATAATTTTTCGACTGTTTTTTTAGTTTGTGCATCAGGCGCCAAAGCTAATACATGATTAAATTCCGCTTTAGCGGCGTCAGTTTCACCCAGCAAAAAATGCGCTTTGGCCATTTCTGCACGCGCATCTTTATGATTAGAGTTTGTAGCCAACACACGCTCTAGCGCAAATACGCCGCGCGTTACATTGCCACTTTCTACGCCTGCAACACCCAGCAAATAATCATAATCAATATCGCCCGAACGCTCAGATTCTAAAGGCTCCAGCAACGCATAAGCGGCTTTAAAATCTGCCTGGCGGATTAATGCTACTGCTTGTATCAATACATTATCTTGTGCAGCAAAACTAGTAAAAGAGGAGAAAATATTTAAAAATACAACCAGAAACGCAACGCCAAATTTTAATTGCCGGCAAATTAATTGACTGTTTAAGCGATACATTTTGTGTGTATTATTATTAAATAATTGTTTAATAATAATAGATTACACGATTTAAATGAAGTAAACAATTAACTGGCCATCTGACGTTCTGCACTTGAGATAATAAATAAAAAAACGCAATCGACTTAATACTTATTCACTGACTACATCGACACCTTTGGGTGGTGTAAACAAAAAGGTTAAATCCTGCAAAACAGGATTTCGTTCAACCGCATCAAACGTAATATTTGTGATGTGATTAAAGCTATCGTACAACTCCATTTTTCTTAATTTTCCATCTTTAAATCCAAGCAAAACTCGCTCAAAACCGCTCTCTTTATCTTTAGGCAGCGCTAAAACCCAGCTCAAACCATCTTTGCGCACGGCATTTTTAATGATAAAACTTTTTTCTACCGCATTACCGCCTGCCAATAAAGCCGCGGGACTAGATCCTAATGTTTTGCTTAATTCACGAATCGTGACTTGCGCTAAATCAGCATCGTATAAAAACACTTGCTTGCCATCGCTGATAATCTGCTGCTCATACGGTTTTGCATAATCCCAGCGAAATTTATTCGGGCGTTGCAATTGCATCGAACCCTGCACTTCTTGCACCTTGCGACCTTGTTTATCGGTCACCACTTGGCTAAAATTTGCGCGCATAGCGTTGGTATTATCGAAAAAATCACGTAAACTTTCCACGCCATCTGCGAATACACTTTGCGAGACTATTATTAACCCGCCAAATATTATTTTTTTAACAAGTGCAATTTTTTTTACGAATTTTAGTTTTTTAATCAGTTGATGCATTACTTTTTGCCAACACCTCTCTGTTACCGTTAGTTTGCATCGCAGACACCAAGCCTGCGCGCTCCATATCTTCAATCAACCTTGCCGCACGGTTATAACCGATTCTCAGTTGACGTTGTACCGATGAAATACTGGCGCGGCGGCTGGTTAGCACGATATTGACTGCCTCATCATACAGCGGATCTTTTTCGGCGCCATTGTCACTGATAAATTCGCCAGCATCATTGCCTTCGGTTTCATTGGTCAAAATACCTTCAATATAATTGGGCTCGCCCATGGCTTTCAGGTGATTCACTACTTGATGCACTTCGTGGTCAGATACAAAAGCGCCGTGAATCCGCACTGGGTAACCTGTGCCGGGCGGCATATACAACATATCACCCTGACCTAACAACGCTTCAGCGCCCATTTGGTCTAGTATGGTGCGCGAATCGATCTTGCTGGACACCTGAAACGCTACCCGTGTGGGAATATTCGCCTTAATTAAACCGGTAATCACGTCCACTGATGGGCGTTGCGTCGCCAGCACCAAGTGAATACCAGAAGCGCGCGCTTTTTGTGCCAAACGCGCGATTAACTCCTCCACTTTTTTACCCACCACCATCATTAAGTCGGCCAATTCATCAATCATCACCACTATTAGCGGCATTTCTACTAATGGCTCCGGTTCATCAGGCGTTAAGCTAAACGGATGCGGGATTTTTTCGCCCGCTTTTTCCGCTTCTTTAATTTTCTGGTTGTAGCCCGCTAAATTACGCACGCCTAACATCGACATCAATTTATAGCGACGCTCCATCTCGGCCACACACCAGTTCAGCGCATTAGCGGCTTGGCGCATATCGGTTACCACCGGCGCCAATAAATGCGGAATACCTTCATACACCGAAAGCTCTAACATTTTCGGGTCAATCAAAATCATGCGTACTTTGCTGGGTTCAGATTTATACAGCAAGCTTAATATCAACGCGTTAATCGCCACCGATTTACCTGAACCCGTGGTACCTGCCACCAACACATGCGGCATTTTTGCCAAATCGGCCACCACTGGTTTACCTGCAATATCTTTGCCCATGGCGATTGCTAATGGCGAATGCATTTCTGCATACACTTGGCTACCCATGATTTCGGATAAAAAGACGATTTGGCGTTTTGGGTTGGGGATTTCCAAGCCCATGCAGGTTTTGCCTGGAATCGTTTCAACCACGCGAATACTCACCACAGACAAAGCACGTGCTAAATCGCGTGCTAAATTGGTGATTTGACTACCCTTAACACCGGCGGCAGGTTCTAATTCAAAGCGTGTAATCACTGGGCCAGGTTGCGCGGACAAGACTTTTGTTTCTATGCCGAAATCCATCAACTTACGCTCAATTAAGCGAGAGGTAAAATCCAGCGTTTCTACAGAAGGTAAATCAACCGTATTGTTGGCAACATCCAGCAAATGCAAAGGTGGCAAGCTGGAATCCAAATCAGTCGTAAATAACGTGGTCTGTTTTTCTTTTTGCACGCGTTCGCTTTGGGCAATTTCCACCACAGGCGCTTTAATTTCAATTGGCGCGCGGTCTTCCGTGCGCTTACGTTCTGCTTCTACAAATTCTTCACGCTTTTGCACCACCACTTTTCCTGCTTTTTTATCTTGCCAATCGTAATATTTGTTAGTTGACCAATCGTAAGCAGCAATCAAATTTTTGCCCAATTTTTCAGTCAGCATAATCCACGACCAACCTGTGAACAGGCTAAAACCAACCGCAAATAGCAATAGCAATAGCATGGTAGAACCCGCAAAACCAAACATGCTACGCAATGCGCTATCCACCGCATTGCCTAACATGCCACCCCCGCTTAAAGGCAAAGTTGCTGGCAAGGCAATTAAATGGCCTGCTTCTAGCGCGCAAGAAGAGATTAACAGCAAACCAAAACCGACTAAATTAAACAGTAAAAATGGGCGTTCTGAAATGGTTAACTCTAAGCGCAAATACACCAGCCACATGCTATAAAATGCTAAAACCACCCACCACCAAGCTGAAAATCCGAATAAATACAGCAGCATATCGGCAATCCATGCGCCGACTGCACCGCCAAAATTTTGAATAATGGCGTTGTTAGAAGCCATATGTGACCATGAAGGATCTTGATTATGATAGCTGATTAAAATAACGGCCAGGTACAAACCCACCAGCACCAAACCCAGCCACCAAGCCTCACGTACTAAGTTGGCGCCATGCTGTTGCGATGGGCTTGGCGGCGCTTGCATGCGACCATTTACGGTAGAAGATTTTTTATTAGAAAACAAACTGGTACAAACCTCGTTATTAATCCGTGGTGGTGAAGGGAAATTATTTAATTATTATAACAAAATCAAATTGCACAAAGCATGTCTGACCAATTAATATTAAGGTAATTAATATTTAGCTAATCTATATTTGAAATTATTCAAACTGATCAATTAATATCACCATTATTGATTACATTGTATTGCTTAATTTAATTCTGCATTTAAACGATTGAAGGAGTATCACATGGACATTGGCATTAAAGAAAAAGACAGAAAAGCGATTGCAGAAGGTTTATCCAACCTGTTGGCAGATACTTATAGCCTTTATTTAAAAACACATTATTTTCATTGGAACGTTACTGGCCCAATGTTTAACACATTGCATTTAATGTTTGAAACGCAATATAACGAGCTATGGCTGGCGACAGATCTGATTGCTGAACGCATTCGCTCTTTAGATGTATTTGCGCCAGGTACTTACAGCCAGTTTGCTAAATTATCAAGCATTAAAGAATCGGATGGCGTACCAAAAGCCAACGATATGATTGTGGAGTTAGTGGCTGGGCATGAAGCAGTTTGCCGCACCGCACGCAGTGTGTTTCCTGCGGCAGAAGCAGCATCCGATGAAGCAACAGCCGATTTACTCACGCAACGTTTGCAACTGCATGAGAAAACCGCGTGGATGTTACGTAGCTTGCTGGAGAAATAATTTTTATAAAAGCTGTCCCTCCGCCATTCCTGCAAAAGCGGGAATTCAGTTTAAGGTTTAAAGTCAAAAATGTATTGCCGCTTTCGCGGGGATGACATATGAAAATTAAACAGCATTTTTAAAATAGCCTGCCTTGAAAAATGAAGGCTTAACCACATATAATTGACATAAAATATTTCTTAGAAAGCAATTCAACATGGCAACACGTCACGTCCATCTTCTTATTTTGGGTTCAGGCCCAGCAGGCTATTCGGCTGCTGTTTATGCCGCGCGCGCCAATTTAAATCCTGTACTCATCACTGGCATTGCGCAAGGCGGCCAGTTGATGACCACCACAGATGTAGATAACTGGCCCGCCGATGCAGACGGCGTGCAAGGCCCAGAGCTAATGGAGCGTTTTCAAAAACATGCAGAACGTTTTAACACCGAAATGATTTTTGACCATATTCATACCACGCACTTAGCCGAAAAACCGATTCGTTTAGTGGGCGATAGCGGCGAATATACGTGTGATGCTTTGATCATTGCAACAGGCGCATCCGCTAAATATTTAGGTATTCCAAGTGAAGAAAAATTTAGTGGAAAAGGCGTTTCAGCTTGCGCGACGTGTGATGGTTTTTTCTATCGTAACCAAGAAGTTGCAGTCATCGGCGGCGGCAATACCGCGGTGGAAGAAGCACTTTATTTAGCCAATATTGCCAGCAAAGTGACCTTGGTACATAGACGCGATAAATTTAAAGCCGAAGCGATTTTGGTGGATAAGTTAATGGCGCGCGTGGCAGAAGGCAAAATCGTGTTAGAAACGTTTAACACGTTAGACGAAGTGTTGGGCGACAACATGGGTGTCACCGGCATGCGCCTTAAAAATGTGAATGACAATACGACTAAAGAGATTGAGTTAAAAGGCGTATTTATTGCAATCGGCCATAAACCCAATACCGATATTTTTGCAGGCCAACTGGAAATGGAAGGCGGCTACATTATCACGCAAGCAGGTCGCAAAGGTAACGCGACAGCGACTAGTGTAGCAGGCGTTTTTGCCGCGGGCGATGTGCAAGACCATATTTATCGCCAAGCAGTCACTAGCGCTGGCACGGGCTGCATGGCTGCATTAGATGCAGAGCGTTACCTCGACAACTTAAAATAAGCTTCATTTAAAATAACTTAACCACTTTTTAACCCCAAAAACTTAACCCAAAAAATAAGGCAACTTTTAATTGATGATGACAATATGGCAAAACCGAATCCATCATCAATTAAAAGTCAGCCATCAGCGCCAAAACCACTCGCACAAAATCCAGTAGTAAAAAATCCACCAGCAAAAAACAAAGTCGCGCTAAACGCAATACCGCTGACAAAACTGCAAGCAAAGGCGATAAAGGCAGAACTTGCAGAAATCAATCAAGCCAAAATAGATGCCATAAAAAATCAGCAATTAGCGGTTGAAATGTCTGCTACAGAACAAAATAAAAACTTGTTTCTGACTGCCGTTAAAAACGCGCGACCTTTAAATATTGAACCGCAACATTCCGAAAAAACCTATCCAAAACCTGTCGCCAAACAATTTATACGCGATGAAAAACAAGCGCTTAGAGATAGTTTAAGTGACGACTTTTACCCCGCGCACGAACTGGAAAGCGGTGAAGAACTGCTGTACCTGCGCACAGGCCAATCGCCCAGTATCTTAAGCAAACTGCGGCGCGGTTTTTGGGTGGTGCAAGCGCAAATCGATTTACACGGATTGATTTCGGACGAAGCGCGCGAATACGTAGCGGAATTTTTAAGCAGCTGCAAAAAACGTAAAATCCGCTGCGTGCGCATTGTGCATGGCAAAGGCCTAGGCTCTCGCAACCGCGAACCGGTGCTAAAACATAAATTGCGCAACTGGCTCATACAAAAAGATGAAGTGATTGTGTATGCGCAAGCGAAGCCGGAAGATGGTGGCAGTGGCGCGGTTATTGTTTTGTTGAAGGCTTAAATTTAGACCCATGTAACTAAATGTTAAAATATTTCTTTGATATTCCTGTATATCGTTTAACTCATGATAAATATTATTCAGAGAGAGATGAATATATTGAAAAGATTCTTTACCCGAAGGATTCCCCTTATTATGAACAACTTCGTATTCAAGACGAAATAAATCCAACCCAAAACGATGCGTTCAAAAACCATCTTGAAAACTATTATGGAGGATGCTGGAAATTCAACGAGATAATAGGATATATTCGATTACACTTTTTAGGCTCTCAAGTTCGTGGCGAGTATTTTGGGGTTAATAAAAAACGTATTATCAGAACCCGAAAAAAAACAGTTGAATACAAAACATGGAAACTAGCCCCAGAAGTTGATATAACCTTCCCACTTTCTCAATCAGGCATTCTTAAAGCCATTCGTGATTACATCCAAGATTTCAAGAAAGAGTTACCTAATAGATACATTGATGACTCAATGTTTGAAACTCTTGCTGAACATATTAATTGGATGGATTTTTTCAAATAACGAAACTTGCTTTTTTTATCATCGCCAGAATTGATAAAAATTACAATCCTAACTCACTCAAGCCCACATGCTCATCCGGCCTACGACCTAACGGCCAAAAGAATTTTCGGTCGGTTTCTTTAATCGCTAAATCGTTAATGCTGGCGTAGCGCAATTCCATTAATCCGTTGGCGTCAAACTGCCAGTTTTCGTTGCCATAACTTCTAAACCAATTGTCGGCATCGTCATGCCATTCATAGGCAAAACGCACCGCGATGCGGTTACCATCAAATGCCCAAAGCTCTTTAATTAAGCGATATCCCAATTCCTTTGCCCATTTTCGCGTTAAAAATTCGACGATTTGCGCGCGGCCTTTAGGAAACTCAGCGCGATTGCGCCATTGTGAATCTAATGTATAGACCATTGAAACGCGCTGCGGATCGCGGCTGTTCCAGCTATCTTCTGCCATTCGCACTTTTTGAATCGCGGTTTCGCGGGTGAATGGTGGAACTGGTGGGCGGGTTTCTGTATTTTCTGACATTTCAATCTCCATAAAAATTAATATGACGGGATACACTGCAAGGCGCACGGAGCACAGAAACCGGAATGTACAAACGCTTGAAAAATAGGTGCATGAGGATTTTGAGCGCGCTTTGATTTAAAGGCTGTAACGCCGCAATATGCCCATCATATTGATTTATTGCTCACCCAAGAAACCACCACTTTGATGCGCCCACAGGCTTGCATATAAGCCGCCTAATTTTAGCAATTCGGCATGGCTACCCTGCTCAACTATATTGCCATTATCCAACACAATCAATTTATCCATCGCCGCAATCGTTGAAAGCCTATGCGCGATTGCGACCACCGTTTTACCTTGCATCAAATTATAAAGGCTCGCTTGAATCACCGTTTCCACTTCACTATCCAGTGCGCTGGTCGCTTCATCCAATAATAGAATTGGCGCATCTTTCAGCATCACGCGTGCAATGGCGATGCGTTGGCGTTGCCCGCCAGAAAGCTTGACGCCGCGCTCACCCACATGTGCGTCGTACCCAGTGCGGCCTTTTGCATCGCTTAAATTGAGTATAAATTGGTGCGCTTCTGCGCGTTTAGCAGCGGCAATCATTTCGGCTTCTGTGGCATCGGGGCGGCCGTACAAAATATTGTCGCGTACGCTGCGGTGCAGCAATGACGTATCTTGCGTGACCATGCCGATGCTAGCGCGCAGGCTGTTTTGTGTGACTGAATTGATGTTCTGATTATCAATTAAAATCGTACCGTTTTCTACCTCATAAAAGCGCAACAACAAATTCACAATAGTAGATTTTCCTGCGCCTGAGCGCCCTACCAAGCCGACTTTTTCACCTGATTTAATGGTTAAGTTAAGCGCTTTTAATACGGTTTTTTTATCAGTCGTTTGCTTTTCGCTGTTATATCCAAAATCCACCGTATCAAATTTCACTTCGCCTTGTTTAACGATTAATGGTTTGGCATCAGTCGCATCGACAATATTATTCTGCGTGGTCAGCGTGTTAATGCCATCTTGCACCGTGCCGATTTGCTCATACAGCGATGTCATTTCCCACATCACCCAATGCGAAACGCCGTTTAGGCGTAATGCCATGGCGGTTGCTGCAGCAACACCACCAACGGTTACTTCGCCCCTACTCCATAACCATAGAGCCAATAAGCCTGTGCTAATAATCAACAACATATTCAATAGGTGATTGACGATTTCTACTTGGCTAACCAAGCGCATTTGGCCATGTACTGTGCCTAAAAATTCATGCATGGCCGATTTTGCATAACCCGCCTCGCGCCCTGCGTGTGAAAACAGTTTAACTGTGCTGATATTGGTGTAAGCGTCGGTGATGCGGCCTGCCATCAAGCTGCGCGCATCGGCCTGATTTTGCGAAACCTTGCTTAAACGCGGCACAAAATAACTGAGCGACAAGATATAAGCCGCTAACCAAACCAGAAATGGCAGCATAATCAACGGGTTAAAAAAACCAACAATGGCGACCATACTGCTGAAATACACGACAACATACACCATGATATCCGCGACAATAAACCACACATCGCGCACCGCCAGCGCGGTTTGCATTACCTTTGCCGAAACGCGGCCAGCAAATTCATCCTGATAAAAACTCATGCTTTGATTGAGCATTAATCGATGAAAATTCCAGCGCATGCGCATGGGAAAATTGCCTGCCAACGTTTGATGCTTAAATAAGGTTTGCAGTGCAATAAATATCACACTAAACATCAGAATCACAGATAGCCAGATGAGATGCTCACCTTCGCGCGCCCAAAGTTGGCCTGCTGGGATGCTGCCCAGCCAATCGACCACTTTACCCATCATGGCGAATAGCAAGGCTTCAAAAGCGGCTATCAGCCCCGTGAATATGGTCATACCAGCTAAATAAGGACGAAAACCTTGCGTACAGCCCCACGCAAACTGCCAAAAATTTTGCGGTGGCGTGGTGATTAAGCGCTCAGAAAAAGGTGAGCTAAGTTGTTCGAACCATTTAAACATGCATTTTTTACTTTTTAGTGTGATTTTAGGTGAATCTGATTGTTACCGTTTTTAATCATTTTTGAGGGTTAACTTGTGCCAATTAGGATGGTTAAAAGTGGCTTTTGTTGCATCTAATTGGCTAGTAATTGTTTAAAAATCAACTAAATACAAAAATATGCAAATACTTAACAATATAAATGACAGCAAAATCTTGTGCTGCACCAATCTATTTTAAATACAGATCAGCGTACAAACCGCTTCTGCGGCAATGCCCTCGCCGCGCCCAGTAAAACCAAGCTTTTCAGTCGTGGTAGCTTTTACATTGACTTGGCTAAGCTCAATTTGGCAATCGGCCGCAATATTGGCGCACATTTGTGCGGTGTAAGGTGAAAGCTTGGGCGCCTCGCAAATCACCGTGGCATCAATGTTATTCACTGCGTAGTTTTTAGCTGTTAGCAAAGCAATCACATGACGCAATAATTGGCGCGAATCTGCATTTTTATAAGTGTGATCACTTGGCGGAAAGTGCTTGCCGATATCGCCCAACGCTGCTGCGCCCAATAACGCATCGCAAATTGCATGCAATAAAACATCGGCGTCTGAATGGCCGTCCAAACCTTTTTCATGCGGAATATGGATGCCGCCAATGATGCATTTTCGCCCAGCGATCAGCACGTGCACATCAAAACCGTGGCCAATGCGAATCATGCTTTTTCCTTTTGCGCGATTAATTCTTTATGTTCACTTTCAAACAAAGCCTGTAGCAAGATCAAATCTTGCGGATAAGTCACTTTTAAATTGCGCAATTCGCCTTGCACTAATGTTGGTTTTAAACCCAGCGCTTCAATCGCTTCCGCTTCGTCGGTAACGCTTTTGCCAAACTGAGTTAACGCATTTTTTAGGGTAGAAAATCGAAACATTTGCGGCGTTTGCGCTTGCCATAAATCGGCGCGTGCAATGGTCTTTTCAACCAGATTATCTGCCGCCGATTTTTTTAAAGTATCTGTCACTGGCAACGCCAGCAATCCGCCCACTGCATCATTTTCTAAACGATTAATGAGCGCATCCAATAAAGTATGCGTCAAGCCAGGCCGCGCGGCATCATGCACTAAAATCCAGTCATCTGCATTTAATTTTGCTTCAATCGCATGCAAGGTATTTAACACGGTTTCGGCTCTGGTATTGCCACCGGTGTAATGCAAATGCAAGCGGCTTTCTGGCTCTAGCGTTAAACTGCGCCAAAAATCATCTTCAGGATTTAATGCAACATGAATCGCCGCAATATGCGGATGATTGAAAAAAACTTGAATACTGTGTGAAATCATCGGCTTGCCGCCCAGTGCAATGTATTGCTTAGGCAATACGTTTGCCATGCGGTTGCCAACGCCCGCTGCGGGAATAATTACATGAAAAAACGCCATGCTTTATTTTAGCATGACGTTTATTTAGTCATAAAATTTATGTCGATTAATTGGTTAACTGCTTTGACTCTCAATTAGTCATTATGGGAATCGTCAGTAGTAATGGCAATTATTTAATCATCGGCGGTGGCGCTAACTATTTAATCATCGGCGGTGGCGCCGATCTTATGGATGCTTAAATCCGCTCCATCATATTCTTCTTCAGCGCTCATGCGGATTCCGCTTATTTTTTTAAGTCCGCCATAGACAATTAAACCGCCAGTTAACGCGATTAATACGCCCAAACTCGTGCCGATTAATTGCGAGACAAAGCTCACACCGCCCAGACCGCCCAACGTTTTTGCACCAAAAATACCAGCCGCCAAACCGCCCCATGCGCCACATAATCCGTGCAATGGCCAAACGCCTAATACATCGTCAATTTTTAAGCGATTTTGCGTTAAGTTAAACGCCCACACAAACAGGCCACCAGCTACTACGCCTGTTGCCAACGCGCCCAGCGGATGCATCACATCTGAGCCAGCGCATACTGCCACCAAACCAGCCAGTGGGCCGTTATGCACAAACCCTGGGTCATTTTTACCGATTAACAATGCAGCTAGCGTACCGCCAACCAACGCCATTAATGAGTTAACCGCTACCAAACCAGAAATGCCCTGCACTGCTTGCGCCGACATCACATTAAAGCCAAACCAGCCAACGGTAAGAATCCACGCCCCTAAGGCTAAAAAGGGAATATTGGAAGGCGGATAAGCGTGCAAACGGCCATCTTTGCCATAACGCCCGTTGCGAGCGCCTAACAGAATAACTGCAGCTAATGCAATCCAGCCGCCCATTGCATGCACTACAACAGAGCCGGCAAAATCGTGAAACTTAGCACCAAAACTGACTAATAACCATTCTTGAAAACCATAATGATTATTCCAGGCGATACCTTCAAAAAATGGGTAAACAAAGCCGACGATTAAAAAAGTGGCAGCCACTTGCGGGTTAAATTTGGCGCGTTCTGCAATGCCACCAGAAACAATGGCAGGAATAGCTGCTGCAAAAGTTAACAAGAAAAAGAACTTCACTAATTCATAGCCGTTTTTGGCGGCTAATATTTCTGCACCGCTGTAAAAACTGACGCCGTAAGCAATGCTGTAGCCAATAAAGAAATACGCGATGGTAGAAATTGAAAAATCCACCATAATTTTAACCAAAGCATTCACTTGGTTTTTACTGCGTACTGTGCCCACTTCTAAAAAGGCAAAACCTGCATGCATCGCCAGCACCATAATCGCGCCTAGCAATACAAATAAAACATCATTCGCCGAAACGAGTGCTTCCATTTTCATCCCCAATTTAATCCATTGTTGTTGTAAATTGCAAAAAACAGGGCATTTAAAGCAATAATTAAGCCATGACAAGGCACTTGATTATTAACAAGTTTTTTTGGAGGAAAATCCACTATATGCACATAATTAGTGCAATGCACATTTTATAGCACCGTTTATGGGCGTAAATTGTGATGTGCATAAAATAGTAATGGGCGGAAAATTGTAATATGCAAAAATATCGTGTGCAAAAAAACGAGCTACAACATGCTGACTGTATTCACATTTAAAATGTACTTCGCTGCCTCTGGATTTCCAGACCAAAAATGAAAAAATTCGCGTACCACCACCAAAAATAAACGTCTATTTTTTTTCACTTCAAACAATGGCAAAGTAGCGTCCACCGTTGTGCGATACGTTTTATTGCTTTTATCCGGCGCATCTTTTAAGCGCACCAGCAAAACTTTGGCTAGCTTTAAGCGTGTTTCAATTAGTGTCTGCGCGGCATTTTCGTCGCGCAAGGCTTTTGTGTAGGCTTTTAATGCCCAAGTATCGGTAGTTGAGAATTTTTCCTGGTCAATGTTATGCCACAAGCTACTCAAGCTGACTTCTACTGGTTTCCAGTCGATTGGCAGCTGATTTGTTGTCACGTTTTTGCTAAATTGCGCAACGGCTTTTAAATCATTGATCCAAAATGGATAATATTCGCGCGCAATCACTAACCCTTCTGGCCAATCGCTCTCTGGCACCGAATCCATTACCGCTTCAATTGCTAAACGGTATTCACCGATTTCCTTGTGCGCCAGCAAAGGCAGTAATTTATTTAAAAAACTGGTGCGCTGCACAAACGTTTCTTGCCCAAAACCTTTAACAGTTAATAGCTTAAAATATACTTCAAGGGCTTGTTGTTCACGTGGCTGAATCATCATAAATTGCTAGTTTTGTGGAGTTAGTTAAACTATTATTTAATTCTACTGCATAATCTATTGAAAATTAACATCAATAACGCATATTAGTTTAAACACAATCACCGTGTATTTAACCCAACCATTCATCTTCATTTAAAAAGTTAACCCATGTTTGAGCTAATATTATTTGCACTAATGCTGTTTGCTGCCTGGTTTTGGCAAGATAGCATCGCCAAACGTGAAATTGCCATTGCATTTGGCCGCGAATTGGCCAACCGTTATCAGCTGCAATTATTAGACGAAACAGTTGCCTGTAACAAAATCCGATTAGGCCGAGATAATCGTGGTCATGCACAATTAATCAGGCTGTATGCGTTTGAAGTGACGGCCAATGGCGTGGAACGGCTGGAATGCAACCTGCAATTATTGGGCAAGCAATTGCAAAATTGGCATATTCCGCCTTACGTGCAAACTATGCATTAATTTAATTCATCTATTTCAGCCATGCATTATATTGGTCGCTTCGCTCCTTCACCTACAGGGCCGCTGCATTTTGGCTCGCTAGTCGCAGCGGTTGCCAGTTATTGCGATGCAAAATCGAATCAAGGTAAATGGCTTTTGCGACTAGAAGATATAGACCGACCACGCGAAGTGGCGGGTGCTGCCGATACTATTTTGCATCAATTAACTGCGTTTGGTTTTGAATGGGATGGCGAAATATTACGCCAAAGCCAGCGCGATTTTGTTTATGCGCAAGCGCTAGACTATTTATACAATTTAGCGCTTATTTACCCGTGTACTTGCACGCGCAAAGAAATCGCGGATTCTTCACTTTTAATTGGTATCGATGGTTTCGTTTATCCTAAAACCTGCCTGCACTACCCGCTTAAACCGCACACAGCACGTACTTTGCGCATTAAAGTCAATGCGCGCGATATTCGTTTTAACGATGTAATTCAAGGCAAAATTAGTCAAAATGTGCAGGCAGAGATTGGCGATTTTGTATTAAAACGTGCTGACGGGTAGTTTACTTATCAATTGGCCGTAGTGGTTGATGATGCAGCACAAGGTATTACGCATGTGGTGCGCGGCGCAGATTTACTTAATTCCACCCCACGCCAAATTTACCTGCAGCAGCAATTAAATTTGCCCACGCCAATTTATGCACACATCCCAATTGCATGCAATCAAGCAGGTGAAAAACTGGGCAAACAAACGCTTGCCAAGCCTATAGATGTCGCATTGGCCACGCTGCAGTTATTCGAGGCTTTGAATTTTTTAGGTCAACAGACACCGCCAGATTTACAACTTGCTAGCCCGCAAGAAATATGGCGATGGGCAATCGCACATTGGCACATACAGCAAATACCCAGTCAAAATAGTACTTTTCAGCACAATTAACCACTGCGTGAAGTTAATTTAACAGTACTTTACTATCTTAATTGAAATTGATTCTCATTTATATTAAGATTCGGATGATCAACCTAATTTATTACCCACACATCAGGAAACAACATGAATCGGCCGGATTTTTCAACAAAAAATGCACAGAATAGTTTAAATACACTTAGCATCGCACCACTTAAATTAGCGATTCAAAGTGCTTTAACCAGCATTATTTTAATGGCTGGTACCACCGCTTTTGCTGAAACCAGCGAAGTTAAATTGCCGCAAGTGGACGTGAATGCAGCGCGTATTAACGATACAAAACCGGTAAAAGGTTACAACGCTAAAAAAAGCAGCTCTTCTACCAGAACAGATACCGAGTTACGCGATACACCACAATCCATCACAGTCATACCGCAAGATTTGATTAAAGATCAATCGATTCAAAGTATTTCACAAGCGGTGCAATATGTGCCGGGCGTGCAAGCAGCGCAAGGCGAAGGCAATCGAGATAACGTGATTTTTCGCGGCAATGCAAGCACGGCTAACTTTTTCCTTGACGGCTTGCGCGACGACGTTGAGACTTACCGCGATTTATATAATACGGACCGCCTAGAAGTACTAAAAGGCCCAAACGGCATGGCATTTGGCCGTGGTGGTGCGGGCGGTGCCATTAATCGCATCACCAAGCAAGCGGGTTGGACACCGATTAGCGAATTGATTGCCAGTTACGGCGCTTATAATCAAAAACGTATCGTTGGCGATTATGGTCAAGCGATTAACGATGAAGTGGCTTTTCGCGTCAATGCGGTTTACGAAGATTCAGATTCCTACCGCGATGGCGTGGATTTGGAACGTTTTGGCATTACGCCAACCGTCACGATTCGGCCTGATGACCAAACCAAGATTGTATTAAGCGCTGAATACTTTAATGATAAACACACCACTGATCGTGGCGTTCCTTCGAGAGAGAATGCGGCTGGTGAGCCAAGATTTAATAGACGTCCTTTTGAAATTGGCAATTCGGACCGATTTTTTGGAAATGCCGATTTAAGCCCGATGCAAACTGAAACGGTGGCTATTAACGCATCAATAGAACATTCATTTGATAATGGTATTGAGGTTAAAAATAACACCCGTTATGCCCACTATAACAAGTATTATCAAAATGTATTTGCTGATAGCACCATTGCAACAGATGGCAACTTTACGGTACGTGGTTACAGAGATACAACTCAACGTGAAAACTTGATTAACCAAACCGATTTAACCTATACGGCACATTGGGGTGCAGTGGAGCATAAACTTTTAACAGGCTTAGAGCTTACTACGCAAGAAACTGACAACTCTTTATTGGCTGCCTTCTTTAATAATAATTTTACAGACACTGGCACTGAAGTGACTTTAAACGCGAATGCTTCGTCTAATACAGGTAGTACACCAGTCAGTTTTAGAAAAAACTTTGTAAACGATAACAATGGTTTTCTGGATAATTCTTCTACAATCAATGTCATTGGCATATACGCGCAAGACCAAATTAAATTGTCTGAGCATTGGCAAGCGATTGTGGGTTTGCGGCACGATCGTTTCACTACAGATTTTAACGGCACTAGCCGCCGCGGTGGCTCAGACACAAACCAAAATGATGCAGTGACTGACAACATTAATGTGACGGATAGCTTTTTATCGCCTCGTGCTGGTTTGATTTTCAAACCCGTTGAAGCTGTGTCAATTTACACTAATTACAGTGTGGCTTATGTACCTCGCGCTGGTGATCAACTCACTTCGTTATCTGTGTCTACTGCAACCTTTAAACCAGAAAAATTTATTAACTATGAAATTGGAGCTAAGTGGGATGTTAATCCAAATCTTGCACTAACCGCCGCCATTTATAAACTGGATCGTGAAAATGTATTGGCTGCTGATCCGAATAGTACGTCAAACAAACAAATATTGGTGGATGGTCAGCAAACCAAGGGGATTGAATTAGGCATTGCTGGTAACATCACCGATAAATGGAGTGTGTTTGGCGGTATTGCTTTACAAGATGGTGAAATTACCAAGCAACAAGGCAGTGGCGATGAGGCGATTTTGAAAGGTGCAAAGTTGGCGCAAACGCCTGACCGCACCTTGTCTTTATGGAATAAATATGAAATTAACGATATGTGGGCGGTGGCTTTAGGTATTGTCAGCACATCGGACCGTTATGCCGCACTGCCAACCGCTTCAGAAAGTAGCTTATTACCGGGCTACACGCGTTATGATGCCGCAATTTATGGCAAATTAAGCGAAAAGTTACGCTTACAGATTAACTTAGAAAACTTAACCAATAAAGAATATGTTTTGTATGCGGATAACAACAACAACATTACGCCCGGTTCACCAATTACTGGTCGCGCGAGCTTAATCTACAATTTCTAAGCAGTAATTTGCAATATTAAAGCCCATGCAAATGCGTGGGCTTTTTTATTTTACCGGTTTTGCGTAACTGCTTTTGTTAAACGCACTTTGAAAAACTTAATCGATATGTTGCAGTAGTTTAATTATAATGTCTTTACATTTTTTTATTGATACTTATTCTCATTTAGATTAAGATTCTACCTACTAACTCCTTAACTAATTATTTAACAGGAAAAAACATGAATCGGGCGACTTTTTCAACAAAAAATATGCGGGTAAATTTAAATAAACCAACAATCGCCCCGCTTAAATTAGCGATTCAAAGTGCTTTAACCAGCATCATTTTAATGGCTGGTACCACCGCTTTTGCTGAAACCAGCGATGTTAAATTACCGCAAGTGGACGTGAATGCCGAGCGTATCAGCGATACAAAACCGGTAAAAGGTTACAACGCTAAAAAAAGCAGCGCTTCTACCAGAACAGATACCGAGTTACGCGATACGCCACAATCCATTACAGTCATACCGCAAGATTTAATTAAAGATCAATCGATTCAAAGTATTAGCCAAGCCATTCAGTATGTACCAGGTGTACAGGCTGCACAAGGTGAAGGCAACCGCGATGCATTGATTTTTCGCGGCAATGCAACCACTGGCGACTTTTTCTTAGATGGCTTGCGCGATGACGTGCAAACCTATCGCGATCTTTACAATACTGACCGCATTGAAGTGCTAAAAGGCCCAAACGGTATGGCATTTGGTCGTGGTGGTGCAGGCGGCGCCATTAATCGCGTCACCAAGCAAGCGGGTTGGACACCGATTAGCGAATTGATTGCCAGTTACGGCGCTTATAATCAAAAACGGATTGCCGGTGATTACGGTCAGGCAATTAGCGATGAAGTGGCTTTTCGCGTCAATGCGGTTTACGAAGATTCAGATTCCTACCGCGATGGCGTGGATTTGGAGCGTTTTGGCATTACGCCAACCGTCACGATTCGCCCAGATGATCAAACTAAAATTGTATTAAGCACAGAATATTTTAAAGATAAACGTGTTGCTGATCGGGGCGTGCCCTCTGCTGAAAATGCGGCTGGCCAACCAAGGTTAAATAGACGTCCATTTGAAATTGGCAACTCGGATAGATTCTTTGGTAGTGCGCGTTTAAGCCCGACAGAAACAGAAACAGTGGCATTTAACGCCAGCATAGAACACGCTTTTGATAATGGCATTGCTGTTAAAAATAGTACGCGTTATGCCAATTATAATAAGTATTACCAAAACGTATTTGCAGATAGCACCGTTGCAACAAATGGCAACTTTACAGTGCGTGGCTATCGGGATACTACCGAGCGCGAAAATCTGATTAACCAAACCGATTTAACTTATACGGCAAATTGGGGTTTAGTTGAGCATAAATTGCTGGCTGGTTTAGAGCTTGCTACGCAAGATACTGACAACGCTAGACTTGCTGCATTTTTTAATAATAGCAATGCAACCTCAGTCACATTGAACACAAATAGTGCGAGTGAAATCGGCAATACTCCAGTGAATTTTAGAGCCAACTTAATCGATGGCAATAATGCCTTTCGCAATAACTCTTCTACGGTCACCGTAATCGGTTTTTATGCGCAAGATCAGATTAAATTATCAGAGCATTGGCAAGCAATCTTGGGTTTGCGTCATGACCGTTTTACAACAGATTTTGATGGCACTAGACGTTCAGGTGCGAATACAACTGTATCAGAAAGCTTTAATGTAACCGATACATTTTTATCTCCACGCGCTGGTTTGATTTTTAAACCAATAGAAGCGGTTTCAATTTATACCAATTACAGCGTTTCGTATGTGCCTCGCGCTGGCGATCAATTGACTTCATTAACAGTAACGAACGCAACATTTAAGCCAGAAAAATTCATCAACTACGAAATTGGTGCTAAATGGGATGTTAATCCAAATCTTGCACTCACCGCCGCAGTCTACAAGCTGGACCGCGAAAATGTATTGGCTGCTGACCCTAATAGCACTTCTGGCAATCAAATATTAGTAGATGGTCAACAAACTAAAGGCATTGAGTTGGGCGTATCTGGCGATATTACGGATAAATGGAGTATATTTGGCGGCGTTGCGTTTCAAGATGGTGAAATTACCAAGCAACAAGGTAGCGGTAATGGCGCTATATTAAAAGGAGCAGAACTGGCGCTAACGCCTGACCGCACTTTGTCATTATGGAACAAGTATGAAATTAACGATATGTGGGCGGTAGCTTTAGGTATTGTCAGCACATCGGACCGTTATGCCGCATCACCCACCGCTACGCAAAGTACATTATTACCAGGCTACACGCGCTATGATGCCGCTATTTTTGGCAAACTCAACGAAAAGTTACATTTGCAGATTAATTTAGAAAACTTAACCAATAAAGAATATGCACTTTACGCACATAACAATCAAAACATCACCCCTGGTTCACCAATTACGGGGCGTGCTACATTGATTTATAGTTTCTAATTTAGATAATCTTACTAAAGCCCATGCTAATGCGTGGGCTTTTTTTATTTTTAAACAGCTTTTAAGTTAACGCTAACGCCAATGTTAAAATGCTCACATGAAAAATTTAACCAATCGTCTGACTGATTCGCTGCACCATTTTTTATTCGAAGACAAACTGAATAATCCTATGCCAATACGTGGCAACTTGGTGCACTTAAACCATACTTATACACACGTGTTGCAGCATCAAACCTTGCCCAGCGTGATCAAATTTGCGTTGGGTGAGTTAATGGCAGCCAGTGCATTATTATCGTCCACGCTTAAAATGGATGGCGCGATGGTGTTGCAAATTCAAAGCAAAGGCGCGCTCAAATTATTGGTGGTGGAATGCAGCTCCGATTTAAATATGCGCGCCACGGCAAAATGGGATGAGACGCGTCTGGCTGATATTAATCACGCATCATTTTTTGACTTGGTTAAAAATGGCCAGTTTATTATGACGTTAGATCCAAAAGAAGGCGAAGCCTATCAAGGAATTGTGCCGATTGAGGGCGAAACCATTGCCGAAATGCTGCAAAATTATATGCTTCGCAGCCAGCAGATTGATACGTCACTTTGGTTGCATTGCGATGAAACCAGCGCCAGCGGTTTATTGCTGCAAAAACTGCCCGATTTCGGTGGCAATTTAAACGATTTGACCACGCCAGATTTAGCCTTAAAAAAAGCGTTAAGTTACGATGCGGATGCGTGGAATCGCATGAATCATTTAGCGAATACAGTGACAGATGACGAATTGCAGAATTTGCCTGCCGAAACGCTGTTAACGCGTTTGTTTGCAGAAGAAAACGTGCGTTTGTTTGAGCCAAAAGCCACGCGATTTTTTTGCAGTTGCAACCAATCTAGCGTCGCCAGCATGTTGCGCATGTTAGGCAAAGACGAATTAGAAGGAATCATTGCAGAGTTTGGCAAAATTGAAGTGAATTGCGATTTCTGCAATAAACATTATTTGTTTGATGCCGTAGACACCACGCAATTATTAGCGTCAGAAGCCACTGTTAATATCAGCGCCGCCAAGCATTAATGCAGTTATAAACGCAAATTCCTGCTTATTTGCAAGCAAAAGGCAAATATTTATTATCAATATTCGTTCTGTTATTGCCAAATAAAGTCATTTTGGCGGGTGGTTTGGCGTTACCGCACACCCACGCAATCGGCACAGCTTGCGATTCCTCTATCACCGCTGGACGAATCGATAAAATTTTGCCTTGCAGCTGCACGTTGGCTTTATTGCCAAATGTCATGTGAATCACACCCTTTTCTACTTCTAGCGCGGCAATTAAATTACTCACCACTTTGTCTGGCGCAGGCAAACCTGCTTCTGTATTATCCGCTGGCAACGTTTTAAGCGCTTTCCATTGCGCGGCGGCTGGCTCTTTTGCCGCATCCGCTAACGGTAGCGCTGCTGAAATTTGCTCGCGCACAATGCGTGCAACGGCAGATGGAATGGCAATTGTTGCTAAAATCGCAATAATCGCGACTACAACCATCATTTCTAACACTGAAAAGCCGTTTTTTTCTGCTTTTAAAATGGGTTTTTTTATCATTCAAACTCCTTTTATTGCCACTGCATTTAACTAACTGTTTTGCCGTTTATGTTCAAACAAACAAATCGCAGCTGCGGCAGCGGCATTTAACGATTCAACTGCTAATCCATGGCTTTGATCCATCGGAATGCTAATGCGTTTAGTACAATGTTCAATGGTTTTAGTGGTTAATCCTGCGCCTTCGTTGCCGATGACAAACGCGCTACCTTGTGTTAAATCTTGGCTGAATAACGATTCGCCATCCATCGTTGTCGCGTAACTAATGCCCTCAAAATTCTGCAACTGCGCGCTTAAATCCGCATTTTCCATAATCGGCAATACAAATTGCGCGCCCTGCCCGCCGCGCAAGGCTTTGGGCGACCACGCATCGGTACAACCTTTGCTTAAATAAACCGCTTGCACTCCCGCCGCCGCCGCTGTGCGCAACATGCTACCTAAATTTCCCGGGTCTTGAATATCTTCCAGCATCAACACAAATTGCGCTTGCTCTGGCGCTGCTAAAACGGACGTTTTGACCACGGCCAAAATACCGGTGCTGCTCGCCACTGGCGTTAGTTCCGCAAACATCAGGGTTGGGAACATAATCGTATTCACATGCTCTAGCTGTTGCATCAAATTGCTGGCTTCCAGCGTGCTTTTTCCCTCTGGAATAATGATTAACTCTGGCTCACCAAACACTTGCAAATAGGCTTCAATCAGATGCACGCCATCTAAGATGGTCTTGCCTTCATGTTTTCTTTCGCGTGCGTTGTCCGCCAGTTTTTTTTGATATTTAAAAATGGGATTATCGCGCGAAGTGATATGTTTAAAGCTCATAATTGAAAAATTCGGCTCGTTTTGAGGGTTAAGTCTGCTGTTTATTGACTGACTATTTTAACGTAAACAATAGTGTTCAATTGTTTTAATGTGTAAATGGGCAATATCGTGCAATAACGGTTTATGAATTTTATTTGTATAATTGGCGCATGGCTAAAAAACTCGATATTGAACGCATATTAACTAAGCAAGGTTTCGGCACGCGCAAACAATGCCGCATCATGATCATCAATGCAGAAATCACCGTCAATGGCGAATTATGCGATGACCCAAATGCAACATTTGAGCTTGAAAATTTAAGCTTTACGGTGAAAGGTGAAGCATGGGATTACCGCGAAAAATCTTACCTGATGCTGCATAAACCTAAGCATTACGAATGCTCACACAAAACCCAGCATCACCCGACTATTTATAGTTTATTGCCGCACCCGCTTGTCGTTCGCGATGTGCAATGCATCGGCAGACTGGATGTAGACACCACCGGCTTGATTCTGATTTCAGATGATGGCCAATTTATCCACCGCATGAGTTCCCCCAAACACAAAGTGCCAAAAATATACGAAGTCACCTGCAAACATGCTGTCAGCGATGAGCAAATCGCGCATATTTTAAAAGGCGTACAGCTCATCGATGAAGACGCCCCAATCGCCGCATTAGCCTGCGAAAGAATCACTGAAAACGTGATACATATGACTTTGGCAGAAGGTAAATACCATCAAGTCAAACGCATGGTCGCCGCGATAAGTAATCGTGTAGAAGCGTTAAAACGCATTCAGATTGGTGAGTTAAAACTGCCTGATGATTTAAAAGTGGGTGAATGGAAGTGGTTAAGTGATGCTGATATGATATTGCTAAGTGTAAAGTAAAAAATATTTAACTATTGATTCAATTAAATTAACGACCTGCCCAAATAAAAGATTAAGTTCTGTTTTAGGTTATAAATTCAAAATCTAAGGAATCAGATGATAGTTAATACTTGCTGGGGTCATTGTGAAATTAGTGAAAAGCAATACTGGCATCTCGTACCTAATCGAGGTTCAAATGCCATGATGTTTTATAACAATGTAAAAGTTGGAAAAGGTGCGCTACTTAGTGTATCTGCTGGAATTAGAACCGAACCCAACATAGAAAGTGCGCAGACTCCATATTCATTTTCAAGATTAGGTGATGGTAAAGAAACAGTATTTGAGAGTGTGAGGAAAGACACTTTCCCGAAACACCCATCACGATTAAAGTCAATATACTTATTTGACGACTACGGTTTAGTTGAGAGGGCATTAGCTGAATGGTTCTCAAATGAGGAAAAAACTATACATGAGTGCAGAGTATTAATTGGTTCAGCAATTCATAAAGCCGATACAACATGGCTAAATTGCAATCCAGCAAATTGGGAAGAATGTGCTAATAAGTATTGGGCTGGAACAATGAGCGAAAAGCCATTTCCTGAAACTATAGTAGATGGTGCAATTTACTTTCCAACATATGAAAACTTTCCATGTCCAACAAGCTTTGTGAGGTAAAAATGAAAACCCACTATTCAAATGGACATGATAAAAGTATCTATTAATTCAACTTGAAAATCCATTCAGAAAACCTTTTCTCGCTTTCCAAACTTTACCCCGTATAATACTTCTACCCTGCAAAAACCAATCTGTGCAGCGGCCACTTTTTTATTTCCCCTATATTTGTTTGTCTTGATTGGTGTTGTTCACAATAACAACAGGCCAACTTTAGTTTTTTGAAAGCTCTACTTTGTCTATTGAAACAAGCCCTACCCTTAACTTTAACCAGTTAGGCCTAGCCGAACCCATTCTGCGCGCGATTGCGGACGCAGGTTACACCACCCCAACCCCTATTCAAGTAAAAGCGATTCCTGTTGTGTTAGACGGTGGCGATTTGTTGGCTGGCGCGCAAACAGGTACCGGCAAAACCGCCGGTTTTACGTTGCCTTTGCTGCATTTATTGCACAGCAAACCTAAACAAAACAAAGCAGGCCAGCCGCGCTGCCTGATGCTAACGCCAACGCGCGAGCTAGCGGCGCAGATTGAAGAATCCGTTAAAACCTATGGAAAATACTTACAATTAAAATCGTTTGTGGTATTCGGCGGTGTGAATATTAATCCGCAAATTAATCGTCTTTCTAAACCAATCGATATTTTGGTCGCCACGCCTGGCCGTTTGCTGGATTTAGCCAATCAGCGCAAAGTGGATTTATCCGCCGTGGAATTTTTGGTGCTCGATGAAGCGGATCGCATGCTGGATATGGGCTTTATTCGCGATATTAAAAAGCTGTTGGCGATGCTGCCAAAACAGCGTCAAAACTTGCTATTTTCGGCAACATTTTCGGATGAAATTAAACAATTAGCCGACGGCTTATTGCATAAACCGGGCTTTATTGAAGTGGCGCGTCGCAATACGGCCTCTGAAATGGTGGAGCAGACCGTACATTTGGTTAAGCAGGCGCACAAAGCCAGCTTGATGAGTTATTTGATTAAAACCAATAATTGGCAGCAAGTGCTGGTGTTTACTCGCACCAAACATGGCGCGAACCGTTTAGCCGAAAAGTTAATTAAAGATGGCATCCCTGCCGCGGCGATTCATGGCAATAAAAGCCAGGGTGCGCGTACTAGGGCGTTGGCCGAATTTAAAAATGGTGAGATTCCTGTATTGGTTGCAACCGATATTGCCGCGCGTGGTTTAGATATTGACCAATTGCCGCAAGTGGTGAATTTTGAATTGCCGAATGTGCCAGAAGATTATGTGCATCGTATTGGCCGTACAGGCCGCGCAGGCAGTAGTGGCGCGGCAATTTCGCTTGTCGATTTTGAAGAAGCGAAATACTTAAAAGACATTGAAAAACTGATTAAGCGTGAGATTCCAAAAGTAGCGGTAGAAGGTTTTCAAGCACCAACGCATAGTGAGCCAGAAGCACCACGCGGGCCAAGAAATCAGCCACCTAGAAACCAGCCACCTAGAAATCAACCCTCTAAAGCTAAGCCGGCTAGCCGCCCGCAAGGCAATGGTCAAAAGCCCGCACAAGCCAAACCACAAGGGCAAAAGCCTGCACAGCAAAAGCCTTTTCAAAATATGCAGCAACCAAATGGCAACCAACCTGCGCATCATAGTGGTAATCGCGGGCGCTAACTTAACACTATAAAACTGCTAAAAAATATCTATAAAATGAAAATTTGGGTAGATGCGGACGCTTGTCCAGTGGTGATTAAAGAGATTCTGTTTCGCGCCGCCATTCGCACAGGCATTGAAACCATCTTGGTTGCTAATGCTTGGCTGCGCGTGCCGCCCTCGCCTTATATTCGTTCTGTGCAAGTGGATAAAGGTTTTGATGTCGCCGATAACTATATTGTGCAAGCTTTGCATGCGGGCGATTTGGTGATTACAGCGGATATTCCACTAGCAGCACTTGTGCTGGCAAAAGGCGCGCATGCGTTAAATCCGCGTGGTGAAATGTATTCTGATGCTAACATTGCAGATCGCTTAGTCATGCGCAATATGATGGAAGAATTGCGCAACCAAGGTGCTGAAATTGGTGGGCCAGCCGTGCTTAACCAAGCCGACAGGCAAATATTTGCAGCGGAACTAGATCGATTTATTGCGCGTCACACGAAACATGCAGCCAGAAATAGTAAGGGTTAAATTAATGCAAAAAATGTTTTCAAAAACACATTTAACAATTTATGCAACACTATCTATAGCCACTTTATGTGTTAGTTTGTTTGCCTGTTCTAACCAGCAAGCAAACCTGAAAGTAGTACAAAATATTGATGCAAACCAATATTTAGGCACTTGGTATGAAATCGCGCGGTTAGATCATAGCTTTGAACGCGATTTGCAAAATGTAACCGCACAATATATTAAAAACACGGATGGTACGATTACCGTGATTAATCGTGGTTTTAGCCGCAAAAAAAATGCGTGGAAGCAAGCCGAAGGCAAAGCCCATTTTGTAGATGCAGCAAACCAAGATGGTACTTATTCGGGCAAATTAAAAGTGTCTTTTTTTGGACCATTTTACGCGCCTTACAATATTATTGAGCTGGATAAACCTTATTACAATTACGCGATGGTGACCAGTGGCAAAGATTATTTGTGGATTTTATCGCGCACGCCGCAACTAGCTTACCCGATTAAACAACACTTGATTGCGCAAGCTAAAGAGTTGGGCTTTGCAACGAATAAACTGATTTACGTGGCACAAACCACTGAAATAATAGATTACAAAGCAGGCCCGCACGTCAATGAATAGATGGTAATGACAAAATAAATTCGCGTGATAACATAAATCAAGATTAAATTTAGTTAACAAAAAAGCCGCCTAATTTGCATCAGGCGGCTTTTATAAAATTAACGAGCAAAAGTGAATACGTTTTAATGGTTAATTTTTTACTTCTAAGTTATTTTTAACCGATTTAACACCGCCCACTTGTGAAACCACTTGTTCGGCTTTCAATTTTGCGGCTGCATTGTCAACAGTGCCAGTTAAAGTCACTTCGCCATCGCGCGTGTCAACGCTAATTTGCAGTGTTTTTAAGTCGGCTGTGCGTAAAATCTCCGCTTTGGCTTTTGCAGTAATGACGCTGTCGTCAATCACTTTGCCAACGCTTCTTCTTTCCATATCGCCAGATTGGTCGTCATCGGCTTGCTCATTCGCAGCCATGGCTTTATCTTCTGAGCCAGTCATTGCCTGTGCAGAATGCGGTAAATCTGCTTCATCCGCAGCGGCTTTTGCCATCACAGATTCTGGCCAAGCGCCTGTTTTAAAATACACATATTCGTTTTGGTCAATGTAACCATCGTGATTCGCATCAGCTTGTGCAAAAGTTTTTTTGTTAAACGCTTTGCCTTTTGCGGCTTCGTTTGGCAACAATAAACCATTGCCCGTAGTATCTAAGGCTGCAAATTCTGCTGCCACTGGTGTTTGCCATCTTGCGTTATTGTAAGCGTCTGTGCTGTCGGCTGCCCAAGCGTTAATTGCAGTTGCGCCAAGCGCTAAAACTACAGCGTGTTTAAGTGTGTTTGTCATGTTTGTTTTCATTTTTATCGCTCCTATTAATTGTGCAAATTGTTCAATTAAACACATTACGCATTCAAATTTTCAGACTTTTGGTTGAATGGTCATGATTTAATCGTGCAGTAATGGCATATTAATGCATTCAAATCTACAGTAAAGTCCATCAAGCGCTGATTCTTTTGTCAGTCATAGACTACAAATGTCTCGTTAAATAACGCGTTTTAAAAAACTAAAAAGCCACGCAACTGTAAGGATGCGTGGCTTTAAAAGCGAGTCGATCTCTAAATGTTAGCTTCTAACCACTAAGCTATTTTTAACCGAATTAACGCCTTCAATTTTAGTAACGATGGTCTCCGCTTTCACTTTTGACAATTCGTCATCTACAAAGCCGCTTAAAATCACTTGGCCTTTGTAAGTTTTTACGCTAATTTGCGTACTTTTTAAACCTCTTTCAGCCAAAAGTTCTGCTTTAGCTTTAGCGGTAATGGTGCTATCAGAAACAACTCTTTTCACTACTTTCTTTTGCGCAGTAGATTTATAGTTGGTGTATTCGTCTTGATTTAGCACGCCATCCGCATCAATATCAGCTTTGGTAAAATTGTTAGCATTAAAGAGCTTATCGCTACCCGCTTCATCAAGTGTTAACGATGCATTCGCGTTGATATCTAATTTTTTGAATTCTTCTGCCAACGGTGCCTGACCTTCTTGAATGGCATCTGTATCAAATGCACTTGCTTGCATGCTGGCCACACCAAAAGCCATTGCGATTGCGAATGTAGTTGATTTTAAGGTTGATAAAGTTTTCATTTAATAACTCCTGATAATTGATTTAATAACATAACCGAAGCTTAGTCACGGTTTTGTTATGTCAGCATATTACGCAGGTGAAAGTGTTAAAAAAATCCAACTTAAACTGATTACATTGTCAGAAACAGACTACAAAGCTTTATTTAAAAAGCTTTATTCTACAAAGCTTTATTTAAGCTGGCCTTATTGTTAACGAATGATGCTTGAGTTTTATTCAATGGTGATTGCTTCTATTGCCGCCACATCCAGCGGAATTAACGCACGAATCAACACGCCTTGGCCAGGTTCGCTGTGCATTTGAAAGCGGCCACCAATTGCCAGCACGCGATGGCGCATGCCCGATAAACCATGCGTATTGCCGTCTAGTGCATTCATGTCCACGCCAACACCGTTATCCTGAATTTCCAGTTTTACATATAAATCGTCTAGCATCACATCCACCGAAATCGCGGTGGCTTTGGCGTATTTATTGGCATTATTCAGCGTTTCTTGCACAATGCGATACGCCACCAAGCTAATCGTATCATTCAATTTTGTATTTTCATCGGGTAAATTTAAGGTTAAATTCCACTGATTGCGTTCTGCTGCATCATTAATCAGCGATTGCAGCGCTGGCCAAAAGCCAAAAGTAGACAACATGGAAGGATGCAGCTCTTGCACAATATGGCGCTGATATTGAATACCTTGATCGACATAACTGCTGGTTTTAGTTAATTTAGCCACGATATCTGGCGCAATATCTTTCACTTTTTTAATCACCCACGCAATATCCATTTTGGTGGCGGTAAATATCGAGCCTAATTCGTCATGCAGTTCGCGCGATAATTTTTGCCGTTCGCGTTCTACATCGGCCTGATAATCTAAAGCCAAACTGCGCAACAACTTGGTTTGCTGTTGCAGCTTTACTTCGTAGATTTCGTTTTCTTGCAGTACCCTTTTCTGTAATTTACTTTTAATTACGATTTCAGCCAGCAATTGTTTAATCACTATCACAACTATTATAATCAGCACTAACGCGCCACCAATCACCGATGCCCTTGCCAATGAAACGAGGTTACGCCGTTTTGCCAACAGCGCATCTAATTGATCATATTGATTTTGAATCAACGTATCAGAAACTAAGATGAATTCATTGGTCGCGGTAAAGCTTTCATCTAAATCAACCACTTGTTTCGCCTCTAAATTTTTGCCCGATTTAACCAGATTAATGGTCACTTTCATTTCCGCGGCTTTGGCTTCTAAGCTAGCTGAAATGCTTTTAAGCCAATCAAGGCTTTTTTGCTTGTTATCACTTTCTTCGGTTAACTCAAGCGACGTATCTAGTTTTTCAATATTTGATCGTGCAGAGGCTATTGCTAAATCAAATGGCTCTACATAAACAGCGCGCCTGGTGTATAAATAACCGCGCTGCGCACTTTCTGCCTGATACAAATTAGTTTTAAGGTTTTGTAAACTCATGATATTGGTTCGGACTTGTCCAATAACTTCACCTTGATGTTCAATAGATACAATCCAGTTATCGGAAAAGAAAACCGATACCATGGTTAATAATAACGCCATCGCCAACATGGCAATGGTACGACCGCCAAGCAGGCTGATGACTTTTTCGAATGCGCGCCAACCCTGGTTATAAACAGCTTTGATCGCTTGGCCCAATTGTTGTGCTAGATTATTTTTTTTTGCGGTGTTCAAGTTGTCATCGTTTTCTGACATAAAAATCAGATTATAGCTGTTAAACTTTAATTAAATTATTTGTTAACATTTGGTTACAAATATATATTTTTAAGGATAAATCATGTTGACTTACGCATTGGTATTTTTTGTCATCGCTGTTATCGCTGGTTGGCTGGGGTTTAAAAACGTCGAATCTGGCGCTAGCAAAATCGCTAAGTTTTTCTTCTTTGTTTTTATTATTCTCGCTATATTAGTCGTTGTCGCGGCCGTGCTTGGCATCAGCCTAATATTTTAAACGCACTTTTTAATCGTATAAAAAGAACATTGCGCTGTCAGTATTGTCTGACAAGATAATCAGATATTGACTGCTGATGCCAATTGTTACATTTAATTAAAGTTTCGGTTGTGCATTTATATTCATTAACTGATTGAAGGAGAAATAACATGCTGCATTACACCGTTGTATTTTTTGTTATCGCGTTAATCGCCGCTGTATTTGGCTTTGGTGGCATTGCCGCTGGCGCCACTGAAATTGCAAAAGTATTATTCTTTGTATTTTTGGCCATCACCATTGTTTCATTTTTAATGGGCAGAAAACGTTAATTTTTAGCAATTTTACGAACACTTAATATACAAACTTTTAACAGTACAGTTGATTCTGTACAAATTAATCAGTAAAAAAGGAAATCATTATGTTTAATTCAAACAAACAAGACGAAGTAAAAGATAAAGCTGCTCAACTTGCAGATAACATGAGAAATAATGTGGATGAGGTAGCAACAGATGTTAAACGTAGCGCTGAAAATATTGGTGATACCGTGCAACAAAAAGCGACTGAAACCAAGCATGAAGCACTTAACGTGATTGCAAGCCTAAAATCTTTACTGGCGCAATATACTAATTCGACCAATGTGTCTGAATTAAAAAATCAAATTTTAGACAAAGCCTATGAATTAAAAGGCACTGTTAAAGATGAAGTTACGCACGCGTACGCAGTCAGCAGAGATCGCACTGCACAAACCGTGCAAGACAAACCTTTAATGAGCTTAGGGCTGGCGATTGGTGCAGGCGTACTGCTTGGTTATATTCTTGGCTCTAAACAATCCTCTAAATAATTCAAATAATTCTAAGACTTGAGACTTTCAACCATGTTAAACACCGTGCTTAAACTAGTTGCCCAATTTGTGATTGCCCGTTTTATACGTAACCGTATGACTGACGTGCATGACAATCCGGGTAACAATCATTTAAGCGGGTTGAAAAAAAATATGGCGGCGTTGCTAGAAAGCCACGCCGCCTTATTTAAAAGTCAATTTAACAACGATTTACGGCGCTTGGTTAATAGCTTACTGGCGCTGATGTTTATTCTGGTTGCGGTTATATTTTCTGGCTTAACAGCTGTGATGTGGTTATTTGCAACGGCCTGGAACAGCCCGCACCGCGACCTAATTTTAGGAACTAGCATGATTTTACCGATTATCATCAGCATTTGTGTCTACCTAGTTGTGCGCAAATCTTGGAAAAAACAACCGCTTCTTGCAAAATCTATGGTACAAGTAGAGCGTGATTGGCAAGTATTCAGAAGCGGCTTAGATGGTACCGCTGATACATCGGAAGAAGCCAATCGATAATCAATTTATTTGGGCTTAAGCTATGAAGAATGTTTTACTCGTCGACGATCACAGCATTGTGCGCCAGGGTTTAAAGAACCTGATTGCGCTTGAAGCTGATTTAACGGTAACGGGTGAAGCGGGTTCTGGTTTAGAAGCGCTTAATCTAGTTAGAGAAAATCGCTACGATGTGGTGGTTTTAGATATTTCGATGCCGGATAAAAATGGTGTCGATACACTGCATGATTTAAAACATGTGGCGCCCGATTTACCGGTGCTAATATTAAGCGGTTACGCAGAAGCCCAATACGCGCTAAATCTGATCCGCAACGGCTGCAAAGGCTATTTGTCTAAAGACGCTGATTCAGACGAAATCATGAAAGCCATTCGCACCATTGCCAACGGCAAACGCTATATTTCTGCCGAACTAGCCGAATTAATGAGCGAACAATTAAGCCACCCGACCGAAAAACAATTGCACGAAACGCTGAGTGACCGCGAGTTTCAGGTATTTTTTAAATTAGCGGGCGGTTTAAGCGCAACCGAAATTGGCAACGAACTTAATATCAGTGTTAAAACGGTCAGCACTTATCGGGCGCGCATTTTAGAAAAAATGAGCCTTAAAACCAACGCAGATTTAACCTATTATGCAATTAAAAATGCGTTAATTACGTAATGAAACTGTCGCAAAATCCTGTAGCCGTATGTCAGATAACGCCCGATATTTTTATTATTAATCCTGCCATACAATATGGTTTACTCAATTATTCTTTGTTAGCAATCCTATAAAATGTCAGTCTTTCCAAACAGTTTCACCGATAAAGCCGCAGAAATTACAGCCATGGCGAGTACTGAGCATCTATTGGCATCGCAGCCGATGAAAATGATATCTGAACCGATGAAAATGTTACTGGTGGAAGATTCAACTTTATTACGTGAAGTACTGTTCGAAACCATCAACAACCTCAACCACGTTGCCGTAACAGCCATCGCCGCCACTCAATATAAAGCCATCAACCTGTTAGATGAAACTGAGTTCGATATCTTGTTATTAGATATCGAATTGGCCGAGGGCAATGGTTTTGAAGTCATTCGCCATATCCAAAAAGCGGGTTACCCTTTTAAACAGCCCATTTTGATTATGCTAACCAATCATGCGCACCCGCATTACCGCAATTTAGCCAAAAGCTTAGGCGTGCACTACTTTTTTGATAAATCCATGGATTTCGATTTAGCGATTGAGGCGATTGAACTTGAGGCAAATCGTTTTCATCAGCATTAATTTTTAAAAATAGTAATAAAAATAATAAGTTAACACTAATTTAGACCAAAATTTTTGGAATCCACATGAATATTTATGAAGCCTTAAGACAAAGTCACGACGAACAAAGAAAGCTTTGCAAGGAATTGCTAGCCAGCGATCCAGATGTAAATTTGCGTAAACAGATGTTTAAGTCATTAAAAGTAGAACTAGAAGCGCACGCCGCGGCGGAAGAACGTTTTTTATATTGCCCGATTATGATGGAAGATGCTGGCCTTTCTATCTCGCGCCACGCGTTGTCAGAACATCATGAAATGGAAGAGTTGATGGAAGAATTAACCACCAACGACCCAACCGTGCAAGGCTGGTTAACGCGCGCAAAAGCCTTATGCGATAAGGTAAATCACCATTTGGATGAAGAAGAAAAAGCATTTTTTCAGTTATCAGGCAAACTGTTGAGCGACAAACAAAAAGACAGTTTAGCAAAAGAGTATTTAGCCGATTACGAACGAATGAAAACAAAGTACAGCAGTTAGACTTAACTGTTATTTCAGGTTAACTTTAAGCGTTAAGTTAAATGGCTAACGAGCACACTCTTCAACCATCCAAGCTTCATTGGAAATTAGCCGCCAGATTATTCGTAACCGCTTGGTTTGTGATTGGCGGCGTTATGCATTTTGCTAATCCAGAACCATTTTTACGCATCATGCCGCCTTACATTCCGTATCATTTAGCCTGCGTATATATTAGCGGCGCATTTGAATTACTAGGCGCTATCGGCTTATGGTTTAAAGCGACCAGAAGCTTGGCAGGTTACGGATTAATGGCGTTAACCGCAATTGTCACGTTGGCCAACATCCACATGTATCAACATCCCGATTTATTTCCCAATATTCCAGAGTGGTTATTGATTGTGCGTTTTCCTGTACAAGCCTTGCTCATTTGGCTTATTTGGTGGTGTTCCAAACCAAGCGAACTAAATACTTAACCCAGTGAACAAGTGAATTATTGAGCTGAAAACGATTATTTGGGAATTGGGTTTAGTTTAAATCCTGCTTTTTTAAACGCTTCAATCAGCCCCGTTTTACCTGCCAAATGCGATGCGCCAACCGCCACAAATACTGGCTTTTCATTAGCCGCTTGAATACTGCGTTCTGCCATCAGCACATTGCGTTCATCTAGCAACTTAACCCGCATTTTGTCCCAAATTTCTTTGGGCAACATGCCGCCAGTGATTTTTTCATCTAAAGCACTAATTTTATCACTGTCACCCTCTAAATAAGCGGCAATCAGGCGCTCAAAATCTGCTTCTTTTTGGGCTTGTGTACGCTTTAACACCGCGCGCAACATCACCAATTGTTCGGCGCGACTAAACGCATCCATCACGCCAAAATGCGCTTTACTGCTTTCCAGCCCTTCCACATTCTTTGCTAAATCTTCAGAAGTAGTCATTAATAGATTATCTTGCGCAAACGGCGTTTGTGGTTTAGGTAAATCGAACACCACCGCCAGCAACCAAGGTTTCATGCGCATCGCCGCGTCATAATGCATCACATGAAAATCAGCCAGCTCGCGCACTTGGTCAAGCTCTTGCTCGGTTAACATTTCGCGCAAAGTTGCATCCTGCATTAACAGCACCGTTGGGTCATTATTATCTTGCTTGGTTTCCATCACAAAAGTATCCACACTTTTAATGGCGTTAATCACATTGGGCGAAAAATTGGTGATGCGATTATCATCGGTGTGCATAGTGCCAAATAGGTAACTGACAATTCCCGTGGGCGATTCCAGCTTCCAGAACAAGCCTTTTTCGGTGGCTTGCGCGATAAGTGATGCGCTTAGCAGAATGCCTATTACGATTGATTTGATTGCGGATTGATAACGAGACATGCAAAATCCTTTAATTGAAGGGCTATTTCAAAGACTTATAAATATTGAATTTGGTTCAAACTGCGATTTGATTAAGCAAACTTAAGGCAGAATAGGGTTAACTTAACACTTTTTTGCGCTTAAATAGTGTTCACTATAACGTTTATTCAAGCTAACAAACGATTTTATATAAACCGCCAGTCAGTTGATAAACTATTTAACCCGCGCTGGCCTTGCCGCATTTTTCATATTGTTAAATGATTTTGGTAAGCCACCATATTTCTTAGCTGGTAAGGATTTATTGGATTTAAACGTACTACCATCTGATTGGCGAATCGCACCCATTACCGCAGGTTGAAAAGCCGGCACTAAATGCTTTTTGCTATTACCAATTAAATCCTCACGTCCCATTTTTTTGAGCGCTTCACGTAGTAGTGGCCAATTGGCTGGGTCGTGATAGCGAATAAACGCTTTATGCAATTTACGTTGCAAGCCATTTTTTGGAATGGGCACATCGTCCGAATCAGCGGTCACTTTACGCAACGGGTTTTTGCCGCTGTGATACATGGCAGTTGCCATCGCCATTGGCGTGGGCGTAAAATTTTGCACTTGATCTAATCTAAACTCGTATTTCTTCAGCCACAGCGCCAAATTCAGCATATCTTCATCGGTTGTGCCGGGGTGCGCCGCAATAAAGTAAGGAATCAGGTATTGCTTTTTACCTGCCTCTGCGCTGAATTTCTCAAACATGGCTTTAAATTCATCATAGGCGCCCATGCCTGGTTTCATCATCTTGCTTAATACGTTTTCTTCACTGTGCTCTGGCGCGATTTTTAAATAACCGCCAACGTGATGCTGTACCAATTCTTTCACGTATTCTGGCGATTTAACCGCTAAGTCATAACGCAAACCGCTGCTAACTAAAATCTTTTTAACACCTTTAATAGCGCGCGCTTTACGGTATAGCTGAATCAGGGCGCTGTGGTCTGTATTCAGGTTTTCGCAAATACCAGGGTACACGCAACTTAGTTTTCTGCACGATTGCTCAATTTTTTCAGACTTACACGCAATGCGATACATATTGGCCGTTGGGCCGCCAAGGTCAGAAATCACGCCAGTAAAACCATCCACTTTATCGCGAATCTCTTCTACTTCTTTCAAAATAGATTCTTCACTACGGCTTTGAATAATGCGGCCTTCATGCTCGGTAATACTACAGAAAGTACAGCCGCCAAAACAGCCGCGCATGATATTCACACTAAAACGAATCATCTCCCACGCAGGGATTTTGGCATTTTTATAGATCGGATGTGGTTTACGCGCATACGGCATGTCGTATACGTAATCCATCTCTTTGGTGGTGAGCGGAATCGGCGGCGGATTCAGCCACACTTCTCTGTCGCCATGCTTTTGAACTAAAGCTCTTGCATTGCCAGGGTTGGCTTCTAAATGCAGTACGCGCGACGCATGTGCATACAGAATCGGGTCTTGCGACACCGCTTCATAGTCGGGCAAGCGCACCACTTGCTTGCTTCTATCCGCTTTTGGCTTGCGCACTACTGTGATGACATTAGTGCCTGTTGGCAGTACTGGTTTTGCGTTGCTATCTTCTGTTGCGCAACTGGCGTCCGCTTTGCCCATTTTCATTTCGTAAGGGTCAACTGGCTTATCAATCGTACCTGGGCGGTCTAGTTTGGTACTTTCAATCTCGTCCCAACCTTCTGGAATTTGCTTGCGTAAAAAAGCCGTACCGCGAATGTCCGTAATATCCGCGACTTTTTCGCCTTTAGCGATGCGATGGCTTAATTCCACCAGCGCCCGTTCCGCGTTGCCATACAGCAAAATATCGGCTTTAGAATCCACCAGAATACTGCGCCGCACTTTATCTGACCAGTAATCATAATGTGCAATGCGACGCAAGCTGGCTTCGATACTGCCCACAATAAGCGGCACATTTGAATACGTTTCGCGACAGCGCTGGCTATATACCAGAACGGCTCTATCCGGACGTTTGTTGGCCGCAGCGTCTGGCGTGTAAGCGTCATCGCTACGGATTTTGCGGTCGGCAGTATAGCGATTCACCATGCTATCCATATTGCCGGCGGTGATGCCAAAGTATAAATTCGGCTTGCCTAATGCTTTAAATGCTTTTGTATCTTGCCAATCGGGCTGCGCAATAATCCCCACGCGAAAACCCTGCGCTTCCAGCAAACGGCCAACCAAAGCCATGCCAAAACTGGGATGATCGATATACGCATCGCCTGTCACCAAAATAATATCGCAACTATCCCAACCCAATTCATCCATTTCCGCGCGCGTCATCGGCAACATTTTGGCCGTGCCAAAACGCTTCGCCCAATAGGGACGATAGGTGTGAATCGGTTTGGCTAAATTGTTGGTGTAAACTTCCATGGTGGGCTAAGTAATAGGCCAGACAAATATTAAGCGCGCATTTTACGCTGTAATTGCTTGATTAAAAAGCTAATATTTGTATGATTAATGTAAATTTTGTTATTGGTTGACTAAAGCATGCCAGTTATATCTTCATAAAACCATACAAATACAAACGTGAAAGATAAAATCGTGAAAACAATTTATTCAGTTATAGGCATGACTTGCGGCGCTTGCGTTAATCGGGTTAAAGCGACGTTGGCGCCATTTGCAGAATCGGTTGAAGTAACGCTTAATCCGCCACAAGCGGTGCTGAAGAGCCCAGCGGCAGATTTAGCCAAATTGAATGCTGCGCTGGAAAAAGTCGGTCATTATGCGCTGCACGCTATTGAGCAAGGGATTCCAGCACCCATATCACCATCAAAAAATTCAATCGAAAAAGTGGTTAACCAAAGCAACTGGTTTAGCACTTACCAACCATTAATCCTGGTTTTTGCTTATATTTTACTGGTCGTTTTAGCGGTGGAACATAAGCACGATAATTTTGAATTGCATCGCTTTATGCCCAACTTTATGGCGGGATTTTTCTTGTTCTTTTCATTTTTTAAGTTGCTCGATTTAGCTGGTTTTGCCAGCAGTTACGCGATGTACGATTTGCTGGCAAAACGCGTGTACAACTACGGTTTTGTTTATCCATTTATTGAGCTTGGGCTAGGCATTGCATACTTAATCAGACCCAACTCGCAATTAGTCAACGCAATCACTTTAATAGTGATGGTATTTTCTAGCCTTGGTGTCATCCAAGCCGTGATGAATAAACAAAAGATTCGCTGCGCTTGCCTTGGCACAGGCTTTAACTTGCCCATGACCACCGTCACGATTATTGAGGATTTGTTGATGGCGGCAATGGCAGCCTGGATGTTAATTTAATAAAATCACCAGCAAAGTAAGGTTAAGTCAAATTGAGCGTAGGTTATTACCAGCTAGAAACAGGCCGCGTTGCAGCGATTGAAAATGACTGCCCTTTTCCATCTTTGAGTCAGGCATTATCTGAACCCAATGGCTTAATTGCAATCGGTGGCGATTTGTCTGCCACGCGCCTGTTAAATGCTTATAGCCAAGGCATATTTCCTTGGTTTAACGCTGGTGAACCGGTGATGTGGTGGAACCCAAATCCGCGTATGGTGCTGTTTCCGGATGAGTTAAAAATTTCCAGCTCGCTTAAAAAAACGCTTAAGAAACGAATTTTTGAAGTGCGTTTTAATAGCGCATTTCGTCAAGTAATTATCGCTTGCAGTCATTCTAAACGTGACAATCAGGCTGGCACTTGGATTTCACCCGAAATGATTAATGCGTACGTTGATTTACACCAAAAAGGTCACGCCATTTGCATGGAAAGTTGGCTCAATAATCAATTAGTTGGCGGCTGTTACGGCGTATTAATTAACAAAATGTTTTATGGTGAAAGCATGTTTCATACGCAAAGCGATGCCTCAAAAGTCGCTTTTGTGCATTTAGTTAACCACTTAAAAACATTAAAAATCGGCATGATTGACTGCCAGATGAAAACACCGCTGTTAGCCAGCTTTGGTGCGCGAGAAATTGAGCGCCAAGAATTTATGCAAAATTTAACCAAACTGGTACACTTTTAACATGACTTTAGCTTAAATTATGATGACGCTACCTTTTGAAAAACCGCTGCATAAACTGCAATTTTACGTCACCACGCCGTATAAATGCGGTTATTTGCCCAATAAACTCGCACAAAGTTTAATTGCCTCACCGCAACATTTGATCGACGCAAAAATCTACAATGGCCTGATTGAACAAGGCTTTAGACGCAGCGGAAAATTTGCTTACCGGCCACACTGCGAAAACTGCCGCGCCTGTATTGCGGTGCGTTTAATATTAAGCAAATTTACTCCAAACCGCAGTCAAAAACGCGCTGACAAACAGCATGCCGATTTGACTGCCCGCATATTGCCACTACATTACAGTCAGCACCATTACAATCTTTACGCCAGCTATCAATCGCTGCGCCACCCTGATGAATCTGCAGGCGAAATAAAAACACATCCAGAGGACAATGAAGAGCAATATCGCCAGTTTTTATGCCAAAGCAACGTCGAATCGTTAATGATTGAATTTACAAACGCCAATAACCAAATCAAAATAATCAGTGTCGTTGATATTGTGAGTGATGGCGTTTCAGCGGTGTATACGTTTTACGATGCGCTTGAACCCAAGGCCAGTTATGGAACTTACAGTATTATGTGGTTAGCCGATTGGGCAAAAAATTTAAATCTACCGTATCTGTATTTAGGTTATTGGATACAAAACAGTCCAAAAATGGCGTATAAACAAGCATTTAATTCGCAAGAAAAGCTCATAGATGGCGAGTGGATTTGATATATTATGATTAAGGTATTTTAGGGTTTAAAATCCAAATTTATCACTTATTTATCAAATCGAAAGACTTAAAAGTATGCGTCAAGAACAAGAAAAACAATGTCCACATACTATAGACTCGAACTACGGAGAAGATTATATTAATTGGAAGGATTGGGGAATTAATAGCTTTGGCTCATTATCCAGATACGACCAAAAATATTTTGTTGCCGAAATAAAAAAAACTAAACAAAATTTTGGTGAAAATAGCATTGTTTTAGAAATAGGTTTTGGTAATGGAAGCTTTTTACAATTCGCCAAATTAAATGGTTGGAAAATTAGCGGTATAGAGATAAATGAAAATTTAGTTAATATAGCAAAGGAAAGTGATTTTAATACATTTCATACCGACAATTTAACTTCGTTTGATAACGCAAGCTATGATTTAATTGTTGCTTTTGACGTTTTGGAACACATAGCACCAGACAAAATATTACCTTTTCTAACCGAAGTTAAAAGAGTACTTAAACCAAACGGCTATTTTATTGCCAGGTTTCCAAACGGTGACTCTCCATTTGGATTAAGCTATCAAAACGGAGATGTGACGCATGTTAACTTTATTGGGTCGGGCAAAGCGAGATACTTTGCCAACAAGCTTGCGGTTGACTTAGTTTATATTGGTGGAGAAGCACGCCCTTTTTTGATAAGCAGAAATCCGATCCTAATATTAAGCAGAATCGTAAAAAAAGCAGTCAAAACAATCATTAGTCAATTTTTTAATAAATTCTTCTTAAAGCCAAACTATCTTTCATCTAATTTAATTATGATTTTAAAAAAAGTTTAAAAATCAGTCATCGTTAGAAATTCGGTTTGGCCAAATTTTACGCATCATTATTCTAAAACCATATTAAATTTTGAGCTTTATTAGCATGCTGTTAAATCTCAAATGTTACAATTACACTTAATTCGTTCTAAGTCTAAAAATTCTTTTGAAAAAAATCGTTATTTTTGGTGTGGGCTTGATCGGTGGCTCTGTTGCGTTGGCTTTAAAGAAAGCACAAATTTCTACGCATATCGTTGGCGTGGGACGTACCGAAAAAAGCTTGCAAATTGCCCTAGATCTGGGGGTAATTGATTCGGCACAAACCAATATTGGCAATGCACTTGAAGATGCAGATTTAATATTAATTGCCGCACCAGTTGCGCAAACAACCAGCATATTACAAAGTATTAAGCCGCATTTAAACAGCAAGACAATAATGACCGATGCGGGCAGCACAAAAGCGGATGTATTGGCATGCGCAAAAACAGTTTTAGGCAGTCAGTTCAGCCAATTTGTTGGCGGGCACCCAATCGCAGGTGCAGAAAAAAGCGGAGTTACAGCAGCTAAACTCGATTTATTTATTGGCAAAAATATTGTGTTAACGCCTGCCGAAGAAACCAGTATGGATGCGATTGCCAGTGTTAGAAAGCTTTGGCAGATGTGCGGCGCAAATGTATCTGAGATGTCTGCTGAAAACCATGACAGCATTTTTGCGGCGGTGAGCCATTTACCGCATTTGCTGGCATTTGCCTTGGTGGATGACATTGCCGCTCGCCCAAACGCCGCGCAATTATTCAGCTTTGCCGCCAGCGGTTTTAGAGATTTTACGCGTATTGCTGGCAGTCACGCTGAAATGTGGCGCGATATTAGTTTAGCCAATAAAACAGCATTATTAAATGAGTTAAGTACTTATCAGCTTGAGTTAAGCCAATTAAAACAATTGCTGGAGAATGAAGATGGTGCTGGATTACAAGCTTTATTTGAACGTGCGAGTGTAGCGCGCAATAATTGGGCAAATCAACAGAAATAACCAGCAAAAAACATCAAAGAAATAATCAATGGAACAACTACACTTAGCTGCTGCCGGCCGCGCTGAAGGCCAAATTACTTTGCCAGGCTCAAAAAGTATTTCAAACCGTACTTTATTACTGGCGGCTTTAGCCAACGGCGTCACTGAAATTCACGATTTATTGGTTTCGGATGACACCAGCCGCATGCTCGAAGCTTTGCAAACATTGGGTGTTAATTGTGAAAATATTGACAAAAATACTTGGCGCATTATCGGTTGTAACGGACATTTCCCCAACAAACATGCCGCATTGTTTTTAGGCAATGCAGGCACTGCATTTAGACCTTTAACCGCTGCATTAGCTATGTCTGGTGGGCAGTACAGCCTAAGCGGTGTTGCGCGTATGCATGAGCGGCCGATTGGTGATTTGGTCAATGCACTGCGTCAGGCTGGTGCAAATATTGAGTATGCAGAAAATGCAGGCTTTCCGCCGCTACATATTTCTCCTGCTACGCTTGATTTAAGTAAGCCGATTCAAATTCGCGGTGATGTTTCTAGTCAGTTTTTAACTGCATTATTGATGGCTTTGCCACTAAGTGGCCAACAAGCCACCATTGAAGTGATTGGCGAGTTAATTTCAAAACCTTATATTGAAATCACACTCAACTTAATGGCAAAATTTGGCGTAAAAGTTAACCGTCAAAATTGGTTAAGTTTTACTGTTCTGGCTGATAGCGCGTACAAATCGCCTGCTACTATTTATGTGGAAGGCGATGCTTCCAGCGCCTCTTATTTCTTGGCGGCAGGCGCGATTGCTGGCGATATTCAGGTTCAAGGCTTAGGAAAAAATAGTATCCAGGGCGACGTGCGTTTTGCCGAAGCGCTTGAGTTGATGGGTTGCAGCATTAGGTATGGTGAAAATGCTATCCAATCGCATAAAGCCAAACGAATAAAAGCCATCGATTTAGATTGCAACCATATTCCCGACGCCGCGATGACATTAGCGATTATGGCTTTATTCGCAGATGGCACGACTACTTTGCGCAATATTGCCAGCTGGCGCGTAAAAGAAACCGACAGATTGACCGCCATGGCGGCCGAATTGCGCAAAGTGGGCGCCGTTGTAGTAGAGGGTGCAGATTACTTAACCATTACACCGCCCGAAAAACTAACGCCCAATGCGGTAATTGATACTTATGACGACCACCGCATGGCGATGTGTTTTTCGCTGGTGAGTCTAGGAAACGAATATAGGCGTGGCGTACCAATCACTATTAACGACCCTAAATGCGTGAATAAAACCTTCCCCAATTATTTTGAAGAGTTTAAAAAACTGGTTACTTAAATATAACGCACCTAAATTAAGTTTTGAAATTATTTTTACTGTTTTCTGAGTTAACAATGCTTAATCAATGCAAATGTAACCAGCCAAAATTAACAGTTTTGGCATATTTTTCAGGATTATTTTTCTCAAAACTTTTCCAAGCTTTTTCGTGGAAATAAAAAACAACGGTGTTACATGCTAGTTCAATCACTGCCAACAAACCGCCTACCAATGCACTACCCGTTAACAAATAACCCACCGTAAATGCAACGGCAAAGTGTAAAATCGCAAATGAAATTGTTTTAGCCATGTGATATTCCTTAAATTGTGCACTTATTATTTATCTATTAAAAAAATTAATCCAATTGATTGTTACTATGCTATTGATAAGTTTTATTTATGAGTAAAATTCTTGTCCCTGTTATTGCAATCGACGGCCCTTCTGCAAGCGGCAAAGGTACTGTTGCGCAATTAGTGGCTCAAAAGTTAGGTTTTCACTACCTCGACTCTGGCGCGCTATATCGAATCGTCGCATTTGCTGCTTATAAAAACAGCGTCGCATGGCATCAAGCCGATGCGCTTGGCGAGTTAGCCCAAAATTTAACCCTACAATTTAATCAAAATGAGATTTATCTGGATGGTGACCGCATTACCGAATTAGTCAGAAGTGAGGATATGAGCCGTGGCGCATCTGAAGTGGCGATTCATCCGCCAGTACGCAACGCGTTATTTAATTTGCAGCAAAGCTTTCGCCAAATGCCTGGATTAGTGGCCGATGGTCGCGATATGGGTTCGGTCATTTTTAAAGATGCACAATTGAAGATATTTTTATACGCTGAAGTAGAAATTCGCGCACGTCGTCGTTACAAACAGTTAGTTAACAAAGGCTTAATTGCAGATTACGACCAAATTTTGGCCGATTTACAGCAGCGCGATTTGCGCGATGGGCAACGTAGTGCTGCGCCGTTGATTCAAACCGCCGAGGCTTTATTGTTAGACACGACGGATTGCAGCATAGAACAGGCCGTGCAATTTGTTTTAAACGCGTATCAAAACTGCCCATAAAAATATCCAAGAGTAACCTTAAAAAAAGGCAACTATTTAGTGATAAAAAGTCATTAAGTCATTGAACACAAGCTATTTTTTGTGTAATATGCACGATTCGTGTTAAGTTTAGACTAATATATTTTTAGCTTAACGTTTAATAACTGCCCCACTGCTAGGTGGGAATGCTTAATTGGTTTTTTGATTCAAAATTTTGTTTCAAAATATTGCTTAAGTAATTTTTTTAGGTATCTCACATTTAATGGCTTCTACTTCTAACTCTACCCCATCTTCGATGGAATCATTTGCCGCGCTGTTTGAAGAAAGTTTAGCGCGCCAAGAAATGCGCTCTGGTGAAGTAATCACTGCCGAAGTGATCTTTATTGATAGCGATCACGTGACCGTAAACGCGGGTCTAAAATCTGAAAGCTGGATTGACGCTGCTGAATTTAAAAACGCCTCTGGCGAAATGGAAGTTGCTGTAGGCGACTTTGTCAAAGTATGTATTGAAAAATTAGAAGATGGTTTTGGCAATACCCAACTTTCTCGCGAAAAAGCGAAGAAAATGGAAGCTTGGCTGGATTTAGAAGACGCCATGAATGAAGGCCGCGTAGTTAAAGGCTTTGTCAGTGGCAAAGTAAAAGGCGGCTTGCGCGTTTCTGTCAACGGCATTATGGCTTTCTTACCAGGTTCATTGGTTGACGTACGCCCAGTTAAAGATACGACCCCTTTTGAAAATAAAGAGTGGGATTTCAAAGTCATCAAGCTAGACCGTAAACGTAACAATATCGTGGTTTCTCGCCGTGCTGTGATGGAAGTCAGCATGGGTGCAGACCGCGAAGCGTTGATGGGCACCTTGCAAGAAGGCGCGATCATTAAAGGTATTGTTAAAAACATTACCGATTATGGCGCATTCGTAGATTTGGGCGGCATCGATGGCTTACTACACATTACCGATTTAGCATGGCGTCGCGTGAAACACCCATCAGAAGTGCTAACAGTGGGTGAAGAAGTCGAAGCAAAAATATTAAAATTCGATCAAGAGAAAAACCGCGTTTCATTAGGTATTAAACAATTAGGCGATGACCCATGGGTGGCATTAACCCGCCGTTATCCAGTGAGCACACGCTTATTCGGTAAAGTGTCTAACATTACGGATTATGGCGCATTCGTTGAAGTGGAACCGGGTATCGAAGGTTTGGTACACGTTTCAGAAATGGATTGGACCAACAAAAACATTCATCCAGGCAAAATCGCTCAATTAGGCGACGAAGTTGAAGTGATGATTCTTGAAATTGACGAAGATCGTCGTCGTTTATCATTGGGTATGAAACAGTGTAAAGCCAACCCTTGGGATGACTTCTCTGCTACTCACGCTAAAAATGATAAAGTGTCTGGTCAAATCAAATCAATCACTGACTTTGGCGTGTTTATCGGCCTAGCGGGTGGCATTGATGGTTTAGTCCATTTATCGGATTTATCATGGACACAAACTGGCGAAGAAGCAATTCGCAACTTCAAAAAAGGTGACGAGTTACAAGCCATTATTTTAGCAATCGATGTTGAGAAAGAGCGTATTTCTTTAGGTGTTAAACAACTGACTGAAGATCCGTCAGGTGCGACACCTGCGTCTTCTTCAGATGATAAAGCAGCTAAGCCAAAAGCAAAACCTGCAAAAACTAAAGCGGAAGATAGCAGCACTAAAGCAGCAGATGATGCAGCCGCAGCGGGCACGACTAACCTTGGCGCTTTATTAAAGGCCAAAATGGATAGCAAGAAGTAAAAGTAGCAGTAAAAAGCTAGTTTGATGTTAATCGATATTAATTTTAAGACGTTTTTACGTTAGATAATTACAAGCTAAATTAAAGGCAACTATAAGCCATGACAAAATCAGAATTAATTAATTTATTAGCAGAGCGTTTTCCACAGCTGGTTGTGAAAGATGCTGAGTTATCGGTTAAAGCCATCTTAGATGCGATGACCGATAACTTATCAACTGGCGAGCGTATCGAAATTCGCGGCTTCGGTAGTTTTAGTTTAAATTATCGTCCGCCACGTTTAGGCCGCAACCCTAAAACTGGCAGCAAAGTGCAAGTACCTGCCAAGCATGTGCCGCATTTTAAAGCAGGTAAAGAGTTGCGTGATCGCGTTGATTCTGCAACCTAAATTTTTTAGTAGCAAACGATTAAAAAACGGTATTAAATACAGCGGTATTAAATATAACGGCAATAGAATATAACGGCACTTAAGATATTAGGTGCCGTTTTTTATGCTTTTAAAGTGATTAGTCATTGCGCTTAAGCTTAGGTAAAATAGGCATACATAAAATAAACGCATCACATATATAAATAATAACGATGATTGAATTTGAATATTGGTGGCTACTGGTTTTACCGCTTTTTTTTACGCTGGGCTGGATAGCTGCGCGCGTGGATATTAGGCAGTTATTGTCCGAATCTACCACGCTGCCAGCCGCTTACTTTAAAGGGCTTAACTTTTTAATCGGCGACCAGCATGATAAAGCGGTGGAAGCATTCTCTGAGGCCGTGCAGGCCAATAGTGATTCGCTAGAGTTGCATTTTGCTTTGGGCAGTTTATTCAGGCGCACAGGCGAAACCGACCGTGCCATTAATTTGCATGTGAATTTACTGGATAAAAAAGAGTTAACTGAGCCGCAACGAAATGCAGTAAAAGCAGAACTAGCGCAAGATTACTTAAAAGCAGGTTTATTTGATCGCGCAGAAGAGTTATTTAAAGGCCTTGAAGATCAACGCTACAAGCAGCCAGCATTACGTGCTTTATTAGAAATTTATGTGCGCGAGCGCGAATGGGCGCAAGCGATTACTACCGCAACCGAGCTAGAGCGCTTATCTGGCGTGTCTTTCAGGGTTGAGGTTGCACAATATTATTGCGAATTAGCCATGAATTTTATCATCGCGCAAAATGCAGATGCCGCGCGTGATCAGTTAGCTCTCGCATTAGACGCCAACAAAAACTGTATTCGTGCCAATGTTCTGTTGGGCGACATTGAAGCCAGTGCTGGTCAACATCAAACCGCGATTTCTTACTGGAAACGTATCGAGTTTCAGCAACCGGATTATCTGGGATTGGTGGCAGGCAAAATGTTAAAAAGTTACCGTGCGCTAGGTTCTGTTGTAAATTCTGCTGATGGCGACCAATTAAAAGAAGGCCTAAAAGAAGGTTTGGCCCAATTAAATAGCTATATCGAAACCTATAAACTGCCGTCACTGATGGCTGTTTTATATGAAGCCACATTGGTAGAAGAAGGCGCCGAAAGTGCCGCCAAACTGGCGCGCAACGAGTTAATCCGCCAACCTAGCTTGACAACATTAGACCAATTGCTACAAGCGCGTGCAATGGCAGATGATGTGAATAATCAAGACGTGCAATTAATGCAACAAACCGTGCGCAATGCGATTGGCAATCGCGCCGCTTATCACTGCAATCAATGCGGTTTTCGGGCTAAGCAATATCACTGGCAATGCCCAGCCTGTAATGCGTGGCAATCGTTACCTGCCGAGCCTTCTGAAGCAATTAGCCGCGAAATGACGGTTAAAAAATAATATGCAATTTAAAAATCATGACTAATGCGACTAATATTTCTGCTTCAAAAATGGCCGACTCTAAAATCATTGATTCTAAAATAATTGTCGCACTCGATTATGCAGATGCAAGCAGTGCGCTCAATCTGGTTAATCAGCTAGACCCTAGTTTATGCAAGCTTAAAGTTGGCAAGCAATTATTCACCGCTGCTGGCCCGCAATTGGTCGAAAAGTTAACCAGTAAAAACTTTCAAGTTTTTTTGGATTTAAAATTTCATGATATTCCTAATACCGTTGCAAAAGCCTGCGAAGCCGCCAGTAACTTAGGTGTGTGGATGCTCAATGTGCATGCCAGCGGTGGCAAAGATATGATGCAGGCGGCGCTTGAAGGTGTAGATAAAAGCAGACACACGCCTTATTTAATCGCTGTGACGGTATTAACTAGCATGAGTCAGCAAAATTTAACAGAAATTGGTGTTAATAATACCATTGAGAATCAAGTGCTTAGCCTATCAAAACTAACAAAAACTGCTGGATTACACGGCGTGGTGTGTTCTGCGTTGGAAGCCAAATTATTAAAACAACACTTGCCGCAGGATTTTTTATTAGTCACACCCGGCATTCGCCCAGCAAGCGCGGGCAAAGACGACCAAACACGCGTATTAACACCCAATCAGGCATTAAATATGGGCGCAAGTTACTTGGTGGTTGGCCGCCCCATCACGCAAGCAATTCAACCCATTGATGCATTAATCGCTATTAATGCAGAAATACAATCCTTAAAATAGATATAGTCGTTAGTCAACTAAAACAGTACACTGATATGGTTGACGCAGTTGTCACACAACACTTAAATTAGGAGAAAACAGATGAAAAAAATACTTGTCGCCTTACTCGCCAGCTTAGCATTTAGCTTTAGTGCTTTTGCGGCGGTAAATTTAAATACTGCAACACTACAAGAATTAGAATCGTTAGATGGTATTGGGCCAGTAAAAGCCCAAGCAATTATTGATTATCGCAAAAAAAATGGTGGCTTTAAATCAGTGGATGAGTTGGAAAAAGTGGATGGCGTTGGTGCAATAACACTACAGAATGTACGTAAAAATGTGGCGGTGAGCGGCAAAACAACGGTTTCGGCACCTGCGCCAAAAGATGCTAATCTGGTTAAAGCTGCGAAATCGAAAACGGGTGACGCAAAAGCTACAAAACCAAAAGCAGAATCAAAAACTGACTCAGCAAAAAATGTTAAACCTGCTAAAGAAACTAGCCTGGTTAAGTCTGCGGAATCAAAAACTGGTGATGTGAAAACCACTAAAACCAAAAAAGAAGTCAAATCTGACATTATTAAAGATGGAAAACCAGCCAAAGATGCAAACTTGGTTAAAGCCGCCGAAGCAAAAACGAAAGCAGATAAACCAGCGAAAGTGAAAAAATCGACAAAAACTGAAAAAGCAGCGGCTGTAAAAACAGAATAAACTAAACACAATATTTTAAATCGTGTTAATCAGTTTTGGATAATAAAAAAGCCGCATAAGCGGCTTTTTTATTATGTCTTAATCTTAAAACACTAATTACGAATGCTTAAGTTTTACCAGTTAAACTACATTATTAATCATCATGACCTTGATGATTATGCTTATTATGACCTTTACCGCGCTTGTGCTTGTGTTTATGATTATTTGAACCATTTCTAGCTCTAGTACCAGGTTCATCGATTACTTTACCAACAACCGCACCGCCTGCGCCGCCCAAACCAGCACCAACCACTGCGCCAGTACCGCTGCCACTCACTTTACGACCAACATAAGCACCACCTGCACCGCCAGCTGCTCCACCAATTACCGCACCAGCTTGGCCTTCGCCTTTAGTTGTTACAGCGCCACCCAAGCCACCACCCACTGCGCCACCTAAAACTTCACCAGTACTACCACCAACTACGCCGCCTAATGCGGTACCTGCTGCTGCGCCTAAACCGCCACCAACTGCAGTTTTAGCGTTGCTGTCTGCAGCTATTGCGTGACCAGAGAGTAATAAAATTGCCAATAATGGTGCATGAATATATTTCATTTAGTATTCCTTTAATTTATCGTTTAACAATAAGCTTACTTAAAACATTTTATAAGATTATAAATGTAAATGAAATAAGATTATTCTGAAATAACTGTAGGCTTTCCCCTACAATCAATTGCTCTTACTTAACGCGCATACCTGCCAGTGCGCCTACATCGGGCGACAATATAAATGGGCCGCTCTGTTCATCACTCGCGGCTAATACCATTCCCTCACTAAGTCCAAACTTCATTTTTCGCGGTGCCAAATTGGCCACCATCACAGTATGACGTCCGATTAAAGTGGCTGGGTCATAAGCCGATTTAATGCCAGCAAACACTTGGCGTTGTTTTTCTTCGCCAATATCAAGGGTTAACTTAAGTAACTTTTCAGCACCTTCTACATACTCTGCATTGACGATTCTTGCGATACGTAAATCGACTTTGGTGAAATCGTCAATGCTGATATATTCGGCCTCAGCCAAAGTTATGGCAGGCTCAACTTTAGCCACAACTTGTGCGCTCACCTGTGCTGTTGCAGTCAAATTTTCTTTATTCGCTTCTGTCATGCCCTCAATCAATTTTGGGTCAACTCGGGTAATTAAGTGTGTATATTCACTAATGTTTTTATTTAAAAATACTCCTGAATCTGCAAAGCTTAATGGATTAATATTGAACAAACACTCTATCTCGCGTGCGATTTCAGGCAAAATTGGCTTTAATTGAATTGTAATTTCTTTAAATAAATTTAAGGCCAAAGAACATACTTCATGTAAACGACTTTCCATTCCCTCAATTTTTGCCAATTCCCATGGTTTCATTTCGGCTATATATTGATTAACTGAGTCAGCGCACAACATTATTTCTCTAATTGCTTTTGAATAGTCTCTTGATTCATATGCTTTAATTATTGATGCAGTTGCAGTAATTACACCATTATAAAGCCATGTTTCACGACTTATAAAATCAACAGAATCTGAAAAAGGTGGCCAATATGAATTCTCTCGTGATACTTGAGTCGTTTGACCCCACTCTGAACTTCCTAGCTTTTCTAATGGGATTTTTTGTTTTATCTCATCAGTTTTTGAAATACTTTCTTTTAACTGTATCAATGGTGAAATTTCACCATTAAATCTTTTAGATATAAAACCAGCAGTTCTACTCGCAATATTAATATATTTACCCACCAAATCACTATTCACGCGCGCTACAAAATCTTCCAGATTTAAATCGATATCTTCCATGGTGCTGTTTAATTTAGCCGCATAGTAATAGCGCAGATACTCTGGATTTTTAATATGATCTAAATAGCTGCGTGCGGTAATAAACGTGCCGCGAGACTTGCTCATTTTTTCACCGTTAACGGTTAAAAAACCATGTGCGAAAACCTGTGTAGGCGTGCGATAACCGCTGAATTCGAGTGTTGCTGGCCAAAATAATGCATGAAAATACAAAATATCTTTGCCGATAAAATGGTACAGTTCGGTGCTGGAATCTTTGCTCCAGTATTCGTCAAAATCCAAACCTTTAGTCTCACAAAGCTTTTTAAAACTGGCCATATAACCAATCGGTGCATCTAGCCATACGTAGAAATATTTACCTGGCGCATCGGGAATCTCAAAGCCAAAATAAGGCGCATCGCGTGAAATATCCCAGTCATTGAGGCCATTCTCAAACCATTCACCCATTTTGTTGGCGGCCTCAGGTTGTAATGTCGCTTTATCAGTGCCAGCACCAGAGCGTGTCCACTCTTTTAAAAAATCTTCGCATTCGCTTAATTTAAAAAAATAATGTTCGGTTTCTTTACGTATTGGTGCAGCGCCAGAAACCGCCGAATACGCATTAATCAATTCAGTTGGGTTATAAGTCGCACCGCACACTTCGCAAGAATCACCATATTGATCTTTTGCGTGGCATTTTGGGCATTCGCCTTTAATAAAGCGGTCTGGCAAGAACATGTTTTTAACAGGGTCGTAAAACTGTTCGATGGTTTTAGTTGCAATTTTGCCGTTGGCTTTTAGCTTTTTATAAATCGTTTGCGATAACTCTTTATTTTCAGGCGCGTTAGTAGAATAGTAATGATCAAACTCCACCAAAAATTCTTTAAAATCTGCACTGTGCTCTTTATGCACGTTGGCTATCAATGCTTCAGGCGTAATGCCCTCTTTTTCCGCGCGCAGCATAATCGGCGTGCCATGCGTGTCATCCGCGCAAACATAATGCACGGTGTGACCCTGCATTTTTTGAAAACGCACCCAGATATCGGTTTGGATATATTCCACCAGATGCCCAAGATGAATGCTGCCGTTGGCATAAGGAAGTGCCGAAGTAACCAGGATTTTGCGCGCCATAAATTGCTTTAAATTGAGGTAAAACGCTATTTTAGCAAATTAAGCCCTGTTTTAAAAAATTAAGGTGTTTTTAAGTGTTAACTATTGTTTAACTGAAAGCTTGCATGCTTTAAATACAGCGTTGCGCTAAAATAGGCTTTTCAAACTAAATTGATCACTATCATGGCATTAACAGAGTTAACCATTCAAAACGCACTAAAAACATTAATTGATCCAAATACTGGTAAAGATTTCATCACCAGTAAATCGGCCAAGAACATTCAAATTAGTGACAATAATATCAGTGTCGATATCGTGTTAGGTTATCCCGCAAAAAGCGTGATGGCTGATGTACAGAAACTAGTGACTCAGCATCTGAAAACATTGTCTGACAGCGGTTTGGTGACGGTCAATATCGGTAGCAGAATCGTCGCGCACAAAGTACAGCAAGGCGTGAATCTATTGCCTAATGTTAAAAATATTATTGCAGTGGCTTCTGGCAAAGGCGGTGTGGGCAAATCCACCACTTCGGTCAATTTAGCGCTTGCATTAGCAGCGGAAGGCGCGACAGTTGGCATATTAGATGCCGATATTTATGGCCCTAGCCAACCGCAGATGTTGGGCATTAGCGGTCGCCCAGAAAGCACGGACGGCAAAAGCATGCAGCCGATGCAGGCGCACGGCATTCAAGCCATGAGTATTGGATTTTTGGTCGATACCGATACGCCGATGGTATGGCGCGGCCCAATGGTGACGGGTGCTTTGGAACAACTGTTGCGCGATACAAAATGGAACGATTTAGATTATCTGGTGATTGATTTGCCGCCTGGTACCGGCGATATTCAACTCACCTTGGCGCAAAAAATCCCTGTGACAGGTGCCATTATTGTCACCACACCGCAAGATATTGCCCTGCTGGATGCAAGGCGTGGCTTAAAAATGTTTGAAAAAGTAAACATACCAATTTTAGGCATTGTTGAGAATATGAGTACGCATATTTGCAGCAATTGCGGGCACGAGGAACATATTTTCGGCGCGGGTGGCGCGGCAAAAATGTGTGCAGATTACAACGTGGATTTACTCGGTTCACTGCCTTTAGATATCAGCATTCGAGAGCAAACGGATAATGGAAATCCAACCGTTATCCATGCGCCAGACTCTAAAATTGCCACTATATACAAAGAAATTGCACGTAAGGCGGCGATTAAAATTGCTAATGCCAGTTTAGATCACAGCAGCAAATTCCCGAATATCGTGATTCAGAATACTTAAGTCTGTAATTTGATAAATCCATCGCAACTTCCGAGTGATTTACCTGCGCCTGTTGACGATGGCGCAGCAAATCATTTAACTGGGCTTTTTTTACCCGATACTCAACTCAAGGCGACTAGTGGTGAGCTTGTTCAATTAAACAAGCTGCAAGGTAGGCACGTTATTTATATCTACCCGATGACTGGACAAACCAATATTGCATTACCAGAGGGTTGGGATAGTATTCCTGGTGCGCGCGGTTGCACGCCACAATCATGTAGTTTTAGAGACTATGCTGACGAGTTGGCAAGATTAAACACCAAAATATTTGGATTGAGCTCACAAACAACAGAGTATCAAATAGAAGTCAAAAATCGCCTACATCTGCCGTTTGAATTATTAAGCGATGTGTCACTTACGCTTAAAAAAATCATGGGATTACCTACTTTTTACGTAGGTAATCTTGAGTTATATAAGCGATTAACAATGATTATAGAGAATAAGCGAGTCATCAAAACGTTTTACCCCGTGTTTCCACCAGATAAAAATGTGGATGATGTAATTGAGTGGCTTAAAAACCAGCCCTAATTAAGCTTCACACCAAAGCAGTACACATCGACACCATTTGCCGGCGCAATCAACGTCGCAGGAATTTTCACGCCTTTACGCCAATTGTCCACTGCTTCTTGCTTGCCTGCACCTGTGACTAGAAACAACACTTCATGCGTATTATTTAAACGATTTTGCGACATGGTTACGCGGTCTGCAGGTGGTTTTGGTGCATCAAAAACGGGCACAACGTCTGCGCTGTTATCCACGGCTTGATTGGGGAACAGGCTGGCGGTATGGCCATCTTCACCCAAACCTAAAATCACCAAATCAAACGCACGCATGCCGGCCAAAGTTTTTGCATAAGTTTTTGCGCCTGCTATATTACCCAATTCTGTTGGAATATCATGAATCTGGCTTTGTGGAATCGCCACGTGATTTAACCAAACATCGCGCGCCATTTTACTGTTGCGCTCTGCGTGGTCTACAGGCAGACAACGATCATCATTATGATACACATGCCATTTCGTCCAATCGGCTTGCTGTTGGCTTAATAATTGATACACGCTTTTTGGTGTGCTACCGCCTGCCAATACCACTAAAAAACTACCGTATTTGGCAATTGCTTCGTCTGCCGCCAACAAAATACGGCTGACGGCGGCTTGGCTAATCGCATCTTGCGATTCAAAATTGTGCCAGCGAGTATGGTTGAGTGAAGTGTTTTGCATGATTAAAACCTAAATGAAACTCTAAAAAGAAAAAAGCAGCCTTAATTATCTGCCTTTTGATAAGCGTGCTGCAATTGAGAAGCAACCCCGAATTTGTTATAATTATACGCAACTCAATCAGATAATTCTTAAAAAGTTATCAATTTTTGATCGCATCCATTCATAAGATGGGTGCTTTTATCATCCTCACACCATAGGAAAATCGCATGAAATTAGCAATGATCGGCTTAGGCAAAATGGGCGGCAACATGGCTGCACGTTTATTACGTCATAAAATTGAAGTGGTAGGCTTCGATTTCAACAAAGAATTCGTCTCTAATTTAGTACAAAAAGAAGGCATGATTGCAGCGGATTCATTTGCTGATGCCGTTAATAAATTAGAAGGTCAAAAAATCGTTTGGTTAATGTTGCCAGCGGGCGAAATTACCGAAAATCAAATCAAAGAGTTAATTCCGCTATTAAACAAAAATGACATCATCGTCGATGGCGGCAACTCAAACTACAAACACAGCCAACGTCGCGGTGCGATGTTAGCCGAACATGGCATTGGCTTTATTGACTGCGGTACTTCTGGCGGCGTTTGGGGCTTGGATAACGGCTATTGCTTAATGTACGGCGGCGAAAAACAATACGCGGACGTATTAGCACCTTATGCACAAGCATTAACACACGCAGACCGTGGTTGGGCACACGTTGGCCCAGTTGGCTCTGGCCACTTCACCAAAATGTTACACAACGGTATTGAATACGGCATGATGCAAGCATTTGCTGAAGGTTTGGATTTGTTAAAAGGCAAAGAAGAATTCAATTTAGACTTAGCGCAAATTACCGAATTATGGCGTCACGGCTCTGTTGTGCGTAGCTGGTTGCTCGATTTAACAGCCGAAGCCCTTAAAAATGATCAGGCATTAGAATCAATTGTCCCCTATGTTGCGGACTCTGGCGAAGGCCGCTGGACGGTGGTTGAAGCGGTTGAGCAAGGCGTTGCGGCGCCAGTATTAACAGTCGCATTGCAAGCCCGTTTCAGAAGCCAAGATAAACATGGTTATAGCTATAAACTGTTATCCTTGATGCGAAATGCTTTTGGTGGACACGCAGTACAGAAAAAATAAATAGTTAAAAATCAAATTTTAAGCATTTATTGAGGAGCTTTCGCCTTAATAAATGCAGTCACTTAACCCATTTATTTAACCAAATTTTACCTATTCTTAAGGTTACGCAATGACTCAAACAATCGACCCCTGCACTCTGGTTTTATTTGGAGCCAGCGGCAATTTAGCACGTGTAAAGCTTTATCCTGGATTATTTAGATTGGATTCTATTGGTCGCTTGCCTGCCGAATTGAAAATTCTGGCGGTTGGCCGTCAAGAAGTCACTATAGAAGCATGGCGTGCCGATATTAAAAGCATGTTGGATGCAAAGTTTAAAAAAGGCTATGACGTTGCGGCATTTGAACGTTTTATTGCGCGTAATTTTTATCACGCCAATCCGCCCACTGATCCAGATGCATTTATTAAGCTCAAAAACACGTTAAGTAATGATGCGATTTTTCCGCAAAATCTGGCTTATTTCTTATCGGTTCGCCCTGTCGATTTTGCGCCAGTAGTAGAATCTTTAGCAAAAGTCGGTTTAACACAAGAAGATAAATTCTGGCGCCGTGTGGTGGTTGAGAAACCATTTGGCACCGATTTAGCGTCAGCAAAAGAGTTGCAATCCGGCCTGACTAAAAATCTTAAAGAAAGCCAAATTTACCGTATTGATCATTATCTGGGAAAATCGGCACTGCAAAATATCCTGCTGCAACGCTTTACCAATACCATTTTAGAGCCGATTTGGAACAATCAATATATTGATCACGTGCAAATTACCAATACCGAAATGCTGGGCGTAGGCGAGCGCACACAGTTTTACGACAGCACTGGTGCGTTAAGAGATATGATTCAAAGTCATATTCTGCAAACGCTAGCATTAACCGCGATGGAAATGCCGAAAGACTTAACACCTGACGGCGTGCGTGATGCTAAGATTAAAGTATTAGAGCAAATTCGGCCGATTCCCGTAAACGAATTAAGTAAACATGCTTTCCGTGCGCAATATGCAGCGGGTGAAGTGAATGGTGAAAAGGTGCCCGGTTATTTGGAAGAGTTAGGTAATAAAGACAGCGTGGTCGAAACGTATGCTGCGTTAAAATTGTTTATTGATAACCCGCGCTGGCATGGTGTGCCATTTTATATTCGCACCGCAAAACGTTTGCACGAAGCCGATACGCGCATTTCAATTCGCTTCAAAAAAGCGCCTATGCAGGTTAATAATCAAGACCAGAACTGGTTAATTATTGGTATTCAGCCGCGCGAGTGTATCAAAATGGACATTCAAGCCAAAGTGCCAGGTTTGGATATCAATACGCGTACAATCCAATTAGATGCTGCAAACCGTTTGCCAGAAGACGATACGGTTGATGCTTATGAAGCGTTACTGCTTAACTTAATGCAAGGCGATAATTCAAATTATCTGCATATCAGTGAAGCCGAGGCGCAATGGCGTTTAGTTGACCCAGTCGTTAAAGCTTGGGCGGCGGACAAATCGCCTGTGCATCAATACCCTGCTGGCTCCAGCGACCCTGAAGCCTCAAAAGTTATTTTTGAAGCCCAAAACCAATTTTGGCGTTATAGCATTGAACTAGGTGGCGATAAACCCAATTAAAACCAACGCTAATTGTTAGCAAAAACTTTTATCACACAATCTTGTAATGCACTTTATAATGCGCAATCTTCATTAGATTAGCATTAGAAAAGTGCATTATTTTTTGCATTAAGTCTAGAAAAATTAAAGTACAAACATGAGTATAAAATCGGATAAATGGATTCGTCAGATGGCTGAACAACACGGCATGATTGAGCCATTCGAGCCAAATCAAGTCAAGATGAATGCTGCTGGCGAGCGTATGGTGTCATATGGCACGTCTAGTTACGGTTACGATATTCGCTGCAGTACAGAATTTAAGTTATTTACAAACTTAAACAGCACCATCGTTGACCCGAAAAATTTCGACCCGAATTCATTTGTGGAAGTGAATGCCGATTACTGCATCATTCCACCCAATTCATTCGCACTGGCGCGCACGGTTGAATATTTCCGTATTCCACGCAATGTATTGACTATTTGTTTAGGCAAATCGACCTATGCACGTTGCGGCATTATCGTCAATGTCACACCATTTGAGCCAGAATGGGAAGGTTATGTAACACTGGAATTTAGTAATACAACACCGTTGCCAGCCAAAATATATGCCAACGAAGGCTGCGCGCAAGTGTTGTTTTTTGAAGCGGATGCCGATGATATCTGCGAAACCAGTTACAAAGATCGCGGTGGTAAATATCAGGGTCAAGTCGGTGTCACGTTGCCTAAAATTTGATACACAATTTAAAACGCGCATTTAGCATTTTTTCGCTGTTGCCGTGTACAAACTTTGCTCCAGGCTAAGATTTAATACAAGGATTTAATACAAGATTTAATAAAGGAATTTGAATGAAATTTCGTTTCCCGGTAGTCATCATCGATGAAGATTTCCGTTCTGAAAACTCCTCAGGTTTGGGCATTCGCGTACTTGCCAAAGCCATTGAAGCCGAAGGCTTTGAGGTGTTAGGTGTCACCAGTTATGGTGACTTAACCTCATTTGCGCAGCAACAAAGTCGGGCTTCAGCCTTTATTTTGTCGATTGATGACAATGAATTTGTGGAAGAAAATCATGACGCACTAGATAATTTGCGTAAATTTGTTGATGAAATTCGTTATCGTAACGAAGAGATTCCTATCTTTTTGCATGGCGAAACACGCACTTCACGCCATATTCCGAATGAGATTCTGCGCGAACTCAATGGCTTTATCCATATGTATGAAGATACGCCAGAGTTTGTGGCGCGCTATATTTTACGTGAAGCACGTACCTATTTAGATAGCCTTGCTCCACCGTTTTTTAAAGCATTAACCGAATACGCCGCCGATGGTTCTTATTCGTGGCATTGCCCAGGCCATTCTGGTGGTGTGGCGTTTTTAAAATCCCCCGTTGGTCAGATGTTTCACCAGTTTTTTGGTGAAAATATGCTGCGGGCAGACGTGTGTAATGCAGTAGATGAGCTTGGTCAACTATTGGACCACACAGGGCCTGTAGCCGCTTCTGAGCGCAATGCCGCCCGCATTTATAACTGCGACCATTTGTACTTTGTCACTAATGGCACATCGACCAGTAACAAAATGGTGTGGAACAGCACCGTTGCCCCAGGGGATGTGGTGGTGGTAGACCGCAACTGCCATAAATCGATTTTGCACGCCATTATTATGACCGGCGCGATACCCGTATTTTTAATGCCAACCCGCAATCATTTTGGCATTATCGGACCGATTCCAAAAAGCGAATTTGAATGGGAAAATATCCAAAAGAAAATTGACCGTAACCCGTTTATTTTGGATAAAGCTGCTAAGCCGCGCGTGTTAACGATTACGCAATCAACTTACGACGGCGTGCTGTATAACGTAGAAGAAATCAAAGATATGCTGGATGGCAAGATTGATACGCTGCATTTCGATGAAGCTTGGCTGCCTCACGCGACTTTCCACGATTTTTACGGTGATTATCACGCCATTGGAGAAGGTCGTCCGCGCTGTAAAGAAAGCATGGTTTTTTCAACGCAATCGACGCATAAATTATTGGCCGGTTTATCTCAGGCCAGCCAAATTTTGGTACAAGATGCTGAAAATAATAAACTAGATCGCGACATTTTTAATGAAGCCTATTTGATGCACACATCAACCAGTCCGCAATATTCCATTGTGGCCAGTATTGATGTAGCCGCCGCGATGATGGAAGCGCCTGGCGGCACCGCATTGGTTGAAGAAAGCCTGATGGAAGCGCTAGATTTCCGCCGTGCCATGCGTAAAGTAGACGAAGAATGGGGTGCAGACTGGTGGTTTAAAGTTTGGGGCCCAGACGATTTATCCGAGGAAGGTTTAGAAGAGCGCGACGCATGGATGCTTAAAGCCAATGACGCTTGGCATGATTTCGGCAATCTGGCCGAAGGTTTTAACATGCTTGACCCGATTAAAGCCACCGTCATCACGCCGGGCTTGGATATTAAAGGTAATTTTTCCGATAAGTTTGGCATTCCTGCAGCGATTGTGACTAAATATTTAGCTGAACATGGCGTGATCGTTGAAAAAACAGGCTTGTACTCTTTCTTTATTATGTTCACCATCGGCATTACTAAAGGCCGCTGGAACACCATGGTTGCAGCATTGCAGCAATTTAAAGATGACTATGACAAAAACCAGCCACTGTGGAAAGTGTTGCCAGAATTTGTGCAAAAACAACCACGTTATGAAAAAGTGGGTTTGCGTGATTTATGTGAAAAAATCCACGCCGTTTATAAAGCTAACGATGTAGCAAAATTAACTACCGAAATGTATTTATCTGACATGGTGCCGGCGATGAAACCAACTGATGCATTTGCTAAAATGGCGCACCGAAAAATTGACCGTGTGCCGATTGATCACCTTGAAGGCCGTGTAACGGCTGTGTTGTTAACGCCTTATCCACCAGGCATTCCGTTATTGATTCCGGGTGAGCAGTTCAATAAAGTGATTGTAAATTACTTAAAATTTGCACGTGAATTTAACGAAAAATTCCCGGGTTTTGAGGCTGATAATCATGGCTTGGTTAAAGAAATCGTCGATGGAAAAGCTGTTTATTTTGTGGATTGTGTAGAGAAATAAATAACTTTTTGGATATTTGTTAATCTGCGCAAATACTTATTTTTTAATATAAATCAAGTCGCTATATTCAAGACCACACGCTGCGATGTGGTCTTTTTTTTCGCTTAAATGCCAGTCATTTGGATTAATATCTGCAAAAAAAGCATCGCCTGCCACGTTTGCGTTTACTTGGGTTAAATACAATTTATTGGCAAGCACAATGCCACTTTGGTATAACTCAGCGCCACCGATTAAAAATGGCTCATTATCCTCTTGGCATAATGCAATTGCGGCTTCTAATGAATGGGCTACTAATGCACCTTCAACTTGATAATTTTTATTGCGCGTCACAATGACTGTAGTTCTGTTCGGCAATAAGCGTCCTAACGATTCATACGTCTTGCGGCCCATAATAATATGATGGCCTGTGGTCAACGCGCGAAAACGTTTTAAATCCTCTGGCAAATGCCAGGGCAAGCTGTTATTGATGCCAATAACGTTGTTATTTGCCACCGCGACAATAATCGATACATTCTTCATGGCTATAATTATACGTGTATGCTCCCTACGTCCACATAAATAAAAACACCCCTTTTCGAGTGGGGTGTTTTTATTAAATATAGTAAGTTAACACTATTTTTTAGCTAAATTTTAATCTTACTCTTGCAATATCACTCATGACCAATTTGATAGACTTCATAGCTGCGCTCAACAATCTTACCAGTCGTTGCATCCACTTCCACTTTAATTTCTTCATTATCCGCTTCTAAAATATCAAACTCGTACGACGCTTTGCCATCCGGCTCCAGTTCATATTCTGTTTCTACAATTTTGCCTGGATGTGCCGCCAACGCAGTCGCTTTGGCATCGGCCTCTGTCACTTTTACCAGCGCTTTAAATTTAGCCTCATCCAATTTTACTTCTTGCTCCACTTCTGTCACTTTGCCAGTTTGCGCATCACATTCAATATCCCAAGCAGTGCCGTCGGCCGATTCAATATCAAACTCATAAAATGGTTTTTTATTTTCCGACTTCATTTCCATCTTCACAATTTTGCCTTCATGCACCGACAATGCTGCCTTAACGCATTTACCTAAGCTATCCGCTTTGTGTGGCTTAATGCTTTTATGTCCAGCAATGGCTGTATTTGCTAAAAACGCCATCGCCACCAAACTAGTGCCAATCGTTAAACGAAACATAGTAATCTCCAATTTTTATTTAAATAAATGAAAAACTATTTAAGATAGCTTCATCAGGTAATCAACGAGAATTGTACCAAAAAATTCGTAGGTAGTTGATTCATTACACAATTGTTACATTTTTGGTTTTATATAACCAACTGCTGGCTGAATAAAACCAGATTTGAAATTAAAGTGTTAAACAGCGACTTTTGCCTGAATGGCAGGATGCGGATCGTAGTTTTCTAACGTGAAATCTTCAAATTTAAATGTAAAAATATCGTTAACTTCAGAATTTATGCGCATCTGCGGCAATGGTTTTGGCGCGCGCGATAACTGTTCTTGCACTTGCGCCATGTGATTGGTATAAATATGTGCGTCGCCTAAAGTATGCACAAAATCACCTAATTTTAAGTTGCACACTTGCGCCACCATCATGGTTAACAGCGCATAAGAAGCAATATTAAACGGTACGCCCAGAAAGATATCGGCGCTTCTTTGATAAAGCTGACAGGACAATTTACCATCCGCTACATAAAACTGAAAAAAAGCATGACATGGCGGCAGTTTCATCTGATCTACATCCGCGACATTCCAGGCTGAAACAATTAAACGACGTGAATCAGGCGTTTTCTTAATGGCATCAATCACTTGCGTAATTTGATCAATATGCGTGCCATCTGGTTTGGGCCAATTACGCCACTGATAACCATAAACTGGGCCTAAATTACCCTTTTCATCCGCCCACTCATCCCAAATGCGCACGCCATTTTCTTTTAAATACGCAATATTGGTTGAGCCTTGCAAAAACCACAGCAGCTCATGAATAATCGATTTTAAATGCACTTTTTTGGTGGTGAGTAAGGGGAATCCTGCATTTAAATCAAAGCGCATCTGGTAACCAAATACAGACGTCGTGCCAGTACCAGTGCGGTCTGTTTTAGCGTTGCCGTGCGTTAATACATGCTGCAAAAGATCTATATATTGTTTCATAAACTTTAGGTATTGTTGACTATAAAATCTTTAATTGCAGCTAAATCGGCATCCATCACAGTAAATTTCTGCGGTAATTGCTCAATGCCTTTTAAGCTATCTGGCCGTAGCGGCACTTCGCCCAACGCTTCCACCAGCGCCTCTTCAAATTTAGCGGCTAACGCGGTTTCTAAAACGACCATTGGCGTATTTTCTTGTCTGTATTCTAAAGCCACTTTAAGTCCATCCGCTGTGTGCGTATCAATCACCACGCCATATTTGGCTTTGGTTTCACGAATTGTTAGCATACGATTGCTGTGATTGCTGCTGCCAGAAACAAAGCCATAATCAGTTAACGTTGACATTAAATGCTTGATGTCAAACGCGCCGCCTTTATCGACACTAGCCCATAATTCACGCACTTTGGCGCTATCACGGCCCACTAAATCAAATACAAAACGCTCAAAATTTGAGGCTTTGCTGATATCCATGGATGGACTAGAGGTTTGATAAGTATTGGCGGAACCGCGCGGACGATAAATGCCTGTTTTAAAAAACTCATCCAATACGTCATTCTCGTTAGTGGCAACCACTAGCTTATCAATTGGCAAACCCATCATACGCGCAATATGACCAGCACAAACGTTGCCAAAATTACCGCTTGGCACAGCAAAATCCACTTTCTGGCGATTGTTTTCTGTTACCGCAAAATAGCCCTTGAAGTAATACACAACCTGCGCAACGATGCGTCCCCAGTTAATCGAGTTGACTGCGCCGATTTTATATTTCGATTTAAAAGCCGCATCGTTTGAAACCGCTTTGACGATATCCTGACAGTCGTCAAATACGCCATTTACCGCAATATTAAAGATGTTTTCATCCTGCAAACTGAACATCTGCGCGGTTTGAAAGCGGCTCATTTTTTTGTGTGGTGACAGCATAAATACGCGCACGCCTTTTTTGCTGCGCATGGCATACTCGGCCGCAGAACCTGTGTCGCCAGAGGTGGCACCCAAAATATTGGTCGTTTCACCTTTTTTTGCCAATACATATTCAAACAGATTGCCCAACAATTGCATCGCCATGTCTTTAAACGCCAAGGTCGGTCCGTTAGAAAGGCTTAATAAATACAAATTATGTTCTAGCTTAACGGTTGGCGTAATATCAGTCGCGTTTTGCCCTGGCCGTACAAAGCTGTAAACATCTGCGCGATACGTTTTATCAATAATCGCTTTTAAATCAGCGGTGGGAATGTCGTCAATGAGGCGGCTCAAAATCGCAAACGCTAAATCGGCATAGTTCATGTCGCGCATTGCGCTTAAATCGGCATCGCTAAATTGTGGATAGGTTTCTGGCAGATACAAACCGCCATCAGGCGCTAAACCACCTAAAAGAATTTCGCTGAAACTTGCAGCAGGCGATTGCCCCCGTGTAGAAATATATTTCATTGCATGAATACGTTTAAAAATGAATGTGTATTATAAATTGAATGCTAAATTGAATGTTAGTGTGCCGGAAAATTAAGACGGTCAAAATTAACGCGACTATATCCAAGCAAGGTGCCTGTTGAGAAAGCCAAATCAATCTGAGAAGCCTGATAATCTGTGATTGCATCAATTTCCCGCACTTGTGCATCCCCTAGTCTCGTCAGTGCTTCTAAAACCTCTGTCATTGTACGTAGACCTTCTTTAAACTGCTTTAACTCTGCTTCGTAATTGATGCCAGCTACAACAACTTGCTGTTTAGTCGTTACAATACGTTGCCAATTTTGCTCCAATCTATCCAGCACATCATAAATTTCACGCTGTATAGTCAGTTCTTGTAACTCTTTTGTCGATAACCGCTGCAAGCGCTGCTGAACCGCTCGGCTGAGTCTGGCTCGACGCGCTTCGTTAGTGACTGGCAGCTCAAAACGCAACCCAATATACCACTCGTTGTAATCAAATCGATTTAAGCTATTGTACGCACGACCAAATGACGATTCAGAATCGGATAACGCACCATAGGCATAATCGAGCGAAAACAAGGGTAGAGTCTGATTTTCCAGCACTGCAATTCTCAATAAGTCTTCACTTAACCTTAATTCAGTCTCTAATAAATCTAGACGATTCGACTGTGCATTTTTAACTAAATCGTCGCGATTGAATTGGTAATTAAACAAATCGGGCACGGTAGTAGTAATAAAATTCGTTTCATTTGCTAACGGATATTGTGGGTCGTTCAAATAAAATTTCAACTGTCTTTGCGCCAGATTTAAATTGGTTTTGGCAATAATGAGTTGTTCCAACCTGTCATTAACCCCAATTTCGGCGCGATTAATTTCAATCGCGGCCGTTAATCCTTCCTGCACACGTTTACGCACCATAATTAAATTTTGCGTCGCATATTCAAATTGCTGCTGCCTGATTTCCAGCTCGGTCCAAGCTTGATTCAATGCCCAATAAGCTTTGTCTATCATCGCAATAATGCGAATGGATTGTAAGCGTGTAGTGGCTAGCGTGGCTTGCTCGTTTACACTGGCTATTTGAATGGAAGCCTCATTTACCGCAGTGCCGGCATCACGTAATAAAGGTTGACTGATTGAGAATTTGAGCCCTGTACGATACTCATCTGAATTAAAATCACCTTGTTTATCCAGATTTTCAAAAGGTGCGGCAATGGTAATCGTACCGCCTGTGCGCAATGGAATCGCAATGCCAATATCGCCATAAACAGATTTTGTTTGAATAGGCGTTTTAGTGAATTTAACCAAGGCATCATCCAAAGCAGGATTATCCGAGGTAAATTTCACATTATCGCCACTTATCGCCGGCAAATCTTTATCACCATATTTTAAATTGGCGAAAATAATCCGGTCAAATTTTGCGCGCTCTTCATCTAATTGCGTGCGCGCAATTAACGGGTCCATATTGGCAATTTTTAGCGATAGATTATGAATTAAAGCTTTGGCGCGAATCTCTGCCAAGCTTAGTTTAATGCCCTGTGTTTTATCTTGCAATGACTCTTCTTGCGCCATGCGCTCTGCGGAAAGTTGGTTATTGATACCACTTAACCCATTTAAAATTAAGGCAGAATCGAGTGTTAAGTCCAGCGCTTTGCGTTGAGAATCCATACGTTCAGTGGCTTGCTCAACACTAATGCCTTTCGACTGGTCAGAAGCATCCAAATTTAAAAACTCAAGCTGCTTCAACCTTTGTTTTACTTTGCCATCCAAGCTGGTTGGCGTTTGGTTATCCGCATCAGGATTGACAGCGCTTGGGTTAGTCTTATCTGCGGCAGTCTTATCAACGGTAGTTTGAGAAACACCTGCATGCGCAAAAGGCATAGTAAATATCAGCTGCGATGCCAACAAAAATATCGGTAAAAATAAGTAGTTAAGCGGGGAAAAGTGATTCAAATAGCAAGCAAAATCATCCGCATAATGATAGTTTGCCAGTTTAAGGCGCTGCATTTTTCGTCTCGTCCGTGCTGGTCTCAGCGGCCACTAATTGGGGTGGAAAGCCATTCAGAACACGCCAAATTTCATACCCGATAGATACTTCATCGAGTAGAATCCAACCTTTAACCGCACTGCCCTGTCTCAAAAAGCGGTCGCTTGGCCATTTTTGCTCAGTTTCATCTGGCACCACCATCACCCTGAAACGTCCATCACCGGAATCTGCCGGATCAACAAAACTGACTTTGCCCGCAAAAGTACCATATGACACCTTTGGCCAGCCAGATACTTGCACAACAGGCCAGCCTTCAAATTGCAAGCGCACTTGGCTTCCCGGAACAATCAGCGGCGCGTTTAGACCTTCTACTTGTAAAATAACTGCGCGTGAATTGTTTTCTGGCACTATCGTCATCAGTGCCTGACCTTTTGTCACTAATTGCGATGGCGAATTGACAGGGACGCGAAAGACAACGCCATCATTTGGCGCATACACCATTTGTGCACTTTGCCTTGCCACATTGACTTGTGCCTCATTAATCGTATTAGAAATCTCAGCATACTCACTTCTTAACTTGCTGATTTGGGCCTTAGCCGCTTGAATCGAACCCTGCGTATCTGCGCCATATTGTGAAACTTCGGCAAGTGCTGAGCTTTCTTCTGCTTTAGCAGCGTCGAGTATTGCTTTACTGCTGGCCAAATTACGACTGGCAATCGTATTGTCGCGCTCTGCAAGCTCTTCGTCACGCTGAGAAACTAGGCCATCTTTTAATAAACGCTGCATGCGTTCAAGCTGAAATCTAGTCGCCTCATAACTCGCTTCTGCCGCAGCTATACTTTGTATAGCCGACACTACTTTTTGCCGCGCCATATCGCGTTTAAAATTGGCTGCCGCAACACGACTGTCGCGTACCGTTTGAAAATTTTGTACTTGCGCTTCATATGAGGCAAGCTCGTCTTTTTTTGCTTGTGATTTCGCGCGATTATTGTTCAATTGCTCTTGCAAACGCTGACTGAAATTAGGATCTACATCTCGAATTTCAAGCAATAAATCCCCTGCCTTGACTTTAGAACCTTCTACAATATGCCATTCCGAAATCAGACCATCGATAGGCGCATTGATTGTCTGTACGCGGTCAGTCGGCTGAAACGCAGTTAACGTGCCAGTGCCTTGAATATTTTGTAGCCACGGTAAAAATAGCATTAGTAGTGGCAAAATAATAATTGACCATACTAGCATTCGTGTCAAACGGCGCACGTATGCAGGAGTGTTGATTAACACCTGTTTCACATTCGTATGATTGAATTCAGTTGTCACCATCAGTTTGCACTATCTTTGGGGTGGCCTATTGTTAGTGAAGGTATCTTGTTGTTCGACTGCATGATTAAAATCATCCCATTCAATCGTTCGAGGGAAACACTCCGCTATCTCGGGAGAGCGGGTCATTACAATAACTGTTGTATCCTTAAGGTTTAATAAAATGCGATTCACAAGCTGTAGCGACATGGCATCAATTTCATCTAGCAATCCATCGATTATCAATAACTTAGAATTTTGCAAAACACCGCGTGCAATCATCAGCAGTTTTACCTGCACTGTCGAAAGCGGTGTTCCCATCACGGTTAATTCGGTATCCAGTCCTTCAGGAAAGCTCAATACGACGTCAAGTAAATCCAACTGCTTTAGGATTGCATTGATTTCATTTAGTGTAATGTCAGCATTATTTAATTGAAGATTATCGAGTATGCTGGCTTGTTGAATTTCAATGCGACGTAATAAATTAATTTTGTAGCGCAAACTCGGTAAATGACACAAACGTAAATCCACTTCATTCATCATCACTTGACCTTCAGTTGGCAGACGAAGCCCAGTGATCAACTCCGCCAGCGTGGTTTTTCCCCTGCCAGCATCTGCCAATATCGCCAACTTCTCGCCTGCTATAATATTCGTCGTGAAGTTTTTAATGGGTTGATTGCTGATATTAAATTGAAAACTAACATTTTTAAGTTGAATATCCAGTGAGTTGCTTTTATCAAAAATATGCTTGGCAGTTGGTTCTGTTTGCATGGTTTTAATGGTTTCTAATTTATCCAAACCTGCGACTATTTCATAGTAGTTGGAAAGCTGTCTGATAAAGTGTGAAAACGAGCCTAAAACCGTAAATATAATCAACTCTGCAGCAACAAATTGTCCCAAATTAATTTGTGCTTGCATGACCAGCCAGCCACCAATTCCTAACATAATCGTTCCAGCAAGTGCATAAACAACTACCGCGACGATGTTTTGTTTGAGTAGCGTTAAAAAATGCGCATGACGATATTGCAGATATTTCACGGTTAAGCTGTTTGACCCATTGATGGCATAGTTTTCACCTCCTGAGAATTTGAATAAGTTGGAATTATTCGCAATATTCTCTAGCCATGCACCCATATGATATTTTGCATAAGACTCTGCAACTGCAGTACTAGTAGCAGTGCGTCCTAACACGCGCAGAACAAACCAAATCACAACCATCAGCATCAATACAATCGTAGTGAAATAAAAACTATAGATAATCAGCACGATGCTGCCAATAATCATATGCAATACTGCCGTTAAACCAACTGTGATTAAACTATGTAGCGTTTTTTGTACTACGCTTAATTCGAAATAACGGTTCATTAATTCGGCTGGATAAAACTCATCACTAACCCGCAAATCAATTTTAAGTATCTGCCTAGTGATTTCATCCACATTATTGGAAAATACTCGTCGTTGAATATGTTCAACAATAATCAGCTCTACAATGTAAATCAGACCTGACAACAGTAACAAAACAAACAATATAAACCCGACAACTACCAAAGGCTGGACAACGTTACCCATTGTGACAATGTTAACCAGTGTTTGCACGGCTAATGGCGTAGCCAAATTGAGTATACCAATTGCTAAAATCAGCAATAAAATAACAATTAAATCTTTACGCTCAAACGTCATTAAACGGCGAATTGGGGCAAGTAAATTTTTCATCTGATATATAGCGTTAAGTATTAATAGTGATTAGATTTAAAGTATATAATTAGCATGACGGGATGCTAAAGCTGAAAAGCATTACATTGCTCTGTTACGGTCTAGCGTGCCAGTGACTCCATACGAATTTTGATTAATTTGCCCACGATCGCTGGCAGCGCTTCAATTTCAGCAATACCAGCATCCATATTTGCCTCCATTGTCACGTGCGTTAGAATCACTATATCCGCTTCGGTTTCATTGTCCGCTGGCTCTTTTTGCAGCAAGGCATCAATTGAGATATCGCGATCTGCTAATATTTTAGTCACGCCCGCCAACACGCCTGGTTTATCTGAGGCACGTAGGCGTAAATAATAAGCGCTGTTAATTGCCGAAATTGGCAAAATTGGCAAATCATTTAATTGACCTGCTTGAAAACCCAAATAAGGCACACGTTGTTCTGCGGTCGCGCTACTTAATCGCGCCACATCCATCAAATCAGCCACTACTGCACTGGCTGTTGGCTCAGCACCTGCACCTGCGCCGTAGTACAAGGTTGGGCCGACGGCATCGCCCTTCACAACCACGGCGTTCATTGCGCCATTCACATTAGCCACTAAGCGTTTTTCTGGAATCAGGGTTGGATGCACGCGAAGTTCTACGCCAGCTTCTGTGCATTTAGTAATGCCTAACAGTTTCACACGATAACCAAGCTCTTCAGCATATTTAATATCGGTTTGCTGTAATTGGGTGATGCCTTCGGTGTAAGCCTGCTCAAATTTCATCGGCATACCAAATGCAATCGCCGCCATAATGGTTAATTTATGCGCGGCGTCAATGCCTTCTACGTCAAATGTCGGGTCCGCTTCGGCATAACCCAAACGTTGTGCTTCGCTCAACACATCGGCAAACGCCAAGCCTTTTTCGCGCATTTCGGTGAGTATAAAATTAGTAGTTCCGTTAATAATTCCCGCCACCCATTCAATCCGATTCGCGCCTAACCCTTCGCGTAAGGCTTTAATAATTGGAATGCCGCCCGCGACAGCCGCTTCGAATGCAACAATCACACCCGCTTGCTGCGCTGCTGCAAAAATCTCATTGCCATGCAAGGCAATCAAGGCTTTGTTGGCAGTCACCACGTGTTTACCGTTGGCAATGGCTTTTAATACCAATTCTTTGCTTAAGGTGTAGCCACCGATTAACTCTACCACCACATCAATTTCTGGATTATTCACAATGGCAAACGCATCGGTACTTAACAGGGTATTGCCACCTGTCATCTTTTTTGCGTGGTCAATATTTTTATCGGCTACTTGCAGTACGTTGATTGCCACGCCAGTGCGGCGTGTAATTTCATCTGCGTTGCGTATTAACACATTGTAAGTGCCGCCACCAACGGTACCAATGCCTAAAAGCCCTACACGCAATTGTTTTACATCGTGTTGTTTCAAATCATCTTGCTTCAAACTGTTGCTCCGTCTAATGTTTTGCTATGTTTTTTTCTATATCGTGCTAAGAAACTGGCGATGCGTTTAATCGCCTCGGTTAAATCATCCACATTGGGTAAAAATACCACACGGAAATGGTCAGGCGTTTTCCAATTGAAGCCTGTACCTTGCACCAGCAATACTTTTTCTTCCAGCAATAAATCTAAAATAAACTGCTGATCATCTTTAATTGGGTACATTTTTGCATCCAGCTTAGGGAACAAATACATCGCCGCTTTAGGTTTTACACAGGTCACACCTGGAATCGCTGTAATCAAGTCATAAGCCAAATCGCGTTGTTTACATAAGCGACCCGCAGGCGCTACTAGGTCATCAATACTTTGATAGCCGCCCAATGCGGTTTGAATGGCTAATTGGCCTGGCACATTGGCACACAAACGCATAGAAGCTAGCATATTCAGGCCTTCGGCATAATCGGTTGCAGATTTTTTATTGCCCGAAACCACCAACCAGCCAGCACGATAGCCGCAGGTGCGGTAGTTTTTTGATAAACCATTAAACGTGACGAATAGCACATCCTCAGCTAGTGAAGCCATCGAAATATGTTCGGCTTCATCGTATAAAACCTTGTCGTAGATCTCATCGGCAAATATCACCAAACCATGATGGCGCGCAATTGCGATGATACCTTGCAAGGTTTCTTTTGGGTACAACGCGCCAGTTGGATTATTCGGGTTTATCACCACAATACCGCGCGTATTGGCCGTAATTTTTGCTTCCAAATCTTTTAAATCCGGCAACCAACCCGTCGCTTCATCGCATAAATAATGGCGCGCCGTGCCGCCAGCCAACGTCACCGCCGCCGTCCACAAGGGATAATCTGGCATCGGCACCAACACTTGGTCACCATTGTTTACCAAGGCTTGCATCGCCATCACAATTAACTCAGAAACGCCGTTGCCAATAATAATGTCGTCCACCGTCACATTGGCAATGTGCTTGCTTTGTGTGTAATGCATAATGGCTTTGCGCGGCGCGAATAAGCCTTTTGAATCGGTATAACCGCCCGCTTCACCCATATTGCGAATCACATCTAGCTGGATTTCTTCTGGCACTTCAAAGCCAAAAGCGGCAGGGTTGCCAATATTGAGTTTGATGATGCGCTGACCTTCCTCTTCCATTTGACGCGCTCGCTGCAACACCGGGCCACGAATATCGTAGCAAACGTTGGCGAGTTTGTTGGATTTGAGTAAGGGTTGCATAAAAGGTGATTCTTAAAGGGTTAAGTTAAAATGGTTAAGTTAAAAGTGGTTTAATTAGGTAACTTTGGTTAAAAATTTGGTTCAAAAAAAGTGTTAAGTCCAAACCGTCAGTTTACCTTAGAAAAAGGTTTTTCTTCAATCAAACCCACGCTAAAATAGCGGTATGAAATTACATTTAACCACCGCGGAAAATAACAATTTAATCACTGGCTACGGTGAAGATTTTATTGAAATTAACAAAAAGCGTTACACACAAAGCCTGATTGTGTTGACGAATGATCTCATTTTAAATTGGAATGTGAGCAATTTTACGGAGTTAACCGCGGCGCATTTTACCGAGATTATCGACCTTAAGCCTGAAGTTTTACTACTTGGCACTGGGTTAAAACATCAATTCTTACACCCGAAAATAGCACACAATTTGACAGAAAAAAGCATTCCAATTGAGTGCATGACAACTGCCGCGGCGTGCAGAACGTATAATATATTGATGAGCGAAGGCCGCAATGTGGCCGCGGCATTGATTCTGTAAGGCTTATGATTTTGTAAAGCTGATGATTTTATAAGCCTTGAGTACTTAAAAAACTTGGACTCTGTAAAATTTAGTTTGCAGAAAGATTTATTTAGCGGGCGTCAGCGTTAACTGCAAGCCTTTATCAGTAATCTGGATATCTTTGGGGCTATAATTTGTGCCACCAATTTTCAAATCCTCTGGCTTTAGCGTGTAAAGTGAAATGCCATTTAACAGTTGGCTGCCAAGCGTTTTGGTCAGCGCATTCACGATTTCATTGTATTTACTGTCAGCGCCGTCAAAGTTAAATTGATCAATTTGCGGCTCATCCAATACAATTGACTGGCTTGCCGCATCAAAGCGCAACTTACCTGAAATGCCGAGCTTGCCTGCGACGCTTTTATCCAGCAAAGGGCTTTTCAACACCGTGTCTAATGTAGTTTGCATGCGACCTGTATTTTGGTCAAATTTCACAATTGAATTGCTTAAATTCACATCAAAAACTTTTAGCAATTGAATTGGCACTGCTAATTTTTCGTTCAGTTTTTGCTGAATCTGCGCTTCAGTTACATTGACTGTGCGGTCGCCCAATGTTGCGCAACTTGATAAAAAAGCCATTAAAAACAGCACGCTAATCTGACATTTGATATTCATTATTAAGACCAGTTAACGGTTTTTTACGCTTAAAAACTGTTACAAATATTTAGTCGATAACGTCAGCGTGGCATTGGTACCGCCAAAACCAAAGCTATTGGATAGCGCTGTTTCAATTTTTACGTTATCAATACGTTTGGTTGCAATTGGCAAACCAACCGCAGCAGTATCTAAAGTTTCGATATTGGCCGAAGCCGCAATAAAATTATTTTCCATCATAATCAAGGTGTAAATTGCTTCATTCACACCAGCCGCACCCAAAGCGTGACCAGAAAGTGATTTGGTTGATGCAATCGCTGGCAATTCGCCATATTCGCCGCTACCAAATACCGCGTGAATCGCTTCCAACTCCTTGGTGTCACCCACCGGCGTGCTGGTACCGTGTGTGTTAATGTAATCCACATGGTCAATTTTTGTGCCGTCATGCAGCTGCAATGCTAACTTCATGCAGCGCTCTGCGCCTTCACCACTTGGTGCTACCATGTCAAAACCATCGGACGTGGCACCGTAACCAATCACTTCTGCATAGATTTTTGCACCACGCGCTTTAGCGTGTTCATATTCTTCTAGCACCACAATACCGCCGCCGCCAGAAATCACAAATCCATCACGATTTGCGTCATAAGTGCGGCTGGCTTTTTCTGGGGTTTCATTATATTTGCTGCTCAATGCACCCATGGCGTCAAACAGAAGAGACATGGTCCAATGTTCTTCTTCACCACCACCTGCAAAAATAATATCCTGTTTACCCATCTGAATTTGCTCTACGCCATTACCGATACAATGTGCGCTTGTAGAGCAGGCAGAGCTAATGGAATAATTAATGCCTTTAATCTGTGCACCCGTTGCCAAGCAAGCCACAATACCGTTAGACATGGTTTTAGTGACCATATACGGCCCCACACGCTTAGCGCCTTTTTCACGAAAAGTATCAGTCGATTCCAGCATGCTTTCAGTAGAAGTACCGCCAGCGCCAACTATCATTCCAGTTCGAATATTCGACACTAAGTCATGCGGCAGCTTTGCGTCAGCAATCGCTTCTTGTAACGCAACCCAGCTGTAAGCATGGCCTTTAGCCATAAAGCGCATGAGTTTGCGATCAATTAAACCTTCTAAATCTAATTTTACATTGCCGGCAACATGCGAGCGAAATCCTCTGTCTGCGTATTCCTGCTGAAAGCTGATACCAGAGCGACCTGCAAATAAGCTATCTTTTACTTCTGCTTTATTATTTCCTAGGCTAGAAACGATGCCTAAACCCGTTACGACGACACGACGCATTTTCGTGTTCCTCCAAAAATTCTTTATTGTTAAGCTAAAGAATACTATTAAAAATTATCTGTACGCATAAATAAACCCACGCGCAAATCATTGGCCGCATAAATTTCGCGACCATCTAGTGACATGGTTGCGTCTGCAATTCCCATCACCAGTTTACGCATGACCACTCGCTTTAAATCAATGGTATATGTGGCCATTTTAGCCGTTGGCAATACCTGCCCACTAAACTTTACTTCGCCTGCGCCCAATGCACGTCCACGACCTAGACCACCCGCCCAGCCTAAATAAAAACCAACCAACTGCCACATCGCGTCTAAACCTAAACAACCTGGCATCACAGGGTCGCCAGTAAAATGGCAATCAAAAAACCATAAATCAGCTCGAATATCCAATTCGGCAACGATTTGGCCATTGCCATATTTGCCGCCATCTTCGGTAATTTTAACAATACGGTCAAACATTAACATGGGGGGCAAAGGCAATTGCGCATTGCCTGCACCAAACATCTCTCCCCGCCCACATTTTAATAATTCTTCTTTGGTAAAGCTGTTTTGTTTAATTATCATGGCTGGTTTTGTCTTTTAAGTTATTGTTTTATATTACTTCTTACTATTAATTTTGCCGCGCTTTCATCTAAACGAACACAATTAAAATGACACCTTGTAAATACAAGCTAAATTATCCACTATTTTGAGCGATGCTAAAACTTTTACGGCATATTTCTGTGTTAATTGAGCATAATTAGTTAATTAAACAACCGCTGATTAAGTGGCTGTAAAGCTTCCTGTTTTAATGCGGTTGGGCAAACGCCAAACTGGCGTTTGAATGCGCGGCTAAAATGGGAAAGATCATTAAATCCCCATTTAAATGCAATAGCCGATACAGAATGATGATTTAGGCTGAGTAGGTCTTTGCGGCAGTTTTCCAGTCTGCGTGCCCAAACATAGCGCATCAATGCTGTGTTTTCATCTTTAAATAAATCATTCATATAGCGTGCAGATAAGCGTGTGCCAGCAGCTATCATTGTGGTATCTAAGGTTGAATCGGCCAGATAACGCTCTATAAAATCTTTCACTAATCTGAGTGAAATAGAACGATTGCGGCAAAGATTAAACTGCTGTGGGCGCACCGAAGTAAATGCTAAGGTCAGCAAATCAAGCGAATGTTCGGACAATGCAGAAAATTCATCTGCTCGCATATGTTCCGCCTGACTAGCGGCAGATCGAATAAAATGCGTTGCAACCGCACCCACGCCTGTTTTGCCTGAAACCTGCAAAGCAGTGCAATGCTCAACGCCCGCGATTCTGTCGCGCATTAACTTACGCGGAATAGACACCAGCAGCTTGCAAAAACCAGCAGAAGACTGGATGCGATGTGGCCGAGTTGCATCATAAATGGTCATATCGCCAGGCTGCAAAAACACTTCTCGCCCATTTTGTTCAAGCAGGTAATTGCCAGCAAGCAAAATAACCACCAAATAATTATCCTGATTATTTTTATACGGGTCGCACTGCAATCGCTCAATGCTAATCGCGCTCGACTTAACGGCTGACAGACGCAGATTTTGCCATGCATAAAAGGTCATTTCGTTAAACAGATTGCCGTCAACAGGCGGTGTCACTTTAACCCGCGTGTATTCCTGACTAATCACATCTTGCAGCCAATCACGCCTTTCGCGCGCCAAAATATCGGCGGTTGAGAGTTTTAAGCCTTTGTCTTGTTGTGGGGAGTTAACCATATCAAGCATGTTAAAAGTTGTTGTTACCGATGTAAACAGCCAAACCACCGTTTCAGTCAAGTCATTGCGCCTTTTTAGCACAGCAGCCTATAACCAGCTACTTTACACTGCAAAAAATAACAACTTAGGCAGAATAATCATGCAACAAATAGATAAACACGCTGGCAATATGGTGCTGATCCGCGGCGCTACATTATGGATGATGATGGCACTGTTACTTGCGTGGTGCCTGGTTGGCTTAAATTTTGGCGTTGCGCCGCTCAAAAGCCTATTTGCGGGTAAGTTTGTGCGCCTATTGCAAGCGCATATTGATTTTTTACTGATGAGCGCGTTGATTTTAGGCTACTACGCTACAAAAATTCCTTTTCCTTGGAGTGTGCGCTGGGCGATGGTAATCGGCGCTTTTACAAACTCTAGCTTATTTTTGCTGATGGCGATATTTCCCACATTAGATAATCCCAAGCTACCGCCTCCACCGATTTTTCAACTGTATTTATTTGCCAGCCTTATCATCACTAGTTATGGGTTCGGCAAAGGCGCAGTCGTTATTCTCAAATCCACGTTTAAATCTTAACTTCAGGTGATTTTTAAAAAGTATTACGAAGTCATTTGCTTAACGATTGCGCTTGTCTTGTTACTGATCGCGATAAGCCAGCCTTCTATTTATATCACGCGCCAGCAAAAAAATTATCTGTTTATTATCGACGTGACGCAAAGCATGAATGTGCAAGATATGGCTTTGTCTGGCAAACCGATTAGCCGCCTCGAATACACTAAGCAACTGTTGAAAGACACGATTAAAAGCCTGCCATGCGATTCTCGGGTTGGCTTGGGCGTTTTCTTTAAAACAACCGCCGCGTTGCTATATACGCCTATCGAAACTTGTTCCAATTATCATCTAGTATGGAACACGATCGACCATTTGGATTGGCGCATGGCATCGCAAGGCAACAGCAATATTCGGGTGGGGCTATTATCCATCGCATCATTATTAGTCACTAGCGATGATACGATTTCGCAAGTCATCTTTATAACAGACGGACAAGAAGCGCAGCCGCTGAACGTTTTTACCAAAATCAATTTGACGGATTGGCAAGATAAACACCCGTGGTTAATCATTGGTGTTGGCGGCGACAAGCCCGCGCCCATACCAAAATTGGATGCCAAAAATGCGGTAATTGGTTACTGGTCAACCGATGCGATTAAGCTCAATCCTGCTTCCAATGTCGATGAAGGACACAATGGTGGCAGGGATAATTCGATTGCGAATGAGCCCTATGAATATTATTTATCAAAGCTGGATGAAACTTACCTGCAAGAATTAAGTGCGGATATCGGCGCACAATATATGCGCGCCGGGTCAGCCGAAACGTTAATCACAGCTTTGAACAAACAGCCATCGAGCATGCAATTTCGCACTCAGCTTGCATTAAATTGGCTATTTGCTTTAGCTGCGTTGCTGTTTGTCATGGCGATTTATATTCCCGACATACTGTTTCACATTAACCAGCGAATTAATCATGACAAAACTAGTTAAATTTGTCTAAAGTATACGAACCTGTATACACTTTGCTAAAATTCATTTATATTGTTAATGAATTGTTTCAAATCTAATAGACTAAAAATTATATAATCCATTTACCAACCATCTATTACTTAATCATTAAATTTTAGGAAAAAACTCAATGAGCGACCGTCTCTTATCCGACTGGCGTCAACATGCGCTGACTTTAGAAACCGAAGTGAATAAAGTCGTGGTTGGTCAGCATAATCCTGTCCGTTTAATCACCATCGCGATTTTTGCGCGTGGCCACGTATTGCTGGAAGGCGACGTTGGCGTGGGTAAAACCACCTTGCTACGCGCGTTTACCCGCGGCATTGGCGGCGGTTATCAGCGTATTGAAGGCACTATCGATTTGATGCCGAACGATTTGGTGTATCACACTTACTTGGGCGAAGACGGCAAGCCGCATGTCAGTGCTGGCCCGCTGTTGATGTCTGGTGAAAATTTAAGTGTATTTTTCTTTAACGAGATTAACCGTGCGCGTCCGCAAGTGCATTCATTGCTACTGCGTGTGATGGCAGAACGCACATTATCAGCATTCAATAAAGAACATACGTTCCCGCACATGATTGTATTTGCAGACCGCAACCAAGTGGAAAAAGAAGAAACGTTTGAGATTCCATCGGCTGCGCGTGACCGTTTTATGATGGAAATTCCAATTGTTGTGCCCAATGACGATGACATCATGTCTGGCCTGATGTTTGATACGCGCTTCCACAATGTAGATGCCTTAATCGACACCGTTAGACCTGACGTATTGAAATTCGATGAATTAAATGCATTTTCTGGCGTGATTCAAAAAAGTGTTGAAGCCTCTAAAACATTAGAAAAATATGCGCTTAATTTGTGGAAAGCCACGCGTAAACCGACTGATTTTGGCGTAAAAGTCACCAACGTAGATATGAATCGCTTGGTGTTGGCTGGCGCCAGCCCACGCGGTATGAGTATGATGTTGCGCGCGGCGCGCGTGAATGCCTGGTTAAATGAACGCACGGCGATTACGCCAGAAGATATTCATGCAGTATTTCATGAAACGGTGGCGCATCGCTTGGTGTTCAGCCCAGTGTATGAAATGCGCCGCACCGAGATTGCACGCGAAATGTTAAGTAATATTATCAACGCCGTTGCTGCGCCTTAATAAGCCCTTTGTAAACCACATTCACGCATAGCGATTATGATCAATGTCCATTGAAAACATCAAAGAATTTAGCTACCACATCGGCTGGCGCAACCGAGGTCGTCATCCGGGCCGTCACGCCAGCACGCAACGCGGCATGGGGATGGAATTTATTGGGCACACTTCATTAATCAGTTACCCCGATCCGCGCCGCATCGATTTGCGCCAAACCATTCGCGACCCAATGGAACAAGTCTATGTGCGCCTGTTCAATCAAAAAAGTGCAACGCCGGTTTTTGTGATTTGCGATTTATCGGGCAGTATGAACTTTGGCGCCAAAGAGCGCAAAATTCGTAAAGCGGCTGATATTGCCGAATCAATAGCGCGTTCTGCAACTAGAAATTCTGACCCATTCGGTTTTGTCGGTTTTGATGAAATCGTGCGCGAAGACTGGATTAGTACCGCTTCATTTAAATCGCAGCGCGCGATTGAGTTGGCAGAACGCTTAAAAGAACATCATCCAGAGCACGTTTCTGGCAGCGGCATTGCGGATGTATGGCGTTATTTGCCGCGCGAACGCTCTTTGGTATTTTTGATTTCTGATTTCCATATGCCATTAAAAGAGTTAGAGGAATCGCTGGCTAATTTATTGCGTCATCATATTGTGCCCGTGGTTTTGTGGGATGCGGATGAATATAAAAATCTGCCTGAGTTTGGCATTACCGCAGTCACCGACCCGGAATCAGGCGCAAAACGCACCTTATTTTTGCGTAAAAATTATCGAGACAAAATCGTCGCCTCTTTCGAAGCGCGCCGCGAAGCGATTTACAAACTGTTTATGCAATTTGATATGCCGCCTTTTTATGTGGAAGGCGATTTTGACGCCGATAAGTTAACCGAATATTTCCATCAATTTGTTGCCGCTTAACTAAAATTTTATCCTAACCTTTTAAGTATGCCTTTTTAAATAAGTATGCCTTTTTAAATATGTCTTTTAAGTACAATTTTATGAATAAACTAATGAGTCAATGGCTGTTGGCATTTATGTTATGCGTTAGCGTAATGCAAGCAGGCGCGCTGGAATATGAAACGTTGCCTGATATTAAAGAAGGCATTGTCAGCATAAAACTGCAAGAACCTGAGCGGACTGTGGGCTACACCGTGGGCGATATTTTAACGCGCCATATCTCACTCGATATTAAAAAACCCTACCAATTAATTGACGAATCGTTGCCAATTATTGGTTACGAAAGACGTTATAAAGGGCAATTGGTCGGTATTGATTTAAGTGATATCAAGCATGTTAAAAAAGATGGCGACAATTCAGTTGAGCACGATTTAACCTTGAGTTATCAAGTATTTACCAATAACGTAGTGGCAAAAAATGGTGCGCTGCCTGCTGAATATTTACGTATTATCAATACAAAATCTAAACAAGTGGTGAAATATCGCATCCCAAGCTGGGATTTTGCGATTTCGCCACTGTCTATTTTTGGTGCCGTCAAAATAGAGTCGAATATGTCTGGCTATCGTGGCCCACTTTTATTGGATAATAGTGATGAAAAACAACGCCTTAAAGTTTTACTCACTATTTTAGGGTTAAGTTTTCTAGGCTTGTTATACATGCTGGGTAAACATGCCTGGTTACCCAAAATGGGCGGACCATTTGCAAAAACCTATCGCGTTATCCGCAAATCGCCCAACACGCCACAAGGCTTGCAGCGCGCGGTCAGCAGCATGCATCAATCGCTCAATTCAACCGCTGGTCTAAGTGTATTCAGCGGCAATCTAGAGCAGTTTTTTGCAAGAAAACCGGCTTTTACCCATATTCAGTCAGAAATCGAGCAGTTTTTTGCTTTATCACGCCAGGTATTTTTTGAGCCAAATGCAAGGCATACGATTGGTAATGAGCCAATCAAATGGCTGGCGCAATTTTGTCGGCGTTGTCGCGATTGCGAACGTGGTTTGATACCCGATGCGCTTAACGCAAATAAGGGTTAACGCATGTCATTTTCGAATCCTTGGCTGTTGTGGTTGTTGCCTTTAGCGTTATTGCCACTGGTGTTTCAGCGCGCGCACAGCAAAAGCTATTCGTGGCTGGATATGCTGCCAGCCGACCCGCTTTCTGACTTGATCGGGCTTATTTTAAAAATATTAGCCGTGTTGATTTTAACCTTTATTATTGTTGGCATCAGCGCGCCGCACAGCAATCAGCAATTGGTAGAACGCATTGGTGTTGGTGCGCAAATCACACTGGTTTTGGATCGCAGTGCCAGTATGGACGATGCTTTTTCGGGCGGTGCTAATGTTGGTCTGGGTGGCACCGCTGGTGGCATTATTGGCGAAACCAAATCGGCAGCCGCCAGCCGCTTAATTACCCAGTTTGTGCAATCGAGGCAAAATGATATGTTGGGCATGATTACCTTTAGCAATTCTGCCATGTACGTGTTGCCGCTGACGCAGAATAAAGAAGCGATTGTGGCTGCGGTTCGCGCCACTGCTGGCAATGCACTATTTCAAACCAATATCGGCAGCGGGCTAACCTCTGCTGCTGGGCTATTTGATAAAGTGCCGGATTCCGGCTCGCGTGCGGTGATATTGCTATCAGATGGCGCTGGGCGTATTGATGCCAACACACAGCAAAAAATCAAAGATTGGTTTGATCGCATGCAATTGAGTTTGTATTGGATTGTGTTGCGCCAACCAGGTGGCATCAGTATTTTCGATGAGAATTACAAACCGCAGGAAAATCAAGCCCTGCCATCAGAAATTGAATTGCACGAATTTTTTAAAACCTTTAAAACGCCGTTTGTCGCCTATGAAGCAGAGAATCCAAAAACCTTGCAACTGGCGATTGATGACATTAATCGCAAAGAAAAGAAACCGATTAAGTATTTGGAAAAAATCCCTGGTAAAGATTTTTCCAGTGTATGTTTTATGATTGCAGCAGTGATGATTGCGTTATTGCTGGGCGTAAAATACTTAGAAATTAATACTTGGCGAAATTAAAAGCTGGCTCAAATTAGACCAACAATAAATAGCAGCATAAATAAATAGTAATAAGTTAAATCGTAGCAAAATTAATACAATTGAGGCTAGCATAATGTCCAATATTCAATCTTTATTCACCGTTAAAAAACTCACTTGGTTTTTAGTTTTTTTAAGTTTAATCTGCCTGGCTACAAGCCTGTATACGTTTAATCGTATTCGCCAGATTGATGCTTTTAACAGCGCCGTCAGTGTTGGCAAAACGCCAGCAACAGATAAGCAAAGCTTTGAAGCAAGATTTGCAACCGCACTGTATCTGGCCAAAAAAGAGCGCTATAAAGAAGCGACTTTACTATTTACCCAAATCTTACCAAAAGCAGATGCCAGCCAGAAATCAGCGATTAATTACAATATCGGCAATATGTTTTTTCTGCGTGGTTTAGCCATTAACGGCACCAATAACAAGGTGCGCGATGAAGCGGAGTATTTGTTGCGCCAAGCCAAATCGGCCTATGTTTCGTCGCTTAAAAATGATAATAGCCATTGGGATGCGCGTCATAATCTAGATCGACTGCTCACGATGCTGCCAGGCACGCCAACGCCAGGTGTCGGCGAATCCGATACGCCAGGTTTGATTATGGGCAATATTCCGGTTGGCTTGCCTTAATTAAGTTTTGAGTTAACACTAAATTATCATGAAAAAAATTGCTAACTACTTTCGCCATCGCAGAGATATCACTTTGCTGACCATCGCACTGGTATTGCTTGTTATCGCATTATTTAAGCCAACTGTGCCAATTAAACGTGATATCTACAGCTATTTGTTAGTGGCGGATATTTCGCAAAGCATGAACGTGCCGGATGAAAGCATTAATGGTAAAACCGTCACCCGCATGCAATATCAACAGTATTTGCTGCACCGCCTGGTTGGCGAAATGCCGTGCGGCACACAGGTAGGTATTGCTTTATTTGCAGGTGTCAGTGTGGCAGCTTTGTATACGCCAATTGAAGTGTGCGAAAATTTTGCTGCCATTGAAGATACCATTGACCACCTGGATTGGCGCACAGCTTGGTCTGGTAACAGTCGCATTCGCGAAAGCATGGCGACGCTGGCTAAATTAATTCGCAGCTTTCCAGAAGTAGCACAAGTGGTGTATTTAACCGATGGCGAAGAAACGCCTGCGTTACATGTGTTTAATACGCGTGATTTAACCGGTTTTCAGGGCGCTAAAGACTGGTTATTTGTCGGTATTGGCAGCGAAAAAGGTACAGCAATACCCAAATTAGATGAGAATAATCAGATTATTGGTTACTGGGCGAATGAGAGTTTTGCCATGCAGCCTGGCATTGCACAAATTTCAGAAGCGAATATCGGCACGCGTAACGATAGCGTTGCCAGCGGTGATAATGATCGCTTTTTATCCAAGCTCGATGAAAAATATTTACAATCGATGAGCAAAGAAATCAACGCCCAATATGTCAATGGTAGTAGCGTACAAGCGGTTTTATCTGCCATGAAAAAACAACCGCCTGCCCGGCGCGATAAAGCTAAATTCGAGTTGCAATGGATTTTAGCCGGCATCGCTGGATTGTTGTTTTTAGCGGCTTATCTGCCTAAACATCCGATTAAAGAAGTTAAGAGTTTGTGGAAATATTGGCCCATCAGAAAAAAGCGTAAGCCTTCAATCGCGGCTAGTTAAACTGTATGCGGACGCTGTAGTCAACCATTAATCGGCTTTGTTTTTGTGTAATCGCAGCCATACGCGTAATCGCCTAACTTCGTCTTGGTTGGACCTATTGCCAAGTAATATGACAGGCGGCAGTACCAACCTAAAATCTGACTTAAAACCTGCTGGCTTGACATTTAAAACTGTTAAATATTGATGTACAAAAGTAGCAGCGGACAATGACGGGCCGACCAATTGTTGCCGCTTATTGGTAATTGTTAGCACTCCTTTGCTGTCCACCACAACGCTTTGCCACGACCAAGGCAACATCAACAAGGCATCGCGCGCAATAAAATAGCCAGTCGACAAAATTATCAACAAAAAAAGTGTTAACTTAATCCACAAATCGATCGCAATTAGCAGCAAAACTAAACTGCTGATGGTTGCAACTGCAAGCAATAACCCCAATAATAGCGGTGAGGGCAAAAGCTGGATGACTATTGGTTTTATAAATAGCGGTTTTATAAATAGCGGTTTTGTAAAAAACGTTTTCATTCAAATCACACAAAATAGACAAGGCAAATAATCGCATGATGGCATCAGAATGGCAATTAAGATTAGCAGCAGAATATGGTGCAGTGATTGCGGATGGCGCAGTCAGTCACTACGTTAATGCGCATAATGCTGAGAATTTACAAAGCGAAATTTCCGCCACAAACAGCGTAAATACCTTATGCGACTTATCACATCTTGGTTTATTAGAAATTGGCGGCACGGATGCGATTAATTTTTTGCAAGGCCAGGTGACCAACGACGTGAAATTTCTGCTTAACAGCAATATCGCACATTACACAGGTTATTGCACGCAAAAAGGACGCTTGCTGGCGTTGTTTTTAGGCTTCGCACATTATGATCACTTGCATCTGCAGTTTAATCGTGCATTGCTAGAGCCGATAATGAAACGGCTGAAAATGTACGTAATGCGCAGCAAAGTAGAAATCAAAGATGTATCAGAAACCATTATTAAATTCGGCTTAAATGGTCCGAATTCTGCTGCCTACTTAACCCCTTTTTTCAATCAAATTCCCACGCAGGATTACGAATTAATCAGCCTGGATAATGGCGCCATTTTAAAACTGCCTACCATTGTTGGCCATGATCGCTTTCAAATCTTCACAGATAGTACTAACGCGCCCATCTTGTTTGATGCACTTAAAGCTAATTGCCAACTGGTCGGCAAGCCTTGCTGGGATTGGCTGGACATTCAAAGCGGCATTCCAGATGTATTGCCAAAAACGCAAGAACAGTTTGTGCCGCAGATGCTGAATTTAGATATTTTAAATGGTATTAACTTTAAAAAAGGCTGTTATACCGGGCAGGAAATTATTGCGCGCACGCACTATTTGGGCACAGTGAAACGTCGTACTTATTTAGCCAGCATTGCATCTAACACCGCGCCAGTTGAAGGCGATAAAATACTGGATGCTTTACATAATGAAGTTGGTCAAATAGTCAGGGTGGCGCCTAATTTAACGGCTGGATTTGACGCGCTAGTCGAGTTGCGCATTGAAGCGAAACAAGCAGGAAATATTTTTTGGAATGGTGCAGCAATCGTTTTTAAGTCGCTGCCTTACTCCTTAAACGATGCGTGATTATAACTGGTAGTTACGGCGTGTCAGCATCTGGTGCAGATTGGTTATCTTTAACTGGCGCGATTTCGGGCAGTTGATTCGGTTGAATTGTCGGTAACGGTTGATCAATCACCTGATAAAACACTTCATCTTGCTTAATCATGCCCAGTTCACTGCGCGCACGCTCTTCAATCGCCGCATTGCCCTGCTTTAAATCGCGCACTTCTGCACCCAATGTTTCGTTACGCTGTTTAAATGCTTTATTTTTGTCTTTTTGATTGTTAATTTGCTGATTAACATTCCACACCCGCAACCAGCTACCTTTGCCCAGCCACAGTGGATACTGTAGCAAGGCAATTAAGATAACAAAAATTAAGGTTAAAGCTTTCAAAACAATGACTTGTGGAAACGCCAAGCTTGCTGGTTAGCGATTCCAACTGTAGTCGAGCCTAGACTAGGCACATTGACGAAGACAGTACATTTAGCACGGTGAGCCGTAAATAAACTCAATGGCGTAACGACGTATTGGCTTGAATGCATTTGGAATTATTTAAATAATTGGTAGAAGGCGCCCATACCTGCATAACTAGTTGCATCGCCCAACTCTTCTTCAATACGCAATAATTGGTTGTATTTCGCAATGCGCTCGCTGCGGCACAATGAACCGGTTTTAATTTGCAAGGCATTGGTGGCCACTGAAATATCCGCAATCGTCGTATCTTCAGTTTCGCCAGAACGATGTGACACAACAGCCGTATAACCCGCACGTTTCGCCATTTCAATAGTCTGGAATGTTTCGGTTAAGGTGCCAATTTGATTGACTTTAATCAATACCGAGTTAGCGACACCGCGTTTGATTCCTTCGCGCAAGATTTTAGAGTTAGTTACAAATAAGTCATCGCCCACCAGTTGCGTGGTTTTGCTTAGGCGTTTGGTCAGAATATCCCATCCGTCCCAATCAAATTCGCCCATGCCATCTTCAATGGAAATAATTGGATATTTATCGACCCAAGCGGCTAAATAATCGGTAAATTGTGCAGAAGTAAGCGACAAGCCTTCTGATTCCAAATGATATTTTCCGTCTTTGTAAAACTCAGTACTGGCGCAATCCAAGCCCAAATACACATCGCGACCTGGCTCATAACCCGCATCCGAAATAGATTCTAAAATCAGTTTAATCGCATCTTCATTACTGGCTAAATTAGGCGCAAACCCACCTTCATCACCCACTGTCGTTGCCAAACCTTTTTTGTGTAATGTTTTCTTTAATTGATGAAAAATTTCTGCACCGCAACGCATCGCTTCCCGGAAAGTCGGCAAACCAGCTGGAATAATCATAAACTCTTGCATATCGACCGAATTATCCGCATGCGCGCCGCCATTGATAATATTCATCATTGGTGTGGGCAATTGCATGCCGCCAGAGCCGCCTAAATAGCGATACAAAGGCAATCCCGATTCTTCTGCTGCGGCACGCGCGCACGCCATGGAAACCGCTAATAATGCATTTGCACCCAAGCGGTCTTTATTTTCTGTGCCATCTAGCTCAATTAATGTTTTATCAATAAAACTTTGCTCTTCGCAATCCAAGCCAATAATCGCTTCGGTAATTTCAGTATTGACGTTTTCTACCGCTTGCAATACGCCTTTACCTAAATAACGTGCCGCGTCGCCATCGCGCAATTCCATCGCCTCTTTGGCGCCAGTTGATGCGCCAGATGGCACAGCCGCGCGACCAATCACGCCGCTTTCTAACAACACGTCACACTCTACAGTTGGGTTGCCGCGTGAATCTAAAATCTCACGACTGATAATATCTACAATTGCGCTCATGTTTAATCCTAAAAATTAACTAAATACTCAAAATTATACGTCTAATTATTAAAGCGTTGATTCAATAAATCCTGATTTCTTCACTAATCTATCCATATCAACCAGCAAATGCAGCAAGTCCTCCATTTTGTGCAAGGGCCATGCATTTGGGCCGTCTGATAACGCTTTGCTAGGGTCTGGATGCGTTTCCATAAACACGCCTGCAATACCGCTGGCGACCGCCGCACGCGCTAACACAGGCACAAACTCACGCTGACCACCACTTTTATCGCCCTGCCCGCCAGGTTGTTGTACGGAGTGAGTCGCATCAAACACCACGGGGCAATTGGTTTCGCGCATAATCGCCAAACCGCGCATATCGGATATCAATGTATTATAGCCAAAGCTCGCGCCGCGCTCGCACACCATAATTGTGTCTTGATTACTATTGGCTTCTTTGGCTTTATTCACCACCTGCAACATATCGTGCGGCGCTAAAAACTGGCCTTTTTTGATGTTAACTGGCTTACCGCAGGTCGCCACCGCCACAATAAAATCGGTCTGGCGACATAAAAATGCAGGCGTTTGCAATACATCTGCCACGGCCGCCACATGCGGCACTTGTTCTGTCGTATGCACATCGGTTAACACAGGCACGCCGATCTGGCTTCTGACTTCATCTAAAATCCGCAAACCTTCTTCCAAGCCAAAACCGCGAAATGTTTTGGTCGAACTGCGATTGGCTTTGTCGTAAGAGGATTTATAAATAAAAGGAATGCCAACTTTGGCGGCAATTTCTTTTAATTGACCAGCAGTTTCAATCGCAAATTCGCGCGATTCAATCACACAAGGACCTGCGATTAAAAATAATGGATGCTCAAGACCTACATCAAAATTACATAGTTTCATCTAGTGGCCTTTTTAAACTTTTGCTTGGTTGTCTAACGCCGCTTGCACATACGCTTTAAATAGTGGATGACCAGCACGTGGATTAGAAGTAAATTCCGGGTGAAATTGGCACGCCACAAACCACGGGTGGGCGGCTTTTGGCAACTCAATCATTTCACATAAATCTTCACCAATGGTACGCGCAGAAATCACCAAACCCGCTTTTTTAAGTTGCTCCACATAGTTATTGTTGACTTCATAACGATGCCGATGGCGCTCATTGACTTGCGTGCCATAAATGCTAGCAGCCAAGGTATTGGCAACGGTTGGGCATGCTTGCGCGCCTAAACGCATGGTACCGCCAAGGTCGGAATTCTCATCGCGTTTTTCAACTTTGCCCGAAGCGTCTTGCCATTCGTCAATCAAACCAATCAGCTTATGCGGCGCATCTGCATTAAACTCGGTGCTGTTTGCATCGGTTAATCCCGCTACGTTACGCGCAAACTCAATTACCGCCAATTGCATGCCTAAACAAATACCTAAATAAGGGATTTTATGAGTCCGAGCATATTGTATCGCCGCAATTTTGCCTTCTGTACCGCGCACACCAAAGCCGCCCGGAATCAAAATCGCATCCATATTGGCTAATTTTTTCGTACCATTTTGCTGAATATCTTCACTATCCATATAGTGAATTTTCACTTTGGATTCGGTATGAATACCTGCGTGAATCAAGGCTTCGGTTAGCGACTTGTATGACTCGGTTAAGTCTACATACTTTCCGACAAATGCAATATCAACCGTATGTTTTGGGTTAGCGATGGCATGCGTAATGTTTTTCCAAGCACTTAAATCGGCGGCTTTAGCCAAAATATTCAATTTATGACAGACGATTTCATCCAACATCTGATCATGCAACAATCCAGGAATTTTATAGATAGAATCTGCATCAATCGCGCTGATCACCGCTTCTGGCGCTACATTGGTAAACAAAGCGATTTTTTTGCGCTCATCATCGGGAATATTACGATCAGCACGACACAGTAAAATATCGGGCTGAATACCGATTTCGCGTAATTCTTTGACGGAGTGTTGCGTCGGTTTGGTTTTTAACTCACCCGCCGCCGCAATCCATGGCAACAAAGTCAAATGCACATAGCAGGCGTTGTTGCGGCCTTCTTCAAAACCCATTTGGCGAATGGCTTCTAAAAACGGTAACGATTCAATATCGCCCACCGTACCGCCCACCTCTACAATCGCTACATCGGCGCCTTCTGCACCGCGTTTAATATGCGTTTTAATCTCATCGGTAATGTGCGGGATCACCTGCACAGTTTTACCTAAATATTCGCCACGACGTTCTTTTTTAATCACCGTTTCGTAGATTTGACCTGTGGTGAAGTTATTGCGCTTACCCATGCGTTGCGAAATAAACCGCTCATAATGGCCCAAATCCAGATCGGTTTCTGCGCCGTCATCGGTCACAAAAACTTCACCATGCTGGAATGGCGACATGGTGCCAGGGTCAACGTTAATATAGGGATCAAGTTTAAGCATGGTGACTTTAATGCCACGCGATTCTAAAATTGCGCCTAGGCTGGCGGCGGCGATACCTTTGCCGAGAGAAGAAACTACACCGCCAGTGACGAATACATATTTGGTCATTTACAAGACGCTTTACACTTAATGGCAAGCCAGAAAATTGGCTTACAGACGGGAACAAATTTTACCGCAAAGGCAGTAGAATAACAATGTTAGGTTTGCAAACCAACGGCTAAAAATAGCGATAAAACCTTAAGGAAATTGACTCAATCATGCAGAATAATTCACCGCCAATCCAACCTTCCATCCAGCCCAAAATACACTGGAAAGCCATTGAATCAGACCCGCGTTTTCAAGTTTTGCACCGCGATAAAACCCATTTTTTATGGCGCATGATGTTATTTGCATTGATTTTCTTTTTCCTGCTGCCAATTGCAACTGCGTATTTTCAGCCGATTTTAACCGTTAAGATTTGGGGCGTAATCAACATTGGATTACTGTTTGCATTAAGCCAATTTTTTGTGGCGTGGTGCATCGCCGCCATTTATGCCAAACGCGCCAATACCGAGTTTGATGCGCGCGCAAAAGCCTTAATTGATGATGCGCACAACATTAAAGGACTTATTTAATATGAAACTTAAGTCTTTTTTAAGCGGTATTTTTACCTTTTTTATAGTGTTAAGTCACCCTGCTTACGCGCAAGGTGCTGTTACTAATGAGTGTCGCTGGCTCACATTTTTAGTATTCAGCAGCATTATCGCCGCCACCATGTACATAACTTATTGGGCCAGCAAACGCGTCAAATCCACCGCCGATTTTTATGCGGCTGGCAATAGTATCAGCGGCTTGCAAAATGGCTGGGCGATTGCAGGTGATTATCTTTCTGCCGCGTCTTTTTTAGGCATTGCAGGCTTAATTTCATTGTATGGTTACGATGGATTTATGTATTCGGTTGGCTTCTTAATGGGCTATATCGCGGTACTGTTAGTGATTGCCGAACCCTGCCGCAATATCGGCCAATATACGCTGGGCGATATTTTAGCCTTTCGTAACGACCCCAAAAAGGCGCGCATGGTGGCCGCGCTATCTACAATCAGCGTTTCCATTTTCTACCTCACCGCGCAAATGGTTGGCGGCGGCGTGCTGGTTAAAACCTTAATCGGTATCGATTACGAAATTTCGGTGATGGTGGTTGGCTGTTTGATGCTGGCTTACGTGGTTTTTGGCGGTATGGTCGCCACCACTTATGTGCAAATCGTCAAAGCGGTTTTACTGGTTATCGCATCACTGGTTTTGGTGACTTTGGTTTGGTTACCTTATGGATTCAGCCTACCCGCATTTCTGCAAGCCGTTGTAGACGATCCAAAAATTCAAGCGCAAGTGGCAAAATTATTAGGTACAGCTGCCAGCAGCATGAACGCGCAAGAACTTGGGCAACGCTTTTTAGAGCCAGGCTTATTCTTAAAAGACCCAATTGACCAAATTAGTTTAGGCATGGCGTTGGTATTTGGTACCGCTGGCTTGCCGCATATTTTGATGCGCTTTTTTACCGTGCCAAACGCACAAGAAGCGCGTAAAAGTGTGGTGTGGGCGATGGCGATTATTGGTGGTTTTTATGTGTTAACTTTATTCTTAGGCTTTGGCGCAGCCATGCATGTTGGCCCAGAAGCGATTGGCGGCATCGATAAAGGCGCAAACATGGCCGCGCCCTTGTTAGCCCAATATCTGGGCGGCGGTGAACATTCACTATTGGGTAACTTTATGCTGGCGTTTGTGGCGGCAGTCGCGTTTGCCACCATCGTCGCTGTAGTCGCGGGTTTAGTACTGGCGTCTGCCAGCGCAATCGCGCACGATTTATACGTCAACGTGATTAAAGACGGTAACGCCAGCCAAGCACAGCAAATGAAAGCCGCGCGTATTGCGAGTATTGGTGTGGGCATTGTCGCCATTATCATCGGCATGCTGGCCAAAGGCCAAAATGTCGCGCACTTAGTCGGCATGGCGTTTGCCGTTGCGGCAAGCAGTAATTTACCGGCGATTTTTCTCACGCTGTACTGGAAAAAATCCAACACCACAGGCGTAGTCATGGGCATGTTAATCGGCGCAGGTAGCGCCATTTTATTAGTGCTGATTTCACCCAATATGACCTATCCGCAAAAAATGGTCACCGATGCCAAAATAGTGCTGGAAGGCGCAGCAGGAAAACCTGCCGCAGAAGCAAAAAAAAGTGAAGGCATTATTTGCGAATTTTTTACCTTCTGCCAAAAGGCAGAATCAGCCAAACCAGCTTTGGCGGCGCTAGATAGTTTGCCGCTGCAAATCATCTTAATCGGCAGCGCAATTGACCATGACACGCCAATTGAAGAATCCAAACAAGCGCAAATCAAAATAGCCGCATTGACCAAGCAAATCGACAAAGCTAAACAAGACTTAACGCTTTATTCAGGTCAAAAAACCAGCATGCTCGGTTTAGAAAAGCCGCTATTTCGATTAAAAAATCCCGGCATTATTTCAATTCCACTCGGCTTTCTAATGGTGATTTTATTCTCATTATTAACGCGCGACAAACGTGCAGAAGATTTATGGGAAGAGCTTTACGTAAGGCAAAATACCGGATTGCATGTGGAAGATGTTTCGCATTAATCCTGCATTTTGATGCGCTAACTAAGTAGTCGTTTGAGTGTTAGACAGGCAAAACTCTAGCAGTTTGTAACTAGGCATTGGCTTGGCGATGTAATAACCTTGCGCCTCGTCACAGCCAGTGTTGTTAATAAACTCATATTGTTCAATTGATTCAATGCCCTCAGCAATAGCAGGTATGCCAAGTGATTTAGCCATCGTCACAATCACCTTTGTTAAATTTGCATCTTCTTTGTTGATCATAATATTCTTAACAAAAGACTGATCAATTTTAATGCGATCGACTGGAAACTTGCTTAAGTAGCTTAAGCTTGAATAACCAGTGCCAAAATCGTCTAATGCAACACTAACACCTGCACGGCGCAGTTGTTGTAAAACTAGCACGGAGTGCTCTAAATCCCCCATCAGTACATTTTCGGTGATTTCCACTTCAAAATACTGTGGATCTAGCCCAGTAGATTGCAATGCCTGCACAATATGCTCAAATAAGTTTTTTTGCTTAAACTGACGTGGTGAAATATTAACCGCCATGCGAATAGGCCGGCCTAACTCGCTTGTAAATATTGCCGCTTGTTTACAAGCGGTGTTAATGACCCACTCGCCTATTGGCACGATTAAGCCTGATTCCTCGGCGACTGGGATAAACTCTATCGGTGATAAATAAACGCCTGGCTCTCTTTGCCAGCGTAGTAAAGCTTCTACGCCAATAATCTGATTCGTTTTAAAATCAATTTGTGGTTGATAAAATAGCTCAAAGGCTTCAGTTTCTATAGCATGTCGCAAGGCATTTTCTAGGCTGTGTCGTTTAGACGCTTTCTGTTCCATTTCGCGACTAAATATCTGGAAATTATTTCGACCTAACTCTTTTGCCCTATACATCGCGGTATCGGCGTTGCGTAATAAAGTCGGCAAGTCTTCGCCATCATCTGGGTAAACGCATACGCCAATACTGGCGCTTACATGCAACTGATGGTTAGCTGCAACAATTCTAGGCTTAAACGCCTCAATAATTCGGTTAAATACTACGTTTGAACCTTCGGGATGGATAATATCAGGCAGCACAAAAGCAAACTCATCACCGCCCATGCGCGCAATTGTATCGGTTGGACGCACACTCTCGTTTAGTCGCAACGTCACTTCTTGGAGTAATTTATCGCCAATATGATGGCCTAAAGAATCGTTGATGTGCTTAAAATGATCCAAATCCAGCAGGGCAATCGCCACTTTTTCATTACTGCGCTTAGCACGCTCTAACGCAACTGCTACGCGGTCATCAAATAGCGCGCGGTTAGGCAAGCCGGTTAGCACATCATGCAATGCAATATGGCGTATATATTCTTCTGTGCGTTTTCGTTCAGAAATATCATAAGCGATGCCGAGATAACCGCATATTTGCCTATCACTATCACGTAATTCAGTTACGCTTAACATCACTGGAAAACGTGAGCCATCTTTGCGGATGTAGGTCCACTCATGCTCATCTGGCAGATCATCGCCCGCTTTGGCGATAAACACGTCAAATCCTGGCTGTATATTGACACCCAATTCGGCCGTTAACTCTTTAGCACGTATTACCACTTCGTCTTTATCATGCAAAATTTCAGGGGTAAATTTGCCAACCAACTCTTCTTCGTCATACCAAAGCATGCGTTGTGCGGCTTTATTCATGGCAATGATAATACCTTTTTCATTGGTTGCAATGATGGAGTAAGAGGCGCTATCGACGATTGCCGATTGCAACCGCTGGGCTTCTTTCAAAGCATTTTCTGCATGCTTTTTATCGGTAATATCGCGCGCAGTAATGGCCACCCCGTCGCCTAACTTTACAATCTTCCTTGCAACCCAATTGGCATTCACCTGGCTGTCACTCACCATTATTTCGTCATAAATTGGATTTCCATCTGCAATCACCTGCAAGTATTTATCAAAATATAGTGGCCCTCTAATGAATGGTAGTTCTTCGCATACCAGTTTTCCGATAAACGCCTGCGGTGTGGTTGAAATAAGCTGACTACCCAGTTGGTTAACAAAGCTGCATCTAAAATCGACAATTGCGCCTTGTTGATTACGTACTGCGTCAAAAATATAAAAAGTATCTAAGCCGCTCTCAGTGGCGGCAATAAACCTAGCTTTTTCAGCTTCAGCCAGCAATCTAGCACTCTCAATATTGTCAACTAATGGGATTAGTCGTTTGCGAATCAGCCATAATCCAAACACAATCAAGCCAATAATAAATAATATAACCTTCTGCAACTCTTCTTTAATCGGCGCGTAGATTTCTGCAACATCAATTTTAACCACCATACCAAGCCCCGTATCAGCAATTGGGCCGTAGGCTGCAAGCACTCGCTTCCCACGATAATCTAGCGTCGTTTTGACACCAGACTGCTTTAAATCAAGCGCGTGGCTAATGGGCAAGCGTTGCTTTTGATAAAATTTGGGCAGTTTAAATGGTTTACTTTCCAAGCTAGAAGGAAAACAATTAAACAACTTTTTTGCTGTGCTACAAATTAGCATATCACTGGTTTTGGCTGAAAGCAGCGTTTGCTCACGTAATTGATCAATGGCTTTTAGTGGCTGTTTAGCCAGCATAAAACCTACTGTATTACCTGTATCATTTTTAATTGGTGTACGCGTAAATAGTGCATACCCCGCATCCCAGATTACCTGGCCTGAATAAGCGCCATGAAAATCAACACTAAATGTATCTTGCTGTTTTAATTGGCCAAAACTGCGCAAAACACTGCCATTTAAAGCCTCTAACGCCAATGCAGAAAAGCCATTTTTTTCAAAAGTACTACTCAATGCAATAAGCGTTTTTTGTGCGGAAACATCATCAGGGCTTTTGTTGATTTGTTGCAAAAGTAAAGCAAATTGCGTATTTTTAGATACCACGATAGCGCGTTCTGAACGTGCCGCTATCACAGTATTAACGAAAAATATGCGTTCATTAGAAGTCCGCAGCAGATCTTTTTGTATTAAACGCTCGGCACGATGTGCCAAGATGGAAAACGCTGCAGTGCCCGCTATGAGACAAGCCAATGAAATAACAAGCGCGGCGGTATAGTAAATTCTGTCAACGTCATTATCAGCCAAACCGCTTTTATGTAGTGGCGTTTCGGCAGGTAGTATAAATAGCCCAAACCCCATAGAAACAATTGCGATTGCCGTGGGTAAAGCCATGCGTAATACACCAGACCAGCTATAAAGATATTCCAGTGTTAACACATAACCAATGATGCCCATCCAACCTAATGCCGACACACCTATAGCCAAAATCTGTATGCTTTTTCTACGCAGCTTTTCGTTCTTCCTTAAAAATCCCTTAAAAAGCAAACCGGCACCAAACAGCATTAGTGCCAATGCAGTATTAGGTGCCATGCGCCCAGGGTTAAGGTATTCGGGTTGTAATGGTCTGTGCAGTTTGGGTAAATCAATTTTAAAATCGACGCCAAAAAGGATTTCTAGCATCACTAGACTTGGGATAATCAGCATAACGATGCCGATTGATTTGTATGCGTTGAGTGCAGTTTGATCTGTGAATAGATAAGGGGAAAATAGCGCCAAACCCCCTAGCCAGCAGCAGATGGCTGTATTGACGACCATTGGTGTCCATTGCGGCTGTAGTTGGAGCAACATAGGTAAACCTAAGCCCCAGCCTAATAGAACAGTGGTTGCAATTAATAGCGTGACGCTGCCACATAAAAGCAAACCAAGCTTATTGTTTTTTCTTTGAGGTATCAAAGGTGAATTAAGCCCAAATAATCAATAAACCAATTTGACATATTATCTTAAAATGAACTTAATTTACGGACTATTTATTAGCGTATTATTTAAATGATTATTTTTTGTACTTAACACTTAAAACTAGGCTAAATATTGTGGAAAATGGCGTTTTATCGAGCTAATATTTGCATTCAAATTTTTGATAGCCCGCCTATTTATAACCGCCACTTGCCATAGCCCTTAAACTGCTGAAACACTTCGTGCATTTCAGCTTCACTGAGCAAGGGCGGATTCGCATCAACCTGCAAAATCCGCCAATATTGCTCACACAGGTTTTCCACCTCTACTGTCACCGCTAACGCATCATCCAAATCGTTTCCCAGCGCAATCATGCCGTGATTGGCCAGCAGACATGCTTTGCGGTCGGTTAAAGCAGTTAATGCGCTATCGGATAATGATTGCGAGCCAAACAGCGCGTATGGTGCACAGCGAATACTATCGCCACCTGCAACCGCAATCATGTAATGAAATGGCGGAATATCTTTGTGTAAGCAGGCGATTGTGGTGGCGAACATGCTATGGGTGTGAATCACCGCATTTGCTTCTGGGCAGCTGGCTAAAATATCACGATGAAAACGCCATTCGCTGCTTGGTTTGATATCTGGCCGCATGATGTTAGCTTCAAAGCTGCCATCAAAAGCCATTTGTACCATACTTTCTGGCGTCATTTCATGTATCGTCATGCCGCTGGGCGTGATTAAAAATCCATCCCCGTGCGCATTTTTCAGGCGCACACTCGCATTACCAGAAGTGCCTTTGTTTAAGCCGAGTTCGGTTAACTTTTGGCAGATACTAAGTAACTGTTCACGCTGATTTTGCATACTGATTTTTTACTCATTTTTGTTGGTTAAGTTAACCAGTGCAGAAGCGGAAAAAATACCTTTTTCGGTGATAATTCCTGTGACTAATCTGGCCGGGGTTACATCAAAAGCAGGGTTAGCAGCTGCTGAATGAATGGGTGTTAAGCGCACTTTTTGCACCGTGCCATCCGCTGCTAATCCTTGAATCGCAGCAACCTCATCGCTATCGCGTTGCTCAATTTCGATTTGTTTATAGTCTAAAATCTGCCAATCAATAGTTGGGCTGGGTACCGCTGCATAAAACGGAATCTGATTATCAAACGCTGCCAGCGCTTTTAAATAAGTGCCTATTTTATTACACACATCACCTGTGCCAGTCACACGGTCCGCGCCCACAATCACCATATCCACCAAACCCTGCTGCATCAAATGCCCGCCTGCATTGTCGGTTATCACCGTGTGCGGCACGCCATGTTGGCTCAATTCCCAAGCGGTCAGCGCGGCACCTTGGTTACGCGGGCGCGTTTCGTCCACCCACACATGCACATTTAACCCCGCATCGTGCGCCGCATATACAGGTGCCAGTGCTGTGCCGTAATCCACTGTTGCCAGCCAGCCTGCATTACAGTGCGTCAATATATTAAACGTTTTATGCTGGTAAAAACTGCTAATTAAATCCAGCCCATGTTGACCAATTGACTGATTTTGCGTGACATCTTCTTGTGCAATTTTGGCGGCTTCGCGCCAAGCAGTAAAATTGCGCCGATTTAGTGGTGTAAGCTGTAAAACTGTTGCCATGCGGTTAATCGCCCAAGCTAGGTTAACCGCTGTGGGTCGGCTATTTTTAAGTGTTTGTGCGGCAGCTAATAAATAATCGTCACATTCATCTTCCCGCATCGCCAGCGCCAACCCGTATGCTGCTGCAACGCCAATTAATGGTGCGCCACGCACTTGCATAGTTTTAATCGCATGCACCATTTGTTCTAGCGAGTAAATTTTTACCACTTCAAATGCAAACGGTAAACGCGTCTGGTCGATAATCTGCACAAATTTAGAGCGCGGATCTGGCCAGATGGTGCGAAACGGTTGATTATCCACTTTCATTTTTTATAGGTAATTTTCTATTAGGGTTTTATTGCATTTTGCTTATATTTAAAAAGTGTTTTTAGGCTCAAAACAATCAAAATAATATAATAAAAATCTTGCAATTTATTTTGTTTTATTTTTTTGGTTTTTCCATCCACAAATTCTGTGGATAACTTTGTGGATTGCTGTGTCTTAAAAGTGTAACCTACCAATTTATAAGGCTTTTTTACAAAAGTGCATTTTTTAATCTATTTTATTTATTAATAAAATCAGTGACTTACGGTATGCCGTTGGTTTGATACAGTTTTTATACAATTGTTAATGTAGCACTTTAAGTGGTGTGTATAACCCAGCTAATTTCGGTAAAATTTGTAAGGCATTTTTGCCTGTAGTTTCAATGATTTGCGCCACTTCAACGCCTTTCAAATCGGCAAAAACTTGCGCTATCTTTACAAGCTCTGCTGGGCTATTTCTACCTTTTGTGCCAAGCCATTCTGGCGCAATATCGGGTGCGTCGGTTTCTAATACAATCGCTTCCAGTGGTAGATTTTTAGCTAATTCACGAATCTTTAACGCACGCGGATAAGTCATTGCGCCACCAAAACCGAGTTTAAAACCGAGTTTAATAAACGCCTCTGCCTGTTGCGGGCTGCCGTTAAATGCATGCGCAATACCGCCAACAACTGTATGACGGCGCAACTGTTTCAACACATCGTCAATGGCGCGACGCACGTGCAAAATAACCGGCAACTCAAACGTTTGCGCGATTTTAAGCTGCTCAATAAAAAAATACTCTTGCGTTTCGCGATTTTGTTGTGTGACAAAAAAATCCAAGCCAATTTCACCCACGCCGACTAATTTAGCATTTGCATGTGCCAATTGCTGTGCCATTAACTGCTTTAATAAAACCAGATCGCTCGGATGCGCTTGGTCGACATACATCGGGTGAATGCCCAACGCCATAAAACAATGCGCATGTTGATGCGCTAAATCGATGACGCGCTGAAAATTATCGCGCGCAACTGATGGCACGACAATCTTTTGCACGCCAGCCCTATTGGCATCTAAGGCAATTGTGTCCCGATCCGCATTAAATTCAGCGGCATCCAGATGGCAATGGGTATCGATTAACATGATTTAATTAACATGATTTAATTAAAATCGACTAACTTTACACGGCGTTTGACGATTTGGCTTAACTCATTATTTGAGTAAATCGGTTTGGCACGTAGGCGAATATCGCAGCCAATTTGGCGCATTTCGATGATATCTAGCGCAATGGCTTGATTCATTTGCGTAAAAGCTGGCATGGCGAATAAACCTTTGGCGCTGCTACCCATGAGTTTTGGTGCGTAATAGATCAACAGCTCATCAATCAAGTTTTGCGCCAGCAAGGCGCCATTCAAAAATTCGCCACCCTCACACAACACTTCATTGAATTGCCTGTGCGCAAGATGGCTTAATAGCGTTTTCAGGCATACTTGATTGTCTGCATTGGGAATGCAAAGCAATTCGGCACCAGTGGCTAAAAGTTCGCTCGATTTATGGGTTAAGTCTTTGTTTTCTGACTTGTGCGCAAAGGCAATTAAAGTATTGCCGCCTTGCAGAATTTTGGCTTGAGGCGATATGCGCAATTGGCTATCGACAATCACACGCAGTGGCTGGCGAGTTACCTGCATGCTACGCACTGTCATATTGGGATCATCACTTAATACTGTGCCAATGCCGGTTAAAATCGCACACGATTGGGCGCGCCAACGTTGCACGTCTAGCCTTGCGGCTTCACTGGTAATCCACTGACTTTGTTGATTGTTTAACGCGGTTTTACCATCCAGACTGCTGGCAATTTTACAGCGCACATAAGGAGAATTGCGTGTCATGCGCGCGATAAAACCTGGATTCAGTGCTTGGGCCTGCGTTTGCATCAAACCACTAGCCACTTCTATACCCTGCGCTTGCAAATGACTTATGCCGCTGCCTGCAACTAAAGGGTTTGGATCTTGCATGGCAACAATTACTTTGGCAACGCCGGCTTTTACCAGCGCATCGGCACAAGGCGGCGTGCGGCCAGTGTGGCTGCAAGGTTCCAGCGTTACATAAGCAGTAGCGCCCTTTGCTTGGCTGCCAGCCTGACGCAGTGCAAATATTTCGGCGTGCGGCTCACCTGCTTTCAGATGTGCACCTTCGCCAATAATTTGATCATTTTTAACAACCACGCATCCAACACGCGGATTAGGCGTTGCGCTGTATAAACCCTGCTCTGCTAACTGTAGCGCACGTGTCATGTAAACATGGTCGCTGGCAGTAAACATATTTTATGATCTTAAAATTGCCATGCTAGTTAAAATCGTCATACTAGTGCGACGAAATACGGCTTTGAGTTAACCGATTATTGACATCAAAAAAGATCAGCAAACCATGATACACATGCATGCATTTACCCAAATCGTATTCGATGGCGTTGGATTTTTCATTCACTTCTTCAATACTTGGGCGACCAAGCAAAGCCATCACCGCTTGTTTGGGCGCGCCTTTGATTAGAATATTTTGTTGCAAATCGTACGCCATGTCGCCACGTTTGCATTCTTGCTCAATGGTGGACGCATACTGCATCCACTTGGTCTGGTCAAACTTCTCTGCGCCAAACACCACTTTATCTTTAAACGCCCACCAGGTAAAAAAAACAATGGTTAACAGCACGGTAAATACCGCTAAAGCAATGGAAGAAACTGTAATGAATTTCATAATAATGTATTTAAATAGCCTTTTTTATTAACTTAAAAATTTTAATCCACTTACAAATCGCGAATGACGTTATTAAAATCATCGACATCTGAAAAGCTGCGATATACCGAAGCGAATCGAATGTAAGCTACTTTGTCCATTAGCTTCAGTTCTTGCATCACGCTTTCGCCCAAATCGCGCGCGGGTATTTCACGCTCACCCAAGCTCAACATTTTCTGCACAATATGATCCAACGCGCGGTCTACGTACTCAGTCGGCACGGGGCGTTTATGCAAGGCACGGGTAAAAGATAAGCGCAATTTTTCACGATTAAACTCTTCACGCGTGCCATTTTGTTTCACCACTTGCGGCATATGTAATTCCGCCGTTTCATAAGTAGTAAAACGTTTGTCGCAAGCGCTACATTTGCGGCGACGGCGAATAGAGTCGCCTTCATCATTAACTCTGGAATCAATGACTTGCGTATCATCCGTACCGCAAAATGGACATTTCACTTTATTTAAACTCTCGATTTAACGCAAAGTTAACAGGTGAAAACATACTATTTTCCGTACACGGGAAAACGTGCAGTCAACGCATGCACTCTCGCTTTTGTCGCCACAATCAATGCTTCGTCTGTTGGGTTATCCAACACATCTGCAATCAAATTGGCCACCTGCTTGGCTTCTGCTTCTTTAAAACCGCGCGTGGTAATCGCTGGTGCACCAATCCGAATACCCGAAGTCACAAATGGGCTTTCTGGGTCGTTTGGAATGGCATTTTTATTCACCGTGATATGCGCCAAACCCAGCACCGCATCGGCTGCTTTACCGGTTAAGCCTTTTGGGCGTAAATCCACCATAAACATATGCGATTCTGTGCGGCCAGAAATAATCCGCAAACCGCGCGTGGTTAAGGTTTCGGCCATCGCTTGTGCATTTTTAATCACTTGTGCTTGATAGGTTTTAAATTCTGGCTGGGCCGCTTCTAAGAATGCAGTCGCTTTACCTGCAATCACATGCATTAATGGGCCACCTTGCAGGCTTGGAAATACACTGGAATTGAGTGATTTTTCAAATTCGGCTTTGGCCAAAATGATACCGCCGCGTGGACCACGCAAGGTTTTGTGCGTGGTTGAAGTGACGAAATCGGCATGTGGCACGGGATTCGGATAAACGCCAGCCGCAATCAAACCCGAATAATGTGCCATATCCACCATAAAATAAGCGCCAACTTTTTTGGCGATCTCGCTCATGCGCGCCCAGTCAAAACGCAACGCATATGCTGACGCACCGCCAATCAATAGTTTTGGTTTGCAATCAAGCGCAATGCGTTCCATCTCATCGTAATCGATTTCTTCTTGTGCATTTAAACCATACGGCACGATATTAAATAGTTTGCCGGATAGATTTGCAGGTGAGCCATGCGTTAAGTGACCGCCGTGGCCTAAATTCATCCCCATCACAGTATCGCCTGGTTTTAGAATTGAAAAATACACCGCTTGATTGGCTTGCGAGCCAGAATGCGGCTGAACATTGGCATATTCCGCGCCATACAATACTTTTAAACGTTCAATCGCCAGTTGTTCCACTTGGTCTACATATTCGCATCCGCCATAAAAACGTTTGCCTGGGTAACCTTCTGCATATTTATTGGTTAATTGCGAACCTTGGCACTCCATCACGGCGGGGCTGGTATAGTTTTCAGAAGCGATCAGTTCGATATGTTGATGCTGACGCACGACTTCAGCCTCAATCATGGTGGCAAGTGCTGGGTCGGCGATGGCGAGTTTATTGGAATGGCTAAACATGACAGTTAAGACTTTCTATTAATTAAATGGTGATGCTTCACTAAAGTAATGCAACATTTTATCATGCCGTTGATGCATCTTAAACTTTGCCCTATCATCTTTGCATAGCCATCACATTACCTCTGCATTAAATTGGTTGTAGTAATTGGTTTAATACAACCACTATTGTTTCAAAAAACGGTTTTATATTTGGTTAGAATTTATAAGTCATTGTTTTAATTTATTAATATTTTAGGCACAGCTATTGCTAATATTTGTGAACTCTATCTCCAGAGTCGTTCCTCTTAAGCCCAGCCCTAAATTGAATAAGGTGCTGGGCTTTTTTTAGTGTTTCAATCGTTTAATGTTTTAATCTTTATAGTTTTTCATTCGTGATTTGGCTGTTGGTCTAGTAAGGCGCGTTATAATTCAATTTTATTGTTTGAAAGTTACCAATGAAATGGACAGATAGCCTTAGAATCGGCGAAGAATTATCAGATAAATATCCTGAAATTGACCCAAAAACGGTTCGTTTTACTGATTTAATGCAGTGGGTAATGGCGTTGGATGGCTTTGAAGAAGGCCCTGAGCATTGTGGCGAAAAAATATTAGAAGCAATTCAACTGGCTTGGATTGAAGAAGTTAATTAGTCTGTAAAGCAATACATTTCGCTATTTACTTAACACTTAAATTTCACTTAATTTTTATTAAAGTCTTATTCCATGCAAAAACCAACCAATATTGAAATCCCAAAAGAAATCTTTAAAGCCTATGATATTCGCGGCATTGTGGGCAAAACGCTCACGCCAACTATTGTCGAATCAATTGGCCACGCGCTAGGCAGTGAAGCCAAACACCGCGGGCAAACGGAAATTTGCATTGGTTTTGATGGCCGATTATCAGGTCCAGAACTGGCGGAGGCGCTGGCAGTCGGTATTCGAAAAGCGGGTGTCAATGTGGTTAACTTGGGCATGGTTGCTACACCAATGGTGTATTTTGCAGCTTATCACCTCAATACACATTGCGGTGTAGTGGTGACTGGTAGCCATAATCCGCCCGATTACAATGGCTTAAAAATGGTGTTAGCAGATGAAACGCTGTCAAACGAATCGATCCAAAGTTTACGCCAGCGCATTGAGCAAAAAAACTTTACCTATGGCGAAGGCTCAACGCGACATTACGACATTGCAGCCGACTATATTGCCACCATTCAAGCCGATATTAAATTAACGCGTCCGATGCAAATTGCGGTGGATTGCGGTAACGGCGTGGCAGGTGCGTTTGCAAAAACCTTATATAACGCCATTGGCTGCCGCGTGGATGAGCTATTCTGCGAAGTGGATGGGCATTTTCCCAATCACCATCCTGACCCTTCTGTGCCTGAAAACTTAGTGGATTTAGCCAATGCCTTACAAACGGGCCGCGCTGAAATTGGCTTGGCATTTGACGGCGATGGCGACAGGCTAGGCGTAGTCACCAAAGACGGTCATATTATTTATCCAGACCGGCAATTACTGTTGTTTGCAGAAGATGTATTAAGTCGCAATAAAGGCGCCAATATTATTTTTGATGTGAAATCAACGCGCAATTTAAGCCCGTGGATCCGCAAATATGGCGGAGAACCAATTATGTGGAAAACTGGCCATTCGCTGGTTAAAGCTAAAATTAAAGAAACCAATGCCGCCTTGGCAGGCGAAATGAGCGGTCATGTATTTTTTAACGATGCGGACAGCCACGGCAAAAAACGCTGGTATGGTTTTGACGACGGCTTGTATGCAGGTGCACGCTTATTAGAAATCTTAAGCCAGTTCAGCAATCCATCGGAAATTTTAAATGCTTTGCCAGACAGCGTCAGCACGCCAGAACAACATATCCACATGCAAGAAGGCGAGCCGCATGCGCTGATTGCGCAATTGCAAAATAGCGCAACATTTGATGGGTCGGTTGAAATTATTACCATTGATGGTTTGCGTGTTGAATATGCAGACGGCTTTGGTTTAATGCGTCCATCGAACACCACACCAGTGATTGTATTGCGCTTTGAAGCAGATTCTGAAATTGCTTTAAAACGCATACAGGCGCAGTTTAGAGAGGTGATTTGGGGCGCAGCGCCACATGTCGCGCTGCCGTTTTAACAAAAGTTGCTGCATTTTTAGTGTTAACTTAAGTTACTAATATGTCGCGCAATGCAGTTATTTACATCATCGTATGGTTAAGTCTGGTGCTGGGCATTTATTATCTGGTCGATAATATTCAAAACCCCAACAAAATGTGGCGGCTGGGTGATGATGCCCGCGAAGTTGTTTTGCAACGCGGTTTAGACGGTCACTATCGCGCCGAAGCGTTGATTAACAACCAAAAAGTCAACGTATTGGTCGATACTGGGGCAACGGGCGTTGCCATATCGCAAGCAGTGGCCGATAAATTACAGCTCAAAAGTTTGGCCGCAGTACGCACCAATACCGCTAACGGCGATAGCGTCGGTTATATGGTGCGTTTAGAATCGGTAAAAGTGGGTGGCGTTGAAGCGCACAATGTTTCCGCCATGATTGCGCCAGGTTTAGATGGCGACGTGTTGCTTGGCATGAGTTATTTGGGCCGCATGGATGTACGTTTATTTAAAAACCAAATGACGATTAAGCAGGTTGAATAATTTTAACTAATGGATTTTATTAAACTTAATAACAATTTTCTAAAAAACTGTAAGTAATATTGAATCATGCATGACTAATGGTTGCGAGTGAATAAACACAATACTCACAAATTTACAACCAATTTTAGGAGATTCAAAATGACTTCACAGTTTAAAAAATTAGCACTAAGTACTGGCTTATTAATTTCTGCACTTGCTTTATCCATGCCCACTTTTGCGGCCGATGCAATGGTAGGCACAGGTGGTTATGCGCGCCAGTTACAAAAAATGGAAATGATGAAAATGTTGGATGCGGATGGCAACCATATGGTGTCGGCCGCTGAAGCCGATAGTTATTACAACAGCATATTTGATGCATTAAACAAAGATGATGACGACTCACTAGACGCAAAAGAGTGGGCTGGCCCAACCAAAAATTCTAAACTGTCTTTAACAACTGGTGGTTATAGCCGCGAATTACGTTCATTAAAAATGATGAAGGTGATGGACACCGATAATGATCACCTTGTGACACGTGCCGAATTTTTAGCACATCACAAAAATGTGTTCGGCATGCAAGATAAATCAGCCGATGGTGAAATTGACGCACAGGAATGGGTAGCAAAAATTGTTGGTGGTACTAGATAATTATTTCAACAGATAATTGCGATTAAGTTAACTCAATCATCAGCAATAAAAAAGCCAGCAAATCTGCTGGCTTTTTTGCACTTTAAAACGGGTTAAGTAATGACCGTTGGCGTATCGCGTTTGGTGCGTTGCCTTAATTGCGAGATCTGCAAGGCAATTTGTATCATCTGCGCCAATGCAACTTGCGCATCTAAATGATGATTGCTCACATCGGGTTCATACGCCTCTAAATAAATACGCAGCGTTGCGCCTTCTGTGCCTGTGCCAGACAATCGGAACACAATGCGCGAACCACATTTAAACAAAATGCGAATGCCTTGCCCTGTGCTGATTGAGCCATCAATCGGGTCGGTATAACTAAAATCATCGCAAGTATTAACCGTATATCGACCAAAAATCTGATTAGGCAAAACCGCAAATTGCGCCTTAATATGCGCCATCACGCCACTGGCAGCATCAGTTGGAATCGCCTCATAATCATGGCGCGAATACACATTGCGGCCGTATTTCGCCCAATGCGCTTTTACAATCGCCTCTACGCTTTGGGTTGCACCCATCAAATTGGTTTTGGCAGCGATAATATTCAGCCAGCACAATACTGCCCATAAACCATCTTTTTCGCGCACATGATTGCTACCAGTGCCAAAACTTTCCTCACCACACAAAGTCACTTTGCCAGCGTCCATTAAATTGCCAAAGAATTTCCAGCCGGTTGGCGTTTCATAACAGGGAATATTCAGCGCAGCCGCCACTCTATCTACCGCACCGCTTGTCGGCATAGAGCGCGCAACGCCCGCCAAACCTTGCGTGTAAGCTGGAATCAGCTGGGCATTGGCAGCAATAATCGCCAAGCTATCCGATGGCGTTACGAAAAAACCCTTACCTAAAATCATGTTGCGATCGCCATCGCCATCCGATGCTGCGCCAAAATCGGGTGCAGTGTGGTCTTGTGTATAAAGAACATCCACCAACTCATGCGCATACGTCAAATTAGGGTCAGGATGCCCGCCGCCAAATGTCTCAGACACTTCGCAATTCATCAAACTGCTGGCGGGCGCATCCAAACGATTGACTAAAATTTCTTGCGCGTAAGGCCCAGTGACCGCATGCATCGCATCAAATTTAATCTTAAAGCCTGATTGCAGTAACGATTTTATTGCTGAAAAATCAAATAGTTGCGCCATTAAATCGGCATAATCGCACACCGCATTAATCACTTGCACGCTAAAATTTTCACTTAAATTATTTGGTCGTGTTTCAGCAATTGTGTCCAAATCTACATCTGAAAAGTCGGCTATTTTGTATTGCGTGATGATTTTACTTTTAGCAAAAATAGCATCGGTAATTTTCTCTGGCGCTGGCCCGCCGTTGGCGGTGTTGTACTTAATGCCAAAATCTTCCGTAGGCCCTGCCGGGTTGTGGCTGGCCGACAAAATAATACCGCCAAATGTTTGAAAATGCCGAATGATATGCGAGGCTGCGGGCGTCGATAAAATACCGCCCTGCCCCACAATCACTTTTGCAAAGCCATTGGCTGCGGCCATTTTAATAATGGTTTGAATGGCAGTTTTATTATAAAAACGCCCATCGCCGCCCAATGTTAGGGCAGCGCCTGCTTTAATTGTGAGTGTATCAAAGATACTTTGCACAAAGTTTTCAAGATAATGTGGTTGCTGAAACACGTTCACTTTTTTACGTAAGCCCGAAGTGCCAGGTTTTTGATCTAAAAAAGCTTGAGTTTGGACGGTTTGAATGTGCATATTAAATCCTTATTGGTTAATAAGAATTATAGATGAAAAAAAAGCACAATCGCTTGTGCATTTTCTAACATTATTGGTCGGGACAGCAAGATTCGAACTTGCGACCCCATGCCCCCCAGGCATGTACGCTACCAGGCTGCGCTATGCCCCGAACCGCACTACTATTATCTGTAGTGAGCTAGCATTATAAACAATTACACATAGCTTCAAAAGCGATTTAACGCACCTCGCAATAAACTTTATCAAGAAATTAACGTAATAATTGTGTTAACTAAAATTGACCTGATGCGGTTTGTTGAAAAAAATAAAGCCACTTTAAAAGCGGCCTTATTTCAGTGTCCTGTTCCAACAACTTAGACGTAGGTAGGATTAAGTACGTAACAATTGAATCACTGAACGTATTTCTTTTTTGAACAATATTAAGTCAAAATCTGCATATAGATCGTTTTGTTTTTGCGCTGCAGTTGCTGCGCTCACTTGTGAAATTGGCAATACGGCTTCAACTTTAAGCTCAGCACCATCTAAGCGATTACGCGCGCCGCTGATTGTAAAGCCTTGCTCATACAATAACTCGCGGATTTTACGGATTAACAATACTTCATGATGCTGGTAATAGCGACGGTTTCCCCTACGTTTAACCGGCTTAAGCTGGGTAAATTCCTGTTCCCAATAACGCAATACGTGCGGTTTTACGCCGCACAACTCGCTCACTTCACCAATTGTAAAATAACGTTTGGCCGGTATAGGTGGTAATTGCACTTTAGGTGTTGAATCTAGCATCATTTATTTTGCATCAAGTAAATAATTTAAGTGAAGGCCAGTTAAGCGTAATGCTCTTCTACTTTACTTTTTAATTTTTGACTGGCATGAAAAGTCACTACACGACGCGCCGTAATGGGTATTTCTTCACCCGTTTTTGGGTTGCGGCCTGGACGTTCTGATTTTTTACGCAATTCAAAATTACCAAAACCGGATAACTTAACGCTATCGCCAGTTTCTAATGCCGTGCGTACTTCTTCAAAAAATGCTTCTACCATATCTTTTGCCTCACGCTTATTTAAGCCCACTTGCTCAAATAACAAATCGGCTAAATCAGCCTTGGTTAAGGTCATACATTCTCCCTGAACATCTTTTTATTAATTAACTTCTTACCGTTGGTGATTTAATCTAGCAGCTTAATGACGCAAACTAGCAGCAAATTGATTTTGTAATAATTTTAGCAATTCTGCCATTGCAACTTCCGCTTCAGCATCCACCAAAGTTTTATGAGTATCTTGCATAAGTACCGATAAAGCAAGGCTTTTTTTGTTGTCAGGAATACCTTTTCCTTGATATATATCAAACAGTTGCACTAGTGTCACCAATTTAATATCTGCTTTAGTAATTGCATCAAATATTTGCTGAACAGGCAATTCCGCATCCACAATCACCGCTAAATCACGTCGTATTGCCAGCGTTTTTGGTACTTCTGCATAACTTGCAATCGGCTTTTGCAGTAAAGGCAACGCTTCTATTTCAAATAAAAAGGTATTTTGGGTTAAATTGTAATGTTGCTGCCATTTAGGATGCAATTTACCCAGCCAGCCAATAGGCTTGCCTTCAAGATAAATACGTGCAGTCTGACCTGGATGCAAAGCGCCGTGCGTCTCTGCGCGATATTGCGCATTTGCATGCGTTAAGGTATTAATAGTGGCTTTTATATCGTAAAAATCCACCTCTTTTGTGGGTGCACCCCACTGTTCTGGTTGAAAATCACCATGAAACAAACCTGCAACACGCAATGTTTCAGTGTAAGAACCTTGTTGCGATTGATGATAGCTACTGCCCACTTCAAACAACAGCGCACGCGCTTGCTTGCGATTGAGATTGTAAGTGAGCGTATCCAGCAACCCGCCCCACAAACTGCTGCGCATCACACTTAAATTACTGGCGATAGGATTTTTCAGTTTAATCGGATTGGTATTGCCTAATAAATCGCGCTCCCAGCTTTCGTCTACAAAACTGTATGTGATGACTTCCTGGTAACCCTGCATTTGTAGTGTATCGCGTAACCAAGTCTGATTTAATGTCGCTTCAGCGGCAGGCAACATACTCAAACTTGCCGTCGGCGTGAGGGCAGGAATCTTATCGTAGCCGTGCAAGCGTGCGATTTCTTCGATTAAATCTTCTTCAATCGCAATATCAAAACGATACGTTGGCGCTTGCACAGCGAACACATCTCCATCTACACTAAACTCGAAACCCAGCTGTGATAATAGTGTTCCAACCGTTGCATGCGGTATGCTAATACCCAATACCGATAATAATCTTGCGTAGCGCAAATGCACGGTTTTGCGCGCAGGCAATGCATTGATTACTGCTGTTGTCTCACCCGCTTTACCACCACAAATTTCAAGCACTAAAGCAGTTGCACGTTCCAGCGCATTGTTGGTATTGCCAAAATCCACACCACGTTCAAAACGGTAAGACGAATCGGTGCTTAAACCTAATCGACGCGCTTTGCCAGCAATCGTATCAGGTGTAAAAAACGCACTTTCTAAAAATATTGCCGTTGTTGCATCGGTTACCGATGTTGGCTCGCCGCCCATAATGCCCGCTAAAGCAATCGCGCCACTACTGTCTGCAATGACTAAATCGTCGCTGGCTAACTTAACTTGCGTATCATTTAATAGCTTAATTTGCTCATTTTCTAATGCAAATCGCACGTTAACTTCACCGCTTAACGTTGCCAAATCAAACGCATGCATGGGCTGACCGAGTTCCAATAATACATAATTGGTAATATCCACAATCGCACTAATGCTGCGCACACCGCTGCGCTCAAGATTGCGAATCATCCAATCTGGTGTTTTGGCCTGTGCATTTACAGCTTCAATCACGCGCCCATAATAGGCAGGACAAGCCTCGCTTACGCGCACAGTCACTGTTTGTGATTTAGCGCTTTCAATAGCCACCGACTTAAAAACTGGCAATGTGATTGGTGCGCTTGTAATGGCGGCCACATCGCGTGCAATGCCTAAAATACTTAAACAATCGGCACGATTCGGGGTAAGTTTTAAGGTTAATGCGTGATCATTTAGGTCTAAATATTGGCGAATATCCTGGCCGATTGGCGCGTCACTTGGCAACTCTAATAAACCGGTTGCCTCAGTTGCTAATCCGAGTTCTTTGGCAGAACATAGCATGCCAAAAGACTCTACACCGCGTACTTTTGCCGCTTTGATACTGATACTTGGTAGCTCTGCGCCAACCAAAGCACACGGCACTTTTAAGCCTACTCTCGCGTTACTTGCCCCACAGACAATCTGCAGAATTTCGCTTTCTGCACCATCCTTGGCAATATTGACTTTGCAAACTTGCAATCGATCTGCATCAGGATGCTTAAGCGCTTCAACAATTTCGCCAATCACAATGTTACCAAACGCAGGCGCAACAGGCGTCATTTCTTCCACTTCAAGCCCTGCCATTGTCAGCGCGTGACTAAGCTCTAATGATGAAATGGCGGGATTAACAAAAGTGCGTAACCAGTTTTCTGAAAATTGCATATTTTTAAAGATTAACTATTTAAATTGCGATAAAAAACGTAAATCATTATTAAAGAAATGGCGTAAATCATTGACACCGTAGCGCAACATCGCCAAGCGTTCTACGCCCAAGCCAAAAGCGAAGCCACGATATTTTTCACTATCGATATTCACGTGTTTGAATACTTCAGGATGCACCATGCCGCAGCCACCAATCTCCAACCAACCGCCATTCCAGCTCATGTCCATTTCGGCAGAAGGCTCTGTAAAGGGGAAAAATGAAGGTCTGAATCGCACGGTTAAATCATCACGTTCAAAGAATTTCTGCAAGAAATCCTGAACGACTCCCTTGAGATTTGCAAAGCTGATATTTTCATCCACCCACAAGCCTTCTACCTGATGAAACATCGGAGAATGCGTTGCGTCTGAATCCACTCGATACACACGACCAGGCGCAATAATTTTTAAAGGTGGTGACTGATTATTTTTTAGCGCATTTTCCATATAGTGGATTTGCACAGGCGATGTATGTGTTCTTAAAACATTGCTTTCATCTACATAAAACGTATCGTGCATAGCACGCGCTGGATGATTTTCCGGAATATTCAGCGCAGTAAAATTATAGAAATCGGTTTCAATTTCTGGTCCAGTCGCCACTTCAAAGCCAATCGAATGGAACAGCTCTTCAATACGCCGTAAAGTTAAAGTCACTGGATGCAAGCCACCTTGTGATTGTGAACGAGCAGGTAAAGTCACATCCAATGATTCAGCAGCCAATTGTTTAGCTTGCTCAGCATTTAAAATCGCCTCGCGGCGTGCATTTAACGCAGCTTCAACCGCTTGCTTAACCACATTTATTGCGGCACCTGCGGCTGGTCGATCTTCATTGGATAGCTTACCCAGGCCTTTTAGCGCATCCGTTAATGCGCCAGTTTTGCCTAAATATTTAGCTTTAGCATTTTCTAACGCGGGCATGTCATTACATGCATTAAAGTCAGAAAACGATTCTGATATGAGATGTTCTAAATTGATCATACGATATTTTAACTTAAAGTAATGTGTTTGTTGATGTTTAACTGATTGATTATGAATAAATATTTTTATTAAATAACAAATTATTTGGTCATTAATTATCGAGCCATAAAAAAAGAGGCCGTAGCCTCTTTTTTTAATTTGCAAATTATGTAAGCAACTCTTAAGCAGCTAGGCCATTTTTAGCCAACTCAACAAATTGTGCAAATGCCGCTTTATCAAATACTGCTAGGTCCGCTAATACTTTGCGATCCACTTCAATAGAAGCTTTTTTCAAGCCATTCATAAAGCGGCTGTAAGTTAAACCTAACTCACGTGCGCCAGCGTTGATACGTGCAATCCATAAGGTACGGAATTGACGTTTTTTCTGACGACGATCGCGGTAAGCGTATTGGCCCGCTTTCATGACCGCTTGTTTAGCAACGCGATACACGTTTTTACGACGGCCGCGATAACCTTTAGCGGCGTTTAATACTTTTTTGTGTCTTGCGCGAGCGATGACACCACGTTTTACTCTTGACATGTCACGCTCCTTATTGTGTTGGCATCATGGCGCGTACGCGCTTGACGTCAGTTGGTGAGATGATCGAAGTGCCACGTAGCTTACGTTTTTGCTTAGTGGTTTTTTTGGTTAGGATATGACGCAAATGTGAATGTGTACGTTTCACTTTACCGTTGCCTAAGAACTTAAAGCGCTTTTTGGCGCTGCTCTTTGTTTTCATTTTTGGCATTTTTTTCTCCTTTGAGAGTTGTTAAGAGTGCCTAGGCATGCCATTTCGCCGTATCACTCAGAAAATCTT
>JBKJRC010000009.1:0-146005 GCA_046594915.1 Methylotenera sp. | reverse complement strand
ACACCTAATCGCTTGGATACTTCAACTACGCCATGACCACGTTCTGTGATTTGTTTGAGTGCTTCAGCCTTAAATTCAGCTGTATATCTGATACCCTTCATTATGATTTCTCCGTTCTTGTTTCGACATTATTATATGTCTAGCAGAGCGGGTGATTACCAAGCAACATGATGAGGCATGTGTTTACTGTTCTAAGGGCATGGGAACGCACTGCAGGCGGTATAACCTACGCAGAGTCATCATCAGAACGCCCCTACTCTCTAGTGTCAGCGTATCGCTTGGCACTAGATGCTCAAAATGTAAATGGCTGGATGAAGCAAATTGAAGATGACATATTGAACTGTGTTGAAAATGAAAATGAATCAATTTTAGATTTTGCTAAGAGTGATATGTATGCATCTTTACATTATTTAAGATCTGTTTGGCCAATGATTGCAAAAGATACCAGAAGTGGCATTGAAAGTAACATTACGAATGCTTTAGGAAATTTTGAGGCCGATGTTAGGTTACGAGAAAAATTCGCATCAGGTGAAAAAGCTGACATTACCGTTGGCGAATTTTGGGGTAATAAGATTACATGCGTGAACCTTCCGGATTCTGAGTTAGGCAATGCTGGCAAGATCATCAACGTTTTCTTGAAAACTCTGTTGTTCAATGAAGCTAAACGCCGTCAGGCAGCTGACCCCGATATCGCTTCCAAACAACAATTAGCGTTTGTGGCAGATGAGTACCAATCACTGATCACCGCAGATGTCAGCGGCATCAGTGACGCTACGTTCCCGAATATCAGTAGGTCAACCGGATTGTTCTATATTGTTGCAACGCAAGGCATAGTTGGCTTAGAACAAGCAATCGGTCAGCACGCAGCAGCCAATTTCATGAACAATATGAGGAATAAAATCTTCCTACAAATTGAGGAATCAGCGACCATGAATTTTGCCAAGATGCTTGCCGGTAAAACGATGAGGTTCCAGTCGTTCTCCGGTGATCATCATGAGAGCTTTGAGAGCATGAGACGTGAAAGTGGTTTTGACCCGGTACTTCGGGGTGCTGCAGTGCTTCAGAGTGCTGTTAGCGAACGCGCAGGCTTGATGACCGGTTTGATCAACAGTTTTGGCAAATTCGAACTCAGCGATGTGCGCAAAATGTTCGTGTTTGAAGGCTCAACAAGGATGTTTGGGATGCCGAATCGAAATGATGATAGCAGGGCTGAGGGCAATCGGGTTGAGGATAAGAATAGTGACTATATGAAGTCGGGCAACGAGATGTCCGATGTATTGTCGGATTCAGATCTGGTGCAGATGGGTCGCACGCATGCTTACTGTTTTATCTGGAGGTCAGGGCATAGTAGGCAGGATATTGTGAGGCTGACTGATATTAGCCAGTTTGTGTAGGCGTATGACATAAGAATATGCCCGCTTTGTGCGGGCATTTTTGTGCCAATGTATTTCTTCGGTGATTCCTTCCGCTTATTACAAATAAAAAGTTAGTGAGTTACCGACCGGTGTTTTTTAAGGCTTTCTTATAAGTGAGGCCATTGTTGGAGATTGAGGGTACACGCTTGTGTTTTCGGTCAAACAATCCTCCCAGATAACCGAAAAATCACTTATATTTAATACTAAATTGATTTCAAGTGTTTTTCCACATTCAGCGTATACAGTTAGTGATTTACCGACCTAAATTTTAATACTGTCAGCCTATAAACGAGGACAGTATTGGTATTTGAGGAAAATATGGTTCGGATAAATATGAACTTTATTTTAGCGAAGTATTATTTGATACAACATATTAGCGGAAGGAATCACCGAAAATTACTGTAGAAAGACTCGGTGATTTCATCCGCTTTTTTTACTATAAAAATTAGTCATTTACCGACCGTCCAGTTTTGGGTATAGCTCAGAAACTAGGGCAGCATTGCAGTTTGGAAGTGCATGTAGAATATCTGGCTAGGTTGATTATTTGATTTCATGATGTTTCTTATGTATTGCTGCATAAAGTGGATGGAATCACCAAATATATTAATTCTTACTAAAGAAGTGCCAACAGTGCTGGTATATAAGTTGCCAATTGAGTACCTATTGCTCCCGCTGCAGCTGCTTCACTTAATCTACCTACACTATTCAAACATTCACGGACAATTGAGACTTTAGGATTAGGTGATACTGTCTGTGCGCGAAGGGTATTGATATCTGCTTGAATTTCTAGCAAAACTGGATTTGTATTATTAGTCGGAATTAATGATAAAGCTAGTTCCACAAACTTTTGCAATTCTTCAATGCTTTTAGAGTTCAATTTTACGTTGGTAGTTTGAACGCTATTAGTTGTTCCCTGCTGTATTGATGATCCAACCATCTGATTAATATATAAAACATTCATCGGTAAAAAGTGATCTGTAGGCTCATCAGGCTTCAATATTGCCTTCTCCATCTCAACAATACCTAAATGTTTTATTCTTAGAAATGCAGGAATTCCCCCAGATACTCGTCTAACATCTAATAGACCTTGCCCCTCAAGATAATCCACTCCAGTCTTAAATTCATTTTCATCGGTTATTCCGCACTCTTGAGCCAACACCCCTCCATTTACGAATTCATGTTGGTCACCATCTGATAACTCATAAAGCTTCTGGAGCATGGTTAAACGATTTTTTTGTTTTTCTTTTAGTGCATCACTCATTTTTACCCTTAAATTTAATTTAATACAATTGATTCATCACAATAATCAATGCGAGTTATAGCGGATTAAAAAACCTACAAATTTTGATGAAAAGTATAATTTGTTTAAAAAAATTGCCTTACACATATTACTTGGAATTTATAAATAATTTCAATCTTTGTTGGTTTTGCACTACTGCACCTCAATAATTCTTCCCACTTTGCGAATTCGGATTTTAGAATTCGCCTGTAACTTGAATATTAAATTGCTAACAGAAGTTTCAGCTCTTAATGTAACTAAACAGTCAAAAGGTAAGCAATAGCACTTAGGTAAACCAATGGATCTTAGGTTAACCAGTAAATATTAGTCCTTATTAGACTAATATTAGACACAGAGAATTTGGGCTCCAGCATTCATGCGGCTTCCAGAGCACCTGTTTCTTGGCAACTATCGTGGATACCGTCCCTAACTATCGTGGTTAGCATCCCTAAGTATCGTGGATACCGTCCCAAAAAAATTTGCAATATTCATCTTTCAGCCAATCTATACAGATCATTAAGTATTTCTAATTCAAACTCAGCAACATCACCAGGTGATAGCTCAGATTTATCAAGTTTAAAAAACTCTTTAGGCCTACTAATAAATGCATGAGTACCCTGTAATCTAAATGCCCAGCCATCGAGCTTTCCTATTTCATACAGCGCTTCTTTAATGCGTGAACGTCTCTTTTTAGTAACATCATGACTGCAAGGTCTATTGCCCCATACATGCCTAATTAAAGTATCGATTTCAGCACCACGGCCAGCCATTAGTTGACCACCTAGCCTAATATGTGCAGAAAGCCACGCATGTAATACTTTTGCAACAGGGTACTTTTTCAAAAAGTTTCTCTCATGCAAACTAACTTGCACATTTTGTTTACCCAATATTGCATCGGCCATGCGCCAATTAAAACTAACCAAGAATTGCTCACCATCATGGGAGAATGCTAGCAGTCGACTTGTTCCCCCTTTTAAACCAGAGCCTCTATACATCGTGACTGTTGCCATTTCATGCAACAAATTAATCATAGCGTAATAGCTTTTCCCACCTGCATTCATACCTGCGTCAATTAGTAATGAATATGCTGTGCACTCGACAATGCTTACATCCATACCCTTAGCCTTACCTGTTAAAGATAGTTTCTTAACTTGTTTATGCTGTAAGTTGTCAGCGTTACCAGTAACCAAAACAGCATTTGCTTTAGCTTGCCTTGCAGTACGCGCAGAAATGGCTAGCAATAGGGATTGATGGGTGACTGACATCTGAACACCTTTAAAAGCGATCTTAATGCCAGCAAATGAGCCTTCAACCTCATATAAGGCCTCACCTTTTTTAGCTGTAGGTGTAAACAATCCATCTAACAAATGAGCAGGATCAACTTTTGCGAAACTTGAAACCTTTGATCTACTCATCTCCAGTCCCCATCTTTCCGAACAAGCTTAAGTTTACCTTTTGCAGTTTTAGTTGAATCTGACGGCAGCAGCACCCCGCCTTCATGCCTCTCAAGCCATCGCGCTGCGGTAAGTTTTCCGTAGTTCTCCTTAACTCCACCAAACTTTACAAATCGCTCACGATCAGATACAGGAATTTCATAACTTTTTGCCTCCTGTTGAGACATTGCTTGAAGAAAACCCTGCCACCGGCAGTTGTCCGTGATTGCAGATGCGCCCCTAGCTGACTGCTGCGGCTCAGACTGTTGCCCAAAATTTAATGTGACTTTATTGCTGTGATGCAGGAAAAGGATTGCTGCGCCTGACTGATATGCTAAGTTTTCATAACAACTTATGATTTTACTCATGTCGCCATTACTGTTTTCGTCAAGTGAATGCAATCTGTTAAATGTATCGAAAACTACTAACCTTTTGCCTTCAACCCTCTTAAGCACATCATCAAAAAATATTGTGTCATTAATATTTTCTCTTTTTGTGAGCTTATACAAATCAATACTAGTCGAAACGTGATTCCAAACTTTTGGTTTAATATGCTTGCCAATCGAATTCATTCGAAGAAAAATTTCATCTTCTGAATCTTCACCACTGAAAATTGCAACCTGACCTTCTTTGCCACCGGCCAAGTTTAATAAAGAATGGTCAGCTTCTGCTGAAGTGATTCCAACGGCTAACTCTAGAGAAAGAAATGACTTTCCGGCGCCACCAGGGCTGTAAATATTGCCTACAGCCCCAACTGGTAGTCCACAAAATACGAAATCAATGGCAGTTGGCTTGCGTTCAAAGCACATTGTTAAATCAATCTTCTTCATCACTCACCCGCCACTTCTGACAAATACTTTGTCAACCAAGCCTCAGCCTCAGCTTCCGAACTGCCGATCACAATCGGCAAACCATTTGCGAATCTGTCACCGATATTCTCAGTGATGACCCAGTAACCGTCGCGGTCGACGATTACAAGCTCTTGGTCCAATTGTTGTGCTAACTGCTCAAGTTTGTTTAGTTCTATAGTGTTAGACATGGCTAGCCTCAGCTTTCGCAGCTGCTATTTTTTCTGCTTTAGTACGGGGGCCGCGGCGTTTGGCTGGTTCTTTAGACGAGATGCGATCTAGATAATCCGCCACGTCATCAATGCGCGCGACGCGCTTGCCGCCCTGCATGAATGTGTGAACACAGAATCGATTTTCTGAAATAAGGTTGCGACAATACTGCTCATCGTAACCAAGCGCTGTAGCTAAATCAGCAACGGGTAGATTAAATTTGCCGTTAAACCGGAAAAGTAGTATTTGTAGAGTTTGACTGAGCATGACGCTGCGTCTCCATATGAATTATGAAGTTCACAACATCAGTTGGTGATGTTTCGTACTGCGTGTTCGTTCCGGGATTTAACCCTCAAAGACTAAAATGAGGTAAGAGCAGGCACTCTTTACAGATGCACGATCACTCGCACACAACTCTTTTTTTGAAGAGCACTGAGAGTCACCTCAGCTTAGTGATCTAATCACCTCCCCAGCTCTAGCGCGAAACTCTGGGCGCGCACCTGTATAAAGCCAAAACTTTCTATTATACAAATATAGTTTGCCATTATTATTCAGTTACTTCAAAACTGATAATGGACCTTACCGTTACTGCCTGATAACAAATTATAAGCAAGCGTAATCCCTTGTCAAGCTTTATTATTCAATTCCTGGTAACGTTTGAGAACATTTGGTAACAATAAGACGAAAAAAATAGTGATTTCAAGTTATAAGAAAATATAACTTTCTATCACTATTTCTTTTAGCATCAATGACTTAGATGCGGAATTTGGTAGGGCGTGCGGGGATCGAACCCACGACAAACGGATTAAAAGTCCGCTGCTCTACCAGCTGAGCTAACGCCCCATTTATTATTTACAGTACTAAAAAGGTAAATCTATGTTACTGGTAAATGGGTAAATCTGTGTTACTGGTAATTTTTTCGCGGCTGATTTACATCACTCACGAAAGGGCGCAATTATGCAAGAAACTCTGTGTTTGGTCAATGACAACCTGCTAAATAAATTAACTTTTTATATTCTTTATTTTTGCACATCACTATCGCTTTTTTCACTAACTTAGTATTTAAGCTCTTGACTAAATATCTAAGCTGCAATTAGCGCATGCCCGGCAACTTGCCGCCCATCATTCCGCCCATGCCGCGCATCATTTTTGCCATGCCGCCTTTGCTGAACATTTTCATCATTTTTTGCGTTTCTTCAAATTGTTTTAGCAATCGGTTTACTTCTTGCACTTGCACGCCACTACCTGCGGCAATGCGTTTTTTGCGCGTGGCTTTAATCAACTCTGGCTTTTTGCGCTCAAGCGGCGTCATGCTGTTAATAATGCCCTCTATACGGCGTAGCGATTTATCGGCATCTTCGTTATTCACTTTGGCCGCCATATTGGCCATTTGAGTGGGCATTTTATCCATTAATGCGCCCATGCCGCCCATTTTGCGCATTTGACTCATTTGGCTTTTAAAATCTTCTAAATCGAATTTGCTGCCGGATTTAATTTTATCGGCGACTTTTTGCGCCTCTGCCATATCGACATTTTTGTGCGCTTGTTCGATTAAACCTAACACATCGCCCATGCCCAAAATGCGGCCTGCCATACGCTCTGGGTAAAACGGTTCTAAGCCGTCTACTTTCTCGCTCACGCCAATAAATTTAATCGGCTGACCTGTTACATGGCGCACAGACAATGCTGCGCCGCCACGCGCGTCGCCATCCAGTTTGGTTAGCACCACGCCTGTCAGTGGCAAAGCCTCGCCAAACGCTTTAGCCGTGTTCACCGCATCTTGGCCTTGCATCGCGTCCACTACAAACAGCGTTTCAACTGGATTTAATTGCATATGCAGCGCTTTGATTTCCACCATCATCGCTTCGTCAATACCTAAACGGCCTGCGGTGTCGAAAATCAACACATCGTAATAGCCTTTTTTTGCGAATTGCAGCGCAGCATTGGCAATGTCTAACGGTTTTTGATTGGCATTACTGTCGAAGCAATCAATATCCAGCTGCTTGGCCAATGTTTGCAGCTGTGTAATCGCCGCGGGGCGATACACATCGGCACTCGCCAGCAATACTTTTTTCTTTTGCTCTTTTAATAATTTAGCCAACTTGGCAGAAGTGGTTGTTTTACCAGAACCCTGCAAACCTGCCATCAATATCACAGCGGGTGGCACTGCGGCTAAATTCAGCCCAACATTGGCTTTGCCCATTAATGCGGTTAATTCATCATTCACCACTTCAATCACCGCTTGACCTGGCGTTAAGCTTTGCAATACCTCCCTGCCCTGCGCACGTTCTTTTACTTTGGCAATAAAGTCTTTTACCACAGGCAAGGCGACATCGGCTTCTAATAAAGCCATGCGCACTTCACGCATGGCGTCACTAATATTGTCTTCGCTTAATCGCGCTTGACCACGCAAATTTTTAATAACGCTTTGCAGCCTGCCTGTTAAGTTTTCTAGCATAATTTTTGCAACCTATTTAATTTGGCCTAATTTTACATCAAGCGCGACGATTGTTTAACTCTCGCTATGCACTTAAGCATAGTTTTGCCATAATTACACTATGGTTCATTTAATTCCGTATTTGGTGGTTAGTTTTATTTACTTGGCTGTGGCGGCCGATTTTTGGCGCACGGCAAAATCAACCAATCATGCAGAGCCACTCAAACTGCATTCAGCCATCATTGCGTTGGGGCTAATGTTACATGGCTGGCTGCTGTATCGCGATATTTATAGTGTGGGTAATGTTAACTTGGGCTTTTATTATGCGCTATCGGCTATTTTTTGGCTAACTGCACTTATTTATTGGCTGGCCAACTTAAAGCATCAACTGCACAGCTTGCAAGCATTTGTGCTGCCACCTGCGGCAATTTTTGTGCTGCTTCCTGCTTTTTCAATTAAAAATCATTATTTAACCGAGGCACAATCTGGGCTATTTATGGCGCACATCGGTATTGCAATTTTGGCTTACAGCTTATTCACCTTTGCCGCTTTGCACGCGTTTTTAATGGCGATTGCAGAACGTAGCCTGCACAATAAACCCACACGCATCAAATTACCTGATTTTCCACCACTGATGGTGATGGAAAGCTTACTATTCCGCGTGATTAGCGTTGGTTTTATTTTGCTCACTTTTACCTTATTAAGTGGCATGCTGTTTAGTGAGCAGATATTTGGCAAACCGCTGCAATTTAACCATAAAACCATTTTTTCGATTGCCGCTTGGGTGATTTACGGCTGGCTCCTATTAGGTCGTTATCGCTTTGGCTGGCGCGGCATCAAAGCTATTCGCTGGACATTAAGCGGCTTTACACTCTTATTATTGGCGTATTTGGGTAGCAAATTTATTTTAGAGATATTATTAAATCGCTAAGTTTTGATTATCTAAGTTTTGATTATCTAAGTTTTAATTATTAAGTTTAATCAGTTTTATTGCCCTATTTAAGTGTTAAGTTTAGATTTTTGAGTAAAGTTTAAATCATTAGCGCAAGCTGATCGTAGGCCAGTTATTGGCTTTGGCATACGCGGCTAATGTCTCATCCGCATCTACCGCCACCGGATTTGTCACTCGCTTCATTAATGGCAAATCATTATGTGAGTCAGAATAAAAATAACTTTTTTCAAAATCAGTTAAAGTTTGGCCGCGCTCTGCCAGCCACTGATTAATGCGCGTCACTTTACCTTGCTGAAAACTCGGCACGCCACTGACGCCACCAGTAAATTGGCCATTAATCATTTCAGGGTCGGTGCCAATCAAATGCTCAATGCCGTAAGCTGTGGCAATTGGCTTGGTGACAAAGCTATTAGTAGCGGTAATCACCACACATAAATCTCCTGCCGCTTTGTGTTGATTCACCAACGCTTGCGCCTTATCCGTCATCATCGGCTGAATCACTTTTTGCATAAACTTAACATGCAATTCATCTAATATTTTTTTTGAATGCTGACTTAATGGCTGCAACTGAAATTTTAAAAAGGCAAAAATATCCAAATTGCCATTTTTGTAATCCAAATAAAATTGCTCGTTGCGTTCATGATGCGTTTTGGCATCCAGCAAACCTTCATCAATTAAAAACAAACTCCAGTTATAGTCAGAATCGCCAGCCAATAACGTATTATCAAGGTCAAAAAGTGCAAGGTTTTGTTTCATATTCAAATTTCTTTATTTTCTGCGGTTAATACTAAAAATACGCCAACTAAAATTACCGCCAGCGCGGTATATTCAATTGGCGTGACATGCTCGTTTGCCAGCCATATACCTAAAACAAACGCCACAACTGGGTTAACAAACGTATTGCTGCTAGCCACCAGCGGCCGCACTGTTTTAAGCAAATATTGGTAAGCACTGTACGCAACCAGCGAGCCCAATACAATTAAAAACAGCATCGCGCCCCAGGATTTTACACTAATCACATCGGGGTATTGTTCACCTTGCAACGCACTAAAAATCAATAAGGCAATACCGCCTGTCAACATTTGACAGGCGGGCGCCATCAACCCTGTTGGCATGCTCAAATGCTTGCCCCAAACTGAGCCGAATGACCAAGTAGCCGCTGCAAAAATCAATAAAAATGCGCTAAGCATTCCGCTAGGCCCGTTGCCTGAACTTACATCGATAATATTAAAAGTACCGCCAACATTTAGCAGCACAATCCCGATCAAACCAATCGCAATGCCCAGCCATTCTTGGCGCGTGATTTTATGCCCCCAAATGGATGAAAAAATCGCCATCCAAATCGGCGCGGTGGCAATTGAAAGCGCCGCCACGCTGGATGATACCGTTTGCTGCACATAACACACCGTGCCGTTACCCAAGGCAGGTAACAAAATACCAACTATGGTAGCGCCTAACCACTGCTGCTTTGATGGGTTTGGCGCACCCAAAAAACGCATCACCACATACAACAAAGCACCAGCCAACGTAAATCGTAAACCTGCCATCAAAAAAGGTGGAAAGCTTTCAATACCAAATTTGATCGCTAAATAAGTTGAGCCCCAAATAAAATAGGTGCAAAATAGAGCGGCACTAATAAGAAAAGTTTGATGCTTAATCGTCATTAAATAATTTGATCGACCTAAAAGTTAATCGCAGAAGTTTGTAAAAACAAACCAGCCTATTATTCACTATTGGGCATGTTGATTAACACGGTAACTAGTTGATGCTTTGGTTAAAAAAAGGAAAATAATCATGCCAAACTCTAATTTTACTTTGAAATTTAATGCCCAGCATGCCAAATCGGCATTTCAAATATTAGTTGTTATAGAAATTTGCCTGGTGGCGCTTTATATAATGGACTATATATTATTAAGCTTTGGCAAACCGCACCACACCCTCAATTTAGACGCAGAATTAACCTTGTCTTCCTGGTTTTCTAGCATTCAACTGTTTTTTATTGGGGTTTTAATATTAATTCAACCCCTCAAAATACCGCCACTCAAACATATTTCGTTACCATTTTTAAGTCTGATAGGTTTAGGTTTTATGTTTTTATCCTTGGATGAAACGATTATGATCCATGAAAAACTTTCATTTCGATTTATACCCATCGAATGGCTACCCAGATTTAAAAATAATCATGGTTTGTGGATTCCTATTTATGTCGCAATAATTGTTGCTTTTTTAATTGCTTCAAGGCAAAAAATAAGCGATTTTTGGCGATTTTACCGTAAAGAGTCCATTATTTTTTCTTTAGGCGTGTTCTTTTTTTTGTTAGGTGGCGTTGTGTTTGAAATAATCAGCTATGAATATTTGCTTGTGGATGCATTAAAAAAATGGTATCTACTAGAAGTGGCCATAGAAGAAGGCTTGGAAATGTTCGGGGCTAGCATGATGCTGTATGCTGCATTGTTATTGGCTTTACACTGAAAACTTAAAGTCCTTGTTGTGATCAAACTGCATGCCTTACAAAAAAATTTCGCTTAATAAAATGGGTTAAGTAAATAAAATCGCCATTTACTTAACCCTGTTTGCGCAAGTTAATGCGCAAGTTAATATGCATTTTTATGCAAAAATTCCACTTAAAGATGCAGTTCTTAAAAACTAAACCTGCGGATTCATCTTCTCTAATTTGGAATATAATTTATTCAAGCCATTTAAATACGCCTTAGCCGAAGCGACTACAATATCCGTGTCGGCACCCTGACCGTTTACAATACGGCCGCCCTTGGCCAAACGCACGGTCACTTCACCTTGCGCATCGGTGCCGCTGGTAATGTTGTTGACAGAATAAAGCTGCAGTTCGGCCCCGCTACTCACCATGCTTTCAATCGCCTTAAATGTGGCATCCACTGGGCCACCGCCATCTGCTTCGGCACGCTTTTCTATACTGTTGTCCGATAATGTAATGATGGCATGCGGCACTTCGCCAGTTTGGCTAGCGACTTGTAAATAGACCAATTTGTAATTTTCACTGGCTTCGTGCACAAATTCACCACTCACCAATGCGTGCAAATCTTCGTCAAAAATTTCTGATTTTTTGTCCGCCAAATTTTTAAAACGCGCGAATGCCGCATTAATTGCATCTTCCGATTCCAACTCAATACCCAACTCTTTCAAGCGCGTTCTAAAGGCATTGCGGCCAGACAATTTACCCAAAGTTAATTTATTTGCATTCCAGCCCACGTCTTCTGCACGCATAATTTCATAGGTTTCGCGATGTTTTAATACACCGTCTTGGTGAATACCACTTTCGTGCGCAAAAGCATTCGCGCCCACAATCGCCTTATTCGGCTGTACGGGGTAACCGGTAATCGTCGAAACCAATTTAGAAGTCGGCACAATTTGTGTGGTGTCAATACTGGTTTCTAAATTGAAAATATCTTTGCGCGTGCGCAACGCCATCACCACCTCTTCTAAGCTGGCATTACCTGCGCGCTCACCCAAACCGTTGATGGTACATTCCACTTGGCGCGCACCGCCCATCACTGCGGCCAATGAATTGGCGACTGCCATCCCTAAATCATTATGGCAATGCGTACTCCATACCACTTGGTCTGAATTTTTAACACGTCTAATCAAGGTCGCCATGGTTTCGCCCCATGGCGCGGGAATTGAATAACCGACCGTATCGGGCACATTAATGGTTTTAGCACCCGCTTCAATCACCGCATCAAACACGCGTACTAAAAAGTCAATGTCGGAACGCACCGCATCTTCGGCTGAGAATTCCACATCAGGCGTATATTCTAACGCCCATTTGACCGCCTGCACGGCGCGTTGCACCACTTGGTCTTCGGTCATTCTTAACTTGTTTTCCATGTGGATTTTGCTGGTGGCAATAAAAGTATGAATACGGCCACTGGCAGCGTGTTTAATTGCCTCACCCGCGCGACGCACATCATTTTCGCTGGCACGTGCAAGAGAGCAAACAGTGGAGTTTTTAATAATTCTGGCAATTTCAGAAATCGCATCAAAATCGCCCGGGCTGGCGGCGGCGAAGCCTGCTTCAATTACGTTTACGCCCAATTTTTCAAGCTGGCGCGCGATACGGATTTTTTCTTCTTTGGTCATTGATGCGCCAGGACTTTGTTCGCCATCGCGCAAAGTGGTGTCAAAAATAATAATTCGATTTTGTGGGTTGTTCACTGTTTCCATGATTTTATATTCCTAATGTTGCGGCGCACATTAATGCCGCAAAATACAATTGCAATAATTTTACCTGCTGGCCTTCTAACTATCCAGCTAGAAATACAGTAGCGTAAAAACTTAATTTTTGGGGTGTGGTTTTAGTGTGCGCTGGCGCGCAGCAGTGTAACTGGGCGTAGCGCAAATGCAGGGCGCAACAAAGCTTGGCTTAGTGATAAGCCTGCGTAAAAAAAGGTTGCTTGAAATGTGAATGAATTCAACATATAAATATTATAGGGATTTAATGATTAACTTTCAAGCAGTTAAACAGCATTAAACCTTTACTTTTTACTTAATCTGGATTTTACCCACAAATAATAGCCAGATAACGCGTACACCAACACCACGGTAAATAACACTTCTGGCGGACTGTACGAAACTAGTACAAAGGCCATTACAATCGCTAAAATGGCTACAAAAGGCACGCTTTCTTTTAAGTTAACATCTTTTGCACTGTAAAATTTAAGGTCGCTTACCATGCTGCCAGCCGCAAAAACCGTTAAACCCCATGCCAGCCATTTAATTTGAATCGCGCCAAAAAATATTTCGCGTCCATCCACATTATATTCGTACGAAACCCACACAAAACCAGCTAATAATGCCGCAGCCGCAGGGCTGGGCAGGCCTTGAAAGTAGCGTTTATCTTGATGTTCGTCTTCTAACTTAGTGTTAAAACGTGCCAATCTTAACGCCGCACAGGCGCAATAAATAAACGCGGCTATCCAGCCTAATTTGCCCATCGGCTTTAATGCCCACACATACATAATTAAGGCTGGCGCCACGCCAAAAGATACCATGTCGGATAAACTGTCGTATTCCGCCCCAAATGCGCTGGTAGTATTAGTCATACGCGCCACACGGCCATCCAGCCCATCCATCACCATGGCAATAAAAATAGCAATCGCAGAATGCTCAAAGTTAAAATTCATGGCCTGCACAATAGCGTAAAATCCCGCAAATAATGCGGCTGAGGTAAACATATTAGGCAGTAAATAAATGCCGCGCGCGCGCAAACTGTCGGATTCTCTGCGTAATGCTCTTGGTTTAATGACTGCCATAATGATTAACCTGCCAATAAATTAACTTATAAAATAAACTTAAGTATAACAAAGCATGGCTTTTATGCCACTGCAATTACTGCGGATATTGCGTGTGTATTTAAGGCATCATGCTTATGTTAGTATCGCGGCTTAAAATTAACGCTTCAATTTAGGTTTAGATTAGGTTAAAAACATGCAATTCACCCTTCACAAAACTGATGGTTTAGCGCGGCGCGGCACGGTTCACTTGGCACACGGCGATGTACAAACCCCTGCTTTTATGCCGGTTGGCACCTATGGCACGGTTAAAGCCATGTCGCCTTTAGAACTCGCCGAAATTGATGCGCACATCGTGCTGGGTAATACGTTTCATTTATGGCTGCGTCCAGGTTTAGAAGTGATTGCCGCACATGGCGGTCTGCACAAATTTATGGGTTGGGATAAACCAATACTGACCGACTCTGGCGGCTTTCAGGTGTGGAGTTTAGGTGCCATGCGCAAAATTTCAGAAGAAGGCGTCAAATTTAAATCGCCCATCAATGGCGACACTTGCTTTTTAACACCAGAAGAATCGATGCGCATTCAAAAGGTTTTGAACAGCGATATTGTGATGATTTTTGATGAATGCACGCCCTACCCCGCCACCCATAAAGAAGCGAACGAATCGATGCAGTTAAGTTTACGCTGGGCTAAACGCAGCAAAGATGCACATCAAGATAATCCAAACGCTTTATTCGGCATTATTCAAGGCGGCATGTTTGAAGATTTACGCGATGTTTCACTAACTGGCTTAGTCGATATTGATTTTGACGGTTTTGCGATTGGTGGGCTTTCTGTTGGCGAACCCAAAGAGGATATGTTGCGCGTTTTGGCGCACACAGCACCAAAAATGCCGCAAAACAAACCGCGCTATTTGATGGGCGTTGGCACGCCAGAAGATTTAGTGGCTGCCGTTTCGCAAGGTGTGGATATGTTTGATTGCGTGATGCCAACCCGCAACGCGCGCAATGGCTGGTTATTTACGCAATATGGCGATATAAAAATCAAAAACGCGTTTTACAAACAAGATACTAAACCGTTAGATGAAAACTGCGCATGCTACACCTGCCGCCACTTTACCCGTGCGTATTTACATCATTTACATAAAGTGGGTGAAATCTTAGGTGCACGTTTAAATACCATCCATAATTTGCATTACTATCAAGTGTTAATGCAAGACATGCGTAGCGCGATTGAAAATGGTAGTTTTGAAAGTTTCAAAATGGAGTTTCTCAAAAAACGCAATGCTTTAAAGTTAATCGTTTGACTTGAATTTAGTGTTTTTTTGCATTCAATACACTATCCGCTTTATGTATAAAGTTTAGTAAGCTTTGCTTTTCAGCAGTTTCTGAATACATATTAGCCAACTCGGATCTTGAAGCATTAAAGTCTGCGCCTAAGCCTGTGGTATTCAGCTGCTCAATTTTCATGAGTATCTCACTAACGAATTTTTTAATATCTCCGCTGTAAACTTCAGTAAATATTGGTGCTTTCCAATATTCTTTTGCACCTTCTCCTGTGTATCCTATGACATAGTTTCCACATAATGCGGCTTCAACAGGAGGTAACCCTAAACCTTCCAACTCACTTAAAGAAAGAAATATTTTTGATTTACCTAGCAACTTAATTACACCATCTTCATTTAGTCCATGTATTGCTTTTAATTTCCAATCTTTTGGTAAATTTTCATTTAAAAAAAACTTAATTAAGTTAGTATGTCTAGCCAGTTTCCTTGGCATATAAGTAATTAAATTTTCCTTATTTTCTGATGATTTAAATTTATTCGCATCAATAGAATAAAAAATTCTGATTATTTTATCTGCCGCCCAGGGATAAGCAGTTGCTATGCACTTAGCAGTATCCTCAGAAATAGCAAGAATTAGCGATGCGTTTTTATAGGCTGATGCTAACTCAGCATAATTGTGTGAATAAGCATCCATTATGTATCCACCTTGAACAAATATCGCGTAACGAACACCGATATCCGACAACATTTTAGCGTGAGGTATCACCATAATTTCTGGTATAACAGCAAAATCATTATATGGATTAAAACATAGATTTTTCTTAAAACTCACCTGATGCTCAAACCAATCAAATTGCATGGATGTATTTTCAACATGTAAAACTGAGGAATTAACTCCAACTTGACTAAGTTTATTAATAACTTCAGATTGCCTGTATATAACCTTATCCCCTCCGCTTCTAACTTTTTTGTCAGCATGTGCTATATAAATTACATTTACTACGCCAGTTGCCTTTGCGTCTTTGCTTAGCTTGTACTTTATGCTTGACCGTTTTAATCTAGGCATAACGCTTCTAAAAAACACTTTTATACGACTAAAAAAACTCACCACAACTCCCCCTAAAACGCTAACCACGAATCACACAAATACCATGTTAGCGCAAAAATATATATGCAATTTAAGCGCGATGTATCCCTATAATTTAAGATAATTAAATCACTAGCATGCATCATATTTAAATTCATCTTCTTAAGAAGATAGTGTATGTTAAAATCATGCATTCGAAAAACTATGTCTTCAATTAATTAGGAAAATACGCATGTTTATTAGCAATGCCCACGCAGCACCTGGTCCAGGTGGCGATTTATTAAGCTTTTTACCTATTTTAATTATTTTCGCCTTATTTTACTTTATGTTAATTCGGCCACAAATGAAGCAGGCAAAACAGCAAAAAGCCATGATTGATAGTTTAAAAGCGGGTGATGAAGTGGCGACCACAGGTGGCGTTATCGGTAAAATCACCAAAGTGGGCGATAGTTTTATCAGCATTGAAATTGCGACCAATACTACGGTTAATGTGCAAAAACATGCGGTGCAGACTTTGTTGCCACCTGGCACCATTAAGAGCATTTAACAAACATTTAAACGCTAGCTGGCTCTTGCCAGCTTGTTTGATTAAAAGTTAACCCTATAAAAGCATTAAATTTTTTTAACTAACACTTTATTTTAATAACTGAATTTGCTAGAAATTTAATCTGCATTTTAAGTATTTTTGAGCCGCATTTATGAACCGCTACCCTACCTGGAAATACATTCTAATTGGCTTTGTTATTTTAATTGGCTTGTTGTACACCATACCCAACTTTTTTGGTGAATCGCCCGCAGTGCAGGTTAGCCCTGCTAAATCTTCATTAAAAGCAGATGCGGCTTTACTGAGTAAAGTGGAAGCAACGCTCAAATTAGCCAACGTGCCATTTAATGGCATTTACTTGGACGCAATCGGTGTGAAAGTGCGCTTTGCGGACCCTGAAGCGCAAATTAAAGCCAAAGATAAGTTAATCGCTAATTTAGGCAAAGATTATACGGTTGCGTTAAATTTGTTATCGCAAACGCCAAACTGGTTATTAAGCATTGGTGCAAAACCGATGTATTTGGGTTTGGATTTGCGTGGTGGCGTGCATTTTCTGTTGCAAGTGGATATGAAAGCGGCGTTGGATAAATCAGCTGAAAGCAATGTTGGCGATTTCCGCACTGCGTTACGCCGCGAAAAAGTGAATTATTTTGGTATTTCGCGCGAAGGTCAAAAAGTGTTGGTGCGTTTTAGCAACAAAACAGAGCTGGAAGCCGCACGCAAAGTGTTAAGTAAGGATTATCCCGATTTAACGTTTAACGATTCCACCGATGGTAAAGAACAAGTATTAACCGCTAGTATTGGTGAAGCTGCTAAACGCAAAATTCAAGAGTTTGCGCTCAAACAGAATCTGCAAACCTTGCATAACCGCATTAACGAACTGGGCGTAGCCGAACCTATCGTTCAGCAACAAGGTTTTGACCGCATTGTGGTGCAATTGCCAGGCGTGCAAGATACCGCCAAAGCGAAAGAGATTTTAGGTCGCACCGCCACGCTGGAAATTCGTATGGTGGACGAAGACAAAAAAGATATTGCTACATTAGAAGCGGCTGTCAAAGGCCAAGTGCCGTTTGGTGATGAAGTGTATATGGATCGCTCAGGCAATCCTATTTTAGTTAAAAAGAATGTGGTATTAACGGGCGACCGCATCACCGATGCTGGGCCAGGCGTTAACAATCAAACTGGCGGCTCCATTGTGAACGTGACTTTGGATGGTCGCGGTGCGGGTATTTTTAGAAATGTGACGCGTGATAATGTGGGCAAACGCATGGCGATTCTGCTGATTGAAAAAGGCAATACCGAAGTGATTACCGCGCCCGTCATTAACGAAGAAATCGGTGGTGGACGTGTGCAGATCTCTGGCATGGACAATACACAAGAAGCGACGGATATCGCGCTACTATTACGTGCTGGTGCGCTGGCCGCGCCAATGGAAATTATTGAAGAGCGCACCGTTGGCCCAAGCATGGGTGAAGAAAATATCAAACGTGGTGTGCATTCAACACTTTGGGGCTTTGCCGCGATTGCTGTGATGATGATGATTTACTACATGGTTTTTGGTGGCGTATCTGTGCTTGCTTTAGGCATTAACTTGCTCTTGTTAGTCGCATTACTTTCCATGTTACAAGCCACACTTACCTTGCCAGGCTTGGCTGCGATTGCACTGGCACTCGGTATGGCGATTGATGCCAACGTATTGATTAACGAACGGATTCGCGAAGAACTGCGCAATGGTAACACGCCACAAGCCAGTATTCATGCGGGTTACGACAGAGCTTTTGATACGATTCTAGACTCAAACGTCACCACATTAATCGCTGGTTTAGCGCTGTTTATGTTTGGTACAGGCCCGATTAAAGGCTTTGCCGTAGTGCACGTTTTAGGTATTCTCACCTCAATGTTCAGTGCAGTATTAGTGTCACGCGCCATTGTGAATCTGATTTATGGTTATCGCCGTAAAGTAACTAATCTTTCAATCGGCCAGATTTACAAAGCCTGAACCTAAACTTAAACCCACACAATTATTAAAAGTTAACCCTTTTTAGAGCACAGATTATGGAATTATTTAGAATTAAAAAAGACATCCCTTTTATGAGTTATGGTCGTTTAACTACCACCATCTCACTTATCACTTTTTTACTGGCGGTATTTTTCCTGTGGTCTAAAGGCCTTAACTACGGTGTTGATTTCACTGGCGGCACGGTGATGGAAGTGAATTATCCACAAACTGCTAATATTGATAATATTCGCCAAGCGGTTGATTCAATTGGTTTAAAAGACGCTACTGTGCAGAATTTCGGCACCAGCCATGACGTGTTAATTCGTTTGCCATTAAAAAAAGACATGTCGATTGCGCAATTGTCTGAAACCGTTACAAAAGCTCTGCAAGCTGCAGATTCAACTGCCGAAGTGCGTCGTGTAGAATCGGTTGGTTCGCAGGTTGGCGATGAGTTGTATGCCAGCGGCGGATTGGCTTTACTGCTGGTTTGTGCAGGCATTATGGCTTACTTAGCCATGCGCTTTGAATGGCGTTTTGCTGTTGCGGCAATCATCGCCAATATGCACGATGTAGTGATTATTTTAGGCTTTTTCGCCTTTTTCCAATGGGAGTTCAACTTAACCGTACTGGCCGCTATTTTGGCCGTTTTAGGTTACTCGGTCAATGAATCCGTCGTGGTGTTTGATCGAGTGCGCGAAAACTTTCGCAAAATGCGCAAAGCCAATGTGGTACAAGTGATAGATAACGCCATCACGCGCACCATGTCGCGCACAGTGATTACGCATGCAATGACACAAACCATGGTGGGGTCAATGCTGCTTTTCGGTGGTGAAGTGTTACATAACTTTGCGCTGGCACTCACCATTGGCATTCTGTTTGGTATCTACTCTTCAGTGCTAGTTGCTTGCCCGATTGCCATGTGGCTAGGTGTTAATCGCGCCAATTTAATTGGTGACGTGGACAAGAAAGACACCGACAAAAAAGATGCAGATAATGCAACTGAAGCGCTTTCGTAATATAGCTATTGAATCATTCACACTTAACTGCTTGATTTTTAAATGAATATACAGGTAAACTAATTATCTGTTTATTTTTGATTTAACGCTACTTGGATAATATTCCGATTCCCTATCAGCTTGGCATCTTGGCCTTGCTACTGCTTATTTCTGGCTTTTTCTCTATTGCTGAAACCAGCTTAATGTCACTTAACCGTTATCGGTTGCGGCATCTAGTTAAAGAAGGCAACCGCGGCGCACGTTTGGCTAGCACCTTACTGGCCAAAACCGATAAATTATTAGGTGTGATTCTGCTGTGCAATAATTTTGCCAATGCCGCATCGGCAACCTTAGTTACCGTCATCACTGTTGAATTATTTGGTGAAGGCGAATGGGTGTTGATGATAGGCACGTTGTCCGTCACTTTCGCTATTTTAGTGTTCAGCGAAATCTCCCCTAAAGTGATCGCGGCGGCATACCCAGAAAAACTGGGCATTTTGTGCAGTTATGTTTTATACCCACTTTTGAAATTGCTCTACCCCGCCGTGTGGTTTATCAATCTATTTGTGGAAGGCCTGCTTAAGTTATTGCGGGTGAATATTAACTTTAGCGAGAGTACGCAATCACTCACCATGGACGAGCTGCGCAGCATTGTCACCGATGCAGGGCATTTTATGCCAAAAAAACACCGTACCATTTTACTTAACCTGTTTGATCTTGAAAAAATCACCGTAGATGACGTAATGACCGCGCATACCTTGGTTGAAGTAATTGATTTTGATGCGCCCACTGATGATATTTTGCAGCGTATTTCAAACAGTCATCACACGCGCCTGCCTGCGCGCGAAGGCGACAGCGAAGAAATTATCGGCATTATTCATGTGCGAAAAGTGATTAATCAATTACGCAGTTATCAGCAAGATGCCGCAATCAGTAAAGAAACTTTGCGCGATATTCTTAGCGATCCCTACTTTATTCCTTCTGGCACACCGCTTTATACACAAATTCAGCAATTTCAAGAGAATCAGGAGCGCATCGCATTGGTGGTGGATGAATATGGCGAGTTTAAAGGCTTAGTCACGTTGGAGGATATTTTAGAAGAAGTGATTGGTGACTTTACTACCCAATCGCCTAGCCGTGTCGGTAGCTATCGACAAGAAAATGATGGTAGCTGGCTGGTGGATGGCAGCAGCGCATTGCGAGATTTGAACAAAAAACTCAATCTAATCTTGCCACTGGATGGCCCGCGCACACTGAACGGTTTAATACTCGAACATTTTGAAGATATTCCAGAACCAGGCACCAGCTTCAGAATCAACAATCACACGCTTGAAATCATGCAAACACAAGACAGAATCGTCAAAAGCGTCAAAATATTTCCTTAAATCATGTCTAATTCAATAGCCCTACTCAAATTGGGCTTGAAATTTTTTGTAGTCGGCTCAAAATACAATTAAGTATTTAACAAAGTAGCAAATGGCTAACACAAACCCTAACCAAGACCTTGCAATTAAGCCCAGCGCAGTAAAACCCAAACTGCCTGCCATGTATAAAGTGCTGTTGTTAAATGACGACTACACGCCCATGGAATTTGTTGTAGAAACGATAGAACGTTTTTTTAACAAAAGTCGTGAACAAGCGACGCAAATTATGCTCAAAGTACATACAGAAGGCATGGGCGTGTGTGGTGTTTATCCGCAAGACATCGCGGAAACCAAAATGAAGCAGGTGTTAACGCATGCAAAAGAATCGCAGCATCCCTTGCAGTGTGTGACAGAGCCAGCCTAGGCTGGCAGTAAATAAAGAGATGCCAGTTTAATTTGGCGGTAAGTTAAAAGTACCAACGTGTGTTGGCAGCAAGTGCAAAAGTACCAGCTAATGCTGGCAGTGAGTGTAAAAGTTAATGAAAGTTGGTACAAAATGATCGCGCAAGAACTTGAAGTCAGTTTGCACATGGCGTTTATGGATGCGAGACAAAAGCGTCATGAACTCATTACTGTTGAGCATTTATTGCTGGCAATGATTGATAACCCGACTGCGGCGGAAGTGCTGCGAGCGTGTGGCGCAAAATTTGAAGTGCTACGCACCGAACTGAATCATTACATAGAAGAACATACACCCACGGTAAATGGCACTGAAGAAGTCGATACACAGCCAACACTGGGCTTTCAACGCGTGATTCAACGTGCCATGTTGCACGTGCAATCATCTGGTAAAAAAGAAGTGACTGGCGCTAATGTGCTGGTGGCGATTTTTGGCGAAAAAGATTCGCATGCGGTGTTTTTCTTGCATCAGCAAGGAATTACGCGCTTAGATGTGGTTAACTTTATCTCACATGGCGTTGCTAAAATTCCAGAAGGTGATGCAAAACCTGAGGGTAATGAAACAGATAGTGAAGCAGAATCTGCACCAAATGGCGCGCTGGAAAACTTTACCCTCAATTTAAACACTCAAGTTTTAGCCGGTAAAATTGATCCATTAATCGGCCGCGGCCCAGAAATTGAACGTGTGATTCAAACATTGTGCCGTCGTCGTAAAAATAACCCACTATTAGTGGGAGAAGCTGGCGTGGGCAAAACAGCGATTGCAGAAGGCTTGGCACGTCGTATTGTTGAAAAAGAAATCCCAGAGGTGTTAGCAAATGCTACCGTTTATTCGCTAGATATGGGCGCGTTACTGGCCGGCACCAAATACCGTGGCGATTTTGAGCAACGCTTAAAAGCGGTGATGAAGCAACTGGCCGAAAAACCAGATGCGATTTTATTTATTGATGAAATCCACACTTTGATCGGCGCAGGCGCGGCCAGTGGCGGCACACTGGATGCAAGCAATTTACTTAAACCTGCGCTTTCAAATGGCACGCTTAAATGCATAGGCGCCACCACCTATCAAGAATATCGCGGTATTTTTGAGAAAGACCACGCACTATCTCGCCGCTTCCAAAAGGTAGATGTAGTTGAACCCAGCGTTGCCGAAACGATTGAAATTCTAAAAGGTTTAAAATCGCGTTTTGAAGAGCATCACCGTGTGAAATACAGCGCCAGCGCACTCACAACTGCGGCCGAACTTGCGGCTAAATATATCAACGACCGTCATTTGCCCGATAAAGCGATTGATGTGATTGATGAAGCGGGTGCGGCGCAGCGTATTTTGCCTAAAAACAAACAGAAAAAAGTCATCGGCAATAAAGAGATTGAAGATATCGTGGCTAAAATTGCGCGAATTCCGCCCAAAAATATCTCTAGCGACGACAGAAGCGCACTCAAAACTTTAGAGCGCGATTTAAAAGCGGTGGTTTTTGGGCAAGATAAAGCCATTGAAATGTTGACATCCGCCGTTAAAATGGCGCGCAGCGGCTTGGGACAAAACAACAAACCAATCGGCAGCTTTCTGTTTAGCGGCCCGACTGGTGTGGGCAAAACCGAAGTCGCCAAGCAATTGGCTTATATTATGGGTGTTGAGTTGATTCGCTTTGACATGAGTGAATATATGGAAAGACATGCGGTAAGCCGGCTGATTGGCGCACCTCCTGGTTACGTTGGTTTTGAGCAAGGCGGCTTAATGACCGAAGCGATTACCAAACAGCCTTACAGCGTGTTGTTGCTGGACGAGATTGAAAAAGCGCATCCCGATATTTTTAATATCCTGTTACAAGTGATGGATCACGGTACGCTCACGGATAATAACGGCCGCAAAGCAGACTTTAGAAATGTCACGATTATCATGACGACAAATGCAGGCGCTGAGAATTTAGCAAAATCGAGCATTGGATTTACGAATGCTAAAGAGGCAGGTGACGAAGCAGCCGATATTAAACGCTTGTTTTCACCAGAATTTCGCAACCGTTTAGATGCAACCGTATCGTTTGGCAGCTTAACGCAAGATATTATTATCCGCGTGGTGGATAAATTCTTGATGCAATTAGAAGATCAATTACATGAGAAAAAAGTGGATGCCACATTCAGCGATGCGCTTAAAATCTATTTGGGCAAAAAAGGTTTTGACCCGCAAATGGGCGCCCGCCCAATGGCACGCTTGATTCAAGACACCATTCGCAAAGCGTTGGCGGATGAATTGTTATTTGGCAAATTGGCTAATGGCGGTGCAGTGCATGTCGATATTGATGATAAAGATCAAGTGAAACTGGTTTTTATTCAGGATAAGCAATCACGCGATGCACAACTTGCTACCGCAGATTAGATTTTAGTAGCGCGATACCAGCAGCCAACTTATGCAATGTAAGTTGGCTGTTTTTTCATCACCTGTTCAAATAATACGGATTTAACTAACTTATTAAGCCAAATTTTCAATTTGGGATAATTGGATGTTTCAAACCAAACCGTATCAACCGCCGCAAACTGACGCACAAACGGGAAAATCGCCATGTCAGCCAAGCTGGCAGTCGCTTTTAACAAGTAAGTATTTTGAATGAGCAAGTTTTCCAACCGCTGTAAAAACACCTCGCCTTGCTGGCGATAATCTACTTGGATTGCTTGCGGGTAGCGTTCAGGATATTTGTAGCCATCCAATGCCTGCTTAAAAACTGTGTCGTTCTCGGCAATTAATGTGTGCATTTTTGCCAAATCCGCAGCCAGCCAATTTTGCGGATCTCGCTGTTGCAACGCCCAAAACATAATGTCTAAACTCTGTTCAATCACAATGCCATTTTGCAGCAACAACACGGGCACTGTGGCTTTTGGCGATATCTGCAACATGTGGGCTGGCTTGTCTCGCAGCGATATTTCGCGTAACTCAACTGCAACATTGGCAACATAAACTGCCAGTCTGGCACGCATGGCATAAGGGCAGCGGCGGTAGGAATATAAAATTGGAAGCATAAAAAATCAAATACTTAACACTATTTTTTGCCTAAAAATATTAGTTAAGTCTATGATTTAATTAACCTAATACTGCGCAAATATCGTGTACTAGTTTAGGGCCTTTATAAATCAGCCCGCTATACACTTGCACCAAACTCGCACCAGCTGCAATTTTTTCTACCGCATCTGCGCCACTGAATATGCCGCCCACGCCAATAATTGGCAGCGCACCTTGCAATTGTTTTGAAAGCTGCTGAATCACAATCGTCGATTGATTGCGTACTGGTGCGCCAGATAGCCCGCCTGTTTCTTTGCTATTTTTCATGCCTTTTATCGCATTGCGTGCCAAAGTTGTATTGGTCGCAATCACGCCATCTATCTGATGTTGCATCAATAAATCGGCAATTTCAATCACTTGCGCCTGTGTTAAATCGGGCGCGATTTTTAAGGTGATTGGCACATATTTTCCATGCTGTTGTGCCAACTTTTGCTGTTCCAGCTTCAAGCTGGCCAGCAAGCTGGATAAGGCTTCTTTTTCTTGCAAGGCACGCAAATTTTTGGTGTTGGGCGACGAAATATTCACGGTGATATAACTGGCATGTTCGTACACTTTTTGCATGCAGATTAAATAGTCATCTACTGCGTTTTCAATCGGCGTATCAAAATTTTTACCAATGTTAATGCCCAATATTTGATTGGCAAAGCCGGCATTAAATTTTGCCGCTTTTACATTGTTAACTAAATTATCGACACCTAAGTTATTAAAACCAAAACGATTAATCACACCTTGTGCCTTTGTTACACGAAACAAGCGCGGCTTGGCATTGCCTGGCTGCGCACGCGGCGTCACTGTGCCTATTTCAATAAAACCAAAACCCAAGGCAGCCATGCCATCAATGACTGCACCATTTTTATCCAAGCCTGCCGCCAAACCAACTGGGTTGGGAAAAGTTAAACCCATTACCTGACGCGAAGCACACGTAGGCGGTTTTGCATAGCTATTTAAAACGCCGGTTTTCTCAGCCCACTTCAGGCCTTTAAGCGTGATGTCATGTGCTGTTTCAGCATCTAATTGAAATAAAAACGGTTTAACTATTGGGTAAAAATTCATGTGTTTTTATGCAAAAAATTGTGTCCTGATTTGCTTTCTATCTAGCTAATGCGTTTAATTCGCAATCGTTACCGTATACATAAATCCGCAAGATCGGCATTTAAACACACGGCCATCTACTATCTTTGCCAAGGGCTGAATACCGCATTGAGGGCAATGCACAATACTATGCTCATTCATAATTTCTACATAATCTTTAATCTGCAGTGCGCCTGTCGTGACAAAATTGGGTTGTTTGGTGTAAAGGAATGTGCCTAACACGATGAGGAATAGTGCCGATATTTCCAGTATTTCGGCAATATTGAATCCTAAAATATCCTGATTAACCAAAAAATCTAACTGATTAAATGCTGCTGCACGCACTAAAATGAAAACGCAAAGCAACACAATACCAATCCAGGTTATTTTGTAATTGCGCCAAGAGTTCGCCAGATATAATCGGAAGCTAAGTAATACGGTTAGCATGCCAAGACCAAGCAGCGCAATAAAGACTTTTTGCAAAGAAAGTTTGTACTCATACCAACCGCGTGTTTGTGCTAACGCTTTCATGGTTTGCTCAAACCAAGTTTGCAAATCTAGCTGCTTATTAACACCTAAAAACAATAAAAAGACGGCTAAATAAAGCCAAAACTGATAATTACCACCAAATTTTTTAGACACGATGGCTTTAAATACACACCTTGCTGCGGCTGTTAGATAAACCAATACGGTAATCCACGCAATAATGGTTGGGTCACCAATATGCATCGATAGCCTTTCTGAAACAGTTGCACCTAGAGTGCCTTGCTTGACAATATTTTTTAAGTGTTAATTTTACGATCATGAATAACCGCTAACAATAATAATAGTATAAAAAAAGACTCAATCCAATCAAATACTCGCCCAATACCCAATACGTAATCTGTGATGTTATCAATGCGATGATAGGACACAAACTGAGTGCCTTTTAAGCCCAACAACATGCTGATAACGGCCATAGAATATTTTGTATACCTATTTTTATAGTAAAAAAACGCCGCAAAAAACATCATAACCGTTGCCACCGCGATAGCCATGATGATGGAACGTTGCAGTGGGCCTCGGTTTTGATACAAACCAGAATCAATAAACAGATCTCGAAAAGATTGGGTTGCGTAATAATATAAGCTAAGATAATTGTAAAAAAATAAGCTTAATATCACCGCAGATAATATTGCCCAATGAAATATGCCATCCGCTTTTAAATGGATTTTCTGAATGGCAGTGGCTAATACTATCAAAAAAATCAGCATGGTCGCCGCTATATTTCCCCATTCCAGGCTATAGCTATGAAAGCCTTGCCATGCATAGTAATTTTTATCACGTGGCGCCCATTTGTTTGTATCTAATGTAGGGCTATTAAATTGCTTCAAGTTTAAAGATTCATTTAAACGGATTTTAATAAAATCTGTTCTTTCCCCAAAATTATTATCGTTTGTAATCAATAAGGTATCTTTATCTAAAATGACGATGGATTCAATCGTTAATTTGGGGAAAGAGAAAGCAATACTACCGTCTTTATTCAAATCAACCGGGTCAGAAATATGCATTAAATCAACTATTTCTCTCTTTTTAACATACCCATACTTTTCAACATCTGCAATTGAAAGCCAAAATACTTTTTTTACATGTCCATCAGAACCCCATCTCTCATTTTGCTCGATCGTTAAAAACTCTTTGTCGTTAATAGCGACTAGCTCTCTTATTTCCGTGGCATCACCATCTAATTTGTATAAATAATACCCTTCTTCAAAATGCTCTGTATCTACATCAAATTCATATATTCTAAGCGCTTTTTCAGCGTCTCCAATAACAGGCTTTTCTAACATTGGGTAAAGCTTATTGCCTTGAGGGTTAATTGCCATCCCTTCTAAACCCGCTGTCGTTTTAATAGTTGGAATATCCCCGGTTTTCAATAATGAATTTTCCGGAGAAGTGATATTGGGGATAGCAATTTCTCGCCTTAAAACCTTACCTGTTTTGTCCAGCTTAATTAAAAATGGACCAAACTCGTCGCCAACCCATATATTGCCTTTGTAATCCACCCGAAAGGATTCAGGATCAATATCTCCACCAGTCAGCAATTTACCTTTTTTGATGATTGCATCAACAGGGTTATTTTTGGGATTGTTACCATAGAATTCAAAATCAACTTGTTTAGCAAAGCTCAGTTTGTTGTCACTATCATTAAAACGAATTAGCTTTAAAACTTCTGTGTTTTTGATGTTGCCTTGAAAATCATTAAAGTCAATTTTTAAATCATAAAGCCCTAGCAACGAACTCAATGAAGACGATTTGGGGCCAAATCCAGTATCAATCAAAAAGATATAGCTTCCATCGGCAGCTTTTTCAGCGGCAGAAAAACCGCCGACTATTTGAGAACTTGGAGGCGCCCAAGTGTTGGAACCTTGATGCTGACTAAAAGGACCTGCAGTATAAGTATTTAGCGGCATGCTTGACCAGCCAACCAATACCGCCGAGTAAGCCGCATTGACACAAAAGCAGCATATTAAGAACAAAATCTTGCAGACACCGCTTTTCATGTTGATATCTTTATGTCGTTCATAATAGCTACGTTGCCAAGCAATAAATGTATTGTTACCAATAATTACTCAGTTTTGAAAAGACGAATGCATGGTTTAAATATTTAAGCACACAGACTTTGTTTGACATCAAATGCCACGCTGGCTGACAAATCAATTAAACCGAATGTTTAAAAAGGGTTAAATTTTAATTAAAGCAGAACCTTCTCAATCCCACCGTTATTCACCCGTTCAACATATTCTTCCATCCAGTTCTCACCCAGAATATGCTTGGCCATTTCGACCACAATGTAATCCGCTTCTATTCCAGTATCATCGCCATAACGCGCTAAACCTTGTAGGCAGCTTGGGCAACTGGTCAGAATTTTCACTTTTTCTTCAGGCTTGCCAACCGTTAAGCCCATTTTTTCCATACCTTTTTCCAGTTCTTCTTGCTTGCGGAATTTAACTTGCGTGGCGATATCGGGGCGGGCAGCGGCAAAAGTACCACTTTCACCGCAGCAACGGTCATTTAGTTGCACCTCTTGCCCCATCAGTTTATTGGTCACTTCCATCGGCTTATAGGTTTTCATTGGGCTATGGCAGGGGTCGTGGTACATATAGCGCGTACCAGTGACGGTTTGCAAGCGCATGTCTTTTTCCATTAAATACTCGTGGATATCCAGCAACCTGCAACCTGGGAATATCTTCTCAAATTCGTATTTTTGCAGTTGATCCATACACGTGCCGCAAGACACAATAACTGTTTTAATATCCAGGTAATTCAAAGTGTTAGCCACGCGATGAAACAGAACGCGATTATCTGCGGTAATTTCTTGGCCTTTATCGTGATTACCTGCTGAGGTTTGTGGGTAGCCGCAACACAGATAACCAGGTGGCAATACCGTGATTGCGCCGACCTCATACAACATCGCCTGCGTGGCTAAACCAACGTTTGAAAACAAACGCTCTGAGCCGCAACCTGGGAAATAAAATACTGCTTCAGAATCTTCCGTCACTTTTTGCGGATTACGAATTACTGGAATCATGCTGTTATCTTCTACGCCCAGCATGGCGCGTGAAGTTTTAGATTGCATTTTTCTTGGCATGGGCCGATTAATAAAATGAATCACCTGCGCCTTGATTTCTGGCTTGCCTACTGTTGCAGGCGGACGAAATTTATCTTTTAATAAACCCAATCTTTTCGCCAAGGCATGTGCAATATTTTGCGCTTTATAGCCCCAGCCTATCATGGTGGTGCGTAAAAATTTAACCGTAGCGGGATCTTTAGCGTTTAAAAACAACATCCCAACTGCAGTGCCAGGGTTAAATTGCTTTTTACCTTGCTCACGCAAAAAGTTACGCATTTTGATAGAAACATCACCAAAATCAATATCTACTGGGCACGGATTTAAGCATTTGTGGCAAACCGTACAATGGTCGGCTACATCGTTGAATTCATCGAAATGTTTGAGCGAAATGCCGCGCCGCGTTTGTTCTTCATACAAAAACGCCTCAATCAATAGTGATGTACCCAAGATTTTATTACGCGGACTGTATAAAAGATTGGCGCGTGGCACGTGCGTAGTACAAACAGGTTTGCATTTTCCGCAACGTAAACAATCACTTATATCATCAGCAATTTCACCAATGGCTGATTCTTCCATAATAATGGACTCTTGCTCCAACAAGCCGAAGCTTGGTGTGTAAGCATTTTCAAGCCCAGAACCCGCCAGCAATTTACCTTTATTAAAGTGGCCGTTTGGGTCTACTTTATTTTTGTAAGCCGTAAAGTTATCAATTGTGGCTTGGTCCAAATACTCCATTTTGGTGATACCAATACCATGCTCGCCTGAAATCACCCCATTTAAGCCTTTAGCCAACGCCATTACGCGGTCAACTGCGTCGTGCGCTTGCTTCATCATAGTGTAATCATCAGAATTCACGGGAATATTGGTATGCACATTGCCATCACCTGCATGCATGTGCAACGCAATAAATACGCGGCTTTTCAATATGGCTTTGTGGATTTCGTCACAACGCGACAAGATTTTTTGATACTCACGCCCAGCAAAAATTTCGGCCATCGGGCGTTTGAGTTCGCGCTTCCAAGAGATGCGCAAATCGTAAGATTGGACGGCGCGAAAGACATTTTCATATTGACTATACGGCTTGCCAATCTCGCCCAAAACGCTGACTGGCTCATCTAGCGTATTTAAAATTAAAAGCCATTTCGCGCGCAAATCTCGCAATAATTGCAGTGCAATTAACTGCTTAGAATGCACCATTTCTGCGTCAGCGTTGCCTTCTTCATCGGCTTGTAGCGGCAATTCGGTCTGCATAAATGCTTCTAAGGCATCCACTAATTTAAGCTTATTATCAATTGAAAGCTCAATGTTAATACGTTCGATGCCGTCAGAATAATCCCCCAATTTTGGTAGAGGGATCACAACGTCTTCGTTAATTTTAAAGGCGTTGGTGTGCTTGGCGATAGCGGCCGTGCGCGCACGATCTAGCCAGAATTTTTTGCGCGCTTCACCTGATACAGCAATAAAACCTTCGCCATTTTTGGCATTACACATGCGTACCATGGCAGAACCAACTTCGCCAACCGCATTTTCATCATCAGAGGCAATATCGGCGATTAACACCATTTTTGGGCGTTGCTGACGCGCGGCCTTGGTGGCATAGCCCACTGCTTTAATATAGCGCTCATCCATATGCTCCAAGCCCGCCATAATCACGGCTGGCCCTTGACCATTATTTAAGCCCTTGGCGGTCGCATCCAGATAATCTTTAATCTCAACAATCGCGGGTACGGCGTGTGAAACATTGCCAAAAAATTCCAGCGCAATCGTGCGTACATATTTTGGCATGCGATGCAGAATAAAGGTGGCACTGGTAATTAATCCATCACAACCTTCTTTTTGAATACCTGGCAGACCGCTTAAGAATTTATCGGTAACATCTTTACCCAAACCAACTTTGCGAAAACTGGGTCCAGCGATTTCTAGAATTTCAGGCTCACCTAATTGCGTTTTCATGTCCATATCAAAACGACTGACTTTAAAACGCGCCATGGCAATATCGTGAATTTTACCCAGATTGTGGTCAAGACGTTCAACCTCAATCCATGTTGCGTCTGGCGTTACCATGCGCCAAGAGGCCAAGTTATCTAACGCAGTGCCCCACAGCACGGCTTTTTTACCGCCTGCATTCATGGCCACATTTCCGCCAATACAACTCGCGTCGGCACTGGTTGGGTCGCAGGCAAATTCTAAGCCTGCTTCAGTCGCTGCTTCCATGGCGCGGCGCGTGACAACGCCTGCACCGCATTCAATTGTAGCGACTTGGCGAGCAACTCCCGGCAATGTGCGCATTTTTACGCCACTATGACGGTCTAATTTCTCTGTATTAATCACCACAGACAAAGGCGTAAGCGGAATTGCGCCGCCAGTGTAACCTGTACCACCGCCACGTGGGATAACCGTTAAGCCTAGTTCGATACTGGCTTTGACTAATGCAGCAATTTCAATTTCCGTATCAGGATTCAGTACTACAAAGGGATATTCCACACGCCAGTCGGTGGCATCGGTCACATGTGAAACGCGCGCAAGTCCATCAAACTGAATATTGTCTTTGCGGGTAATTTTGCTGTATTTAGCTAGCGCTTTTTTGCGTAAATCATAAATTTGGCGGAAATCCTCTGCGAATTTTTCCACCGCTTTTGTGGCGGCGGCAACTAACTTTTGTACTTTTTCGTTACCACTGTTGTCGCCATTGGTGTTCCGTTCATCAATCGCTTTAATGCGGTGATATAGCGCGTCGATTAAAGCTTTGCGGCGTTTGGGATTATCCACCAAATCGTCTTGCAGATATGGATTGCGACTGACTACCCATAAATCACCCAGCACTTCAAACAGCATGCGCGCGCTACGGCCTGTTTTACGCTCCGCGCGCAAGATATTTAAAATATCCCATATGTCCTCACCTAAAAATCGAATCACGATTTCGCGATCTGAAAACGAAGTGTAGTTGTAAGGAATTTCGCGCAGGCGTAATGCGGGAGCTGGTTGTGTTTGTAAAATTTCCGCTGGAATAGGTGCGTTCATTGGTGATTTTATTTATCTTAATGATTAAATTATCTTGTTGATAAAAATTGACTGAATTTAAGGGTTAATTATAACATGCTGTAGACAGTCGAATAACTAGAAGCGTTCTGTGAATATTGATCAGTTTATTAATAACAATTATGCGCAAAACGCGTTAAAATTATACGATGTTGACCATTAAAAAATTATTTATTCCTGTTGCGATTCTGGCTTTATTAGTATTTTTAGGTTTAAGTCTAAACAATAAAGCACAAGCACCTGACGTTACTTTTACGACGCTTGAAGGCAAAAAAATCCGCATGGCTGATTTAAAAGGCAAGGTCGTGCTGGTTAATTTTTGGGCCACGGATTGCCCGGGTTGCATCAAAGAAATGCCCGATTTAATCAAAACTTATAACACTTATCGGCCCAAAGGCTTTGAGATTATTTCGGTAGCGATGCCGTACGATCCGCCTGCGCAAGTGCTTAATTATACGCGCCAAAAAGCGCTGCCTTTTCCTGTGATGCATGATGGCTTTTCTGAAATTACGCAGGCGTTTGGTGGCGTTAACTTAACACCCACCGCGTTTATTTTCGATAAAAAAGGCAAGCGCACTCAACGCACCATCGGCGAGCTAGATTTTGTTAAGTTACATCAATTACTCAATATCGAGTTGGCTAAATAATGCTGTGGATTAAAGCTTTGCACATCATCTTTGTGACCAGCTGGTTTGCAGGATTATTTTATTTGCCGCGATTATTTGTGAACCACGCCATGGTAAATGATGATGCGACTTTAGCGCGTTTAAGCCTGATGGAGCAAAAACTGTATCGCTTTATGTTGCCGCTGGCTGTATTGGCGATTATTTTTGGATTATGGCTTTGGCTAGGTTATGGCATCAGCGGCGCTTGGCTGCATGCCAAGCTGGTTCTTGTGGCTAGCCTAATCGCCTATCACGCTTATTGCGGCAAGCTGATGCGTGAATTTAAAATGCGCAACAATGCGCATAACCATATCTGGTATCGTTGGTTTAATGAAGTACCTGTGCTGATATTATTTGCTATAGTGATACTAGCTGTTGTAAAACCGTTTTAGTATTAACCACTTTAATTAATAAAAATCTTGGATTAAGTATGGATATTCTAGATTCTGATTGGCTGATTCATATGCTCAAAAAATCGAGCACCAAGCCGCAACTACGTCTTTTAAGCTTGTTTGATATTCTAGAAGATTGGCTGGATGCGCCAAGCATGCGCGAACATATCGAGGAAATACAGACTGCTGGCAGCCAAGCAATAAACCGCAAGCTACAAGATTTTTTAACCATAGAAGCCGCTAAAACCGGGGCTGCAATGCCCGAAATGTTAGCCAGTCAGTTATATTTTATGGCGCTTGCTGCCAGCCAGGAAAAACTAAATCATAACAGTGTAGAAGGCGCGCACAGTTTAGCGCACGCAAAAAATGCAGCCCGCGCATTGATTGCTGCGCAAACCGCCAGTGAATATCACATTAATAAAAAATCAGCCTATGCGCTTGCTGCTAGTTTTTTAGGGGCATTGGTTGTGGCTGGGAGTTTATTTGTATTTAATCAAGCGACTCCAATTGCAACGCCGCAAGTCGCTCATATAGAATCAAACACTACTGCTGTGAATGCAAGCCTGATCGCAAGTCCACAACAAACCTCTGCATTAATCGCCCAAATTGACCAGATGCGTAAAGGCAACTGCCAATTGATTGAAGCGCTACAATTGCCAGACTCTTACAAAAAAGTCTATTTTGAAAATATCGTGCTGGGTCAAATTTCAACCAACATAGAAGACCAAAAACTGGTGCATCAACTATTAGACATGGTGCGTTGCAACTATACACCCATGCTAATGGCGAATTCTAAAAACTAACTTTTTATCCACATTATGCAAAAAAGCCAGCTGCGAAATAAATCGCAACTGGCTTTTTATTTATCACTAAAATTATTCTGTGATTTTTTTCAGATTATCTAAACCACCACGAAATACCGCGCTGATTGTACTCGTTGCAGCGGCGTCATCTTGGCCTTTAGCAGGCGTTGCTGACGGGTCTTTACGCGCAAAGTTAGCTTTCCAAACCACTTCTGTTACGTTAGCACTAATTGGGTTTACATCAATTTTTGCTGAATAATGACTCACCGGTAAAACGCTTTCATTAATGACGTAAGAGTAGCTCATGTCTGATGCACTGTAGGCTGTTAAGGTTTCATTCACTGTGCCGCCATCACCTAGCGTTAATAAACGCGTTGCACCTTTTGTGTTGTTTGTACCGCTTTTAATTTCGGTTTTTGCGACTGCTGGGTGAAAAGCGCCTAAGTCACCGAAGTTAGCCACTTTAGCCCACACTTTTTGTGCTGGGGCGTTGATCGTCACCTTCTCTACAACTGCTAAACTGGCTGCTGCATCTTTTTTCATGGATGCACATCCGCCTAATATTACGGCTGCTGTTAATACTGACACAGGTATTAATTTGTTCATTTATTGCTCCTAATATAAAAACGAATGGAATACGATAAAAATATACCGTCCTGTATATAATATAGTTATTAATATATTTAGTAAATTAATTTTATTCGATTTATTAATAACTTATCTAAAAAATTAATCGTTAAGTTAAATAAATTATTACCTATAAGTATATTTGACAAAGCGAATTAATGTCATGCTATACTCATTGCATGAGCGTTCTAAAAGACAAAATTTTGCTGGTTGCAACCGATTTATTTCACACTAGAGGTATCAACTCGACTGGCGTAGATACGATTGTTGCCGTGGCTGGCACCACAAAAATGACGCTGTACAAATACTTCAATACTAAAGAGCAATTGATTATTGCCGTTCTGCAAAAAAGCCAGCATGACTTTCAAAGCTGGTTGAGCGAAAAACTGAACGCGGACAGCAAAAAACCAGCCGATAAAATACAGCATCTTTTTGATTACATCGAGGAATGGGTAAACTCTTCTGCGTTTATTGGTGTTGGCTTTATTAAAGCCTCTGCTGAGTTTCCTAACGAAGAAAATGCCATTCACAAATTGTCCTCATTACAATCGCGCGAATTCAGGCAGTTTATTTGTAAATTAGCCGCGGATGCCAATATTAAAGACGCAGATGGTTTAGCTTTGCAATTGTCACTACTATTTGAAGGCGCTGCGCAGGCCGAGCAAATGAAACGCGGTTCTGGCGCAATCAAATACGCTAAAAAAGCCGCTAAAATCTTAATCGATGGCGCGATCAAACAAGCATAAATTAAGCCTTCTACTCAACTATCAACGATAGTTAACCATTATTTTCACTTAAGTTTTGTCTTTGCAATCTAGACCGAATCAAAATCTCCCCTTGCCTAGTTCACGCTTGCTCTAAGATAATATCGTTTTAAAACATTGGTATTATTATGCACACGCTTATTTGCGGCTCTCTCGCTTTCGATACCATTATGGTGTTTCAAGATCAATTTAAAAATCACATTCTGCCCGATAAAATTCACGCTTTAAGTGTGTCGTTTTATGTACCCGAAATGCGCCGTGAATTTGGTGGCACTGCGGGCAATATTGCTTATAATTTGCAGTTGTTAGAAGGCAAACCATTAATTATGGCAACCGTTGGTGAAGATTTTGGCAGTTATATCAGCTGGCTCAAGAAAAATAATTTAGAGACAACGCACATCAAACAAATTGATGGCAGATTTACCGCGCAAGCGTTTATTACAACCGATATTGATGACAATCAAATTACCGCTTTTCATCCAGGTGCGATGGCGGAATCACATCAAAATAACGTGAAAGATGCCAAAAATGTAAGTTTGGCGGTGATTGCGCCAGATGGTCGTGATGGCATGTTTCAGCATGCCAAACAGTGCTTTGAAGCAGGCATTCCATTTATGTTTGATCCTGGCCAAGGCTTGCCAATGTTTAACGGTGAGGATTTATTATATTTTATAGAAATGGCCACCTATCTAGCGGTGAATGATTATGAAGCACAGGTTTTACAGGATAAAACAGGATTAACGCTTGAACAATTAGCGCAAAAAGTAAAAGCATTAATCGTCACTTTGGGTGGCAGTGGATCGCACATCTATGCAGATGGTCAACGTTTTGATATCCCTTGCGTTAAGGCAGATAAAGTAGTGGATCCTACTGGTTGCGGCGATGCCTATCGAGCTGGGCTTTTATATGGCATTGCAAATGGCTGGGATTGGTTAACCTGCGGCAGATTGGCTTCGACCATGGGCGCAATTAAAATTGCCAGTCGCGGCGGACAAAATCATCAGCCAACGCGCATTGAAATAGAAAATATTTACGCACAGGCATTGGTGACTGAAGTTTCTAGCGAACAACTTGCCTTGCAACAAAAGTTGGTTGCAACTAAACTGAATTAAGGCCATCTATTTAGCTAAATGGATGCGCAATTATTAAGGGAATAAAAATGCAAATTTCAAAATTATTGATTATTGTCGCTTTATCTATTTTAACCGCAGCTTGCGCCAGTTCTAATTCTGGCAGCGTTTACAAACGTGACGATGCCCGCAAAGTACAAACAGTGAGAACTGGCGTGGTTGAAAGCGTGCGTGCAGTTAAATTGGAAGGTACCAAAACACCAATCGGCACTGTAGCAGGCGGCGCAATTGGCGGCATTGCTGGCAGTTCAGTTGGTGGCGGTCGTGGTAGCGCTATCGCAGCAGTTATAGGCGCAGTTGTTGGCGGCCTAGCTGGCTCTGCGGCAGAAGAAGGTATTACCCGCAAAGACGGCCTTGAAATTACTGTCAAGTTGGATGGTGGCGCACTGGTCGCTATCGTACAAGAAGCCGATGAGCAATTTAATCCAGGCGATAGAGTACGCATCGTAGAAAATGCCGATACTTCGCGCGTCAGTCACTAAACTTTGCCATTAACCGCGTGGAATGCCTATTTCAATACGGCTGATATGCTGGTAAGGTACTGTTATCAAAAAATAAACGAACGATATGCATCGCATTTCTTAAAATAACTTGCAGCAAAGTAGCTTAATTTCCCAAATTTACCGCGTTACACGCGTCTTTATTCACACGATTACTGGCTTAATTATCGCAGCAGTTTTTTTGCCTGTTTTAGGTGAAAGTGCGAAGAAAAAATTGATTAAATGGTGGTGTGGCGGTCTTTTGCGCGCATTTCATATCAAAGTAGTGACTTTTGGTGATTTACCGCCTGCTGCAACTAAAGGCGTTATGTTTGTTGCCAACCACATTTCCTGGTCAGATATTCATGCGCTTAACAGTAAAATTGCACTGCGTTTTATTGCAAAAGCAGAAATTAGAAGCTGGCCGATATTCGGTTATTTGGCATACAAAGCCAATCCGTTATTTATTGATAGAAGCAAAAGGCAAGTAGCGGCGAAAATTGTCGACATTACCGCAGCCAGCTTGGTACAAGGCGATAATCTGTGCTTTTTTCCTGAAGGAACGACCACGGATGGAAAACAAGTTTTAACATTCAAAAGCAGTGTGATACAAGCGGCCATCAATGCGAACAGCCTTATTTGGCCAGTGGCTATCCGCTATGTTAATTTAGATGGCAGTATTAATACTGCGATGGCCTACGCAGGCGAAACCGGCTTGGTAGAATCAATGAAGCAGGTGATTAAGCAAAAAAATGCCATTGTTGAATTACACTTTTTAATGCCAATTAATGCGGCTGGCCAAAACAGACGCGATTTAACGCAAAGTGCCTACGACGTTATTGTGGCTAAACTGGCTGTGTAACCAAATCCCTCATATCATGCTGCACTTGTGTAATGACGCCCGTTTCTATGCAAACTGCCGTGAGTTGCCCACCCCACAAGCAGCCTGTATCCAAGCTGGTTACATTGCAACTTTGACTGATGCCCAATGCAGACCAATGGCCGCAAAAAATTGCTACGTCTTTAGATTGCCTGTCAGGCACATTAAACCACGGCATATAACCTGCTGGCACATCCTTCAATTGACCTTTAAACGCAAACTCCATCGCACCATTTTCTGTACAAATACGCATGCGCGTCATCGCGTTGGTAATGACTTTAAGCCTAGCCATGCCCGATAAATTATCTTGCCAAGTATTAGGCTCGTTGCCGTACATATTCGCCAAAAAATTTATGTAATCGCGCGCTTGCAAAGCAACTTCAACTTCGCGTGCATAGCTCAGGGCAGAGTCCAATGTCCATTGCGGCAACAATCCCGCATGCACAATTACATAAGACGTTCGCAATTCATCAATATCGGCAATCAACAACGGCTGATGGCGCAACCAAATAAGCAAATCTTCGCCATCAGGCGCATCCATAATGGTCTGCAATGTATCGCTTTTGTGCGCTTTTTTTAACGCATGCGCAACCGCAAGCGCATGTAAATCATGATTACCCAGCACTACTTTGATTGAAGACTGATGTTGATAACACCAGCGCAAAACTTCCAGCGAGCCATTACCGCGGTTAATTAAATCACCAACCAATCTGAGTTGATCGTGGTCAGGATTGAATGATAGACGTGCAAGTAACGCCATAAAGGCGTGATAACAACCTTGAATATCGCCAATTGCGTAAGTCGCCATAATGCTTGGATTATAGGTGTTTAATAGTGAATTAATGGATTATAAAAATAAAAAGCCGCCTAAATATTTTAAGCGGCTTTTACTTAACACTAAATTTAGAGCAAAAAAACTAGCTTGCTGGCACAGCATCGTTTGCTGGCGCTGTTTCAGTTGCTGGAGCGGCTTCTGTTTGTGCAGGTTTTGGTGGCTCAAAATTCGCGCCCGATGCGTTTGCCATGTGCGCCACTGCATTTGCAACCTCACCATCGGTTAAATCAGGATTACCACCACGCGCAGGCATATTACGAATACCAGCAATAGCATGCTGTACTAAGGTTTCATAACCTAATGCAATACGCGGCGCCCATTGTTCTTTATTACCAATCATCGGCGCTTGCATTAAACCAGCGGCATGGCAAAGCGCACAAACAGCTTTGGTGACTTCTTCACCCGTCCTATCCACATGTGGACCAGTGCTAGCGGCGGCAACTTCTACTTCAGCAACTGGTTTAATCGCCTCTTCTACTTTAGCGGCAACTTCTGCAGGTACCGCAACTGGTGCGGCTGGCACTTCAGTTTTGCCAAAAAAATGTGCTAAAAGTGAAATTAACAAAGTAAACGCTAAAATAGTGCCAGGAATAGCAATAATTAATTGCCAAAAACTAGAACTTGAATATCCGTCATCTTTCTTACTCATTGCTTTTAATCCCTAAATATTAAAAATTATTTGATTTAATTATGCCCTGCTGATTATACCTACACGCCTGCAAGGTTAAAAGCGCAGAACCACAAAATGCAGATAAATATCTGCAAATAAACCGTTAAATTCAGTAAACTTAACGACGAACTATTTATGCTGCGCTGTATTAATGCTGTTATTAATGGCTGTTGCTTTGTTATAATGCGCTTGCATTAGCGCCCGTAGCTCAGTTGGATAGAGTGTTGGTTTCCGAAGCCAAAGGTCCCGCGTTCGAATCGCGGCGGGCGCGCCATCAAAACTGCCACCCGTATTTATATCTTCCAATAATGGTCTACCAACAAAGCCGCAAAGATCAATGTCAGATATAGTATAGAATATTTAAAAGTACTTTTTGCTAAATCATCAGAATATTTTCGATATAAACCAATGACATACCACAAAAATACCAGATTCAACAAAATGGCAGAAACTAGGTAAATCAAACCGCTCATGCCCAAGCCGTACGGCATTATCGACACCACCACCAAAATGACGGTGTAGAGCAAAATATGTAACAGCGTAAACGCTTCGCCATGCGTCACTGGCAACATCGGCATGCCAACTTTGGCATACTCTTCACGGCGATACAACGCTAATGCCCAAAAGTGTGGTGGCGTCCATGCAAAGATGATCAAAAACATAATTAGCGATTCTGGTGCAATTGCATTGTTAACAGCGGCCCAACCCAATATTGGCGGCATAGCACCTGATGCACCGCCAATAACAATGTTCATTGGTGTTGCAGGCTTTAAGAATACCGTGTAAATAACCGCGTATCCCACAAAAGTAGCGAATGTGAGCCACATGGTTAGCGCATTGACAAATACATACAAAATCAGCAAGCCAAGACTGCCTAAAATAGTGGCAAAAATCATGGTTTCTGTTTGAGAAAGCTGACCTGTTGGCAGCGGCCTTCCCCGCGTGCGTGCCATTACAGCGTCAATTTTATGCTCTATCAAGCAATTAAAAGCAGCAGCAGCACCAGATGCAAATGCAATGCCAACGGTTGTGGCTAACAAAAGTGGCCAGGGCACCATGCCTGGCGTGGCTAAAAACATACCAATAATGGCAGTAAACACAATAAGCATGGTGACGCGCGGCTTACAAAGCGCATAAAAGTTTTTAACGCTTGCGCCAAATATTTGAAGCTGGGTGGGTGTATTTACATTCAATTTTGCACTCAATTAATACTCTCTTTGTTTCGTTTAATGCCATGCATTAAATAAATACTTAACACTAAATATTGGCTTAAATATTAGTGGTGGGAATGATTAGCTTCGCCAGTAATTTTTGAGTTAAATATAACCAATATAACGACCAACAACGCAGCGCCCAAATTGTGTGCAACGGCCAATACCAATGGTAAATGTAAAACTAAATTAGCAATGCCCAAGCCAATTTGCGCAAAAAGAACGGCGATTAATGCCACACTTAACCCTTTTAATTGCGCGTATTTTAAACTATTTAAGGCTAAAAAACCCAAATAAATCAAAGTTATGATTGCGCCAACGCGATGTGTCCACTGAATGGCGGTTAAAGATGCCAGACTTAAATTGCTTCCATCTGCACTTTGGCCTAACTCGCGCACCAAGTGAAATGCATCTTTAAAATCCATGTTAGGCATCCACAATCCATGACAAGTCGGAAAATCTGTGCATGCCAGTGCAGCATAATTTGTGCTGGTCCATCCGCCTAAAAATACTTGCATCAATAAAATTAGCAAAGCGAGACGAATCGCCCAACGTAAACCGCCACTTTGCACGGCTGCCGATGAATAACGCCCCCAATGTCGGTGCGCTATCCAAGTCAGCAAGCCTAAGGTAATCATGCCGCCCAACAAATGCGCGCTCACAATTACAGGTTTTAGCAACATAGTCACTGTCCACATACCCAACGCGGCCTGAAACATAATAATGGCAAGCAAAGCGGTTGTAAGCCATGGTGATACTTTAATTTTTTGTGCAAGATGACTATTAGTTTTGCTTGTATTTTTCCATGCCAGAATAAATAACGTCAAAACCACCAAACCCAAAGTACCTGCTAAGTAACGGTGCAACATTTCCCTCCAGGCTTTGCCAGTTTCTACCATCTTATCTGGATAAATAATTTGTGCTTTTAGGATGGCAGCTTCGCTTTGTGGCACGGTGAGTGTGCCATAACAGCCCGGCCAGTCTGGACAGCCTAAACCAGCGTCAGTAAGGCGCACATAAGCACCTAAAACAACCACACATAAGGCCATTACAGCGCCCAACATTGCAATGCGTTTAAACAACATGATTATGCCGCCCAAGAATATTTTAAAAGTCGCGCTAGATCTTTTCGGATATCGGCCGCCGCAATGCCAAATGGATAACTCATCATAATATGGCCTAACGGGTCGACTAGATATAATCGGTTTGACTGCATCGCTGCTTCGCTACCAATATTGAATTGCTGGCTTAATGCGCTAATCTCCGTGGTAGATTGGTTAATAATCGTTAAATCGGGGAAGTCTTTTTTAATTGCCGTGATGTCTTGCATATTAGTGATTAAAACGCGCTGCGTACGCGGAATATCTTTGTACATCGACACATGAATTTGTCGCATATCTTTCAATTTTGCCATGCAGTTGGCTTCGCAAACATCCGTCACGTACACCATATTCCATTTTTCTACCCAAAATTGACTGCTATCTTGGCCATCGCTATTTTTTAAAGTGGCAGTAGCGTGAATTAATCTAGGTGGTACAATCAGTTCACCACGGCTTTCCCCGCCCGGCTTAAAATCAAACTTAAACATTAGTACCACTGCGATAATCGGCACCACAAAAAAAGTCAGCATCATCAAAAATACTGCTCGTCCTTTGCGCTGACTATTTTTATTATCACTATTCGTTTGCTCTGTTTGCATAAAATCACTCATCTTTTCAACCAATCTATACCGCTTAATTTAATTTCTTAATGCTCGAATACAAGTAAATCATCAACGCTGCAAATGCAAAACCAAACCATTGATAAGCGTAGCCTAAGTGCGTCATAATTCGGTCGGCCGACATTTCCCAGTGCCGCACAAAACCGCCAGCAGGGCTGTTGCTATCTAGCTTAATTATGATGGGTAAAATTTTTATTGGCGCAGACTTAACATATTTCTGCATATCTAAATTTTGCCAAACCAATTGCCATTGTGGATTTTTTGCTGCTGTCTGCGTATTTTCTTCTAGCGTAAATATTTTCTTAGTTGGTAGCCATGCCATGCCTTGCACATTAATACTACCGGTTGGTGTACTGAAAACTGGTAAATCTGCGCGATTTTCGTGCCCTTGAATCCAGCCGCGATTCACCAAAACGTAGGTATCTGAATCTTGTATCTTAAGTGGCGTGATCACATGATATCCAGCCATGCTATTCTCTACTTTGTTATCAATTAAAATTTGATACGCTGTTTCATACTCGCCACTAACCTCAATTTTTTTAAACTCTAAATTTTCTGAATTAAGTAAATAGTCTTTTAGATTTGGTAATTTATTGGGATTGATTTTTGTAAAATTAGCTTGAATTTTTTGCTTTAAAGCGGCTTTATCATATTGCCAATACCCCAATTTGATAAAAACAGGAATGCATACGATCGTTAGCAAAGTACCAAGCAAACTTGGTTTAAATTGGATATTTAAAAATCTAAATTGCATTTATAATAGGCCAGTCGCATAATTATTATTCAACGTCACTTGGACAAATTAATGTTTATAAAAATTGCAGTCGTATTGGTGTTAATGGTTATTTTAGGTAGTTTATTTTCGGCTTTATTTTTCTTGAACAAAGATAAATCTGGCAGTGATCGCACGGTTAAGGCTTTGACTATGCGTATTGGTCTTTCGATTGCTTTGTTTATCGCATTGATTATTGCGGCCTATTTTGGCAAGCTAGGTCACGCACTTTAATTCACGCACTTTAACTTTACCGTTTAAACAAAAAGGGCGATGCATTGGCATCGCCCTTTTTGTCATGTCAGCTTACAGCATATAAACAAATATAAACAAACCCAACCATACCACGTCGACAAAGTGCCAATACCATGCAACGCCCTCAAAACCAAAATGATGTTCAGGCGTAAAATGGCCCTTCATGCAACGTATCAATATGACAATTAACATAGTGGTACCAAGCAGCACATGAAAACCATGGAAGCCTGTCAACATAAAGAATGTTGCGCCATAAGCGCCGCTACCTAATGTCAAACCCATTTCAGTGTATGCTTCGTGATATTCCATTGCCTGACAGGCTAGGAAAGCAAGGCCTAATAAAACCGTCAATGCCATACCAATCACTAGTTGCTTACGGTTATTTTTAATCAAACCCCAGTGCGCCCAAGTGATGGTTGCGCCAGAACTTAACAGTAAAATAGTGTTAATTAATGGCAGTCCATTCCAGTGCATAGGCTTAAAGTTTGCTGGTGGCACATATTCTGTACCTAATACATTTCCACCTGGACCTAACGAAGGCCATGTACTAAGGAAGTCTTTATAGGGTGTAATGTCTGTATCGTAGCCCGCTAAATCAGGTACCGATAAAATGCGCATGTAAAATAAAGCACCAAAAAACGCCGCAAAGAAGGCGACTTCGGAACAAATAAAAACAATCATACCGATACGGAACGATTTGTCTTCCCAGTTTTTATATTGGCCTGTGATGCTTTCGGTGATGACCGTGCCCATCCATTTAAATACCATGGCGATGATGATAGCTGCGCCCAAATACATCATCCATTGACCAAAATGCAGTTTATTTATATTAAAAATGAAACCAGACGCAAGTGACAGTAAGCCTACTGACAAGATTGACGGATAAAAACTACCGTGCGGAACATAATATTGATTTTCTGAATGTGTAGCCATTCGTTTACTCCCAAGCACCTAAATTTTAACTACTTAAATTATAACGTTGTAACGCTGGATTGGCGATACAAGCTCCCTTAATGTGTATTTTAAAACGATTTATAGCCAAATCTCAATTCTTTCACCTGAATTCATTTTCCTAAGTTCATTTTTTAGTCGCTTCAAAAAATGAATACGACAATGTCATTTCGCTTACATCTTTTGGTATGGCTGGATCGATAAAAAATCTCAATGGCATTATCTTTGTTTCACCTGGCTTTAAACTTTGATTCACGAAACAAAAACATTCTACTTTTTTTAAATAAACCGATGCAATACCAGGTGTAACGCTAGGAATTGCCTGACCAACCACAACCTGACTGGTAATATTTTTTGCTTCAAACAACACTGTTTCAATCTTGCCTGGATGCAAAGTGATACTGGCTTGTTTGGGATAAAAATTCCAACCAAGCCCAGGCATAACAGCGGACGTAAATTGCACTGTCACATTCCTGCTTGCATCTACTTTAGCTTTGATAAGCGTAGACGCGGCATTATCCGTTTTACCATTCAAACCAGTAATACTACACAACACGTCGTATAAAGGTACTAATGCAAAAGCGAACAACAAAGAACCTGCCGCTACCCACACCATCTTTTTTGCTAATTTGGTATTAGCAAGCTTAAGCTCAGCTTTCGTTTTTGGCTTAATTGAGTCAGCGTCAGCTACAGGTTCCATATTGTAAACATCGACAATACATACCACGCAAGCGCTACTGCACCAAAAATCAATGCAATTTTTTTACTTCTATTACGTCTTGCTATTTCTAAATTGTCCATTTTTTAAGTACTCACTTTTAACAGAAAAGCCCAAGCAAAACTTAGGCTTTTCTTACTTGACCTATTTAATTACTGGCTGCTCATTAAAGCTGTGATATGGCGGTGGTGAAGACAATGTCCACTCTAAACCTACTGCACCTTCCCACACTTTATCAGTTGCTTTTTTGCCGCCTCTTACACATTTAATAATGACATAAACAAAGAGCAATTGTGACAAGCCAAGTGCAAATGCGGCGATGGATGAAATCATATTAAACTCAGCAAACTGTAAAGCGTAATCTGGAATACGACGTGGCATACCAGCCAAACCAACAAAGAATTGTGGAATAAAGGTTAGGTTAAATGAAATTGCAGTTAACCAGAAATGCCATTTGCCCAATGTTTCATCGTACATATTACCCGTCATTTTTGGTAACCAGTAATACACGCCAGCCATAATGCCCATGATACCGCCAGCAAATAAAGTGTAATGAAAGTGCGCTACCACAAAGTAACTATTGTGATATTGCGCATCGGCAGCAACGTCGGCCAATACTAAACCAGTTAAACCACCAATACCGAACAAGATGATCCAACCCACGGCAAACAACATGGGCGTTTCAAATGTCATTGAGCCTTTCCACATGGTTTTAATCCAGCAGAAGAACAACACGGCTAATGGTAATGAAATAGCCATCGTGCTGTACATAAAATACAGCAAGGCTGGCACTGGCATACCTGCAGTAAAGAAGTGATGCGCCCACACAACCACAGCTAGCGCACCAATTGCCCACAATGAGTACACTTGTGCTTTATAACCGTACATTGGTTTACGTGAGAATGTTTGTAGAATTTGTGGAATGAAGCCCCACACTGGCAGTAACAAAATATACACTTCTGGGTGACCGAAGAACCAGAATAAGTGTTGGAACATAATTGGGTCACCGCCACCCGCTGCGTCAAAGAAGTGCGTGCCAAAGTGACGATCTGTTAACAGCATGGTTACCGCACCAGCCAATACTGGAATAGTCGCAACCAATAAAAATGCAGTAATTAACCAACCCCATGCAAACATTGGCATTTTCATCAATGTCATGCCAGGCGCGCGCATATTAAATAAGGTCACGATAATGTTAATTGATCCCATAACTGACGAAATACCCAGCAAATGCACTGCAAAAATCGCAAAATCTACACCAATGCCGCCTTGTACTGACAAGGGCGGATAAAAAGTCCAGCCCGTTGCAATCGCGCCATCACCAATACCAAATAAGGCAAGCGTGAATGGTAGTGTTAATAGAATCGCTGAAGGAGGCAACAGCCAAAAACCCCAGTTATTCAAACGTGGCAATGCCATATCTGGTGCACCAATTTGCAATGGAATCATCCAGTTAGCAAATCCCGTTGCAGCTGGCATAAGTGCTGCAAAAATCATAATTAGCGCATGCACACCAATTAACTGATTGTAAAAATCAGGATTCATTAATTGCAAACCTGGTTGAAATAATTCGGCACGAATGCCTAAAACCATTGCACCACCCACTAAAAACATCACTAAAGAGAAGGTCAAATACATGGTACCAATATCTTTGTGATTGGTTGTTGTCAGCCAACGCATAATGCCCGACGGATGATCATGATGCTCTTGATCATGTGCTACTGTTGTTGTACTCATAGCGCTCTCCTAATTACCTTTTTTATTTTAAACAAAATAAACCACAAATAAACTACAAATTAAATTATTGTCGCGCTGCTTTAACTTGCGCTGGCTGCACAATTGCATCAACCGTTGCCGCGTTACCAAGCGCTTGACGCTCATAACTTATGACAGCTGCAATTTCTGTGTCGTTCAATGTTGCCTTCCAAGCTGGCATCACGCCTTTACCGTTTAGCAAGCGATCCAAATGACTATCTTTTAAGTACTTGCCATCCGCACCAAATATAGGGCCAAGTGCAATTTTACTGCCCGTCATTGCTGGAAACGCTGGCGGCAAACCCGCACCGTTTACTTGATGACATACAGCGCAATTCTTCTCATAAACGCCTTTACCTTGTGCAACCAAATCATCTTTGGTCATTTCTTTGATTTCTCCTGCTTTTGCCAGTTCCACTTTTTTAGCCGCGGCCCACACTTTATAGTCTTCCATTGGCACTGCGTCTACAACCACTGGCATATAGCCATGGCCTTTGCCGCACAACTCTTTACATTGACCACGATAAGTGCCCGCCTTATCCACTTGCACCCATGTTTCGCGAATAAAACCAGGCACCGCGACGCGAGATGAGCCAAATTGTGGGACCCACCAGTTGTGCAATACATCAGAAGCCGTCATCAAGATACGTACTTTTTCGCCCACTGGCAACACTAGATGATTGTCTACTTCCAGAAGATAATTTTCATCTTTTTCAGCAGCGTTATGTTGCTGATCAGCAGTTGTGGTTAAGTTGCTGACAAACTTAATGCCTTGCGCGTCACCATCTAAATACTCGTACTGCCAGCGCCATTGCGAACCGGTGATTTTAATGACCATGTCGGCTTTATCGCGCGTATCTTCCATCATCACAACACTATGATAAGCAGGAATACCCATAATCACAAAGTCGATTAGCAACAAAATAACGAATGGCACTAATACCCAAAAAATTTCAACCGCAGTCGAAGGCGCTTTATCTTCAACAGCTTTGTAACCTTTATTTTTACGATGTGCAAAAATTGAATAAATCATGATCGCTAAAACAACCGCGAAAATCAACATCGAAATCAACATGAACTTATTATGCACATGCAATGTGTCCAATGCCATCGGTGTAACCGGCTCAGGAAAATTCCAACTGTAATCAGCAAAAGCATTGAGCGACGCTAGCATGGCTGCCAAACCTAACCCAATTTTTTTAAAAACTTGCATAAACCGCTCCAAGACTTATTAATAAATAAACTAATTAATGTTTTTTAATTTTTGTTTGAGCTCACGCGCCAAAGTCAGCCGCTGCTCATCGTCTATAAAATACTTACCAAATTCCACTTCTTTGCCATGCGAGCTAATAAATAACCCACTTTTACCAACAAACCCTTTATTATTTGTCACATCGCGCACATGCACTTTTGTCCAATAGCGCTGAAACTCAGTTACGCTGGTTTCTTTAAAATTTCTTTTTTCTATAATTATTTTGTCATCTTCTATTGCGATACTTTCAAAATCGCTTGAATGCAAATATATATAATAAAAAGCATATCCAAATGCCGCCAGCTCCAATCCTGCAAACGGCAACACCAGCCAGGCGCCGATATGCGTAAAACCAAGTGCTATTACAAAAGCAATAATTGCCAATATCACCATCAACTTCAAACCGTTCTCTGGTGAGAGTGAGTTATTCGGCCTTGCAATTATTTTACAATCCATCACTGATAACATAAACGCCGAGGAAATTAACAATCCAAGCCTTAAGAATTTTATCAAAAATAATGACTGTTACATCTTGTTACAAGTTCAAAAAAAATCAGTATAACTAATTAAGTGTCTCAAGTGATTTGTTTTATAACCAAGCTAATTTTAAAGCGAAGATATTAGCAATATCTACTAAAATTACTTTTATTATCAATTACTTAGAAACAATCTTCACTCGATTTGGTGCCGGGAGGGGGAATCGAACCCCCACGTTGTTACCAACGCGGGATTTTGAGTCCCGTGCGTCTACCAATTCCGCCATCCCGGCATGAGGTATAATTGCAACTTCATTATTATAGCAAGTTTTTTCGGAATGCGAACCCAAGATTTTGACTTTTATTTACCTGATTCATTGATTGCACAACACCCGACAAGTACTCGAAATGGCAGTAGGCTGTTACATCTGAGCAATCAACCCACAATTTTAAATGATCATTTATTTATCGATTTACCCGGTTTTTTATCGGCGGGCGATTTACTGATTTTTAATGATACACGTGTCATTAAAGCACGTTTGTTTGGGGTGAAAGCCACAGGCGGGCAGGTAGAAGTTTTAGTCGAAAGAGTGATGGACAATCACAATGTGTTAGCGCATATACGCGCCTCACGCGCACCTAAAGTGGGCAGTTTTTTGCAATTAGCGAATGCAATTGAGGCAACAGTCATTGGCCGCAAGGATGATTTATTTCACTTACAATTTGTAGATGAAATGCCCGCGCTCGACTTATTAGAGCGTTACGGCGCAATGCCACTACCGCCTTATATCACCCACAGTGCCGAAGCGGATGATGATGAGCGTTACCAGACCGTTTATGCAAAAAATGCAGGTGCTGTGGCAGCGCCTACCGCTGGCCTGCATTTTGATGAGGCGATGCTATCCCAACTAAAAAATAAAGGCGTTAAAATGGCTTATGTGACCTTGCATGTAGGCGCTGGCACTTTTCAGCCGGTGCGAGTTAACCATATTAAAGACCACAAAATGCACAGTGAGATCTATCATATCTGTGCCGAAACTGTGGCGGCAATTATGGCAACTAAACAAGCAGGCGGCAAAGTAATTGCGGTTGGCACAACCAGCTTACGTGCGCTAGAAAGTGCGGCAGAAAAAGCGTTAAGTCTTGATGAATCTGCTTTATTGCAAGCTGGCACGGCAGAAACAGCTATTTTTATCACGCCAGGCTTTAATTTTAAAATTGTAGATAAATTACTGACTAACTTTCATTTACCTAAAAGCACTTTGCTGATGCTGGTATCGGCTTTTGCAGGCTTTGATGCCATTAAACAAGCTTATGCGCATGCCGTAGAAAAAAACTACCGATTTTTTAGCTATGGCGATGCCATGCTACTTGAAAAGTCTGAGTTAATTGAAAAAACAGAGCCTCTTGAAAAATCCAACCTTACTCAAGAATTCGCGCCAATTAAAAAGCAAATGTCATAATGCTCTATTTATCAGACCACATTCATCAGTTTGAACTAGAATCGTCAACAGATACACTAATCAAACGTTACCCACAAAACCCGTTCATCCCTTACTCATGATTCGTTCGTTTTAAACAAGAAAGTTATCTCAATATGCATTTAATAAAACCTTTATTTATGAGTAGCCTGTTTTTGTCAGGGCTTACCGCTTCTAGCATATTAATGGCCGAGGTATTACCAATCGCAAGCATTGGCATTAAAATCCCCTTAGTTAAAAAACCCAGCTCGCGCCCAATGACCGTGGCTTATATTCCCGGCTTAAAACACTATTACATCGCCGATGGCGGTTTAGCACCCTTGGCAAGCGAATATGAAGCAGCCGTATCAAAATCGCAGATTCATGCTTACGATGACACCGGTAAATACGTGAATTCTGCCAAACCTGGTTACGATAATCGCTCCATTTACTACAATCCAAACTCTGCCAAATTAGAAACTGTTACTTATAATGTTTCCAGTGATGTTGGCTTTTCACCCAACACTGGCATTTATGCTATTGATGTAGCAGAAACTGGTGAAGTAAAAGATACTTCGGACGAAATTGCACAATTCAATCCAGCATTTGGTGATTCCGCCACCATACCAAGCTACGATGCGGAAAATAATCGCTATTTCGCTAAACAAGAACGCGGCAACAAAGTGTTTATTGTCGACCCGAAAAAACGCGAAAAAATAGGCGAAATTGCGCTAGATTTTACCAAAGCAGCAGTGTTGCATGATGATATCAGCGATCATTATGTGGCTTATACTGGCGTTAAAGGGGAAGAGTTAGTATTGCTAGATGTAGACCACAAAGCTGCATTGGTATTTGACTTAACAGGTAAATTTATCGCAAAAAGTGATCTGCCAAAAGACATGAAGTTGCGCTCGCAAAATCATTTTAACGGCTTGGGTTATGCAAACGATATGTTATTTGTGTACCATGAAACAGAAGGTGAATTTGGCACTTATTACGGTTTTAAAGTGGTTAAGTAAAGCGCTTTAAAAAAGAAAAACCGCACCTTAAGATGCGGTTTTTTAATAACGATTATTTAAAAAGTTTTAATTGTATTGATTAATTTATTTACTTATCGCGCCAGCTAATTTGCCAGAAGCCATGCCGAATAAAGCACCCAATACAACAGAAATAATCACCAGTAATACAGGATTAGTTAAATTCATCATGACTGCATTACCCGCTGTGTTTGCTGTTAATGCTAAACCCGCTGTTGCAGCGTAGCCGTACACGTTGGCTGGCACCACAGAAAGCAGATTACATCCAGCTACAATCACTAAGAAAAACACGGTCACTGCAATAATTACTGGCGCAGCCAACACACCCAAAGCGCCCAGCATGCCAGAGCTAACCAGGTACAAGGCGATTCCGGCGATTACCGCGCCGTAACTCATCCCTGCAATGGTTTTTTGCAATGCTGCAGAATCTGCACCCGAATGAAAATAGCAACCCCACGCAATAAAACCAACCCATACTAATGTAATGCCTGCCAACGGATTAAGTGCTAAAAAAGCCCAAACGCCACCTAAAATTGCAATGCTTAACGCCAACGCTGTTAACTTCGACATACTCTTCTCCCTAAGTTAAGGTAAAACTCTTTATAAAAATGATGTTTTGTGAGTATTACAGCCAATTTTTTAAGTGGTTAAGCCCGATTAACATCTTGCTTTACCGTCTTAGCCAAATGGACTAAGCGTAGTCTAGACTTATTTTTATCATGTTGACAAGTTTTTTATAGCTTGCCGCGCGCAAAAAATAAAGTTGAATAGAGTTTTATGTGACTTTTATTGCGGTTTATACACAATTCAATTGCACATTTAGCGCTTTGTTTTATAACGAAGAAGCGGGATATTGCCAGTTCTTTTTCCACGCACCAACCACTAAATTCGGGTATTGCGGCTTACCCAAGCTGCCATTATATCGACCAAGCGCGCGGTATAAATCGCCACGCTCAATATCCAAATAATGGCGCAAAATAGTACAGCCGTAACGCAAATTAAGTCGTAGATGAAACAAATTATGCTCAGGATTACCAATGGTTTTTACCCAAAACGGCATCACCTGCATATAACCACGCGCACCCACGATAGAAAAAGCGTATTTTTTAAATCCGCTTTCCACTTGAATCAGGCCTAAAACCAATTGAGGATCTAACCCTGCGCGCGTCGCCTCGTAATGTACTGATCTTAAAAAATCTTCTCTATATTGTTGATCGGGCATGCGTTTTTGCAGGCGTTTCGACATTTCCGCCAACCAAGCCTGCCCTTCTGCTTCGCTGGCAAATATTAGTTTGGGCGAGCCTAAATCGCTAATCGATTTTTGCATTAAGGCTTTTACACTATTTGATAGCGGCTCTTCGCGCTGATTGCCAGCAACACTAACTGTCGCCACACTTAGTAAACAAGCGCATATTAAACATATACTTAGCCAATTAAACAAAACGTGTTTCTTCAGCATATTTAGTTAGTTATCCAATAAACCACTTAAATATTTAATCAAATTTTCTAATGCAATATTTTGTGTTTCTGCCTGGCTACGCGATTTATATTCCACTTTTCCCTCCGCCAAGCCACGCTCGCCAATCACTATGCGGTGTGGAATACCCATCAAGTCACTTTCTGCAAACATCACGCCTGGCCGCTCACCGCGGTCATCCAATAGCACATCAATCCCAGCTTTTAGGCAATCTGCATAAATTTGATTGGCGGTATTTTTCACCAACTCACTTTTATCCATACCAATCGGGCAAATCACCAGCGCAAACGGCGCCATACTTAACGGGAAAATAATGCCTTTTTCGTCATAGCCCTGTTCAATCGCCGCACCCACAATGCGAGAAACGCCAATGCCATAACAACCCATTTCCATCACTTGAGACTGACCGTTTTCATCCAGATACGTTGCATTCATGGCTTGGGCGTACTTAGTGCGCAACTGAAAAATATGGCCGACCTCAATACCGCGGCACAAGCTTAAATTGCCTTTGCCGTCAGGGCTTGCGTCGCCTTCTATTACGTTACGAATATCCGCAATCAAAACTGGCTCTGGCAAATCGCGACCAAAATTGACGCCACTTAAATGGTATTTTGGTTTGTTGGCACCACAGACAAAATCGTGCATATTGGCGGCAGTTTTATCGGCAATCACCGTGATATTTTTAGCCAGATTTACAGGGCCAATAAAACCCGGCGGGCAATTTAAATTGGCGCGAATTTCTTCTTCTGTCGCGAATCTAAATTCACCGTTTTTTGTTAATTTACTTAATGCTTTACCCGTTTTTACTTCATTCAAACTATGGTCACCACGCAATAAAGCCAGGTAAAATTGTTCTGTTTCTGTGTCATTTTTTGCATCGGTTTTCACCATTAAAGCAATCGACTTAACCGTATTTTTGACTGAAATTCCCAATAATTTAGCCACATCTTCACAAGTAGTTTGTTTTGGCGTTTCTACTTCTGTTAATGCTTGGCTGGCAGCAGCCCTAACATTGGTTTCTGGCAAGGCTTCCGCTAACTCTACATTGGCGGCGTAGTCCGAATTTTCGCAATACGCCAGCGCATCTTCACCGCTATCGGCCAGCACATGAAACTCTTGCGAACCATCGCCGCCAATGGCCCCAGAATCGGCCTTCACCGCGCGAAACTTTAAGCCTAATCGCGTAAAAATTTGACTGTAGGCTTGGTGCATTTCTGCGTAGGTTTTGCTTAACGATTCAAAGTTGGCATGAAATGAATACGCATCTTTCATCATAAATTCGCGTGCGCGCATCACGCCAAAACGTGGACGAATTTCATCCCGAAATTTAGTTTGAATCTGATAAAAATTAAGCGGCAATTGCTTGTAACTATTGATTTCGCGCCGCGCAATATCGGTAATCACTTCTTCGTGGGTGGGACCAAAACAAAAATCGCGCTCATGCCTATCTTTGATTTTAAGCATCTGCGGACCAAACACTGCCCACCGGCCTGTTTCATCCCACAACTCTTTTGGCTGCACGGCAGGCATTAATAATTCTAGTGCGCCCGCTTTGTTCATCTCATCGCGCACGATATTTTCCACCTTGCGTAACACCCGTAAACCCAGCGGCATCCAGCTATACAAGCCGCTACCCAGCTTTTTAATTAAGCCTGCGCGCACCATTAGTTTGTGTGAAATCAGCTCAGCATCGGCTGGCGCTTCTTTTTGAGTATTGAAAAAAAACTGGGATGCGCGCATGGTGTTTAACTGAATAAAATTGAAACCGAATTTTAACGGTAAAAACGTATTAAGTCAGCAACGACGTTAATTTGAGGCGATTAATCCACAGAGGATTTTGCTTTGGCAGATTTGCGATTGTCGACTGGCGAATCTGCGGGCCGAAAGCCTGCTTTCCATAGCTTAAACGACACAATTACTGGCGCCACGCCATTATCATAAAACCAGCTATCTACCGCAAAACGTTCGCTGGTTTTGCTATCGCGAATCACCGCGGTGGAATGTGGCCAGCCGGTAAAAAAGAAATTTCGCGTGCGCGTATCTTCAATTTCATGCCGTTGAATCAAACCATTTTGCTGCATTAAACGCATATAAGTGGTGGTATTAATGGCCTCATCATTGCAATCTAGCTGGCCGGCCAAATGGCCTTCAAAAAACGTACCTGCCAAATCGTTTGCTGTGCCGATTTTTGCGCCGACAATGGTTTCTAGTAGGGCAATTCCATTGGCAATTTGTGTGCGTTCTTGTTCAGCGTTAACAGATGTATTATCCAAATGACTAAAAATAGCCGTCACTTTTTGCCATTCTTCAGTGCTTAATGCCACGTGCTTCACTTCTGCGCAGCCGCCGCCATAACACACCTCAAAATTGTTAAGGCTAGGTGTCTGGCGAAAAATACGCGACATAGCAGACAAATCAGCTTGCGCACTTAACGCTGTAAACAGCACAAAAAAGCCGATTAAAAATTTACAGAATAATAGGCGCATTGGGTAATTCATTGCTGTTTTCGCCACCGACAGGATAATGTTTTTGCAGTAGATTGCTAATGTCGGCCAAGCCCTGCAAAACGCCTGCTTCAAAATCGCCCTGCCTGAACTGCAGCTCCATGGCATGGCAAATCTGCTCCCAGCCATCATGACCAATATGTTGATGAATGCCGCGATCGGCTACAATTTCCACATCGCGGTCGGCCAGCAATAAGTAAATCAATATGCCATTATTTTGCTCGGTATCCCAAATATTAAAACGACCAAACAATTCTAACGCGCGTTTTTTTGGCGTTTTTTTGCACAGTATTTCCATTGGATGCAAACCAGCTTCGACTACAAAACGAATTTCGCCTGTATGCGTTTGTTCGCTTATCCTAATCGCTTTCTCAATGCGCTTTAATGCCTCAACTGAAAAATGTTTGCGCACTTGCCAGCTGGCGGGCAAAGCCGCACTGACTACGTGTTTTAAAAATCGTATAAATGGATGCCGACGTTTCATCTTGATTTTTTACTAGTTAGTATTTGTTTACCAATCACCAGAAGCGCCGCCGCCGCCAAAACCGCCGCCACCGCCACCCCAATTGCTGGTACCGCCACCAAAACCGCCGCCGCCCATCGGCATACCACCAATTCCACCAATGCCGCGCCCGCCCATCATCATGGTAAAAAAGAAGGCAATAATGGCAAAAATAACCGCACCTCCCAAGGCAATGCCCAACAACCAGACTGCACCGCCAATTAAGCTGCCGTTGACCGCGCTACCAAAAAATGTGCCCAATATACTGCGCAAAAATAAGCCTGAAATTAAGCCGCCAAACAGTAAAATAGGCAGTAGATTTTCCAGATTACCGCTGCTATTTGCCGTTTTAGCTGGCGCTGACAGTGGCTCACCATTAACCAAGCCAATCAGCTTATCGATGCCGGCATCTAAACCGCCATAAAAATTGCCTTGCTTAAATTGTGGCGAAATAATTTCGTTAATCACGCGCTTGGCGGTTAAATCGGGAATCGCGCCTTCTAAGCCATAACCCACTTCAATGCGTATTTTTCGGTCATTTTTCGCTACTAACACCAAAAAACCATCATCCACTTTTTCGCGCCCAACTTTCCATTTTTCTACTACGCGAATGGCATATTGCGCAATATCTTCTGGCTGCGTGCTCGGTACGATTAATACCGCAATTTGGCTGCCTTTTTGTTGTTCAAAAGCCGTTAACTTTGCTTCTAATTGGTTTTTTTGTTCTGTAGATAAAGTTTGGGTTAAATCGGTGACGCGCGATTTTAATTCGGGGATGGCAATAAATGCTGCATGCGCTATGCCGGATGCTAATGAAAACATCACGCATAGCGCATACAAACTGGTTTTAAGTCTAAAAAACACTTTTGGTTGAAACTTTAGTTAAGCTTAAATTAAGATAAAAATTGAGTCAATTTAAGTGTTAACTTAAGCTATTTTTTATCCCCAGACTTATCGTTACCGAAATCTACCTTTGGTGTCACAGCAATCGCTTTTTCATTTTCTACGGTAAACGATGGCTTAGTTTTATAGCCAAACATCATGGCGGTTAAGTTATTGGGAAAGCTACGCACCGCCAAGTTATATTCTTTAATCGTGGTTATATAGCGATTACGCGCAACCGTTACGCGATTTTCGGTGCCTTCCAATTGCGCCTGCAAATCTCTAAAACCTTGATCGGCCTTTAAATTAGGATAGTTTTCTGCGACTGCCATTAAACGTGATAATGCACCCGTTAATTGTCCTTGCGCGGCCTGAAATCTGGCAAACGCTTCTGGGTCGTTCAGCAATTCTGGCGTTATTTGCATGCTGCCCACTTTTGAGCGCGCGTTGGCCACATCGGTTAACACTTCTTGCTCGTGCGCAGCGTAGCCTTTTACGGTTTCCACCAGATTAGGCACTAAATCGGCGCGGCGTTGATATTGGTTTAACACTTCAGACCAACTGGCTTTTGCCTCTTCATCCAAACTTTGAAAAGCATTGTAGCCGCAGCCAGACAAACTCAGCGCAGCGATTAACACCAATCCCAGCGGTAAAAATTTCTGCCAAAAAGTACGCATTTTTAACTCCTCAATCATGATTAAACTTTTTATTAAATTGGGTTGAATCTTGTTATTTCAACCGACTAATTATTTTAAGTAACTAATTATTTCAAGTAACTAGCGCGCATTCATCACGCCCAAAGCCATGCAAAAATCATCCCATGTTTTCGCCTTGTTGGGCAAATGCTGCAAAATTGCATTGGGGTGATACGTTACGATCATTTGCGCGCTATTCACTACATGCAGTTTGCCACGAAAATACTCAATAGACTGTGTGCTAGCCAACAGTTGCTGCGCAACCGTTTCACCCATCGCCACAACCATGCTAACATCCAAATCTGCAATATCTTGGCTTAATTGCTGCGATTGACTAGTTTGCGTTTTATTAATACCAAGCGCACGCAAAATATTGTTAAATAAATCAAGCGCTTGGCCAGTTAACTCAGCGGCCAATACAAATGCCCATTTTTTATCATCTGAGACGATTAATACGCCAGCATCAGCAAACGCGATTTTATTGGATGCATTTTCGGTTGGTTCAATTTCGACTATTGCAACCGAAACTGGCTGTATGGATTCAGTAATTGGCTGCGCTGGCATTGGCGCGCGCAATGTCCAAACTGGTAACAATTCCAACTCGCGTAGCACATCTTCACGTGTCATTTTATAGGTATCTTCACGTGTCATATTCATGCGAATAAACTCATAAGGCCAAACCCATCAATACCGCATCTTCACGGCCATCTTGCGCCGGATAATAACCACGGCGCACCGCCATTTCGCAAAAGCCTAACTTTTCATACAAAGCAATGGCAGAAATATTACTTGGACGTACTTCTAAAAACATATTGGCGGCCTGATGATTTTTAGCGATTTGCAACATCTGCTCAAGTAAAAATCTACCCAAACCTTGTTTTTGCTGAGCTTTGGCAATACTTAAATTAAGCAAATGCGCTTCATCCAACACCATCATTATTAGGGCGTAACCGATGATTTTTTGATTCGCCTCAAGCACCCAGGCACTGTAGCCAGAATTGAGCGAATCGCTGAAATTGCGGCGCGTCCACGGGTGCGTGTAAATCGTTGGCTCAATCGCCATCACAGCATCTAAATCGGCCATTTGCATTGGCCTTAGCTGATAATTCGATATTAGACTTCTTTTTTGGTCAATCATGGCACTCATAATCGCAACCCTTGCTCGCGCTCTAGCGTAGTTAACGCTACACGTTGACGGATATAAATCGGCATTGCCTCTATTGCGGGTTTTGCCTGCCCTGCCTCAAAAATGGGCTGCGCCAAACGTAAAATCGCTTCAGCAGTGGGCGTGATATTGGGCAAAATATTGGGCAAACTTTGGCTTAAATTTTGAGCATAAATAGGGGTTAACTTATCCGCATAAGTCGCCCAACCGCTGCCCACGCCAAACCAATCACCACCTGCTAATATTGGCGCATCTTGCGGTTTACACACTTTGGTTTCGCTTGTTTCAACCCAAATGCCATTTTCTCTTACAAAAGCCGCATGATAAATCTCGCCCATGCGCGCATCCAAGCAAGCAATTACTTTTTGTTGCCCACTCGCTTCCGCCAAAGCCATTAAAGTATTAATCCCCACAACTGACAAATTGGCGCCAAAACCCAACCCTTGCGCCACGCCAGCCGCAATGCGCACGCCCGTAAACGCGCCTGGGCCTGCACCAAAAGCAATGCCAACTAAATCGTTCAGTTTCATATTGGTGCTATCCAGCAAAACCTGAATTTGCGGCAACACCAATTGCGATGCGGCCGAACCAGCGGCTTGATAATGCGTAAAAATGCTACCGTCCTTAGTTAATGCTAACGATAGATATTCGGTAGAAGTGTCGAGTGCCAGTAAATTCATGCTGTATTCAATGATTAATCAGCCGCTATTTTACCGCGCAAATGCTTCACGTGGCTGCGAATCGTCTTGCCTTCTAATCGCCGTTGTTTTGAACCATAACTCGGCTTAGTCGCATAGCGTGTAGGCCTTACCTGATTTGCCGCATTCACAATCTCATGTAAACGCTTAATCGCATCTTTCTTATTCGCCTCTTGCGTGCGGTATTGCTGGGCTTTTAATATCAGCACACCTTCATCCGTAATACGATTATCTTTGCTGAGGATTAACCTTTGTTTCAACCAATCACTCAAACTGCTGGCCATAATATCAAAGCGCAAATGAATCGCACTCGAAACCTTATTCACATTCTGTCCGCCTGCGCCTTGTGCGCGAATAGCGGTGAGTTCGTATTCTGCATCTGTGATTACAACCATCTTTAAAACAAGTCATCTTGTTTTGCATCCTGCACTCTACTCTCCAACAACTCTTGTGCTGCAATTCGAGCTCTAGAAATCATATTTAAAACCTCTTTATTGGCTCTAACTTCAACAATCTCAATATCTGGGTGTTGCGTAGCAAATACTCTAAATATTTCATCGGCAAATGCTTGCCCAATACTATCAATCCCTGCAAAGTCGAAAAGTACAGTTTTAAATCGATCAACCCTATTGAGCACTCGCTTGGCCTGTGAGCGCGAAACCAACAAATCATCGCCGTACTGTGCCAATTTAACAGGTACAACTGTTTTATTAAATCCAAATCCATCAACAGTAGAGTACTCATCAAATACTTTTTTGAGTTTTCGAGATGTGTGGTTATTCAACTTCATAATCACAGTAGTGCCATGCAATCCATCCGCCTCTAAAATCCAATCTTCTTTTTTGCCAAACTCATGTGAAAAGTACACTCCCCCAGAGAATATTGCATAGTCATCGCAAGCTCTTGAACTAAAGAAAATACCTTCCCCCGTGTGATTTGCTGGATCAGTAGTAAATTTTCCTTTAGCTAACTCCAATACTGCATGTCGCTCATCTAGCAGATTAAGCCGTTTTTGAATTTTCTTAAAAATCCCCACACCATCATCTTCGATTTCAATTCTTGTACTGACCGCTGATTTACTTACTCGAACAACAACTTGATTTCCAGATGAGTGATCAATTACATTGTTAAACATTTCCGTAAAACAATAGTCCCATATATTCATCACGTTATCAGGCAATTTACCTAATTGCGGTCGAATGTCTTTTAACCAAACAACATCTTCAGCAATGCTTTTATCTAAGAAGTATTTCTTATCAAAAGCGACCTGCGCTTTCAAACTATAGACTCGGGCTTTTGTTTTACCTTCTATCTCAAGGACATTTTCTTCTACTAACTTTTGAAGATGCTTATTTGCTGCCTGTCGGGAAATACCAAATTTCTCTGAAACTTTTTTACTTATTTCTAAAGGATACTTTTCAACATTTGTAAGAATATATGAACGGCATTCCTCACTACTTTTTCGAAGTACTGACATATGATTTTCTTATAATTAATAAATTCAAGAGACAGTTATTGTCAACTATAAATCAATTTATTGTCAACTTTAAACTTAATTATTGTCAACAATTTTATTAAAAAACGTCTCTACATCAGCCAATTCTTTAGTACGTTTAAACGGCGGTAAGCTTTGCCAGATACGTTTTCCATAAGGTTTTGTTATCAATCTTGGGTCGCAAATAACTAGCACGCCTCTGTCGGTTTCATCGCGTATCAATCGTCCAGCACCTTGTTTTAAGGTAATCACCGAATACGGCAATTGATATTCCATAAACGCGTTTTTACCTTCCTGGTTCATTTTATCGATGCGCGCAGAAAGTACTGGGTCATCGGGCGGGGCGAAAGGGAGCTTATCGATAATCACGACCGAAAGCGCTTCACCGCGCACATCAACCCCTTCCCAAAAACTCTGGCTACCAACTAATACGGCATTGCCATGTGCGCGAAATCTATCTAGTAACTCGGTACGCGTGCTTTCGCCTTGCATTAATAATGGATATTCCATGCCCGCTGTTGCAAACGCATCTTTCAATAAAGCATGCACTTCGCGCATAGCTTTTAGCGATGTACAAAGCACAAACGCGCGGCCAAGGCTTGCTTGAATCACCGGCAAACTAACGGCGGCAACAGCGGCTGTGTAAGCGGCAGAATTAGGGTCTGGCATATTTTGCGGCGCATATAAAAGTGCTTGGGCGTCGTAATTAAACGGGCTTTCCCAAAAACCCGTTTCCGCCGCGTGCAAGCCCATTTGCGCAATGTAATGACTGAAATCACTTTTTACCGCTAAAGTAGCACTGGTAAAAATCCATGCACGTGGCTGGGCGTTTAATTGTTTACTAAAACCATCCGCAACGTTGAGCGGCGTGGCATGTAGTTGCACACTTTGCGTAAACACTTCTACCCAGCGTACCAAATTGGCATTTTCGGCTTTTATCCAATTGCCCAATTGCCCACTTAACGCTTCACCGCGCTGCCAGCACTTTTCTAGCATGGGGTCGCGCGCGGCTTGGCTTTCTAATACTTTATTTAAATCTTTAAGCATCGCGTGCATATCGGCAAAAGTCGCTTCGAACCCTTTAAGTGCCAGCGCTTTTTGCACTGGCATGCGCGAACCCTCAAACTGGAATACCAGCCTAAAGTCTTTGCAGGCTTTTTCCAACGCAGGAATCGCTTTACCAAGCGCAACGCAATCTTTGGCTAAGGTTAAATGTGCAGCCAAACTATCGCGGCATAACTCAATTAATTGGCTGGTGGAAATGTCTTCACCAAAAAACAATCCCGCTACTTCTGGCAATTGGTGCGCTTCATCAAAAATCACGGTGTTGGCACTAGGCAAAAGCTCTGCCACGCCCTCATCACGCAGCATCACATCGGCAAAAAACAAATGATGATTAACCACCACCACATCCGCCGCCAGTGCTTTTTTGCGCGCTTCCATCACAAAGCAATCTTTGTAAAAATTGCAATCTTGCCCTAAACAATTATCGCGCGTACTGGTGACATTTAGCCAAATAGTGGCATTTTCTGGCACTTCAGTTAACTCAGTTTTATCCCCCGTTTTTGAATGTTGGGCAAAATTTTGGATTAAGTGCACGTATTTTGCATCCTCGCGGTTGGCAAAGCGGCCACTTTGTGCCGCAGCTTCTAAATGATAATGGCACACATAATTAGCACGACCTTTTAGCATGGCAACCGTGACTGGCACTTTTAAAGCGTCGCGCACATTCGGCAGGTCGCGCTTAAACAGTTGATCTTGCAGGGTTTTGGTGCCAGTAGAGATAATCACTTTTCCGCCAGAAAGCAATGCAGGCACGAGATACGCAAAAGTTTTGCCAGTGCCAGTGCCGGCTTCGGCAACTAACTGCTTATTGCCTTTGATGGCAGCCTCAATCGCCAGCGCCATTTCCAGCTGCTGATGCCGTTCGGAATAGCCTAAAATCGCCTTTGCTAAAGTGCCGCCCTGCTTAAAAATCTGTGCTAATTGTGAGTGTTCATCCATGCATAAATTATCCCATGAATCGTTGATGCGATTCGGTAGCACATGGAAAAAGTATTGCGTTATGTTTTATTACTTGTTAGCCTAGCGTTGCTATCAGGTTGAAATTAAAGTTTTAATGCTGTTTTCGTGCACCTAAAATAGGCTTTGATTTATTAGTTAACTTACAACTTAACCTAAAAAATCCATCCAAAAAATCATCATATGCAGTTTTTTATTATTTCTTTCATCGTTTTTCTGAGTATTTGCGTAAATGCAAATGCAGAACAATCGTTTTTGGAAAATGCGGCTGGCGTTTCGCTACATAATGTAGATGAAAGCGAAGACATTAATAATCAAGATAATAACAGTCAAAATAATGCCGACACTTGGCACAATACTTGGCAGTCGCGCGCGCAAGAAGTACTGGTTAACGCGCTTAGCTTAACCGGCATAAAATATAAATATGGCGGCAAAAGCCCAGAAACGGGTTTTGATTGCAGCGGATTTGTGCGCTACGTGTTTAGCCAAGCCACTAATTTAACCTTGCCGCCAACCGCGCGTGCCATTGCGCAAATCGGTAAAACCGTTAAAAAAGAAGAATTACAACCAGGCGATTTAGTATTTTTTAACACCTTAAAATCGGCTTTTTCGCATGTGGGTATTTACATGGGTGATAATAAATTCATACACGCGCCTAGCTCTGGCAAGGTGGTGCGGGTAGAAAGCATGAAAGATGGTTATTGGGCGAGGCGATTTAATGGGGCGCAGCGACTGGACAAAGAGATTGAAAAGTCGGCCAGCAATTCCAATTAAAATCAACGGCAAATAAATTTACCAAAAAAGCGGCAATTCCCGCTTTTTATATTTTCATAATCTATGCGTGATATTTAAACTATGCGTGATACTTGGCCAATTCACCCGGTTTACGCAACATTTTATCCACTTCGCCAGAATGCAATTCTTCTTGATAAATCATCTCGCGTGCGTATTCTTCCAACATCACAGAATCACCTTCTACTAAGCCCAATAAGGCTTTATAAGCGTTTAAAGAAACCGTTTCATGTGCCAATGATTCACGCAAAATATCACCAATATCATGATTATGCGTTTCCAATAATGGGCCAATTGACAAAGAAGGATGTCCGCCCAAATGTGTGATTAACTCGCCGGCTTTGTCGGCATGTGTCAATGATTCAGCCGCTTGGCTACGCAGCCAAGAAACAATAGGTATGCGATTGTAGCCAAAAACCATCAACGCATAATGCGTATAACGCACCACGCCTGCTAATTCCAGCTCCAAGATTGTGTTTAAAGCGCTGACAACCGGGCTTTGTATGCCGTGATCTGCTGACATTTGATTCTCCTTAACCGTGAAAAAAACCGAGTTTTTAACTGCTGCAAAACTCAATGCATGCAGTGTAGCGGAAATCAAAATAGCTTGCAGAATTGCAAATAGTTCGCATTTTCAGTATCAAGTAGATTGGCAATAAACCAAAACACGCATTCTATTTTTTGTCGCTGTGGCCCAAATCGCGCTGTGGGTCAATCACATCACGAATCAATTGTTTCAGTTCTTTAGATTCTGGAAAACGCCCATAATCTTTGCGATTAAAAATAACGGCCCCGTTTAAGCGCACTTCAAATATGCCGCCAGTACCCGGTTGCAAACTCACCGCTTTTAATTCCGCTTCAAATGTGGTTAATAATTCTTGCGCCAACCATGCTGCGCGCAATAACCAGCGACATTGGGTGCAATATTCAATATCCACAACATGGGTAATAATGGCATTTGTAGTCAATATTAATCTCTTAATCTTTGGGTGAAAATAGTTTTTAATCTGTTCAATTGACTTGAAATAGCGCAAAATGAACCTATTGTTTTATTGTAAGCTCATAGTTAGGTGATGCAACTGATTAAGTATACTTAACTTGCTTTTATGTGCTCAAAGTAATAAAAGTTGCATAGTAAAAATTATCTTATTGAAAAGGGTGTGCATGCGTTCTTCTTTTGAAAAAATGGGCTTAATTAGCTCTGGCGTTTTAGTCGGCGTATTAATCAGCCTAAACTTTTCGGCATTGGCCGAAAAAACCAGCGTGTCGCAATTACCAATTGACGATTTACGCGTATTTGCCGAAGTGTTTGGCAAAGTAAAAAGCGATTATGTTGAGCCTGTTGAAGACAAAAAACTCATTAACGAGGCGTTAACTGGCATGCTGGCTGGCTTAGATCCGCACTCTACTTATATGGATGCTGATGGTTACAAAGATTTGCAAGCAGGCACGCAAGGCGAATTTGGCGGATTGGGCATTGAAGTGGCGATGGAAGATGGCTTGGTAAAAGTGGTGACGCCGATTGAAGATAGCCCCGCTTACAAAGCTGGTTTAAAAAGTGGTGATTTGATTTCTAAATTAGATGATACGCAGGTACGTGGCTTAAGCCTGAATGATGCGGTTAAAAAAATGCGCGGCAAACCCGATAGCGACATTGTATTAACCGTGTTGCGTAAAGGCGAAACCAAGCCATTAACCTTTAAATTAACGCGCGCGATTATTAAATCGCAAAGCGTTAAAAATAAATATATCGAGCCAGGTTATGGTTATGTGCGCATCACGCAGTTTCAGGAACACACAGGCGAAGATTTAGCCAAGGCACTAAAAGAATTGCGCGCACAAAACAAAGGGCCGTTTAAAGGCTTGGTGTTAGATTTGCGCAATAATCCAGGCGGCTTGTTAGATGCGGCTGTTGGCGTATCGGCCGCGTTTTTGCCTAAAGATGAGTTGGTGGTGTATACCGAAGGCCGCACCGCCGATGCCAAAATGCGCTTAAACGCTGTGCCGCAAGATTACGCGCGCCGTGGCAAATCGGATTACTTAAAAAATGAAGCTGCCGATTACAAAACAACGCCGATTGTGGTGTTAATCAATAACGGCTCTGCTTCGGCATCTGAAATTGTGGCTGGCGCTTTGCAAGATCACAAACGTGCCACCATTTTGGGCACGCAAAGCTTTGGCAAAGGTTCAGTGCAAACCATTTTGCCAATGAATAACGGCAGCGCAATTAAATTAACAACTGCGCGTTATTTCACGCCAAAAGGCCGCTCTATTCAAGCCAAAGGTATTGTGCCGGATATTATTGTAGAAGACGGCTTCGACCAATCTAACAATATTCGCGAAGCCGATTTAGCTAAACATTTATCAAACCCAAAAGACAGTGAAGCACCAGCGAAAGTAATAGATGCTGAAAAAGCTGCTGCTGTACAAAAAGCCAATGAGAAAAAATTTGCCGAGCAAAAAGGCCCGATTGAGCCAGCCAGCAAAGAAGATATTCAGTTTGTACAAGCCATGAACGTATTAAAAGGTTTGCCAGTAGAAAAAACACCAGAAGTAAAACCGACCGAGGCAAAAGCTGCCGACGTTAAAACAGATGAAGTTAAAAAAGACGACGTTAAAAAATAAGTTTTTCTAACATGTTTGCCCTGCTAAAAGCTAAAAATCTCATGCAAATGACATAGCTTCAAGCAGGGCTTTGTTTTATCATGGTTAGCATGTCTTTCAATATCCAACAAATTATCGCAGAGGCGGACCGCTGTGTCGCTTGCGGCTTGTGTTTGCCGCACTGCCCCACTTATCATAAAACAGGCTCGGAAGCCGATTCACCGCGCGGGCGCATTCAGTTAATCAGCGCAGTTGCGCGCGACATTTTGCCTGCCAATAATCGTTATCAAGCACATATCGATGGCTGTTTAAGCTGCCGAAACTGTGAAACTGCCTGTCCAAATGGGGTTGATTATGGCGGCTTGATTGACAGCGCACGCGCTGGCATTGCCAAACCAACTGACTTAAGCAACAAGTTAACCAATATTTTGGTTCTAAATTCAGCGCTGATGCGCTTTGCAGGCCAAATATTAAAAATTGCGCAGCGGATGGGTTTGTTAAACACAGTCAGCTTATTGATACCCGGCCTTAAAAAGCCAATCGCGTTATTACCCACGTTACCCACTTTGCAAAAATGGCGTAATTTGTACCCGACTAAGCACGTTAAAAAAGGTGACGTCAGCTTATTTTTAGGTTGCATCAGCAATACATTTGACACCGACACCTTGCGCGCCAGTGTATTTGTGTTGAACCGCTTGGGCTTTGATGTGCATGTTCCTGAAATTCAGGCGTGTTGCGGTGGCTTGGCAAGGCAACAAGGCAATGCGGCATTGGCGATGGATTACATTGCAAAAAACAATGCTGCGTTTAACACGGCCAACCCAGTTATTACCGTTGCAAGCGGTTGTGGTGCTGGCTTACACGATTATGCCACTTTAAATATACAAGATATCAGCGCATTTTTAATGCTATGCGATTGGCAAGATATTGCCTTGCAACCATTGACGGATGAAATTGCGCTGCACGAACCATGCACTTTGCGCAACGTGCAAAAATCGCATGCGTCTGTCATGCAATTGCTTAAAAAAATACCTGATGCCAATGTGCAAAATTTAAGTGGTAATGCGCAATGTTGCGGTGGCGCAGGCGCTTATATGCTCACGCAGCCACAAATGGCAGAGGCTTTATTAGCCGATAAATTAGCCGCGATTGATAAAACCAATGCGGTGTTATTGGCCACCAGCAATATCGGTTGCGCATTGCATATTGCGGCAGGTTTGCGCGCACAACATAAGTCGGTGCAAGTCGTGCATCCTGTTACGATTATTGCAAAGCAATTGGGTTATACTGGGTTAATTGATTAGGATAAATGATGTTTGTAGATAAATTAATCGCTACTTTTGATACAGGTTTACGCACCGTATTTGCTCAGGCAAACGCGACAAGGCAACGCCCTGACGCGCATATAGAAGAGTTAACACTATCAGAAGCCGAAAAAACGCAGGCCGCGGCACTGATGCGCGTTAACCATGTAGGCGAAGTGTGCGCACAAGCCTTGTACAGCGGGCAAGCCTTAACCTCGCGTAATCCACAAATTGTTAAAAGCTTACAGCACGCTGCCGAAGAAGAAACCGACCATTTAGCTTGGTGCGAGGCGCGTATTAACGATTTGGGTGGTCGAAAAAGTTGGCTCAATCCAGTATGGTATGCAGGTAGCTTTGCCATAGGGACAGCAGCTGGCGCGCTACATGATCGCTGGAATTTAGGCTTTTTAGCCGAAACAGAACATCAAGTATCCAGCCATTTGCAGAGTCATTTAAATAAACTCAGTGCGGCCGATATTAAAACGCGTACAATCGTTAGTCAAATGCAGCAAGATGAAGCGGGGCATGCGCTGGAAGCAAAACAGCTAGGCGCCGCCGATTTGCCACAGCCAGTTAAAACTGGCATGAAATTCGCTTCTAAAATAATGACTTCAACCGCTTATTATGTATAAAATTGCGTCATCAAACTGGCTTCAAACGGGATAACAGGCATGCAAAAATTTAGTGATGTTTTACTTAGTCTTGACGGCGTAGATGACGTTAAAAGGATTGAATTGTTTTTTGAAGACGGTAAACCGGCTGGCGTCATTGAAAACAAGCCTGGTAGCCAAGGCTCGCTAAAAGTGTTTAATCATTTATACAAAATGTTTGGCGCAATTACGCTAGATGCCGCAGTAGAAGGCTTGGCTTTGTTTGCAGAACACACAGAAGACGCGGAAAACTGCCCAGGCAAACACCCCAACGTGGATCGTTTGTTAAACGTACTAGAAAACGAAGAGCCATTAGACGTAAAAATCGTCACGCAATAACTTCGATTTAAATTCTGCCAGAAATCGGTGGATGATAAATCAGCTCCAACAAATGCCCTACCGCATCTAAACAATAAAAACCACGCGAACCATCTCGGTGCGTTTTGGGCGCTTCGGTAATTTTTACCCCATTTTCTACAAAATATGCATGCCAATTATCCACGTCCGTCGGCGCTTTTAGCACAAATCCAATATGATCTAACCGTTGCTGCGCCTGCGGCACATAATCTACCCGGTGCAACGCCAATACATCGCCATCATTGGTTAAATATACGTTATCAGGGTCTGGCTGCCATTCAATTTTCATGCCCATCAAACGCGTATAAAAATCCACCGCCACATCTAACTCTTTCACAAACAAAGCCAAATGACGAATGCCTAACATGCCTTTTGGTGTGCTAGTTTTAAATAAATTGCTTTGCATTAAGTAACCACCTGTTTAATTGCATAATCATGCGTAATTTCAACCGATTTAGCCAACATAATCGATGCCGAACAATATTTTTCTGCTGATAGTTTAATCGCACGTTCCACTTGGGTTTCGTTCAAATTGCTGCCCGTAATCACAAAATGCACATGAATTTTTGTGAACACCTTAGGCACTTCTTCGGCACGTGTCGCATCAATTTCTGCCACACAATCCACAATTGGCTGACGCGCCTTTTTCAAAATAGTCACCACATCAAAAGCCGTACAAGCACCCATGCCGATCAACAGCATTTCCATTGGGCGCATGCCAATATTGCGGCCGCCATTTTCAGGCGCGCCATCCAACACAACCGCATGCCCAGTTTCAGATTCGCCCACAAAGCTGACATCTTCAACCCATTTAATTCTAACTTTCATGATTGGTTCCTGCTTTATTTTACTGTCACCCGCGAAAAATTATCAGTTTCTAAGCCAGACAAGGCGCGAGGTCGAAAAAGCGTTCGCAGCATACAAATAGTATGTAAGCGCGATTTTTCGACCTTGCAACGCCGTATGGCGACGAAACTGGTGATTTTATTTTACATCCTTATTTTACATCCAAGAGTTCTACATCAAACACTAATGTGGCATTTGGCGGAATCACGCCACCCGCACCGCGTGCGCCATAACCCATTTCCGCTGGAATAATTAACGTGCGTTTACCGCCAATTTTCATGCCGGCAAAGCCTTCATCCCAGCCTTGAATCACTTGGCCGCCGCCTAGAAAAAAGTTGAACGGTTCTTTTCTGTCAACACTGCTATCAAATTTTTTGCCTTTTTTATCTTCTGCCGCGGCATCGTATAACCAGCCAGTGTAATGCACGGTCACATTAAATCCAGGCTCTGCCTCACGGCCAGTGCCAACTTGTGTGTCTATTTTTTGTAATTCTGTAATTGTTGCGGTCATTGCGGGTTTTTCCTGTGTGGATGAGATTGATTCGGCTTTGCAGCCAGATATTGCAATCAATAAAAATGTAAATGCACTTAAATAAACTCTTTTGTTAATCAATTTTTACTCCTAATTTACAAACCAGTATCATACTTTAATTTACATTTGATGCGCCGTATGCGATTTTAAAGACCATAAAAAAAGGTGATGGTTTTCACCATCACCTTTTAAATTTTACTCATTAAAACTGCAATTATTATTACTGCATTTTGCGACGTAAACCCATTAATCCGAACAAAGCTGAACCAAATAACCAACCTGCTGCTGGCAATGGTACGGCACTTAAACCATCACTGTAGGCTCTGTAGTTACTTAAGCCTTTAAAATTATTGTTTGGGTCTGTAAACGAGAAGTTATTAATTGGATTATCCCAATAAAACAAAAGCTCAGCCTGACCAAAATGAATCGCTAAATAATTAAATGCAAGAATACTTGAGTATGTGTTTGTGCCCCCCGATGCGCCGCCTGTAGCGCCTGTGCAACCACTAGTTGGACTATCACATTGAGAAACAGGCGTTAAATCGTTAGATAGTCCAAACTGTGTTTCAATCACTGTTTCAATATTTGCTGAACTTTGATTCATGATATTGCCATTAAAATATCGAATACCATCCGCAGGAAACACGGTATAGGTAAATCCTGGTGAAGCAGGATTCAGAACGCTCCACACTGGCGGAGGCATCGGAGATGCGCTTAACTGCGTGGCAACCAACATTAAAGGTGCAACTATCAAAAACACTTGAAATTTTCTTAACATTATATTTCTCCCAATAAATTATTCTACATCATGATTATTAACCTTTGGAACAGTTGATACAATAGCCCAAATGGGTATATCACTTAATGTAAATTCTAGAATGAGCTAGTTGCGATTATTGGTTATAAATCCAGTCAATCAAGGTATCTTGCGCTAATTTACTCGCATAAGCGTTATTGTCATTCACCAGCATCACCAAAACATAACGCTTGTTTTGTGCGGTTAACACATAACCTGCAATCGCGCTTACACCATCTAACGACCCGGTTTTTAAATGCACCCGCCCCGCGCTTAAGCTGGTTTTAAGGCGTTTTGCGGTGGTGCCGTCCAAACCTAGTATCGGCAATGATGCAATCAATTCTGGCATCGCTGCGCTATGGTAAGCGCTGATTAACATTTGGCCCAAATGTGCACTGCTGATGCGTTCGATGCGGGATAATCCTGAGCCGTTTTCAATCACTAATTCTGTAGCGCGCATATTTTTGCTAGCAAACCAATGGTTAATTGCAGCAGCACCTTTGGCTTTTGTCGCAGGCAAGCCTTGTTTTTCAGCCGCCAGTGTTAGCAACAATTGGCGCGCCATCAAATTATTGCTCCATTTATTGATATCGCGCACCACGTAACCCAAAGGGTCAGATTGTTGCTCAACTATCTTAATGGCTGTATTAGGTAAAATTTGGCTGCTTAATTGGCCGCTAAATTCGCCACCCAATTCGCGCCATAGTTTTTTAAAGGTGTAAAACGCATATTGTTCGTCATTTAACACACTTAATTCTAAATAGCGCTCGCCGCAATCGGGCGAAAAACTCCCATTAAAAGTCACCACCGTTTTGTCGCCAAACGGCTTAATTTCATAGCGCAGATGGTTGCGCCAATCGCCACAGCCTGCTTGACTTAACTGCATATTATTCACAATTTGTATTTCTGGCAGCGCAAACTCTTGGCCGACAGTCACTTTGGCATCGACGACTAAAAACTTAAAGCTGGTATTGCGCCCATTGACTAAAAATGCACTAGGCTCCGCGTTATAAGCGCGCCAAATCTCAGCATCAAACGCCTTTTTGTTCACACTATTTTTGGCAAAAAAACTGTTATCAATAATCAAATCGCCTTTGATTTTTGTAACGCCCGCTTGCTGCAAGCTCATGAGCAAGCGCCAAAATTCTTGCGCCTTAAAACTGGGGTCGCCATAGCCTTTAATAATTAAGTTACCATTTAAAAGGCCATTTTTCAGCTCACCGTCGCGATAAACCTCGGTTTTCCAGCGATAGGCAGGTGTTAACAAATCCAAGGCTGCGTTGGTGGTGATTAATTTCATCACACTAGCGGGATTCAAACTTTTGTCACTGTTGTGCGCGATGATTGGATTGGCTTCGTCAACGGCTTGCACATAAACTCCCACATTTTCTAGCGGGATATTGGCTTTTTTCAGCGCATCGCCTACTGCCGTTGGCAATTCTGCATGCGCGAAAAACGTTAGCAAATACAAGCTTAAAAAGGCGATTAATTTCATGCACAATCCTTCATTTATTCGTCGCTTACTTAACTAGTTTTTTTGGTCGAATTTTTTATAAGGCGGATTGCACGCTTTTAAGCGCTGCGTGCAGCATAAAATCGATTTCAGATTCTGTAATAGTATAAGGCGGCATAAAATAAACTGTATTGGCAATGGGCCGAATAAGCAGGCCATTGCTTAATGCTGCGGCGTAGCAATCTTTAGCAAAATGCTTATTTTTGGTGGTCACATCAAACGCCCATATCATGCCTTGATTGCGTAAATGCGCAATGGGCAAACCAGCTAACGCCTGCATTTTGGTGTTGATATAGGCGGATTTTGCTTTGTTGGTTTCAATCACATTATCCGATTCAAATATTGCCAATGTGCCCAGTGCCGCGCTGCAAGCCAGCGGATTGCCGGTATAACTGTGGCTGTGCAAAAAAGCTTTGGATGTTTTATCGTCATAAAACGCTTGGTAAATATCGTCTGTAGTTAACACGCAAGACAAGGGCAAATACCCGCCGGTAATACCTTTTGACAAGCAGATAAAATCAGGCGTGACTTTTTTATTGACCGTCAACTTATCGTTGACTTCTATTGTCTGCTCGAATGCAAACATGGTGCCTGTGCGACCAAAGCCAACCGCAATTTCATCGGCGATTAAATGGACTGCATATTTACTGCAAATTTCGCGTGCACGGCGCAAATAAATGGGGTGATACATGCCCATGCCTGCTGCACACTGCACCAGCGGCTCAATAATAAAGGCGGCTAATTCATGATGATGCGCGCTGACATATTGCGCTAAAGCATCTGCACAACGTAAGGCAAACGCCTCTGCGCTTTCTCCCTCTTCTGCCAAACGATAATCTGGGCTGGGCATTTGTGCCGATTGCATTAATAACGGCGCATAGGTGTCTTTAAAAATCGCCACATCTGTTACACCTAGCGCGCCTAACGTTTCGCCGTGATAGCTATTTTGCAGATTGATAAATTTAGTCTTGTTTGGCTTGCCGCTATTGCGCCAATAATGAAAGCTCATTTTGAGCGAAATTTCAGTCGCACTGGCGCCGTCAGAGGCATAAAACGCGTGGCCCAAACCAGTTAACTGAGCTAATTTTTCAGATAATTCCACCACTGGCGCATGGGTAAAACCCGCCAGCATCACATGTTCTAGCGTATCCAGTTGTTGTTTAATCGCATCTTTGATACGCGGATTATTGTGCCCAAACAGATTCACCCACCACGAACTTACCGCATCTAAATAACGATTGCCATCCGTGTCAATCAACCAGACACCTTCACCGCGCGCAATCGGAATCAGTGGGAAATTTTCATGCTGCTTCATCTGCGTGCAGGGATGCCACACCGATTGCAGGCTGCGGGTTAACAATGAATCATTCGACGTAGTCATTAATATAAATCAGTCATCATCAATAAATATTAATCAAATTAACTGGTTAAGTCTAAATTACTCGCCCAGCGAAATGCCGAAACCCAGTACGTTTTGCGAGTGATTATAATCCAGCAAGGTTTCGCCGTAACCTGTGGATGCCATCAAATGCAGCTTGATATAGGGATTATTAAACACGCGCTGCTGTAAGCTGACTTGTGCAAAACCTTTATTATCGCTTCTGAAATTATTGCGCAATAACACTGAAACAGCCGTTTTCTGGCTTTCGGTTTCCCAGCGCAACGTCATATCACCATACCCTAAAAACTTTTCAATATCAGGGTTATCATCTTCCTTTTTGCTCTCGGGAATGCGCCACCAAGGCCGCACCAATAAAGAGATTCTATCGGTAAGTTCAAAGCCGCCTTCTAGATAAACACGATTCCAGCTACGTGAAAGTGGATTATCGCGACCATTGGATTGATGCACCAGACCCAGATTCAGCATTCTCGGAATGTAATCTTTTTTAACGCCATTCACTTGATTATCAATGCCTAAAGACAGAATCAATTCGGGTTCGTAGTTGTTTTCGCGCAAGGGCCTTGATGCATCGCCATTAAAGATCTGCCAGTAAGATTGTTGCGTGTAAGCGCCCCAAACTCTAGAACTGGTGACATAAGGCAAATCACGAATCAGTGGAATATTATTCAACAACTCCGATTTTAAACTCAGTTGAAATTTCAAATCTTTAGATTGCAGATTTCGGTCATCACTGTTGGAACGGTTAGGACTTTGTGGCGTATTGTTCACATTGCTGGTGTGCGTAAATAGCAAATAATTGGATTTGTAGGTTTCAAAATCACTGATATCCCAATCACCTTCTGAAGTTAAGCGCCATTTTCTTTCTAAAAAACCTAAATCGGCATTGGTTTTATTAATGGCAATTGCGCCTATTTTGACAGGTAATGGTTCCGATGTATTTTCACTCGTTTCACTGTTTGCATTCGTCTTTTCCACCACCGTTTCAATGGCTGGCGTGCTAATGCTATCAAAACAAGCTAGGCGTTTTTTTGATTCAAATTGTGATGGATAAGTGGTTTTGCAGTGATACATAGCTTGCTCAACCGTTAGAATTTCTTTTGCCTGAAGTGGGATTGTGACAGCAGTTATGCTGATTGAGAGCATCAAATATGGCAGTAGTGCATGCGTGTGCATTTTTATCCTTGTTAAAATCACAAATTAGTCAACAATATTACCTTACAACCGTTAAGCCTTATAAATAATTCATGACAGTTTTAATCTATACCCCAATATAAGATTGAACCAACAATCAAAGTAGATGTTCTCAGAAGTTATAAATTTATTGTTCATTTTTTAGGAAAATCATTATGTTATTAAAAAAACAAGTATTACTAACTGTTATATCAGCAACATCTGCATTGATTTTTTCAGCAGGCGCGCAGGCTGCAGGCTGCTCTATTGATGTAGAAGTTTCAGCAGCGATGGCTTACAGCACCAAAAATATCGATGTACCAAAAACTTGCAAAGATTTTACAGTGAACTTAAAAGTGGCAGGCACCATGCCAAAAGCGGTAATGGGTCACAATTTAGTGGTTTCTAAAGAAGCCGATCAAAAAGCGGTGTTAGAAGACGGAAGCAAAGCAGGCTTGGCGGCTAACTATGTAAAAGCGGGTGACACACGTGTGTTACTGGCAACGACTATTATTGGCGGTGGCGAAAAAACATCCGCTAAGTTAGTTGTTAAAAAATTGAATACGAAAGACAAATATGCTTTCTATTGCTCTTTCCCAGGCCATGCCGCGATTATGAAAGGTGTGTTGAAGTTAGTTTAAAAAATTGACTGATTGATTGCAAAAAGGCATAGGTGTTCACCTATGCCTTTTTTGTTTGAACAGTCTACATTTAAATAGTTAAATTCTCTCATAGTAAAAAAACTAAGGCGCAGGGTTCATCATCGTTAAATGGATCTGCTCTATTTCTGCCAATACTTCATCGCTTAATTTAACCTGATAAGCGGCAATATTTTCTTGCAACTGAGCCATGCTGGTAGCACCAATAATGGTGCTTGAGACAAACCATCGGTGATACACAAAACTTAAAGCTAACTGTGTCGGTGTTAAGCCATGCGCACGCGCCAGTTTGGCATAAGCCGCGCTGGCGGTGGGCACGCTAGGCTTTTTGTAGCGTTGTGCATAGCCCAAAAATTGCGTTACACGGCCAGGCGCTTGTGGGTCATCAATGTATTTCGCCGATAAATGCCCAAAAGCCAATGGCGAATAAGCAAGTAAACTCAGTTGCTCACGATACAAAATTTCAGTCATGCCTGCATCCATGGTACGATTCATCAAGTTATAGCAATTTTGAATAGTCGCCACGCGCGGCAAATTATGCGCTTTGGCGATGCGTAAAAATTCCATCACACCCCACGGTTGCTCGTTACTAAGACCAACCGCCCGCACTTTGCCCTCTTTAATCAATTCAGCCAGCGTTTCTAGTTGCGTTTCAATGCTCACCCAAGCTTTTTGATTGCCCGCTGCATCCAATTCTAAAGTTGGGTCAAACTGGTATTGCCCAAAAAGTGGCACGTTGCGTTCTGGCCAATGCAATTGGTATAAATCAATATAATCGGTTTGCAAACGCTTTAAAGAATCATGAATCGCCGCGCGAATATTGTTTCTGGTCAGCGAATCATCCCCACCACGAATCCAATTTAAGCCACGATTACGCCCTGCCACTTTGCTGCCCAAAATAATCTGGTCGCGCCGCTGATTTTTAAGCCAATGCCCAATCATTGTTTCGGTGCGGGTAAAGGTTTCGGCCTTTGGCGGCACAGGGTACATTTCGGCGGTATCAATAAAGTTAACGCCTTGGCTAAGCGCAAAATCCAGCTGTTCATGCGCTTGTGATTGCGTATTTTGGTCACCAAATGTCATGGTGCCTAAACAGATTTTTGATACTTTTAAATTGCTATTACCAAGCAGAACCAACTCCATTAGTGCAGTACCTTTTTATCATCATTTTGAACGTTAACTGGGCTTTGCACAGATGTACGTAGCGTAATTACCCAACCCGCTTCTTTTGCGGCCAATTGCAGCATATTACATAATGCTAAAGTTAGCTCTGGATTTAAATTAATGCGCACAGAGATGCCTTCTAAACACGGCAACTCCAAGTGAGACGGCTTATTATCAGCATGAATCAGCAAGGCGTCAATCGCCAGCATCACACCATCGTTGCGCACTGCTAGGCGCGGTTGATATTCGGTTTTAAAATCCATTTTCTGTAAAGCATCTGCCGCTTGCATTTCTTGCTTAAATTGCTCCACTGCTTGCTTTGGCGGCGTTTCGGCCTGAATGGAATTGGCCGTAGGCAAATGCGCTTCACCCGTGAGTAAAGTCCACAATAATTGCGTGATACGATTGGTTAACCAAACCAGCAGTTCAGTATTATCACTTAACCCAACGCGAAACAGCAGGCGATCTTGTTCTGCGTTATAGCCTAAGTTAATTTGTTGAATCGCCGCCACTTGCTGCTGCGGCTCATGTTGTGCTGTCACAGTAATCTTTCTTAAAGTTAACACTAATTTATGACTGAATTTTGTTCATGGCACTTGAAAAAGGCAAACTTTAACGCCATATTAGCAATCAAGGCATGCGAGTGCTAAAATGTTGCATTGCCTGTGCAATTTTATCAACTTTATACTTTGTTCACACGAAACAAAAGCATAACCATTAGGAGAAATTGAATGAAAATTCGTCCATTACACGATCGCGTGATTGTAAAACGCTCTGAAGAAGAACGCACAACCGCATCTGGCATCGTCATCCCTGATTCTGCCACAGAAAAACCAGACCAAGGCGTTGTGCAAGCAGTGGGTAACGGTAAACGTGACGACAGTGGCAAAATCAATGCACTAGACGTTAAAGTTGGCGATAAAGTTTTATTCGGCAAATACTCTGGCCAAACCGTAAAAGTGGATGGCGAAGAGTTATTAGTCATGCGCGAAGAAGACATCATGGCGATTGTTGAATAATTAGTTACTAACTTTAAGAATTTAGGAGAATTTAAATGGCAGCAAAAGACGTACGATTCGGCGATGAAGTCCGCCAAAAAATGACCAACGGCGTGAACATTTTAGCGAATGCCGTTAAAGTAACATTAGGCCCAAAAGGTAGAAATGTGGTTTTGGAACGCTCATATGGCGCGCCAACCATCACTAAAGATGGCGTATCGGTTGCTAAAGAAATCGAATTAAAAGACAAGTTCGAAAACATGGGCGCACAAATGGTAAAAGAAGTCGCTTCAAAAACTTCTGATATCGCGGGTGACGGCACCACGACTGCAACGGTTTTAGCACAAGCGATTATTCGCGAAGGCATGAAATCGGTAGCGGCTGGTATGAACCCAATGGATTTAAAACGCGGTATCGATAAAGCGGTTGCAGCAGCAGTTGCCGATTTAAAAGCCCAATCTAAACCTTGTACAACCAGCAAAGAAATTGCCCAAGTTGGCTCAATTTCAGCGAACTCTGACGAATCTATCGGCAAAATCATTGCTGATGCGATGGATAAAGTGGGTAAAGAAGGCGTTATTACGGTTGAAGATGGTTCTGGTTTAGAAAGCGAACTGGACATTGTAGAAGGTATGCAATTTGACCGCGGCTACTTATCACCGTATTTCATTAACAACCAAGAGCGTCAAATTGCGTTGTTAGATAATCCATTCGTGTTATTGCACGACAAAAAAATCTCAAACATCCGTGATTTATTACCAACGTTAGAGCAAGTGGCTAAATCTGGTCGTCCATTGCTGATTATTGCAGAAGATGTGGATGGCGAAGCGCTGGCAACTTTAGTAGTAAACAACATTCGTGGCATTTTAAAAACCACAGCCGTTAAAGCACCTGGTTTCGGTGATCGCCGTAAAGCCATGTTGGAAGATATTGCGATTCTTACGGGCGGTACTGTCATTGCTGAAGAAGTTGGCTTGAAACTGGAAAACGTCACGCTTGAGAATTTAGGTTCAGCCAAACGCATTGAAGTGGGTAAAGAGAATACTATTTTGATTGATGGCGCTGGTGTTGAAGCGAATATCAAATCACGGATTGCACAAATCAAATCGCAAATCGAAGAATCAAGCAGTGATTACGACAAAGAAAAACTGCAAGAACGCGTTGCTAAATTAGCTGGCGGTGTTGCAGTGATTAAAGTGGGCGCAACTACTGAAATCGAAATGAAAGAGAAAAAAGCCCGCGTGGAAGATGCATTGCACGCAACACGTGCAGCGGTAGAAGAAGGTATTGTTGCTGGCGGTGGCGTAGCATTGATTCGTGCGCGCGATGCAATTGCAAAAGTAAAAGGCGATAACTTAGATCAAGAAGCTGGTGTAAAAATCGTCTTGCGCGCGGTTGAAGAACCATTACGCCAAATCGTACAAAACGCGGGTGTTGAGCCATCAGTGGTTGTGAACAATGTTGCGGCTGGTAAAGGCAATTATGGTTACAACGCGGCTAACGAAACATACGGCGATATGGTAGAAATGGGCGTGTTAGACCCAACTAAAGTAACCCGTAGCGCATTGCAAAATGCCGCATCGGTTGCTGGCTTAATGCTGACGACTGACTGTATGGTTGCTGAATTGCCTAAAGAAGACGGCCCAGCAATGGGTGGTGGAGATATGGGCGGTATGGGTGGTATGGGCGGTATGATGTAAACCTAGTCTTCATTTCATCGGCGATACGTCGTTGGATTTTAAACTTGCTCCTTGCCGTACTCATCGTACTGTCTGCGTCACAAGTTTAAAATCCGCCTAGTCTCCCCTTCGAACTGAAGCTAGGTTGCGCTTAGCAACAAAAAACAAAACCTCGCTTCGGCGAGGTTTTTTATTGCTAGTTGTTATTTGACCTAAAATAAACCTAAAGTTAATATGCATTTTTACTTAAAAGGATAACTCTAAAATGAATCCTGTATTCACTCTTAATTACCCTGAATTTCTTATAGCAAACCATCTCAAAAACCTTTTCAAAAAGGAGGATGGTTATAGCATTCTAATTCCAGTTTCTTCTCAGCAAAAAGGCTACGACCTAGCGCTAATGCGTCGCCAAGGTAGTGAAAGTAAAGTGTCAACATTCCAAGTAAAAAGCTCGACAATCCACTGTGAAAATATCGCAGGAACAAAAACCGAATCAAAGAAATTCGTAAACATTGTATGGTTTCAAAGGTTCTCAGTGCCACCTGAAGCCGATTTTTTTATTTTTGTCGGTCTGTACGCACCAAAGCCAACCAGCCTAAAAAATACGACTAACGTTTGGCATCCACACATTTTACTCTTCACAAATGAAGAGATGAACAAATCTATGAATAGTTTTTGCCAAAAAAATGATATAAAAAAACAAGATTCATTTGCTTTTGGCTTTAACAACTCGGAAGAGGCATTTCTAACGCGCGGCCATGTAAAAGGGGAACATCCAGATTATTCCAAATATTTGCTGACAAATCCAGATCGTTTTAAGTTAATCAGCGGCATGTTTCCAACTAAGGATGCGTAGCCTCGATGTAATGAAATGAAAGCGACCTTATGAAACAACAAAAACCTGGTCAACTTCACCCCTCATGGCTGGCAGTTATTGGCGATGAACTTGAAAAGCCTTACATGCAGGCTTTGCGCGATTTTCTTAAGCAAGAAAAAACTGCGGGTAAAGTAATTTATCCGCCTAGTCCATTGATTTTTAATGCGTTTAATCATACGCAGTTTGATAAAGTGCGCGTAGTGATTATTGGGCAAGACCCGTATCACGGACCTAACCAAGCACATGGACTAAGCTTTTCTGTGCCAAATGGCGCTGCATTACCACCATCGTTAATGAATATTTTTAAAGAAATCTCGTCCGATTTGGGCGTTAACATGAGCCGCAATGGTGATTTAACGCCTTGGGCAGACCAAGGCGTTTTGCTGTTGAATGCAACGCTAACTGTAGAGCAAAGCAGCGCGGGTTCGCATCAAGGTAAAGGTTGGGAGGCGTTTACGAATGCGGCAATTACCGCGTTAAATGCGCATCGCGAAGGGTTGGTGTTTGTGTTATGGGGCAGTTATGCGCAGAAAAAAGGTGCGTTTATTGATGATAAAAAGCACTTAGTGCTGAAATCAGTGCACCCATCGCCGCTGTCGGCGCATCGTGGCTTTTTTGGCAATCATCAATTTTCAAGTATTAATCAATACTTAATTAAACAAGGTCAAACGCCGATTGATTGGCAGCTTTAATTTTTAACTTTTTTAACTTTTTTAACTTTTTTAACTTTTTTAACTGGTTAACTTTAATCGCTGACAAGATCATTAACCAGTTAAAAGCATTGATTTTACTTAACCATTAAAAACAGTTAAAAATACGCTTGCCATCTATTTACAACTTGTTTACACTTTGCATCAGTTAGTTACAAGCTAACGCAAGTCAAAAAAAACCCCGATTAAGGGGAATAAATCGGGGTAAAAGGCCTCATTGTCTAAGGCTTCCGCTCAGGGAGGAAAGAAGCGGAAAGAAAACTAAGCGTTAACTTAGCTTTCATGGTAGTTCTGACTAAGGCTTGTTTGCTTAGTTCCAACTTTTTTAGACTTTTTTCTGCCGCTAAAAATCTGCAACCCATGCGATAATAGCGCTATGCAAAATCAAGATTCGCTCCTCATTGGCCTTAACAATAAACAATTAGAAGCCGTTACGCTGCCGCATCAATCTGCCCTTATTTTGGCCGGTGCGGGAAGTGGTAAAACGCGCGTATTAACCACGCGCATCGCTTGGCTGATTCAAACGGGCCAAATTTCGCCAATGGGTTTAATGGCGGTGACGTTTACCAATAAAGCCGCAAAAGAAATGCTAACGCGCTTAACCGCCATGCTGCCAATTAACACGCGCGGCATGTGGGCTGGCACTTTTCATGGGCTTTGCAATCGCTTATTGCGTGCGCACCATCGCGAAGCGGGTTTGCCTTCCACTTTTCAGATTTTAGATACGGCTGACCAATTATCCAGCATTAAACGTTTGATGAAATTGATGAACGTAGACGATGAAAAATACGCGCCTAAACAAGTGCAAGGCTATATTAACAGCTGTAAAGAAGAAGGCTTGCGGGCCAACAAAGTAGATGCTTATGATGGCCACAGCCAAAAACTGCGTGAGATTTATGAAGAGTATGACAAGCAATGTAACCGCGAAGGTGTTGCTGATTTTGCGGAATTATTATTGCGTTGTTATGAATTATTAAACCGCGATGAGCGCATTCGCAATCACTACCAAAGCCGTTTTCAATATATTTTGGTGGATGAGTTTCAAGATACCAATAAGCTGCAATACCAATGGCTTAAATTATTAGCGGGCAAAGAAAACTGCTTATTTGCCGTGGGCGATGATGACCAATCGATTTACGGTTTTCGCGGCGCACGTGTGGGCAATATGCGCGATTTTGAAACCGATTTTAATGTGCAAAATATCGTTAAGTTAGAAGAGAATTACCGTAGCCACAGCAATATCCTGGATGCTGCGAATGCCATTATCTCACATAACAAAAATCGTTTAGGCAAAAAATTATGGACAAGCGCAGGCGCAGGTGAGCCAGTCAGAATTTATGAAGCTTATAACGATAATGACGAAGCGCAATTTATTGTTGATGAGGTAAAAATGCTACAAAGTGAAGGCACGCCGCTGGCAGATATGGCGTTGCTGTATCGCAGCAATGCGCAGTCAAGGGTTTTAGAACATGCCTTATTTTCTGCCAACCTGCCCTATCGTGTGTATGGCGGTTTACGCTTTTTTGAACGTGCCGAAGTAAAACATGCGCTGGCTTACATGCGCTTGATGGCGAACGCCAATGACGATACAGCATTATTGCGCGTAATTAACTTTCCTGCCCGTGGCATTGGCGCACGTAGCCTTGAGCAACTGCAAGAAGGCGCACGCCAGAATGATTGTAGTTTATGGCAAGCGGCCGTGAATAAAGTGGGCGTTGGTCGCGCAGGAGGAAAAGGTCTTGAAGGTTTTGTCGCGTTAATCCGTGAAATGACTGACCAAGCTTATGGCATTACTTTAGCCGAAGTTGCTGAGCTAGCCACCACTTTTTCTGGTTTAAAAGCGCATTATCAAAATGACAAAGATGGTGAAGACCGTATTGAAAATTTGGAAGAATTGGTTACTGCCGCAGTGGCTTTTACCAACCAATCCTTTGGCAACCATAACAATGTAGATGGCGACACCGAACAAGATTTGATGACGCAGTTTTTAACGCATGCAAGCTTAGAGGCGGGCGACCATCAAGCAACGGTTGGTTACGATGCGCTGCAATTAATGACGGTGCACGCATCAAAAGGCTTGGAATTTAAAGCGGTTTTCATTAGTGGCTTAGAAGAAGGCCTGTGCCCACACGAAAATAGTTTAAGCGAAAACAATGGCCTAGAAGAAGAACGGCGTTTGATGTATGTGGCAGTAACGCGCGCGCGCCAGCGTTTATATTTAAGCCACGCGCAAAGCCGCATGTTGCACGGCCAAGTGCGTTACGGCATTCCATCTCGCTTTTTAGATGAGATTCCCGAAGCATTATTAAAGCGGCTGAATACTAAGCCAATGGCAAGATCAGCCAGCGGTTACGATGGAAGCTATATACAAAAAACCCTGCAAGCGTCGGCGCAAAACGCCAATATTTATCCGTTTAAAATTGGCCAAGGTGTGCGCCACCAAAAATTTGGTGAAGGCGTGGTGGTGAGCTACGAAGGCAATGCGGATAACTTGGTGATTAAAATCAATTTTGGCAGCAATGGTTTAAAAATGCTGGCGATGGAATACGCTAAACTAGAAAAAACTTAACCATTTTTAAGTGTTAAGTTTATGCTTTAATTTTATCGACGCCCGCCGCACGAAACACATCGCGATAGCTGACATATTGAAACGCCAGCATTAAGGTGGTCGCTAGCAATAAGCAGCCAAATACCAATAGCGATGTGAGCATTTGGCCTAGTAATGGCACCAAACTGCCGATGATGCCAACCACAATGCCAACCACTAACATTGTCGCCACAATGCCAGCTGTGAGTAATAGCCAAGAAGCACTTAAAGCAATCATGTATTGCAGCGAACCTGCGATACTGGATTTGATGGCTTTAAAGACGCTGTAATTGTTAAAGGCGATTAACATCGGTGAAAACCAAGTCGCCATCATCAAGGGAATCAGCAATAAAGTTAGCTTAAGCAACAGCGGCAACATAGCTTGCAACATTAGCATCGCTTGAGATTCCGTCATGGTTGTTTTGCCTTGCGTAAACTTTAGCAGGCCTTCGATATCGCTATTAAGCAGAAAACTGACAATGACGCCATACAGCAGACAAATGCCGCCCAACGCCATTAACGCCGGTATTTTGGGCTTAATTAATTGAATCACTTCATTTAAAGGTTGCGGCTTTTGCATATCGGCATTGCGGTACAGCGCTATGGCAACGGCTAAAAAAACTGGCCATAGTAAAATAGAAATTAACGCAAAAAACTGCAAACCAGGAATAGACGGCAGCATCATAAATAATCCCACATAAGCCAAACCTAGCAGCAGCCATTTACGTGGTGCGGTTTTGAATAAAGCCACGCTCTCTTTTACCCAACTGATGCCTGTTTTAGTACGCGATTGTAAAATTGCCATGATAATTTCCTGTGCGCTTAATGCGTTTTAGCCAGCGCAATATGTTGCTGTAATATATTTTTAAAATGATTGGGGTCTTTGGTATGTGTCAAATCGCCATCGGCTGGATAGTAAAAATCGTACAAGCGCGATAACCAAAAACGCAAGGCAGCGCGGCGCAATAAAGCGGGCCACATTTGTTGTTCTAACGCTGAAAAAGCCCTTAGGCCCTGATATTGCACTAAAAAATGGGTTAACTTTTCTGGGTCAATAGTGCCTAAATCGCTGCCATTATGATGCAAACACCATTCATTTACCGCAATCGCCACGTCATACGCCAACACATCGCTGCAGGCATAATAAAAATCAATAAATCCACCCAATTGATCCTCATCAAACAATACATTATCGCGGAACAAATCACCATGCACCACGCCATGCGGCAATTGGCTGGTATCAATATGCAATTGATACGCAAGCTCAGTTTTTAACAATTGCGCATCAGTGCTGAACATTTTTGGCAATACTTGCTCAGCCGTTTTGATAAACCAATCCTGCCCGCGTTGATTGATGCCAGCTTGTGTAAAATCCTTACCCGCCAAATGTAATTTGGCTAAAGTAGCGGCTACCTGCCCAACCTGCGCCAAATTAGGCGTGGCAATATCTTTACCTTGCAGGCAACTCACCATTAAAGCGGGTTTATTTTTGAGTAGATGCAACGCTACGCCATTTTTATCACAAATCGGCGCGGGACAAGGAATATCGTGCTGCGCTAAATGCGTCATCAAATCGACAAAATAAGGCAATTCGCCTAATGTATTTTTCTCAAAAACCGTCAAAACACAACGATGCGTAACAGTGTTCACAAAATAATTGGTATTGGTAATGCCCGCCGCAATCCCTTTAAGCGCAACAATCTCGCCAATATCAAAATCGCGTAACCAATCGCGCACTTCTTCTATATTAAGGGGTGTAAAAACAGACATATCGCTCTTGATAATATAAAGAGAGCCACGCTCTCTTTAATGAATATTGAATGGATTGTTTACCCGGATTTTAGATAAAAAAAGTGGTTAAGTATTTAAGTTTAAAATCTAAAAAGAATCCATTTTGGCACGCTTAACGGTTGATTTGGCCCAACATTTACCCATGCGCCATTAGAATCTTCTTTATGCAAATAATACGGTACGCCGTGCGCTGGCGTCACTTTCATCATATACATTTCACCGTTAATACGATATTCCTCAATGGTTTCAGCACCTTTTTTGCGAATGGTGATTTGCGGCTCAAGCACGGGATCTTCTAACACCTCGCCATCGCGCACCTTAGGCGGCGGCGGCACTTCTTCTAAAGGTTCTAGATTATTGGGTTTTGCTGCATGGCTTAAATTGGCTGCCAGCAACGCTGGCAAAACAAACAGGCACAACGTGATTAATTTAAGCTTTTGCATGACAAACTCACCCTTTGATTATTTGATTCATTCTAACAAAAGCGCATTAAAAAAGCAGTTTAAAAACACGCATTTGCATATAAATCTTGCTTATAAGTTGCCTATTAAGTTACAGATAGAGTTGAATTTTGCGTTCTGCTGGCGTTAGCTCAAATCCGGTTAATTCATAATGTTTAAATATCGCCTCCACAATTTGTTTGGGATCATCAATCATCTGGATAAGCTCTAAATCCAAGTCAGACGCCATTCCCTCAAGCACCAGGGTGTTTTTAATCCAATCCAGCAAGCCCGCCCAATACTCTTTACACACCAGAATAATCGGAATTTTGCGCGATTTACCCGTTTGCACCAGCGTAATCGCCTCCATTAACTCATCCAGCGTGCCAAAACCGCCCGGCATCACCACATAGGCGCTGGCATATTTGACAAACATCACTTTACGCATAAAAAAGTATTTAAACGTAATGTCAATATCTTGAAATCCATTACCCTGTTGCTCAAATGGCAACTCAATGTTCAAGCCAACGCTTGGGCCATTGCCTTCAAATGCACCTTTATTGGCCGCTTCCATAATGCCTGGACCACCGCCCGAAATCACGCTAAATCCTGCGTCGGATAATAAACGCGCAATTTCTTCGGTTAACTTGTAGTAAGGATGTTCGGGCCTGGTGCGTGCGCTACCGAAAATAGAAACCGCTGGCGTAATTTCTTTTAACTTTTCGGTAGCCGCAACAAATTCTGCCATAATTTCAAAAGCATGCCAGGCTTCCGTTTCAGTGCTCGCACCGTTTAGCAATTCCGATTCGGTTGTTTGTGGTAATTTTTTAATCATTTCATTCCTTTTGGGATGATTCTATCATGCACTTAAAAATTCAACGTTTTAAGCGGTCTTAATATTAAAACCGTGGCGCAAAACAGCACATCAAATTTCGCATTTGTTTTATTATGTAAGCGATTAAAAATTTGGCGAATTTAAATTTAAACCAAACTACGTATCGCCCAAGAACAAAACTCAAGTCTTTTGGATTTTTACATGAAAACTCTTTTACTGGTTGACGGCTCTTCTTATTTATATCGCGCATTTCACGGCCTACCCGATTTGCGCAACAGTAAAAACGAACCGACTGGCGCCATTCGCGGCGTGCTAAGCATGTTGCGCAAGTTGCATAAAGAATATGTGTGCGATTATAGCGCGTGTATCTTTGATGCAAAAGGCAAAACCTTTAGAGACGACATTTACCCCGAATATAAAGCCAATCGCCCCAGCATGCCAGACGATTTGCGTAGCCAAGTAGAGCCTTTGCTCGCAGCGATTAAAGCGATGGGTTGGCCGCTATTAATGGTCGATAATGTTGAAGCCGATGATGTAATTGGCTGCTTGGCTAAACAGGCCGAAAAGCAAGGCTTGCGCGTGATTATCAGCACGGGCGATAAAGACATGTGTCAGCTGGTCAATGCGCATGTCACTGTGATTAACACCATGCCCAATGCGTTTAGAAAAGGCGATGAGATACTGGATATTGCTGGCGTTGAAGCAAAATTCGGGCTTAAGCCAGCACTGATTGTGGATTATTTAACCTTGATTGGCGACACGGTGGATAACGTGCCTGGCGTTGAAAAAGTAGGCCCAAAAACGGCCGTTAAATGGCTACAAGAATACGGCTCGCTGGATAATATTATCGCAAACGCCGATAAATTTAGCGGCGTGGTGGGTGAAAACTTACGTAAAGCGTTAGATTGGTTGCCGACAGGCCGCGAATTAATTACCATTAAATGCGATTTGGATCGTTTTGAAGGTATGCCTGCCAGCTTTGAATCGCTGATGCTGCAAAGCCAAGACAAAACCAAACTGGCGGCATTGTATGAACGTTTTGATTTTAAAACTTGGCAACGCGAATTAGCGACTGAAACGCCAACAGCCACACCAGTACTGACCAGCGGTGAAACAGGCAGCTTATTTGACGCGCCAAATTCAAATGCCAAAGCCAGCTTTTTGGATAATTTAAAATCAACCGCTTCGCCCAATAGTTCCGTTCCAAAAATTGAATATCAAGCAATCACCACGCGCAATTTTGAAACGATTTTAACTAACGAGCAGCTAGATAGCTGGCTAGTAAAACTGCAATCTGCCGCGCTGATTTGTGTGGACACTGAAACCACTTCTTTAGAGCCGATGACCGCTAAAATTGTGGGCTTATCGTTTAGTGTAGAGGCTGGTAGCGGCGCTTATTTGCCGCTGACGCATGATTATTTTGATGCGCCAGAGCAACTGAATTTTGCAGAAACTTTAGCTAAAATCAAACCGATTTTAGAAAACTCTAACATTAAAAAAGTAGGCCAAAACCTTAAATACGATCAACATATTCTAGCTAATCACGGTATCGAACTCAACGGTATTGCACACGATACGCTACTGCAATCTTACGTATTTGAATCGCATAAATCGCATGGCATGGATGCCTTAAGTGAGCGCCATTTAGGCATTAAAACCATCACCTTTGAAGAAGTGGCAGGCAAAGGCGCTAATCAAGTGAGTTTTAACCAAGTGACGGTTGAAGTGGCGGCAGAATATGCGGCTGAAGATGCCGATATCACCCTGCAACTGCATCAAGCCATGTATCCGCAAATTGCGGCGGATGCAAAACTGGATTTTATTTACCGCCAGATTGAAATGCCCAGTTCGCAGATTTTGTTCACGATTGAGCGTAACGGTGTGCTAATAGACCGAGACATGCTGCATATTCAGAGTAATGAAATTGGCGCAAAACTGGTCGCGCTAGAGAATCAAGCGTATGAAATGGCAGGGCAACCTTTTAATCTGGGTTCGCCCAAACAATTACAAGAAATTTTATTCGATAAACTGGGTATTAAATCCACCAAAAAAACGCCTTCTGGCGCACCAAGTACCGATGAAGATGTTTTGCAGGAATTAGCGCTAGACCATCCGCTGCCGAAAGTTTTGTTGGAATATCGCGGCTTAGCGAAATTAAAATCTACCTACACGGACAAACTGCCGCGCATGATTAACGCCTCTACAGGCCGCGTACATACCAGCTACAATCAAGCAGTCGCGATAACTGGCAGGCTGGCCAGCTCAGATCCCAATTTGCAGAATATTCCGGTACGAAGTGCCGAAGGTCGCCGCATCCGCGAGGCATTTATTGCGCCAAAAGGCGCGAATATTGTGTCTGCCGATTATTCCCAAATCGAGCTACGCATTATGGCGCATTTATCACAAGATGCAGGCATGCTGGAAGCGTTTGCCAATAATGAAGATATTCATCGCGCCACCGCCGCCGAGATTTTTGGTGTAGAGCGCAGCGCCGTTGATAACGAACAACGCCGCTATGCCAAAGTGATTAACTTTGGCTTAATTTACGGCATGAGCGCTTTCGGCTTGGCGCAAAACCTGAATATTGAACGCAGCGCCGCCGCCAGTTATATCGAACGCTATTTTGCGCGCTACCCCGGTGTGCGCGAATACATGCAAAACACCCGCGAAATCGCTAAAGCGCAAGGTTATGTTGAAACCTATTTCGGCCGCCGTTTATGGGTGCCAGAAATCAACAGCCCCAACGTGCAAAGAAGAAACGGCGCCGAACGCGCCGCCATCAACGCCCCCATGCAAGGCACAGCGGCTGATTTGATTAAACTCGCCATGATTGCGGTAGATAAATGGTTAAGAGAAGAAAAACTACAAACTAAATTAATCATGCAAGTGCACGATGAATTGGTGCTAGAAGTACCTGATAATGAACTTGAGTTGGTTAAAAACACTCTGCCTACATTGATGCAAAATGTAGCGAAACTATCTGTGCCTTTATTGGCGGAAGTAGGTGTGGGTAATAATTGGGAAAGTGCGCACTAGATATAGTTTCGTCTTTTCGCAACGAAATTACTTATGTTGCCTAGAGCTATCTAACCATTCAATATTAATTTAATATGCAACCATGGAAAAATTGATAATTGATATTATAGAAGGTGAAGTAGGCCTAGTAATAGACTACGAACCTGGCAAAAGTGAAGCACTTACTGTGCTACAAAGTGCTATGCGACTAATCCAAGGTCTAGACGCTCTTGACCATGCATTATTGTCAAGTATAAACACCTCTTTAGAACCAGTTTCAATACTAAACGACGTTCAGCACTCTTCTTTAAAAATGCTTCTGAAAAGAGTATTAAAAGCCGTTCCTGATGATGCGCTAGGTTCCTTAGAGTGGAAAGCTTGGGTTGGTGGTATTTTAGTAAAAGGTAAACATAAACTATTAGCAAAACTCGACTCACCTAATGAGGAAATTCAAAGCACTTTAAACGAACTTAAGCAAGATTACCTTAATGCACCTAATTCTACTGTTGGCTACGAACCGCCTCAGTTGGAACAAACATTGAGCGCACTCAACCAAATTAAATCTGCTAGAGCAATTATGCCAAACAGCAAAGTAACATTCCAGACTGAGCTTGGTGATATTGACCTACCATATGTAGATGCTGAATTTACAGTCGAATCAATTACCACTGAGACTAATTACAAATCAACTGGTCGTGACCTTTTTAAAGTTAAATCGCCTGATATGCTTGGTAACGCCCAATGGAAAGTTAAACATGCTGGGAGAGCTATAGATGTAAAAATTATACATGAGGCTTGGCTAAATGAATATCATGCAAGGCGCATCAATATTGCCCCACATGACAGCTTAGATGCAGATTATGTTCAAGAAATTATGTATGACGATAATCAAGTAGAGGTAAGTAATACAATTACACTAACCTATATACACAGAGTTGTCTTACCTCCAGAGAATCAAAAATTATTTTGATTCTCTGACTTTTAGTCTTTAATTTTTCATGCAAAACTTCGGCATTTACATCATCGGCGATGAAATCCTCTCTGGCAAACGGGAAGATAAACACCTCTCGCACGCTATTCAAATATTAAAAGCGCGTGGCTTAACGCTGGCTTGGGCGGAGTATCTGGGGGATGACCCTGCGCGGATGATGGCCAGTTTTAAGCGTAGCTTTAATAGCAACGATATTGTGTTTAGCTTTGGTGGTATTGGCGCTACGCCCGATGATTTCACGCGCCAAGCGGCAGCGGATGCGCTTGAAGTGCCACTTGTGCGCCACAGGCTAGCGGTTGCGGAGATTGAAGCGCAGTTTGGTGAGGGGGCTTACCCTAAGCGGGTTTTAATGGCCGATTTTCCGCAAGGTGCAGGGTTAATTCCTAATCCTGTGAACCGCGTTGCTGGGTTTTCGGCTGGTTTGACTAATCAAAAGCATAATCACTATTTTGTGCCAGGCTTTCCTGCCATGGCGCACCCCATGATGGAATGGGTGCTGAATACCCATTACAGCCACCTGTTTCACCAGACTCAATATTTAGAACAATCCATTATTATTGAAGATGGTATTGAAAGCCAACTGATTGATTTAATGCATAAAATACTAGTCGATTATCCTGCTATCAAAGTATTCAGCTTGCCTAAACTAAAACCCAATCGCCAAGTGGAGTTGGGCGCAAAGGGTGAACCTGCGCAGGTAAAACTGGCGATGCAGGACATTAAAGCTGGCGTCAGCAATATCGGTTTTGCATGGGCAGATGGAATTTAGAGTTTTATGGAATGCAGACCTAACTGTGGCGCCTGCTGTATCGCACCATCTATTAATAGTCCAATACCCGGTATGCCAAATGGCAAACCTGCTGGGGTTAAATGTTTGCATTTACTTAACGACTTTAAATGCGCAATTTTCAATCAGCCAGAGCGTCCTGCGTTTTGTGCCAGCTTAAAACCTAGCGAAGAAATGTGCGGCGATTCACGTCATGATGCAATTATCTGGCTAAGCCAATTAGAGCGTTTAACTGCGCCTATTAAGTTAACATAGCCTTAAAAGTTAACCCATTTTTAGTGTTAACTTTTATATATTTAGTATTTTAAATTACTAAATATCGCTATTGTGTTGAAAATATCAAATTATCCGCTTTAGCATGTAGTTTTTCGGGCGCGAAAATCGGTGTGGAACACGCATGATTGACGCAAATAAATGCTGCGGATTTGGCTAGCGTTGGGTATTGCACATCAGCGTTAGGCATTTTGCCTTCCGTTTGATCCCACCATTCTATGCGGCGATACACCGCGGGATATTGCAGCGCTTTTTGATACAATGCCTGCGCCGCCGGGTCGGATTTATTGCCCACAATCGTGATATGCGCCGGGTCTGTTGCCAGCTCGTCCGCCGCCATTAACGGCCCTGCCAGATAACGCATGTTGTCTGGCGCATCCAAAGCAACCAAATATTGCATCGCGTGCAATGCGCTAGCTTTGTATTGCTGGTTACCTGTGTAATGCATCAATTTATTCGCCAAACGCGCTACGCTCACATTGCTTTCCATCTGCAGTAAAGGTTGTTTAAATACACCTTTGCTATTTTTTGGAGTTATCGCCGCGGCAAAACCAACTGTGGACTTAAAGTTTTTTTCAATAAAAGCCATGCCTGCGCGTGATTTTTCTAGCCAAACTCTGTCGCCCGTGGATATATAAAGTGCTAAATAGGCTTCTGCCATTGCCAGCGTATCGCCTAAAAAAGGCCCTGCGCGATCAGTTTCGCCATGCTTAAAACCGCCGTCAGGCAGGCTTCTATTGGCACCTATCCAGTTGGCTGCTTGTATAGCGCGATTTAAGATGGCCTTATCACCTGTCGCGTCATACAAAGCCGTTAAACCGCGAATTGCCCAGCCGTTTTCACGCGCGTATATATTTTTATCGATGCGCGGCATGCCTATTGCTCGACGACCTTTATCGTCCAAACGATAAAAAGCATGTCCATCTATTTTGTTGTTTACATCCGCGTCTTGGCTGGTATAAAACGCGCCATCTGGGCTGCTTAAAAAAGTGGTTAAATAACGCGCGATATCACGCGCAGCTTTTAAATAGCGCGGTTCGTTAAACTGCGAATAAGCCAGTGAGTAAAGTTGTAAATCATCGGCCTGAAACGACATGATTTTTTCAAAATGTGGCGAATTCCAACGCCCGCGATCTGAATATTGATAAATGCCGCCCCAGGTTGGGTCAATCAAGGCGATGGCTTTATCCAATGTTTCGCGCGCTTTTTTCTCAAATACTTTGTCGCCTTGTCTGGCTTTAATCAATGCGTATTCTAAATTTGGCGCAAGAATAAATTTATGCGTTGTGCCCCAGCCACCTTGCGCTACATCGTAGCCGCGATGAATAGTGCTGACGATTTTATCGCGCTGCTTGCTACTAAATTCACTACCGCTGCCAAGAGTCACTGCTTTGATTTCTACGATTGATGGCCCAGGTGTCGGGTCGACAATTACCGCTTGCAATATTTTGACCATATTTTCTGGCGGAATATAGCCGCGACGTTTAACCAATTCACTGCCATCTGCCGCAAATATTACAGTAGCTGGCCAACCGTAATCCTCATAGCGAATCGAGATATCCGGATTTGCATCTTGATCGACCCGTATGGCGATGTAGTTTTGCTGTATCAGTTTTACAATTTCAGGGTTGTGATAGGTTTTCTCATCCATCACATGACACCAATGACACCACACCGCTTCTAAATCCAAAATCACCAGCTTGTTTTCGCGCTTGGCCTGCGCAAAAATTGCGTCTGACCAAGGTTGCCAACTGATTTTATCGTTTTCTGATGCTTGAGTCGCATTAATATGCAGCAAAAAACCAACAAAACAGGTAATAAAACTTAGTTTAATAAAAGCGTTACGTATGCGTAACATGCAATATCTTTCTTTAGTGGTTGCTCTGATATACGCGAATGAAGGCGTGTCAGATGCACAGATGCTTTATTGAGTGTTTTAATTAGTCGTGGCACAACGTAAATCATGACGAAAATAGCGTGCAAAGTTCATTCACAGCCGCGCCGATTGCGTATAAAATAGACAACCTGCTTAAACATTCGCTAATACGATCTTTTAGATTGTTTTAGCGAAACGAGAACAAGGCGACTAAGAATCAAAAATGAAGACAGCACGGCCATATTTTTAAACTATGTGCGGCAAATTTTTGATGATGTATCCAACGCAGTTATCGTACTAAAATTTAAAATGCAAAAATAATCTAAATGCAAATTGGCCATCATATTCTGAAAAACAACCTAATCGTCGCGCCCATGGCGGGCGTAACGGATAGGCCTTTCCGTCAGCTTTGCAAAAAGTTAGGCGCTGGCTTAGCTGTTTCTGAAATGGTGACTTCAAACTCGTTGTTGTATGGCAGCGAAAAAACCTTGCGCCGCGCCAATCATGAAGGTGAAGTAGATCCGATTTCGGTACAGATTGCAGGCGCTGACCCGAAAATGATGGCGGAAGCGGCTAAACATAATGTGGATAACGGTGCGCAGATTATCGACATTAATATGGGTTGCCCCGCCAAAAAAATATGCAATGTGATGGCGGGCAGCGCGCTACTCAAAGACGAGCCACTGGTTGCGCAAATCTTAAAGGCAGTCGTCGGTGCAGTGAACGTACCAATTACGCTAAAAATCCGCACAGGTTGGGATAAAAATAATCGCAATGCCATTGAGATTGCAAAAATGGCGCAAGATATCGGTGTGCAAGCGCTTGCCATGCATGGCCGAACGCGCGCTTGTTTGTATATGGGCGATGCAGAATACGATACGATTGCCGCGGTTAAGCAAGCCATTCAGATTCCACTGATTGCCAATGGCGATATCACCACCCCAGAAAAAGCCAAATATGTTTTAGACTACACAGGTGCCGATGCCGTAATGATTGGCCGCGCCGCACAAGGCAGACCTTGGATTTTCCGCGAAATCGAGCATTATTTAAAAACGGGCACGCATCTATTACCGCCAACAGTAGAAGAAATTCATACCGTTATGTTGGAACATCTGCACGATTTGTACCGCTTTTATGGCGATTTGGCTGGCATGCGTGTCGCACGCAAGCATATTTCTTGGTATACAAAAGGTTTGGCAGGCTCTGCCAGCTTTAGACATAACATGAACACTTTGCAAACGATTGAATTGCAACTGAACGCAATCAATGATTTTTTTGCTGAGCTTAAAACCAAGCATGAGCGTTTGGTATATGCCGATGCATTTGAAGCCAACGATCTTGAAACCAATGGTTTTGAAAAAAGAGAATTGGCGGCTTAATGACCAATTCGTGCAAACTTTCTACCGCAATTGAAGAATCGCTGGAAGATTACTTTAAGCATTTAGACGGGCAACCGCCGCATGCCATTTACGATATGGTACTGGGCTGCGTAGAAAAACCGATGCTGGAATTTATCTTGAATAAAGTGGGCGGTAATCAATCAAAAGCGGCTGAAATACTCGGTTTAAACCGCAATACGCTGCGCAAAAAAATGGCGCAATATGGCCTAAGCTAATGGCAAAATGTGCTACTTAACACAATTTTTATGCTGACTTTTCTGCATATAAATATAAATCCGATTTTTCTTAACATCATCAATACTCAGTAAAAACTATGGCAATGATCAAACGCGCACTCATCAGTGTTTCAGACAAACAAGGTGTTTTAGAATTAGCTCTTGTATTAAGCAAACTACAAGTAGAAATTTTATCTACTGGCGGCACCGCAAAATTATTACGCGATAATAACGTTGAAGTGGTAGAGGTAGGCGACTACACAGGCTTTACCGAAATGCTCGATGGCCGCGTTAAAACCCTGCACCCAAAAGTGCATGGCGGCATTTTGGGTAGGCGCGATTTGCCTGAGCATGTGAGCGCAATGCAAGCGGCGAATATTCCCAATATCGACATGGTGGTGGTCAATCTATATCCTTTTGAAGCAACCATTGCCAAGCCAGACAGCACATTGGAAGATGCGATTGAAAACATTGATATCGGTGGCCCTGCCATGGTGCGTAGTGCAGCCAAAAACTGGAAAGATGTATCGGTTTTAACCGATTTTAGCCAGTACGCCGATGTAATTGCTGAACTTGAAAACAATAGCGGCACTATCAGCGCAGAAACCAACTTTAAACTATCTATCGCGGCATTTAACCGCATCAGTAATTACGATGGCGCTATCAGCGATTACTTATCATCCTTCAATCCAGATGGCTCACGCAGCGCTTTTTCTGCGCAAACCAATGGTCGCTTTATCAAACTGCAAGATTTACGCTATGGCGAAAATCCTCATCAGCAAGCCGCTTTTTACCGCGATTTATACCCTGCGCCTGGCTCACTAGTCACAGCGAAACAATTGCAAGGTAAAGAGCTGAGCTATAACAATATTGCCGACGCCGATGCAGCGTGGGAAACCGTCAAATCATTTAGCAACGATGTTGCCTGTGTGATTGTAAAACACGCCAATCCTTGCGGCGTTGCAGTGGGCGAAAGCGCATTACAAGCCTATAGCAAAGCGTTTCAAACCGATCCTACCAGCGCGTTTGGTGGCATTATTGCTTTTAATAGCTTGGTAGATGCCGCAACGGCTGAAGCGGTGAGCAAGCAATTTGTTGAGGTGCTGATTGCGCCAGAATTTACCGATGAAGCCTTAGCCATATTTGCCGCTAAAGCCAATGTGCGTGTATTAAAAATCTACTTACCAACAGGCGGAAGCACTGCTTGGGAACAAGGCCGCAACTCACACGATATTAAACGCGTGGGTTCAGGTATTTTGATTCAAACTGCCGATAATCATCAAATTAGCCAAGTGGATTTAAAAATTGTTTCTAAAAAACAACCAACAACACAACAATTGGCCGATATGCTATTTGCGTGGAATGTGGCGAAATACGTTAAATCCAATGCCATTGTTTTCTGCGGCAACGGCATGACATTGGGCGTTGGCGCAGGCCAAATGAGCCGCGTTGACAGCACCAAAATCGCCGCGATTAAAGCACAGAATGCTGGCCTATCATTAAAAAATTCAGTCGTTGCATCCGATGCATTCTTCCCTTTCCGTGATGGCATTGATGTATTGGCCGAAGCGGGTGCCAGCTGCGTGATTCAACCCGGTGGTAGCATGCGCGATGAAGAAGTGATTGCCGCCGCAGATGAACATGGTTTAATCATGGTGCTAACTGGCATCCGTCATTTCAGACATTAATCACAATGGCTAAAGGATAATTAAGCATGAAAGTGTTAGTGATTGGTGGCGGTGGTCGTGAACATGCATTGGCATGGAAAATCGCGCAAAATAAGCAAATTAGCCGTGTATTTGTCGCACCTGGCAATGCGGGTACTGCGCTTAATCCCGATATGCTGAATGTGCCGATTTCCAGCGTTGCAGATTTACTTGCATTTGCGCAAAAAGAGCAAATTAATCTGACTATAGTTGGCCCAGAAGCGCCTTTGTCACTTGGTGTGGTTGATGTGTTTAGGGCTAACGGCTTGAAGATTTTTGGCCCAACTAAAGCAGCGGCACAACTGGAATCGAGCAAGGATTTCGCCAAAGCTTTTATGCTTCGCCATAATATTCCGACCGCCGCTTATGCCACATTTACCGATACAAAACTGGCACATGATTATGTGCAAGCCCAAGGCGCGCCGATTGTGATTAAAGCCGATGGTTTAGCCGCTGGCAAAGGGGTAGTCGTCGCCATGAATAAAGACGAAGCGCATGCGGCAATTGACGCCATGCTATCGGATAACAAACTGGGTGACGCTGGCGCACGCGTGGTGATTGAGGAATTTTTAACGGGTGAAGAAGCCAGTTTTATTGTGATGGTAGATGGCAAAAATATCTTGCCACTAGCCACCAGCCAAGACCATAAACGTTTACTAGACAAAGACTTAGGGCCAAACACTGGTGGCATGGGCGCCTATTCGCCTGCGCCCGTCGTCACGCCGGAAATACATGCTAAAGTGATGCGTGAGATTATTCGCCCAACGGTTGAAGGCATGGCCAAAGAAGGCATTCCTTACACTGGCTTTTTGTATGCAGGCTTGATGATTTCGCCAGATGGCAATGTAAAAACATTGGAGTTTAATTGCCGTATGGGTGACCCAGAAACGCAGCCGATTATGTTGCGATTAAAATCCGACTTTGTGGCTTTGGCTGAGCATGCGGTAAATGGTACGCTAGACCTTGCCAAAACAGAATGGGATAGACGCACCGCGCTTGGTGTAGTGATGGCATCGCATAACTACCCAGAAACGCCAAGACTGCATGACGAAATTACAGGCTTACCAAAACTGGGTGATGAGGCGCATGTTTTTCATGCTGGTACACAGTTAAGTGACGGCAAAGTAATTACCACAGGTGGCCGCGTATTATGCATAACGGCATTAGGTGAAACGGTAAAATTCGCGCAACAACAAGCATATAAAATAGTCGATCAAATTAAATTTGATGGCGCACAATATCGCACCGATATTGGGTTTAGAGCCGTTAAAGGTTAAACAATTAAGTTAACGCATTGTGAACAAACCCATTAACACCGATGCTGTACTACATTTTTTGCAAAACCTGCAGAGCCAGATTGTAGAAGCGCTTGAATTGGTGGATGGCAAAACATTTTTGCATGATAGCTGGAATCGCCCAGAAGGCGGTGGCGGTACAACTTGCCTGCTAGAAGGCGGCAACGTGTTTGAACGTGCTGGTGTTGGTTTTTCGCATGTACTCGGCAGCAAATTACCGCCAGCAGCAACAATCGCACACCCCGAAGCCACTGGCCGCGCTTGGGAAGCAATGGGCGTCTCATTAGTATTGCACCCACGCAATCCTTATGTACCAACCGTGCACATGAATATTCGTTTTTTTGTGGCCAAAGCACCCATGAAAGCCGACACACCTGAGCTAATATCCTCACAGGATTTGCGAGCGAAACAAGGCGGCAAGGATGTAAGCGCGCAGACAGCACACGTTGTCGATTACATCGCAGTAGATAAAAAATCACGGCAAGCGGTTGAAGACGCAGCCAACGCAGTTGTAGCCGCAAAGACTGATGAGGATATTTGGTGGTTTGGCGGCGGCATGGACTTAACGCCCTACTACGGCTTCAAAGAAGACTGCGTGCATTTTCATCGCACCAACAAAACTACGCTTGATATCTTTGATGTCGCTTACTACCCACAATTTAAAAAACAATGTGACGAGTATTTTTATTTAAAACATCGCAAAGAGCCACGCGGTGTAGGCGGTATCTTTTTTGATGATTTTAATGTGTTAAGTTTTGAGCAAAGTTTTGCATTGCAACGCGCAGTGGGCGAGAGCTTTTTACAGGCTTATTTGCCCATTTTGCAACGTCGCAAAGATACGCCATACACAGAAAACGAGCGCGATTTTCAAGCTTACAGACGTGGCAGGTATGTGGAATTTAACCTGGTATTTGACCGCGGCACTTTATTTGGTTTGCAATCCAATGGCCGTACAGAATCCATTTTAATGTCAATGCCGCCTATCGTAAAATGGCGCTACGACTGGAAACCAGACAAAGATAGCCCAGAGGCAAAGCTCTATACCGATTTTTTAATTGATAGAAACTGGGTTTAATTTAAAAAATCTATTCAATATGACCAAAACAACTTTAACTGCTTTATCTGCAAAAAATCAGGCGCAAGCCCTATTAGATTTTATTGACGCCAGCCCCAGCCCTTGGCATGCGGTTGAAACGCTTAGTCAGCAATTATTAGCTCAAGGTTATCAACAACTATTTGAAACCCAAGTATGGCAATTTGCACCTTTGGGCAAATATTTTGTAGTGCGTGGCGGCGCTTCTATCATCGCTTTTTCACTGGGCAACCAGCCACTGGCTGAAACGGGTTTTCGCTTAATTGGCGCGCATACCGATTCGCCTGGCCTACGCTTAAAACCGCAGGCTGCGTTTGGTTCAAGCGGCTTGGTGCGCATTGGCGTTGAGGTGTACGGCGGGCCAATTCTGGCCACTTTTTCCGACCGCGATTTAAGTATCGCAGGCCGCGTGATGATTAAGAATGCTACCAATTTTGATACGCACTTAATCAAGTTTGACGAAACATTAATGCGACTGCCTAACTTGGCGATTCACATGAACCGCGACGTCAATGAGAAAGGCTTAAAGTTTAACAAGCAAGAGGAATTACCGCTGATATTTGGTGAATCGCAAGCTGGTATTGAAGCGGACGCGCAACTACTTAACCATATTTCCAAGGCAATAAATGTTAAAAGTAAAGACATACTCAGTTGGGAACTGAATGTATACGATACGCAAAAAGGCAGTTTTTGGGGCGCAAACCAGGAATTTATTGCCAATAGTCAACTGGATAATTTAGCTTCCTGCCACGCAGCAATGACGGCTTTGCTGGCTGCCAAAGATAATAATGCTACCAATATCATCGCCCTGTTCGATCACGAAGAAATCGGCAGTGAAAGCGCGACAGGCGCCAGCGGCAGTTTTTTAAGTGATGTCATCAAGCGTATTACGGCGCATGATAATTTAAATACTGCGGATACTTTACGCACACTGGCGAAAAGTTTTTTTGTCAGCGCCGACATGGCGCATGCTTATCATCCCAATTTTGCGGGCAGTTACGAACCCAATCATCACGTTTTGGTAAATCACGGCGTGGTGATTAAAACCAATTGCAATCATCGCTATGCCAGCAACGCCGATACCGCTGCGCGTTTTATGCAAATTTGCAATCAAGCCAATGTGCCTTATCAACAATATACACATCGCAGCGATTTAGGTTGCGGTAGCACTATTGGGCCGATTATTGCAGCGCAATTAGGTGTTGCAACTGTTGATGTTGGCTGCCCGATGTGGGCAATGCATAGTTTGCGCGAAAGTGCGGGCGTGTTAGATCATCACTATATGATTCAAGCATTAACGCAAGCATTTAAAGACTAAAAGCTAAATCCAGACATTGACGCTAAGCCTTTTAGTGTTTAGGCTTGAGCCTTGGCCGCTGTCATTTAATCGTTACCATTTAACTGTTGTGCAAACCCGCTGTAGGAACCCATATGCTCGCCAAACTATTACGCACTAAACCAGTTGAAACTCACACCAATAGCGGTTTAAAAAAATGTTTAAGTGCATTCGATTTGGCATTATTAGGAATCGGTTGCGCCATCGGCACAGGCATATTCGTACTTACAGGCCTTGCAGCAGCCACACAATCTGGCCCTGCGGTGATTTTATCTTTTGTGCTGGCAGGCGTGGCTTCTGGCTTTGCGGCCTTAGCTTATGCAGAACTGGCAGCTTCAGTAGGTGGATCTGGTAGTGCTTACGGCTACAGTTATGTTGCCTTTGGCGAACTGGCTGCCTGGATTATGGGTTGGATTTTACTGTTGGAATATGGCGTCGGTGCGGCGGCGGTTGCCAACGGTTGGGCGGGTTATTTTGTGAATACGCTAGCCAACTTTAATGTGTATTTGCCCGAAGCGCTAACCAAAGCGCCGATGCTGGGCGGCATGATTAACCTGCCCGCTTTTGCGATTATTTGGCTTTTGACTATTTTGCTGATTGTAGGCGTTAAAGAAAGTGCACGTTTTAACAATATTATCGTGGTCATCAAACTCTCTACCATCGCCATTTTCCTTGCCTTATCTATTGGTCATTTAAATACAGCCAACTGGCATCCATTTATGCCGTTTGGCTGGTTTGAAACCTTGGATAACGGCAAAAATATCGGCGTTTTGGCCGGCGCATCATTGGTATTTTTTGCCTATTTTGGGTTTGATGCGGTGTCTACAGCGGCAGAAGAAGCCAAAAATCCACAACGCGATCTACCCATCGGCTTACTCGCATCATTGGCTTTTTGTACCATTATTTATATTATTGTCTCAGCTGTACTGACTGGCGTTGTGCCTTACACCGAGCTAAATACGACATCGCCAGTGGCTTATGCTTTAACAAAATTAGGCTACACATGGGCGTCTACACTGGTGGCAACGGGCGTTCTGGCTGGCTTAATCACCGTGTTATTAGTGTTGTTATATGGCTTAACACGTATTTTATTTGCCATGAGCCGCGACGGATTGATTTCACCTATTTTTTCTAAAGTGAACCCTGACCGGCAAACACCGACACGCATTATTTTAATGTGTGGTTTGGCAGTGTCGCTGGTGGCTGGATTTTTTCCGTTAGGTGAACTGGCAGAAACAGTGAATATTGGTACTTTAGCCGCTTTTGTCATGGTGTGTATTGGTGTGATTGTATTGCGCATTCGCCAACCTGATTTGCCACGTCCATTCAAAAATCCCTGGAACCCATTAATTCCAGTATTGGGAATACTATCTTGTAGCGCACTGATGTTCTTTTTACCTGCATCCACTTGGCACCGTTTTGGGTTATGGATTTTAGTCGGCACTATTTTTTACTTTATCTATTCAATCAGACATAGCAAACTTAATTCATAATGATGTGCTTTCTGTTTAAATACTAAATTAGTTTTAATCAATAAAAAAGCCAGCTAAAAGCTGGCTTTTTTATTGTTTGTCGCAATTAAAGCGTTAATATCCATTGAATAATTGTTTTAATATCTTCATCTTTCACTTGTGGGCTATTCGCTGGCATTGGCATTGGGCCCCAAACGCCGCTACCACCCACTTTTACTTTTGCAATCAATTTTGCTTCTGCCGTTTTGTCACCTTTGTATTTTGCAGCCACATCTTTATAAGCTGGACCGAGTACTTTTTTATCAATACTATGACAAGCTAAACAGCCACTTTTTTGTGCCAATGCTTTTGCAGCATCTGCACTAGCAGCGTTAACCTGGCCCGCTAATAACATGCCAGCAACCGCAATTGTTGATAATAAAACTTTCATGCTATCTCCTTGAATTACCGTAATAATTTTTGTCTTAACCCGCAATTTTCGCCTACTAATAATACCTATAATTTAAAAAATCACAATAGCTCATGTGGCTTTTCAATCCCTTCACTGCAAATTTATTAACAGTTGCTGTATATCGTCAATACTTTGAGAACAAATAACGCCCTTGCACACCCACGCGTTGACATCTTCTGCATATGGTCGCTGCAAGGTTTGTGGCAAATCACTTAGCTTTTTATGCCAGGTTTCGTCAAAGTAAAAAAATAGGTGATGCGGATAATAAGTTTGATGAATGGCTGTTTGCCAAGCAGCAATTTTGCTGGATTCTCCACGCAATATTGCCAGCGTAGGTGGCATTAAGTACTCTTGCAAAGCATGACATAAACTAGCGCATGCGGCCGGATTGTTCGCCATGCTGCTATCAAACGCTTTTAATGTGCGCTCCGTCGCTTGCAGATAGCGTGGCTCACCTAAAATATGTCCCAATTTTTGCAGCGCCACTGCTGCAATGCCATTGCCATTTGGCGTGGCATTGTCATAGCCTTGTTTGGGACGATGAATCAGCGTTTCATGGCTGTGGCTGGTAAAGTAAAAACCGCCGTCTTCACTTTCAAAATCGGTTAATAACGCCTCGGCCAATTCTTCTGCAAATGCTAAATCCTGACTACGATAATTGGCCTGCATCAGTTCAATTAAAGCATCTAACAAATAGGCATAATCATCTAAGTAGGCATTTAAATGGGCACGATAATGGTTATTGGCATGGCCGCTGCCATCCTCTTTGCAAGTGGCCAACAATCGCTCATTTAGCCATAGTTTTTCATGCATAAAATCGACTGCATCTGATGCCAACTTAACCCAATCTGGCCGATTAAATACACGGCCAGCGCGTGCCAAACCTTTAATTACCAGTGCATTCCATGAGGTCAGAATCTTGTCATCACGCCCTGGATAGGGGCGTTTTTTTCGTGCGGCAAATAATTTGCGCTGCGCACTGGTCAATAAGTGAATCTCATCAGATTCTGGGGCAATTACCAAATAAGGATGCCATGCCACTTGTTCAAAATTGGGGGCGCGGTCAAAACCATAACACCGGCTCGCTACCGCAAACTCTTCTGGCGTTAATAACGCTTTTACTTCGGTTGGTTGCCATACGTAAAATGCGCCCTCTTCGCTGTGTCCGTTAACATCCAGTGAATCGGCATCTAATGAAGAATAAAAAGCACCTTGTTTATCGCGCATTTCGCGCTGCAACCAAGCAACTGTTTCTTCGATAACCTGCTGATAACGCGGATTTTGGCTAAGCTGCCAGCCATCGCAATATAAAAACAGCAATTGCCCATTGTCGTACAACATTTTTTCAAAATGCGGAATACTCCAGCGCTCATCCACTGAATAACGGCAAAATCCACCACCCAATTGATCGTAAATACCACCATTCGCCATAGCAGACAGCATCTGTAACGCCATCGCCTCCGCTTGTTTATTACCCGCTTTTGCGGCATGCAGTAACAAAGTAATATCGGCTGGATTAGGAAATTTAGGCGCGCTACCAAAACCGCCATATTCGAAATCAAAACTGCTCTCAAGCGCATCAAATGCGTGCTGTAAAGTGCTTTGATTCACATTTAATGCGTTGCTAGGTAATGGATTAGCGCGTTTGAACGCATCCATTAGTTGAGCATTTTGTATGGTTAACTCGTCTTTGCGCTCATGATAAAACTGCGCCACGCGTGGGATTAAATCGGCAAAACCTGGCAATTGATAACGCGGCGTTTTGGGGAAATATGTGCCAGTAAAATACGGTTCTTGATTCGGGGTTAAAAAAACCGTTAGTGGCCAGCCACCGCTTTTTTGCGACAGCATACTGTGCGCGGTTTGATAAATTTGATCGATATCGGGTCGTTCTTCGCGGTCGACTTTAATGTTGATAAAGTGGCTGTTCATGATTGCGGCAACATCATTATCTTCAAACGATTCATGCGCCATTACATGGCACCAATGACAGGCAGAATAACCAATCGAAAGCAAAATTGGCTTATCTAATTCACGCGCTAAAGTGAGTGCTTGCTCACCCCACGGATACCATTCGACAGGGTTTTGGGCATGCTGCAAAAGATAAGGGCTGGTTTCTTCAATAAGGCGATTGGCCATCCTAATATCACCCCCTAAAAATCTTCAATACTGTATTCGGCTGTCAATGTATGTGTTTGATTGGGGTTAACAACCACGCTGTTTTCCATCGCATTAGCCGTTTCAATACACAGCATATTGCGCCATTCATCAGTTGTGCCCATATCACCCATTTGGTTCGCTTTATCGCCCCACGGCGTCCATACCACCGTTGCATTACTGCCCGATTTAGCCACACGGATTTTACGATTTAAGCCAGTATCTTCAATCACACAATCGCTGGTGGTGTTGATATAAACGCGGTCAAACTCTGTGTTAAATTTGATACTACCGTGCTGCATGCTGCGCTCATAATTTTGTACTTTATCGGCGTAAATACCTTCTTCAAGGCCCGTTAACTTAACCTTTGTAATATCGCTAATATTAAAATAAGTGTGAAATGCCTCACCAATCATAAACGGATGCGTGCCGTGATTGGTGGTAGATAAATCCAATTTCAGCGTTTCGCCAATGGTAATAGTCAGCGTCAGCGTGTACGGATAGGACAATTGTTTTTTGCCCACTGGCGTATCGACAATTTGTAAAACCAAACGCGTTGCGCCATTCTGCAGAGTATCTGCATCGATTAAATGCCATGGCATCACGCGTGCAAAACCATGCGGACAATAGCTACTATCGGTTGGATGTGCGCCAAACCATGGCCAGCAAATTGGCACGCCTCCACGAATAGAGCGGCCCTGTACATAGCGTGCATTACTGGATAACCATAATACTGGATCTGCCACTGCTTTGGGCTGCCATTGCATCACATGCGCGCCTTGCAGGGCAATTTTTGCAGTGGCTAGATTATTATCGATTTCGATAAACTGCAGGCCATGACCATCTTCATTGAATTTAAGCTCTGGCTTAAAAGCAAAGTCTTGGTCTAATAATTGTTGTTCTACTACTTTATTGCCCATTTTGTCATCCTATCGCTTGGTCATTCTATTACTGCATTCATTATTTCTCTATCTGAGTCACATCACGTACTGCGCCCCTGGCCGCGCTAGTCGTCATTGCCGCGTAAGCGCGTAACGCAAACGAAACTTGGCGCGTGCGATTCACTGGCTTCCAAGCCGCCTTGCCTTTTGCTTCCATGCGCGCGCGGCGGTGCGCCATTTCTTCATCCGAAATCGCCAAATGCACGGTACGATTTGGGATATCAATTTCAATCGTGTCATTTTCTTCAACCAAGCCGATTGCGCCGCCTTCGGCTGCCTCTGGCGAGGCGTGTCCAATGCTTAAACCTGATGTACCACCTGAAAAACGACCATCGGTTAATAAGGCACAGGCTTTGCCTAAATCTTTCGATTTTAAATAGCTGGTTGGATACAGCATTTCTTGCATGCCAGGGCCGCCACGTGGGCCTTCATAGCGAATCACCACGACGTCGCCAGCCACGATTTGATCATTTAAAATTGCTTCAACGGTTGAATCTTGTGACTCAAATACGCGTGCGCGGCCTGTAAACTTGAGTATAGAGTCATCTACACCAGCGGTTTTCACGATACAGCCATCTAACGCAATATTGCCGTATAACACAGCCAAGCCGCCATCTTTTGAATACGCATGCTCAATATCGCGAATACAACCGTTGGCGCGGTCTGTATCCAGATCTGGCCATAACATGCTTTGACTAAACGCGATTGTCGTTTGAATGCCGCCAGGGGCTGCGCGATAGAATTTCTTCACGTCTTCGTCTTGTGTAGTCGTAATATCCCATTTATCTAGCGCCGCGCCTAAAGTAGCGGAATGCACCGTTGGAATATCGCGGTGAATTAAACCGCCGCGGCTTAACTCAGCCAAAATACTCATTACGCCACCTGCGCGATGCACATCTTCCATATGGTATTTTTGCGTGGCTGGGGCAACTTTGCTCACGCATGGCACTTTTCTAGAGATTCTATCAATATCACTCATGGTGAAATCAAGCCCAGCTTCGTGTGCAGCCGCCAGCAAATGCAATACTGTATTAGTTGAGCCGCCCATTGCCACATCTAAACTCATGGCATTTTCAAACGCTTGCATGGTGGCAATATTTCTGGGTAAAACTGAATAATCATCTTGCTCATAATGGCGTTTTGCTAAATCTACAATCACGCGACCTGCTTGCAAAAATAATTGCTTGCGCGCGCCGTGGGTTGCAAGCGTAGAACCGTTTCCAGGCAAACTTAGACCAAGCGCCTCAGTTAAACAGTTCATCGAATTTGCGGTAAACATGCCCGAACAGCTACCACAGGTTGGGCAAGCGGAACGCTCAATCGCGTCTGATTTTGCATCGCTGACGCGCTCATCGGCGGCGGCCACCATCGCATCCACCAAATCCAACTTCAATTCTTCGCCTTGCCAATTTACCTTACCGGCCTCCATCGGCCCGCCAGATACAAATATCACGGGGATATTTAAGCGCAACGCGGCCATCAACATGCCAGGCGTGATTTTGTCGCAATTCGAAATACACACTAGCGCATCTGCACAGTGCGCATTCACCATGTATTCAACCGAATCGGCAATTAAATCGCGGCTTGGCAAGCTGTATAACATGCCGCCATGCCCCATGGCAATGCCGTCATCAACCGCGATAGTATTGAATTCTTTGGCGACACCGCCTGCACGCTCAATCTCACGCGCCACTAATTGGCCCAAATCTTTTAAATGCACATGGCCTGGTACAAATTGCGTAAATGAATTAGAGATGGCGATGATCGGCTTGTCAAAATCGCCATCTTTCATGCCCGTAGCGCGCCACAAAGCGCGTGCACCCGCCATATTGCGGCCGTGAGTGGTAGTGCGAGAACGATAAACTGGCATAATGGCAAACCTCAAACAATAAAAACGTATAATAGCTATTTTACAGCAAATCTTAAGACTAAATATGTACACTCATCCACAATTTGACCCAGTCGCCTTGCATATCACCGATAGTTTTGGCATTCATTGGTACGGGTTAATGTATCTGATGGGCTTCCTGGCGTTTTTCGCGCTGGGTCGCTATCAAGTCAAACACAAACCTTGGTTTAATTGGACCAATCAAATGATTGATGATTCGCTGTTTTATGGCGCGTTGGGCGTGATTTTAGGCGGCAGAATCGGCTATGTATTATTTTACCAATTTAGTAGCTTTCTACACAGCCCACTAGATATTTTTAAAGTGTGGCAAGGCGGCATGAGCTTTCACGGCGGTTTTTTAGGTGTATTAGTCGCGATGTTCTTTTTTACCCGAAAATATCCACAACCGTGGCTAAAAATCATGGATTTTGTTGCGCCTTTAGTACCAATTGGTTTAGGCGCTGGACGCATGGGCAACTTTATTAATGGCGAGTTATGGGGCAGAGCAACCAACGCTAATTTCGGCATGATTTTCCCACAAGCCGATATGATTGCGCGCCACCCTTCTCAGCTGTATGAATTCGCTTTAGAAGGCGTGGCCTTATTTTGTATTTTGTGGTGGTTTTCGCGCAAACAGCGTCCAATTGGCGCCATATCTGCGTTATTTTTAATCGGTTACGGCAGCTTTAGATTTCTAGTGGAATTCACGCGCCAGCCCGATGACTATTTAGGCTTGCTGCAACTGGGCTTAAGTATGGGGCAATGGTTGAGTTTGCCAATGATTTTGATTGGCATCTGGATGTGGTTTAAAGCCAACGCGGGGGCGTTTAATAAACCAAGTTAACCCTATATTTTTGATGAAAATTAAACATTAATCATTAAATTACAACATCGCTTTAAAAAGGACTAAGTCGCGTTTAAAATTTAATTAATAAAATCAATACGTTAATTAAAAAATTTTGATTCAAGTTTTTGGCACGTTGCTTGCAGTATCAATATTGCAAGCAACTCACTTAAGTTTCGAATCGAAATATCATGAAAAAATTATTTGAACGTTTATTTAAAAAAGAGCCAGAATTCGACTATATCATTGCCGAATATCGGCCCATTAAAGTCGACAGAATGCGTTTAGGTGCTAATGTGACAGAGTATGAAGCGTATAAATCGCAGGAGATGGATGAAGTGCAAGATGAAATGCAAATAGATAGAATTTATCAACGCATGTAAACACAGTGCGCTTTAGTGCACTTACCGATACAATTTGTTATGTTGTTTGGATTGATGCCTAGAGACATCAGGGCTGCGTAGCTTTAAGTGTTTAGTTTTTTGTCCGTGCGTACGCTGGCGCCATAGCTTAAAAGAATTGAGTTTTAACTGTCGGCGCATTAATTTAATGACGCCGTCCTGATTTAAACCAAACTGCACTTCAATCGCTTCAAACGGCGTACGGTCTTCCCAAGCCATTTCAATGATTCTGGCAATATCTTCTGCTAATAAATCCATTTTTTGTGTCTTTTTGAGGGTTAAGTCTTGTGACAATTCTTGAGACGAATGTTGTGATAAGTCTAGCAGCATCGTTTCATGCCTTTCCATTTACTGTCTTGCCAATATTTGTAAAATTCTTTACGCGTTAATAACGGCGGGGCATCTACACTGCAAGCATGAAAATCGGCATGATGTTTTGCATACTGCGCATAAGCATCGTCGCCCGATAACTGCCTGATTAAATGCCAACAATGGCGTAATTTTTTAAACATTCACTTTTACCTTAAAATCAATCCTTAACTAATCTCTGACCCAATTATTGTCCAACTGCGTTTCCACATGCGGCGTTTCTGTGCATGGCAACACAGGTTTGCCAGCTATGTGTCGCGCGCACACCAGCAGCATATCGATAATCACAATCCACAACATTGCCACAAAAAATAGTGTTAAGTAGGCATCTAAATGTTGGTTAAAAATCAGTTGCGGCGCAACAGTAGCTTTTTCAATCGGCAAAGCACCGCTGGCTAATTTGCTGCTTAAATCGTTTGCCGCCGCAAAAAAACCGATTCTGATATCATCGGAAAACACTTTTTGATAGGCCGCGGTGCTGGTAATCATCACTAGCCAAACTAAAGGCAAACCAGTTACCCACGCATATCTTAATCGCCCCGATTTCACTAAAATACCTGTTGCCACACCAAGCGCAATGGCCGCCAGCATTTGGTTAGAGATGCCAAACAGCGGCCATAAAATATTCACGCCACCATTTGGGTCTATCACGCCGATATACAAAAAATAACCCCAACCCGCCACTACTATCGCACTTGTTAATATGACAGATGGCATATAGGAAGTTTCGCCCAAACGCTTACTAAAGTTTCCCAGCATATCTTGCAGCATAAAGCGCCCCACTCTGGTGCCGGCATCTAGTGTGGTTAAGATAAAAATCGCCTCAAACATAATGGCAAAGTGATACCAAAGCGCCAGCAAACCTTTGCCAAATGCGTTGCCAAATATGCTAGCCATGCCAACTGCCAAACTGGGCGCGCCGCCTGTGCGTGCAAACAAGCTGCTTTCGCCCATGTCTGTTGCTAACTGGTTCATTTGCTCAACTGTGACCGCAAAACCCCAGCTATTAATTTTGGCGACTGCGTCAATCGCCCCTTTGCCCACCACGCCTGCCGGGCTATTGATGGCAAAAAATACGCCTGGCTCTAATACCGTTGCAGCAATCATTGCCATAATCGCCACAAAACTTTCCAGCAACATCGCACCATAGCCTATCATGCGAATATCGCCCTCATTTGCTAATAATTTAGGCGTTGTGCCAGAGGCAATTAGTGCATGAAAACCAGAAATGGCGCCGCAAGCAATGGTGATGAACACAAACGGAAACAGCTTGCCGCCAAAAATAGGCCCTGAGCCATCGGTAAATTGGGTCATGGCAGGCATATGAATATCGGGTCGTAAAATGACAATCGCAATGGCCAGCAAAATCACTGTACCCAGTTTCATATAAGTCGATAGATAATCGCGCGGCGCTAGCAATAACCACACTGGCAACACTGCCGCTGCAAAGCCATACACAATAATCGCATACGCCAATGGCAGTCCATCATGGTCAAAAAATACGCGTAAAGTTTGATTGTGATCGATCCAGCCACCCGCAAAAACCGACAGCAGAAGCAAGGCAACACCAATAGCCGATGCTTCCATCACGCGTCCAGGGCGAATATGGCGCATATAAAGCCCGATTAACATCGCAATTGGAATGGTCGCGGCAACGGTAGAAGTCGCCCATGGGCTGTGTTTCATGGCATTTACCACCACCAAACCCAGCACCGCGATTAAAATAATCATAATCATAAAAGTGCCTAGCAAGGCAGCCGTGCCGCCGATAACGCCAATTTCATCACGCGCCATTTGGCCCAAACTTTTGCCGTTGCGGCGCGTGGAGAAAAACAATGTCACCATATCTTGCACCGCGCCCCCCAGCACCGCACCAATTAGAATCCATAATGTGCCGGGCAAATAACCAAATTGCGCCGCCAAAGTCGGGCCAACTAATGGCCCTGGGCCAGCAATCGCTGCAAAATGGTGACCAAACACCACCCATTTATTGGTCGGCATATAATCGCGGCCGTTGTTCAATCTTTCGGCTGGTGTGGCGCGCGTTTCGTCCACCATCAACACTTTTGCCGCAATCCACGCTGCATAAAAGCGGTATGCAATGGCGTAAATACATACCGCAGCGGTAATCAACCACAGCGCATTAATGCTTTCGCCGCGGTTTAATGCAATAGTACTTAATGCAACAGTACCCAACAATCCAACTAATATCCACAGAATAAATTTGAAGTTTTTAGGCATGATTGCTGACATCATTTCGAAATAAAGTAATTGAACAAATAATGTTGATTAGTATAAATCACACTGAGCGGATGAACCTAGTGCAGTTACTCAAGCTCCATACAATGCGCTACGGATGCTACACTTAACCCCCTAAAAGCGTCAATATTTAACGCAGAACACTTAATTCATCAAAATTGTTAATTAATCATGCAAAATAATTCCGCCAAAACCGCCTCCAAAAAACTATCGCCGCTGGCTAATTTATGGCCATTTTTAAAACCTTATCGCACACGTGTTGTTTTGGCTTTTGTATTGTTGTGTTTAGGCTCGGCCACATTGTTATTAGTGCCGCTGGCTTTTCGCGATTTGATTGATTTTGGATTTATTAGCAATGCCGCAACAAGCAAATCCAGCAATGGTTTATTGAGCAATCTAAGTTTAAACGGTCATTTTTTGGTGATGTTTGTGTTAGCAGTTTTTTGGGCGCTGATGATATCACTGCGTTATTACAATATTTCGTGGGTAGGCGAACGCGTTACAGCAGACTTGCGTAGCGCGGTATACGCACGCGTGATGACACAAAGCCCACAGTTTTTTGAAACCACGCAAACGGGCGAAGTATTATCGCGTTTAACGGGCGATACAACGTTGATTCAAACGGTGGTTGGCAGCTCCATTTCCATGGGTTTACGCAGTTTATTTCAGTTTATCGGTGGCATGATCATGCTGGCAGTCACCAATTTTTACTTATTTTCACTCAATATCGGCTTAATGTTACTGTTAATTCTGCCGATTATCTTAATTGGACGCAAAGTCAAAAAACTATCGCGCGAATCGCAAGATCGCATTGCCGATAGCTCTGCCATGGCAGGCGAAATATTAAATGCGATGCCAACCGTGCAATCGTATACGCAGGAATTAGCTGAGATTTCACGCTTTACCACTAGCGCAAACATCAGCTTTAACACCGCTTTAAAACGCGTCAAAGTGCGTTCTGCATTAACGCTATTAATGGTTAGCGCCATATTAGGCACCATTATTTTTGTGCTGTGGATTGGCGCAAGGCAAGTGAGCACTGGCAGCATGACAGGCGGCGAATTGGCGTCATTTGTGTTGTATGCGCTAATGGTGGCGGGCGCGGTGGGCACCATGGCAGAAGTGTGGGGAGAGGTGATGCGCGCGGCGGGCGCGACAGAGCGATTATTAGAATTGCTGCATGCCGATGCCGCGATTACCGAGCTTAAAAATGCACAAACCTTAGTCTACCCAACGCAAGCAACCATTGAATTTAGAAACGTGGTTTTTCACTACCCATCGCGTCCGCAAATTGCGGCTTTGGATGGCATTAACTTAACCATTGCTGCAGGCGAAACAATTGCTTTGGTTGGCCCTTCTGGCGCAGGCAAAACTACTTTATTTCAATGTCTGCTTCGCTTTTATGAACCTACGTCGGGCGAAATCACGATTAATGGGCAAGCAATCAATTCGCTCAGTTTAAATAGTTTGCGCGGTAATATTGCAATCGTGCCGCAAGATGCGGTGATTTTTTCGGCCAATGCCTTAGAAAATATTCGCTACGGCAAACCTGGCGCAACGGATGCAGAAGTGATTACCGCTGCCAAAGCAGCGCAGGTAGACGAATTTATACAAAAATTGCCAGGCGGCTACCAAACATTTTTAGGTGAACGCGGCACCCGATTATCGGGCGGGCAACGTCAACGCATCGCCATTGCGCGCGCCATTTTAAAAGATGCGCCGATTTTATTATTGGACGAAGCCACCAGCGCGCTGGATGCGGAGAGCGAGATTTTAGTACAGCAAGGCTTAAACGCGGCGATGCAAGGTCGCACCACGTTGATGATTGCCCACCGATTAAGTACGGTGCAAAAAGCCAATCGTATTATTGTGCTAGAAAATGGCCGCATTGTAGAAACGGGCAGCCCTGCCCAATTGCGCGAACAAGGCGGCTTGTATGCGCGGCTGGCCAAACTGCAATTGGCTTAGCGCGATTAAATACTCCCGTACTTAAATTCTTTACTTTCAATTCAATCAATTTAGCTAAGTTATTTAGCTGATTTTTATAGTTAAGTCGGTGCGTTCGCACTTAATTTGTGCATGCAAGCAATGCTTGCTCTACTGTTCTTAACCGTATTCAACCTTAATTTAATTAATTAATTCAATAAGTTAGTATAAATATCGTAACTGGCATAGCCTTTGCTATGTATTAATCATGTTAAAAGTGATGATTGTTGATAATGATTTAATGCGCAGTAAACCGTTAAAACAATCGTTGATTGATAATGGGTTTGAAGTGATTGCGCATGTTGAAAACACCATTAATTTAGAAGCCAAGTGTTGCGAGATTAAGCCCGATATTGTGATTATTGATACCGAATCTCCAAGCCGCGACACATTGGAAAATATTTGTGTGATGAGCATGCATGACCCGCGGCCCGTGGTGATGTTTACGCATGACGGCAATAAAGAAAAAATTAAAGCGGCAACGCAAGCGGGTGTTAGTGCTTATGTGGTGGGTGATATTCCTAGCGAAAGGTTGATACCAGTGATTGATGCTGCAGTGGCAAGGTTTGAAGAATTTAAAAATTTACGTTCAGAACTTAATATAGCCAATCTTAAACTAGATGAGCGCAAAGTGATTGAGCGCGCAAAAGGTTTAATGATGAAACAACGCCAAATTGATGAAGAAGAAGCCTACAGTTTGCTGCGCAATATGGCGATGAAAAAGAATATGAAATTAGCGGATTTATCGCATCAATTAATTGAAGCGGCAAAAATGCTGATTATTTAAGTTAAGTATTTAGGTTGGTTTAGTACAGAGCCTGCATCCCAATGAAGGGTATGTAAGGTTATAAAAAAATATGCCAAAGATGGCATGTTAGAGATGAAATTAAAAGACAAAGGCGTCTTAGTAATGAGGTTAAAAATCTCATTGTTAAGGCGCTTTTTTAATGGGTAAAGCTTTTGTAGTTAACACTTTTTTTAGTTAAAAAATTTAAAAATCAACCTTAGTTAAAGGAAAAAATATGCAAGGCCAAGATAAAAACCAAGACAAAACCAACACCGCTAATGCAGTCACTAGCAGTATTGATACAAGCAATTCGGTGGATGCCAGCCGCCGTCAGTTTTTTAAACACAGTATCGCAGGGGCGTTTGGCGCTGCTGTGGCGTTGAATATTGTGCCAGCAGGCATTAAAAATATGGCTTATGCGGCTGGCAGTGATGCGCCAGAAATCACCGAAGTTAAAATTGGATTTATTCCGTTAACCGATTGTGCGCCAGTGGTTATTGCGGCGGAAATGGGTTTTGACAAAAAATATGGCATTAAAATTATCCCCGCTAAACAAGCCTCTTGGGCAGCCGTGCGTGACAAGACTATGAACGGTGAACTACATGCGGCGCATGTGCTGTATGGCTTGATTTATGGTGTACAGCTTGGCATTGGCGGCCAACAGAAAGACATGAAAGTATTGATGAATTTAGACCATAACGGCCAAGCCATCACACTTTCTACGGCTTTAAAAGAAAAAGGCGTTAAAGACGGTAAATCGTTAAAACGCGTGATGGCCAACGAAAACCGCGATTTCACTTTTGCCCAAACTTTTCCCACTGGCACGCACGCAATGTGGCTAAATTACTGGCTCGCTGCCAACGGTATTAACCCTGTTAAAGATGTTAAATCGATTGTTGTTCCACCGCCGCAAATGGTGGCCAATATGCGTATTGGCAATATGGATGGATTTTGTGTGGGCGAGCCATGGGGCGCACGCGCGATTGCCGATAAAGTAGGCTTTACTGTTACTACTACGCAAGATATTTGGCAAGATCACCCAGAAAAAGTATTGGGCACTACGGCTGAATTTGTTGAGAAAAATCCCAATACGGCGCGCGCGATGATTGCGGCCATTTTGGATGCGTGCAAATACATCGATGCAATCGAAAATCGTGCAAAAGTAGCCAAAATCATTTCGGCAAAAGCCTATGTTAATACGTCAGAAGATGTGATTGCAGGCCGTTTTGTTGGTGATTACGACAATGGCAATGGCAAAAAATGGAAAGACGCGAATTATATGAAATTCTACCAAGATGGTGCTGTGAATTTCCCTTACCTATCCGACGGCATGTGGTTTTTAACGCAGCATAAACGTTGGGGCTTATTGAAAGCAGATCCTGATTATCTGGCAGTTGCCACCAAAGTGAACGACATCAAACTTTATACAGAAGCAGCCAGCTTAACTGGCACCAGCATTCCTAAAAGCCCGATGCGTTCCAGCAAATTGTTGGATGGTGTGGTGTGGGATGGTTCAAATCCTGCTGCGTATGCGGCCAGTTTCAAAATTAAAGCTTAGTAATTCATAGTTTTAAAGATTAATTAGAACTAAAAACGTAGCTATTTCTAATCGCTACCGTTTTAAAGGAGATTGCCATGAGCGCAGCAAGTATCAGTAAAGAGCATTTAAAACTTATTTTAAATGACGCCAAACCCAGTCAGGCAGCTACAGACAGCATCGTTGCCGCAAACGAAGATAACAGCCATATGAAAATGCTAGCCGAAGAAGTAAAAGTCAACGCAGAGAAATCGGCTGCGATGTCCATAGCGTTTAAAAAAAGTCCAGTACAAATCAAAGCAACGGAAGTTTTAAAAACGTCAATACCGCCTGTGTTTGGGATTTTGCTGTTTTTAGGTATTTGGACCTTGCTTTCCCATCAGCAGCCTGTATTACCGGGGCCACTCAGCACTTGGACTTCTGCGCTGGAATTATTTTCGCACCCCTTTCATCGCAACAGCTTAGATGATCAGGGCATTGGTTGGAATATTCTATCGTCATTAGAACGCGTTGGTTTAGGCTTTGGCTTAGCTGCGCTGGTCGGCATTCCACTAGGTTTTATGATTGGTCGTTACAAGTTTATGTCGCAAATGACAGCGCCAGTGATTAGTCTTTTACGCCCCGTGTCGCCATTGGCTTGGTTGCCGCTGGGCTTGCTGGTGATGGGCGCTGCTGGCCCTGCTGCCATCTGGGTTATTTTTATCTCCAGTATTTGGCCCATGGTGATTAACACCGCAGTAGGAGTGAGCAAAGTGCCGCAAGATTATATGAACGTGGCCAAAGTGCTGAATTTGAGCGAGTGGAAAATCATCACTAAAATTTCATTTCCTTATGTGTTGCCTTACATGATGACTGGCGTGCGCCTTTCAATCGGCATTGCCTGGCTGGTGATCGTAGCGGCAGAAATGCTTAATGGTGGCGCGGGTATTGGTTTTTGGCTGTGGGATGAATATAACGCTTCTAACTATGAACACATCATCATTGCCATTTTTGTGGTTGGCATTATTGGTTTGTTGCTAGAACTGGGCTTATCAATGTTGGCTAAACGTTTTGCCTACGAATAACTTTCACTTACAAATAACTTTCACTTGCGAATAAGGAACAATCGAATGAACGCGATTTTAAATGAAACTACTACTGACGCAACCATGCGTAAAAAAACAGGAACAGCAATCGAACGCTACGTACATATTGAAGATGTTGACATGCGTTTTGTCACCAAAAAAGGTGAGTTTGAGGCATTAAAACACATTAACTTAAGCATTACACAAGGTGAGTTTGTGTCGATTATTGGCCACTCTGGCTGCGGAAAATCCACCGTGCTCAATTTGATTGCTGGTTTATTAAAGCCAACCAGCGGTAATTTATTTTGTGCTGGTCGCGAAATTGCCGCACCTGGGCCAGAGCGCGCGGTGGTGTTTCAAAACCACTCCTTATTGCCATGGCTAAGCTGCTATGAAAACGTATATTTAGCGGTAGAACGGGTATTTGGCAGTGAATCCAAAGTACAGCAAGAAGCACGTACTTATGCCGCGCTGGATTTGGTTGGTTTAGGCCACGCCGTTGAAAAACGTCCAAATGAAATATCGGGTGGTATGAAACAACGCGTCGGTATTGCCAGAGCGCTTGCGATGGAACCAAAAGTGCTGTTACTGGATGAGCCATTTGGTGCATTGGATGCATTAACCCGCGCAGGCTTGCAAGATGAACTGATGCGCATTATGCAAAAATCGGGCGCAACGGCGGTGATGGTGACGCACGATGTGGATGAAGCAGTGTTGCTATCAGACCGCATTGTGATGATGACTAACGGCCCAAGTGCGGGAATTGGCGAAATTTTAGCGGTCGATTTGCCTTACCCACGTAAACGTTTAGAGCTGGCCGAAAACGTCCATTACAACCATTTGCGCTCGGAAGTATTGAAATTCTTATACGAACGTCATGCTAAAAAAGCGGCTTAACGCAACAAATTAATTACATTCATTCATCATTACTTATTAGAGATAACCACAATGAAAAAAACGCATTTATTAAAATTAAACGTATTAACCATTAACTTATGTTTGGCGCTAGCCAGCTTTGCGAGTAGCACACATGCAGAGGAAATAGTAGTAGCGGCAGAAGCGGCAGAGCCAGAATATACGTTTTTGGAAGCAATTAAAGATGGCACCTCGATGAGCAGCGTACGTGCACGCTATGAAAATCTTGACCAAGATAATTTACAGCCAGCACCAAACGGCACCAAGGAGCTAAAGAACACCTATGCATTTACCACTCGCACATTGTTGGGCTGGCAAACTGCACCATACAAAAATTTTAGTTTTGCGGCACAAATAACCGATGTGCATGAATTTAACGACGACTTTAATGATAGGCGCGGCAATGAGCCAGAACACAATAATGGTACTGCCAACTCATCCTTATTCAAGCGTCAGTTTGCCAACATAGTTGACCCTGGCTTTACCGATATCAATCAACTTTTCGTTGATTGGTCTGGTATTAAAAACACCAAGGTACGCCTTGGCCGCCAAGTAGTTAATTTAGACAATGTGCGTTTTATTGGTGATATTGCTTTCCGTCAGAATACCCAAGTGTTTGACGGTGTTTCTGTTTTAAATAAAAGCATCCCCGATACCGAGCTATTTTATAGCCACTTTTATCAAGTGAGACAAATTAACACCGAAGATCGCAATGGCAACATTGATTTAATCAACGCAAAATATCGCATTTCGCCAACAGAGTCTTTGGTAGGTTATGGCTATTTCGTCGATGTAGCAAATCTAAGCCAAAACGCAGGCAACCCAGCTGCTGCAGGTTTCGTACCGCAAGGTGGTAATGGACTTGGCTCTAGTCAAGATGTGCCGAAGGTTGGCGGTGTTCCATTTGCAGACGCCAGCAGCAAAACATTTGGCTTACGTTTAGACGGCGTGCATATCTTTACGCCAAACTGGAAGGGTTTATACACCGCAGAATATGCGAAGCAGGACGATTATCGTGGCGGAAACTCTGCTATTGATGCGCATTATTTAAAAATTGGTGGTGGCGCTGCATACAATGCTTGGTCGATTCGTTTAGACCATGAAGTGCTTTCTAGCAATAATGGCAAATATGCTTTCCAAACACCGCTTGGCACAAACCATTTATTTCAAGGATGGGCTGACCACTTTTTGGCAACACCCAGACAAGGCATAAAAGATACTTTTGTAACCATATCGGGTGCAATTGATAAATTAAAAATTTATTCTGAATATCACCTGTTTAAATCAGATGAAAACTATGAAACGCTGGGCAGTACAGCTGCAAATCGTCGCTTTGGCGATAAATACGGCACAGAATTCGACTTAGGCCTTACCTACCCATTTAAAGCTAATTTATGGGGAAAAATCGAGTATGCCAATTTCAGAGAAAGCGACATTTATGGCACAACATTAGGCGCTGTGCCACGCAAAGCCGATAAAGAAATTGTATGGTTAACCGCACAGTACACTTTTTAATGTAAATTGCAGAGTGTGAGCAGGTTAATCTAACACTGATTTTTTATACTGAGTACTAGAAATGTACAAATGCACCGCATTAGTGCTTCTATGATGGTGCATTTGTACATTTTGATGCATATTTAGTGTTAAATGGATAAATTTACACGCTGTAAACACGTTAACTATTTGTTTTAAAATGATAATATTTCTTAATTTACAAGTCGGCACATGAATTGCTTTATATATTAAAAGATCAAAAATAATGCTTACTATACAAAGCTTAAAAGTCGGTTGAGGAAATTAATAAATCATGCAAAAAATGAAACTAGTCGTAGTAGGCAATGGCATGGCTGGCATGCGTGTAGTAGAGGAGCTGCTGAAAATCGCGCCGCATATTTACGATATTACCGTGTTCGGTGATGAGCCTTATCCAAACTACAATCGCATCATGCTATCGCCCGTGCTGGCGAACGAGCAAACCATTAACGATATTATTTTGAATACGCGCGAATGGTATGCCGAAAACAATATCACGCTCTATACCAGTGCACGTATCAATAAGATTGATCGCAAAAACCGTATTGTTTACGCCGAAGATGGTGCCAGTGCAGAATATGATCGCTTGCTCCTGGCAACTGGCTCCAAACCATTTATGTTGCCAATTCCTGGTAAAGAATTACAAGGTGTGATTGGCTATCGCGATATTAAAGATACGAATGACATGATTGATGCGGCCACTAAATATAAACATGCGGTGGTTATTGGTGGCGGTTTATTAGGTTTAGAAGCAGCAAATGGTTTGAAAATTCAAGGCATGGATGTGACTGTTGTACATAAAAACGAATGGCTATTAGAACGCCAATTGGATAAAACAGCAGGCAAAATGCTGCAAAAGAGTTTAGAGTCAAAAGGCCTAAACTTTTTACTGGAAAAAAATACCGAGCAACTGATTAACGATGGCAGAGGTCGCGTAAAAGCCGCACGCTTTACCGATGGCTTAGAAATCGCCGCCGATTTAGTGGTGATGGCGGTAGGTATTCGCCCTAATTTTGCGCTGGCAGAATCGGCTGGTATTTATTGCAATAAAGGCATTGTGGTCAATGACACCATGCAAACTTTTGACCCGCGCGTTTATGCGGTGGGTGAATGCGTTGCACATCGTGGCATTTCATACGGCTTGGTTGCACCCTTATTTGAAATGGCAAAAGTCTGCGCCACGCATTTAGCCAATTTTGGTATTGGGTCATACAAAGGCTCGGTCACCTCCACCAAATTAAAAGTCACCGGTATCGATTTGTTTAGCGCAGGCGATTTCAGAAGCCCAATGGAAGCGGCGGATGAACGCGAAGAAATCGTTTTGCACGACGCCGTTGGCGGGGTTTACAAAAAACTCGTCATTAAAAATGACAAAATCATTGGCAGCGTGCTCTATGGCGATACCGCAGACGGCGCCTGGTATTTCCAAATGCTACGCGATGCAAAACCGATTCATGAAATCCGCGATTCTTTAATGTTTGGCCAAGATAGCTTAGGCAATACAGGTCATCAAGGTCAAGACAAAGCCGCTGCCATGACCAACGAAATGGAAGTGTGCGGGTGCAATGGCGTGTGCAAAGGTACAATTGTTAAAGCCATTCAAGACCAAGGCTTGTTTACCATTGATGATGTCAAAAAACAAACCAAAGCAGGCTCAAGCTGCGGCAGTTGTGTTGGCTTGGTTGAGCAGATTTTAGCCAGCGCCTTAGGTGGCGGTTACGCGCCACCAAGCACCAGCAAAGCAATTTGCGGTTGTTCCGATAAAAACCATGAAGAAGTGCGTGAAGAAATCCGTAAAAACAAATACCTAAATATTCCAGATGCCATGAAAGGCATGACTTGGCGCACACCTAACGGCTGCGCGAGTTGCAGACCAGCACTTAACTACTATTTGCTTTCTACTTGGCCGCATGAAGCGGTGGATGATCCGCAATCGCGCTTTATTAACGAACGCGTGCATGCCAACATTCAAAAAGACGGCACCTATTCTGTGATTCCGCGCATGTATGGCGGCGTCACTACGCCTGACCAATTGCGCAAAATTGCCGATGTGGCGGATAAATATGCTGTACCAATGGTAAAAGTCACTGGTGGCCAACGTATCGATTTGTTGGGCGTGAAAAAAGAAGATTTGGTCGGCATGTGGAAAGACTTAGATATGCCTTCTGGCTACGCTTACGCCAAAGGTATCCGTACTGTTAAAACCTGCGTGGGTTCTGAATTCTGCCGTTTTGGTACGCAAAATTCCACACAAATGGGTATTGATATTGAAAAAGCATTTGACCATATGTGGGCGCCACATAAAGTGAAATTTGCCGTATCAGGCTGCCCAAGAAACTGTGCCGAATCAGGCATTAAAGATGTGGGTATTATTGGCGTGGATTCAGGCTGGGAGATTTACGTAGGCGGCAACGGTGGTATTAAAACCGAAGTGGCGCAATTCTTGTGTAAAGTCAAAACCAGTGACGATGTGCTGGAATACTCAGGCGCATTCATCCAAATCTACCGCGAGGAAGCGCGCTATTTAGATCGCACCGTGCATTGGATTGAGCGCGTTGGTTTGGAGTATGTAAAACAACGTGTCATTGAAGACCACGAAGGCCGCAAAGCTGCTTATGAGCGCCTGTTATATGCACTTCAGGGTGCGGTGGAGCCTTGGTCAGAACGCGTGCAAAAACGTGAGCAGCATAAAGAGTTTGAGACGATTACGGTATAAATAATTAACACTTAAATACACTTAACATTTAAAAACCGTTAAAAAACTTAATGCCAGAAAGCGCAGCAGCATTGCTGCGCTTTCTGTGGCTCAAATAAATCACTTTTAACAATTAAGTTTAAGAATCCACCTTAGGAATTAACCCATGAAAAGCAGTTTTTGGAAAGCTGGCCACACGCCAACCTTATTATCTTCATTTTTGTATTTTGATTTAAGTTTTATGGTGTGGGTTTTGCTAGGTCCGCTGGCAGTGCAAATTGCCACCGATTTACATTTAACCCCAGCACAAAAAGGCTTAATGGTCGCTACTCCCGTGCTTGCAGGCGCATTATTGCGCATCCTGATGGGCGTTTTGGTAGACCAAATCAAGCCTAAAAATGCGGGCAGCATTGGGCAAATCATCGTTATTTTAAGTTTATTAACGGCTTGGCTGCACGGGTTACACACATTCCAACAAACATTAATGCTGGGCATTGGTTTGGGTTTTGCAGGTGCGGCATTCGCAGTTGCCCTACCTTTAGCCAGCCGCTGGTATCCACCAGAGCATCAAGGCACCGCTTTAGGTATTGCGGGAGCAGGTAATTCTGGCACTGTATTTGCCGCACTATTTGCGCCAAGTTTGGCAGTTGCTTATGGCTGGAATAACGTATTCGGTTTAGCGTTAATTCCACTGGGCATCGCCTTTGCTGTGTACTTGATTTTTGCAAAAGATAGCCCTGACACGCCCGCTGCCAAATCATTAAGTCAATATATGGCAATATTAAAAGACAAAGACGCCTGGTGGTTTATGTTTTTTTATAGCGTGACTTTTGGCGGCTTTGTTGGTCTGGCATCATCTTTAACTATTTATTTTAATGACTTATACAGTTTAGGCCCAGTGGTCGCAGGCTATTGCACGGCTGCCTGCGTGTTTGCAGGCTCATTGGTGCGACCAATCGGCGGCATGATTGCTGACCGTATAGGCGGCATTCGCACCTTGCTCACGATGTATTCAATTGCCGCAATCTTGCTATTTGTGATGAGTTTTGGGCAACCCACTTACCAATTAGCTTTGGCCATTATTATTCCCGTGATGGCGGTATTAGGTATGGGTAATGGCGCAGTATTTCAATTAGTGCCGCAACGTTTTCGCAAAGAAATCGGCGTAATGACTGGCTTAGTGGGCATGGCAGGTGGTATCGGTGGTTTTTACCTGGCGGCCAGCTTGGGTTATGTTAAGCAAGCAACTGGAAGCTATCAAATTGGTTTAATGATTTTTGCTGGGCTGGCAGTATTAGCAATGATTGGATTAAGTGGCGTAAAAACGCGCTGGAGAACCACTTGGGGTAGTGCGGTAAATACCGCCGCTAAAGTATAATCTGCGATTATTTAATGATTAAGTAAACTATGCCTTTTAAAATCATCATGTGTTTAATCTCGTTTGCGTGCGCCAGTTTAATTGTATTGGGCGTATTTTTAAATAACCCAAAATACTGGCCACTGCTGGATATTGGCTTATTTTTATTCTTAAGTTTAAATGGCTGGTTTTGGTTTAAATCAAAAGCATAAAATCTTTACACCCTGCGCTAATGTCACTCAAATTTGAAATAGGTCAATCCAGCCTGACTGGCCCGCGTGAGCGTAATGAAGATTACGTAGGCGTGGTCACGCCAATTAACGATCAGCTCAACATTAAAGGCTCGCTCATCGCAGTGGCCGATGGTGTCAGCGGCAACGCGGGTGGTGGCGAAGCATCCGAGATGACGATTCGCAACATTTCAACCGATTATTATGCCACGCCAGATACTTGGGAGCCGCCCACCGCATTGGATAAAGTGATTACCGCCGCCAATCGCTGGTTGATTTCGCAAGCCAATGCCAACCGCGATTTAGCCGGCATGGCGACCACGCTTTCGCTCATTATATTGCGCGGGCAACGCTATTATCTGGCACATGTCGGCGACACCCGCATTTATTTGCTGCGCGGTAATGTGTTAACTCAACTCACCACTGACCATGTGTGGGATAGGCCAGACATGCGCCATGTGCTAAAACGCGCGGTTGGATTAGATGCGCATTTATCGGTGGATTTAACCGAAGGTGCATTGCAAATTGGCGATATTTTTGCGTTAATGACCGATGGCGTATGGGAAACTTTGGGCGGAAAAGCCATTCATGATGGCTTAAAAAAATTCAACAGCGTCCAAATGATTGCCGATCACTTAACCAAAACGGCTTTGCATCAGCACAGTGCTGATAATTCGACAGCCGTAGTGGTTAAAATCACCGCGTTGGGCGCAGATACTTTAAGTGAGCGTATCGCGGGTGGGAAACATCTAGCCCTGCCGCCTAAATTGGCGATTAATGAATCGATTGATGACTTTATCGTAGAAGAAATTTTGCATGAATCGCGCGCCAGTTTGCTGTATAAAGTGCGTCAAAAAAGTACCAAACAACTATTTGTACTAAAAACATTACAACCCGCGCTCACTAGCGATATTGAAAGTTGCAACGGTTTATTAAACGAAGAATGGCTGGGCAAGCGTGTTGTATCGCAATATGTGCCGCAAGTGCTAACCTTGTCACTTGAAAATCGCAGCAAATTATATTTTGTGATGAGCTGGTACGAAGGCGCAACCCTGCAACAGCGCTTGGATAATGGTCACTATTTCACTGTGGCGGGCACGGCTAAAATTGGCATGGACATGCTGCGCGGTATTGGTGCGCTGCACCGCTTGAGTATTGTGCATCGCGACCTTAAACCCGCCAATATTCATCAAGCCAGCGACCAGCGTTTACGCATTTTAGACCTAGGTGTGGCATTAAGTACTGGCGCTGAGATCATTGGCGCGACGCAAAACCCGGGCACGCCTAGTTTTATGGCACCTGAATTATTTGAGGGTGTAGTAGCAAATCCGCAAACCGATATTTATGCCGCAGGTGTGACGCTGTATCATTTGCTCACGCGTAAATATCCATATGGCGAGGTTGAGCCATTTCAGCATCCTAAATTTGGCGTGCCCACGCCGCTAACACGCTATCGGCCTGATATTCCCTATTGGCTGGAAAATATTATCTTAAAAGCGGTTGCGCGCGACCCTAAAACACGTTTTGAAACAGCAGAAGAAATGCTGCTTGCGCTGGAACATGGCGAGCTTAAACCACTTTTAACGCCTGCACGCACGCCATTAATCGCACGCGCCAGACTGGTAAAATGGCAATGGATTGCTATTTTTTCTTTTATCATCAATATATTCTTAATATATTTATTGCTGGTTTCTTAAATGATGGTTTTGCTACATATGAATTTTTAAAAGTTGTCAGTATTTTGTTGTTAAGTCTTTTCAACGTTTTTTGCATATTTCAAGCTTTATATTTTAAAAAGTTAGTTAGGTCAAAGGTTAAAACATGAGCAATTGGGTTAAAGTAGCGCCGTTTGATGAAATCCCTAAATTAGGTGCGCGCATTGTCCGCACAAAAGATAGCGAACAAAAAGAATTCGACATTGGCGTTTTTCGCACCGAAGATGATCGCATTTTTGCCATTAATAATACCTGTCCGCACAAAGGTGGGCCTTTATCGCAAGGCATTGTGTATGGCGATAAAGTCGCTTGCCCTTTGCATTCCTGGAAAATCAGCTTGGTAGATGGCAAGGCCGAAGAACCCGATGTGGGCGAAACTGCCTGTTTTAATACCAAAGTGGAAGACGGCTTTGTGTATTTGGAATTAAAAAGCCAGTAAATAAAGACCATTCAATTGAACGCTTTAATTAAACAAACTAAAAGTACGTGTTGCTACTGCGGTGTTGGTTGCGGCGTGATTATTCACTCACAAAATGACAAAATAATTGATGTAAAAGGCGATGCAGAGCACCCTGCTAATTTTGGCCGCCTGTGCACCAAAGGCGCAACGCTGCACTTAACCGCAAAACTGGATAATCGTTTGCTGTATCCAGAAATGCGTTTAAGCCGCGAAGCACCGCGCAAACGCGTTTCGTGGGATATTTCGCTGGATTACTTAACCGAAAAATTCGCGCAAATTATCGAAGCACATGGGCCAGATTCGGTGGCATTTTATATCTCTGGCCAATTGCTAACCGAAGATTATTATGTATTTAATAAGCTGGCCAAAGGCTTAATTGGTACTAATAATGTGGATACTAATTCACGTTTATGCATGAGTTCGGCTGTCGCAGGTTATAAAGTAACGTTGGGCGCAGACGCACCACCCGCTTGTTATGAAGATATTGACCATACCAACTGCTTATTTATTGCAGGCAGTAATACCGCTTTTGCGCACCCAATTATTTTCAGGCGCATTGAAGACGCCAAAGCCAAAAATCCTAATTTAAAAATTGTGGTGGTGGATCCGCGCAAAACCGATACCGCGCGTTCTGCCGATTTGCATCTGGCTATTTTGCCTGGCACCGATGTTGCCTTATTTAATGGCTTATTGCATGTGATGCTGTGGGAAGGCTTGCTGGATATGGCCTTTATTAACGCGCATACCAACGGTTTTGATGATTTAAAAGAAACCCTGCGCGAATATACGCCAAAAATGGTGGCGGATATTTGCGGTATTAAGCAATCCGATATCATTCAAGCGGCCAAGTGGTTTGGCGCAGGGCCAACGTTAAGCATGTATTGCATGGGCTTAAATCAAAGTATTCATGGCACGGAAAAAAATGCCGCGCTAATTAATCTGCACTTAGCCACTGGCCAAATCGGCAAAAAAGGCGCAGGGCCTTTCTCACTCACTGGTCAACCAAATGCGATGGGTGGGCGCGAAGTGGGCGGAATGGCGAATTTACTCTCTGGGCACCGCGATTTGAATAATGCCGAACATCGCGCAGAAGTGGCTAAATTGTGGGGCATAGATTCCGTACCTGAAACCGCAGGCAAAACGGCGATTGAAATGTTTGATGCAGTAAAAGCCGGTGAAATCAAAGCGATTTGGATTGCTTGTACTAACCCAGCGCATTCTATGCCTGATTTAAATAACGTACTTAACGCGCTAAATAATGCCGAATTGGTGGTGGTGCAAGATGCCTACAATAATACCGACACATGCGCCTATGCCGATGTGTTGTTACCGGCCAGCACCTGGGGCGAAAAAGAAGGTACTGTCACTAATTCGGAGCGCCGAATCACGCGCGTTAATCCTGCTGTGCCGCCGCCTGCTGAAGCCAAACATGATTGGGCCATTATGGTCGATTTTGCGCAACGCTTAGAAAAAAGACTGTTAAAAAATGATGTTAAAAATACACATTTGTTTGCCTTTGATACGACAGAAGATATTTTTAACGAGCACCGAGAAACCACACGCGGACGCGATTTAGATATTACTGGTTTAAGTTATGCTTTGTTAAATGAACAAGGTCCGCAACAATGGCCATTTAAAACCGGTGAATCACAAGGTTTGGCGCGGCTTTATGCGGATGGAATTTTCCAGAAACCCGATGGCAAAGCACAGTTTTTAAATACTGTTTACAAAGGCACTGCCGACAAAACCGACGCCCGCCATCCACTGCATTTGCTCACCGGCCGGCTGCGCGATCAATGGCACGGCATGAGCCGTACTGGCACGACTGCGCAATTATTTAATCATGTAGAAGAACCCGCCATACAGATGAACGCGGATGACATGATGCGCCGCAGTATTAAAAATGGCGATATTGTCAAAGTGCAAAATAAGCGCGGAATCCTTGTGTTACCTGTGCAAGCATCAAGCGATGTACAGCCTTCGCAAACGTTTATTGCCATGCACTGGGGCAGCCAATTTATGCATGGTTTAGGTGTTAATGCGCTCATGCCGCCCAATTTTGATAAAACCTCAAAGCAGCCAGAGCTTAAACATACTGCTATTAAAATCGAAAAACTAGAATTACCTTGGCGCATGACGGTGATGCGCGCGGTTAATAGCTTGGACATGCTGCAAAAAATACGCGGTTTGTTAACGCATTTTGAATATGCCAGTTGCGGCTTGTTTGGCCGCGAATCAGCCAATGGTATTGGCATGCTGATATTGCGCGCGGCACATACAATTAATCCAGAAGCTGATTTAATCGACCGAATCGATAGCATTTTGGGTATGACCGATGACAGGCCATTATTAAATTACAATGATGCGAAGCGCGGTATCAGCAAACGTATTTTAGTTGAAAATGATCAAGTGACTGGCGTGCGTTTAATGGGCGAAACGCTGGCGGCCGATTGGTTAAAAGAGGTCATGTCGAGTGGTAGCTTTACTGATGAATTGCGGCGTTGGGCACTAGCGCCCGTGCTTGCACCGCCAACTGGACAAAGAGGCCGCGGCAAAATTGTGTGTAATTGCCTGGATGTATCGCAAAATGAAATTGTCGATACTATTGAACTAGGGGCCGATTTACTCACTTTGCAAAATAAACTCAAATGCGGCACAGAATGCGGATCGTGTACGCCAGAACTGAAGAAACTAGTGCAAATGCACGGGAAATTTTAAAGAAGTGTAAACTCACGGCAAGCTCTAAAAGTGCAGATGTTCGGCAAATTTTATAGTGCAAATACGCTGTAAATTTAGAAGTTAACCCAAATTTTTAATCAAAAAATAGTGTTAAGTGGTCGTTAAATCACAGCAATACTAGGCAAGATTACTGTGATTTTTGATACTTAAAATGCGTTAATATGACACCGCAGGTTTACGCATGGTGACAAATTCCTCAGCCGCAGTTGGATGTATACCTATCGTTCTATCAAATATCGCTTTTGTCGCGCCTGCGCGCATCGCCACCGCAAAACCCTGAATAATCTCACCCGCATCTGGCCCAACCATGTGCATGCCAACGACTTTGTCGGTACTACGCACTACGATCATTTTCATTAAAGTACGCTCATGACTGCCGCTTAAGGTATTTTTCATCGGCCTGAAATCCGCTTTATAAATATCAAGATCTGCTGGATATTTTGCCAGCGCTTGCGCTTCGGTTAAACCAACCGTTCCAATGTTAGGCTGGCTAAATACAGCGGTAGGAATATTGTCATAATCCACTTTTTTGTAGTTGCTAGCATATAATTTATTCACCAAAGTCATGCCTTCAGATGTCGCCACAGGCGTCAAATTCACCCGATTCGTCACATCGCCCAACGCATAAATGGATGGCACATTGGTTTGATAATCATCATTCACTTTAATCGCACCAATATAATCCATGTCCACTCCAATTGCTTCCAGACCAATATTTTTAGCATTGGGTACACGCCCAGTGGCATACATCACCAGCTCAGTTGCAATAGTTTCAGCGTTGGTTGTATGGACGATAAAGCCTTCGTCGTGTTGCACAATCCTGTCTACACGCGTGTTAAACATCAATTTAATCCCTTTTTTGGTCATTTCTGCGGTTAAGAAATCGCGTACATCTTCATCAAAACCGCGTAATAGTTTGCTGCCGCGCTCAAAAATCGTCACATCTACACCCAAGCCATGCAAAATGCCGGCAAATTCCACGGCAATATAACCGCCACCGACAATCACCATTTTTTTAGGCAATTTTGGGATATTAAAAATCTCGTTTGAAGTGACAATATGCTCACGACCTTGCACATCTGGCACAAACGGCCAGCCGCCAGTTGCCACCAAAATACGTTCGGCTGTATAAATGCTGTCGCCCACTTTCACACTATGCGCATCTGCCACACTAGCGCGACCATTTAGCACCATGACTTGGCTATCGCGTAGCAATTTATCGTACACACCTTGTAAGCGATTAATTTCTTTATCTTTATTAGCAACCAACTGTGGCCAAGTAAAGGAAGAATCGCCCACTTGCCAGCCAAAACCAGCCGCAGCCGCAAAACTCTCAGAAAATTGCGATGCATACATATACAGTTTTTTGGGCACGCAACCCACGTTAACGCAAGTACCACCAAAATAACGCTCTTCTGCAATTGCTACTTTTGCACCTAATCCCGCTGCCATGCGTGCAGCGCGCACGCCGCCAGAGCCTGCGCCTATCACAAATAAATCGTAATCGTATTGGGTGGTTGATATGTCAGTATTTGGACTAGCCAATTTATTTCTCTTTCAATATTTTTAGCGCATTATTTAATGCATTTTTTAACACAATTTTTACGCATGGTTGAACAAAAAAGGCGATGCATTTCACATCGCCCTTTAGTTTTTTACTCCAATTAATAAATGTGTAACTGATTATTTTCTTAAATGATTCAGCATTGTTTCAACATCGCTGACTGAAAATGGATCTTCATCGTGATTATCCGCTTTGCCAGGCTCAGAAAACAATTGCGTCACTTGATGATCGTCCACCAACATCGCATAACGCCATGAACGGTCACCAAACCCTAAATTCTCTTTTTTAACCAACATGCCCATACCGCGCGTAAAATCACCGTTGCCATCTGGCAACATTTTAACATTGGTTACGCCAAGATTTTTGCTCCACTGAAACATGGTAAATGCGTCATTTACGCTTAAACAATAAATCTCATCTACACCCAGCGCTTTAAGTTCGTCATATTTAGCTTCGAAACCAGGCAAATGCGTGCCAGAACAAGTTGGCGTAAACGCGCCTGGTAGCGCCACTACAATCACTTTTCTGCCAGAAAAAATATCTTCCGATGTTAAATCGTGCCAACGGAAAGGGTTTTCACCCCCGATGCTTTCATCGCGCACACGGGTTTTAAACGTTACATTTGGTACACTTGCTAACATTATCACTTCCTTTTACTGATTAAAAATCTGGTTAAAAATTTAGGCTATCGAACAATGTAATTAACTGCTTTTTGACTTCGAACAGCATGATACATAAGTCAGCATTAATAATACATTTGATGGCTTTTAAGATTAACGCTGAAAATATGACAAGCATTTTAAAATGATTGCTTACTCTTGATGTGGTGTTTTAACTGAATATTGCAAGAGCTTAAAGTAATCCGCGCTTCACAAAAGACATGGTTTGGTTGCCTGCCACAATAAAATGATCCAATACTTTGACATCAACCAACGCCAATGCTTGTTTAAGTTGTTTGGTGATTAACTCATCTGCCTGACTTTGTTTTGCCACGCCCGACGGATGGTTGTGCGCAAAAATAACGCCTGCAGCGTTGTGATGCATGGCGCGTTTAACCACTTCACGCGGGTAAACACTGGTTTCGGTAAGCGTGCCGCTAAACATTTCTTCACTGGCTTGCAGGCGATTTTGCGCATCTAAAAATAGCACCAGAAAAACTTCTTTATTCAAATTACCCAGCTTTAAAACCAAATAATCGTGCACTTGTTGTGGCGATTCAAACACATCTTTTTGTTGCAATTGCTCGCCTAATGCGCGGCGACTCATTTCAAATATCGCCTGCAACTGCACGTATTTGCTGGCGCCAATACCATGCACTTGGCTTAATTCGTGTTCGCTTGCGCTAAATATTGCGTTTAAGCTACCAAATTGCATTAATAAATCGCGCGCTAAATCCACCGCACTTTTTCCCACTACGCCCACACGCAAAAATATCGCCAGCAACTCCGCATCAGACAACGCTTCTGCACCTAACTGAATCAATTTTTCGCGCGGCCGCTCTGCTGCGGGCCAATCCCTTATTGCCATATAAAACCTACCATCCTCTATCTCCCGTTGATTTTAACCAGCCAATTTCTCGCGCGGTTTTATGCCCAATCCTCGTTTGCGTTAAGCTGGCTGGGATTTTAGCCTGCGACTCATTTAACGGCACACGCCCGCCCATTATTTCGGCAAAGTCTTGTGGGTAAAGCGGCTGTTTATCTGGCTGTGCAAAGCCATCTGGGAAAATTGGCAGCGTAGTATTTACATTGTACTTGTCCGTTGCAGTCAACGTATGCAATAACTCATGCGCCAAAACCACCAAATTTTGCTTGGCATATTTTGCATCAGCAAACAAGTTAACTCGGGCAACACGGCCTTTATTCAGCGCAGTTGAGTGGCTTAATATTGGATTAGTTTTAGGATTATGATAAAGCAAATACAGCTTGATATCGGGTTTAACATTTACTTTTAGGTTATTTTGCCAAGCAAATAACCTAAATTTTAAACTCCAGATAATCGTATTGAATAAGCCGCCTTGCGCAGGCGGTGCAGGTGGAACTGCCTTTACTTTTGCACCCAATTGCACTTCTATTGGGCGGCGCATGCCGAGATTGTAATGCGCCGCCTGTTGTACAAAATATTCTGCAACCGGCTCAAAATCCTTGCGTGTTAAGGTATTAATGTAAGCATTTACTTCTGCACTGGTATTTATATTACTGTTACTTATATTACTGGTACCTATATTACTTGCGCTCTCAATACTTGCGTCTGCATTAATTGGGTAAACCGCAACATAAAAATTATCTTTCCAATCTAAATCGGCTCTATCCAGAAAAATTTGCTGGATAGCTGTGCCTAATATAATCAGCAAAATAAAGATTCTGAGGCTTTTCCACATAGCATGCTTAACGTTTGTTTTTAACAGTTTATCAGCATTAAGTCAGCAAACCGATGCGCGCATCGCAATTGCGCAGGCTTTGATATAAAATCATGCCATGATTGGGAATAAAAATGACTGCAAATAAAAAATTGGTGTTAAGTAAGCTTATTTTAGGCATCACGGGCGGCATTGCAGCCTACAAGGCTGCCGAGCTGTTGCGTCTGTTGGTTAAAGCCGGGGTGGATGTGCAAGTAGTGATGACAGAAGCTGCTTGTCAGTTTATTACGCCAGTGACCATGCAAGCACTTTCTGGCAAGCCCGTTTTTGTCGGCATGTGGGATTCTTCCACTTCAAGTGGCATGCCGCACATTGAGTTAAGCCGCGAGGCAGATGCGATTTTAATTGCGCCTGCCAGTGCAGATTTTATGGCAAAGTTGGTGCATGGCCGCGCGGATGATTTGCTTTCTACATTGTGTTTAGCCAGAGATTGTCCGCTTTTAGTTGCGCCTGCCATGAATAAACAGATGTGGGAAAACCCCGCCACGCAACGCAATATTACACAGTTAATCGCAGATAGCATCACCATTTTAGGCCCTGATTCTGGCGAACAGGCTTGTGGCGAAATCGGCTTGGGCCGCATGTTAGAAGCCGAGCATATTCTAGCCGACTTAACCACATTTTTTACCCCAAAATTATTGGCGGGCAAACGCCTATTAATTACCGCTGGCGCGACGCTGGAAATGATAGATCCGGTGCGCGCTATTACCAATTTAAGCTCAGGCAAAATGGGTTATGCCTTGGCGAAAGTTGCAGCAGATATGGGCGCATCCGTCACATTAATCAGTGGCGCAACCAGCATTAAACCACCCACAAACCTCGTAAATATCAGCGTAACCAGCGCGGACGCCATGTACCAAGCTGTGATGAAAAGCATTGCCGCACAAGATATATTCATCAGTGTTGCAGCCGTGGCGGATTTTTCACCGGTTGAAAAAAGTGCTCAAAAAATTAAAAAAAATGACTATTTAGCCTCAGAAAAACCACTCAGCATCGCGCTTAAAAGAAACAAAGATATTCTGGCCGAAGTCGCCAGCTTACCCAACCCGCCATTTTGCGTCGGGTTTGCGGCAGAAAGCGAAAATTTAATCGAACACGCCAGCCAAAAACGTATCGCCAAAAAACTGCCGTTAATAGTCGCCAATGAAGCCGCTAGTGCATTAGGCAGCGATGACAACCAAGTGATATTAATCGATGAAAATGGCTCACATCCGATGCAGCGCAGCAATAAAACCGAGGTTGCACGGCGCATTTTAGTGCACATTTCAAACTCGCTTTAGCTAAACCTAGCGGCTAAGCGAACCTTAACCAAAATCATGAAAATGCTGATACCTATTGTCAGCATTTATACTTATCATGCTGTTTTACTTTTTCACCGCTCTTTTAAGACTCCATTATGTTTGCTTATCGTGTCAATCTCAAAACTCAACTCAAATTTAAATTGCTTCCACTAGCGGTGTTAACCGCTTTCAGCTACTCAAAAACCAGCTTTTCTGCCGAAAAAGTGCCTAGTGAAAACCCTGCCAATACGATGACCATGTCACCCATTGTGGTCACTAGCACACGCGTTGAACAAAATAGCTTTGATTTGCCGATTGCGATTGATGTGGTTGAGCAGGAAGATATTCAAGATGGTCAGCTGCAAATGACGCTGTCCGAAAGCTTAATTCGCATTCCAGGTATCACGGCGCAAAACCGCACCCAATCAGCGCAAGATCCGCAAATTTCAAGCCGCGGCTTTGGCTCACGTTCCAGTTTTGGTGTGCGCGGCGTACGTGTCTATGTCGATGGCATTCCGCTAACTATGCCAGATGGCCAAGGCCAGCCAGGTGTGGTTGATATATCGGCGATTAGAAGTATAGAAGTGATGCGCGGACCATTCTCTGCGCTGTATGGCAACTCGTCTGGTGGCATAATTCAGCTATTGACAAAAAATGCGCCTGAAACGCCAGAAATCGGCGGTACGGTGATGTTTGGCAGTTATGATACTAAACGTCAAATATTGGAAGCGGCTGGCGATGCCGATGGCGTTGAGTATTTGCTGAACTTTTCTAACTTTGAAACCGATGGTTATCGCGACCATAGCGCAGCCGATAAACAACAAGCGACCGCCAAGTTTAAATTGAATATTACCGAAGAAACCAAACTAACTACCTTGGTAAATTGGTTTGATCAAGACGCACAAGACCCGCTTGGGCTTACGCGTGTTGATGCATTTACCAACCCAAAATCGGTGCCAAATAGCGCTTTATCCGCTAATACCAGAGTAAGCAGAAGCCATGCACAAGTAGGTTTTAATCTTGAGCATGCTTTCAATGCCCAAAATAAAATCAATCTTGTTAGTTATGTTGGCACTAGAGAAAACCTGCAGTATCTTTCTATTAGCGCGACGTCTGCAGCAGGTAGAGCGAGTGAGATTTCACGCGAATTTTGGGGAAGCGATTTACGTTGGGATAATAATGGTGAAGTATTGGGTAAGAAATATAATATTTCGCTGGGTGTTAATTACGGAAAGTCATCTGACGACAGGCTGGATATTAATGCATTTAATGGAGAAAAACGCCCGCCTGCATTTGCAGGTAGATTAAATCGTCAAGAAGAAAACATTTCGACCAATTTTGACCGTTATATTCAGGGCAAACTATCTGCAACTAATAATGTAGATATTCATGCAGGTATTAGAAGAACCAAAGTAAACCTTAGAATTAATGATGACTTTACAACTGGCGCAAGTTCGAATGGCGATAACAGTGGGAGTGTTTCATACAATAAAACCACGCCTGTGATTGGTGCCATTTGGAAAGTGAATCCACAACTAAACCTTTATGCTAACTATGGCAAAGGCTTTGAAACGCCTACTTTTATTGAAGCTGGATTTAATTCAACCGCCATAAATGCGACACCTAACTTATCGCTTAAACCAAGTGAAAGTGAAAATTTTGAAATTGGTGCAAAAGCATTTGTGGCGGATAACACACTTGCTAATTTAACCTTTTACTACGTGAATACCAATGACGAAATTGTCACTAGCCTGAGCGAAAACGGTAGGAATGTATTTACCAATGCCGGCAAAACCAAACGTACTGGTATCGAGTTCTCTGTAGATTCTAGTTTCGATAACAATATATCTACCTTTTTCTCATACACTTTACTTAATGCTAAATTTGAAGATAGTTACAGCTTCAGACCTACGCCCACTACATTCAGAACAGTGGATGCAGACAATAGAATTCCTGGCACTTATCGTAGCCAAATTTACGCCGAAGTGGCGTGGAAATATGCGCCGCTTGGCTTCAGTGTTGCGCTTGAAGGACGTCACAACGGCAAAACCTATGTGGATGACATTAATTCAGACACCACGCCTTCCTATACCATTTTTAACCTGCGCGCGGGTTTTGAGCAGGTTTTAGCCAGCTGGCATTTTAAAGAATATTTGAGAGTAGAAAATATGTTTGATAAAGAATACATCGGTTCGATTCGTGTTAACGATACCAATCAACGCTTTTTTGAACCCGCCGCTGACAGAAACTACTTGCTTGGGTTAAGCGCTAGCTACCAGTTTTGATTGATTTAAGCGGCGTACTAGATATAAACCCGCACACGCTGGTTTATATCTTTTAAGTTGTAGAAAAGCTAACAAGCTTAGTTAGTGATTTTAATCATCATTTAGTGTTTAATATCAGCTTCTATCATCATCACAATCCATCATGTCTATTTCTGTCGATTTAAAAATTCTAGATAACCGTTTACATCACATGATGCCTAGCTACGCCACATTAGGCTCTGCGGGGCTTGATTTGCGTGCATGTATTGAGCATACGCAAACCATTCAACCTAACGAAACCGTGATGATTCCAACTGGTATGGCGATTCATATTGACAATACTTATTACGCCGCCTTGATTCTGCCGCGCTCTGGACTTGGCCATAAACATGGTATTGTATTGGGTAATTTGGTTGGATTAATCGATTCCGATTATCAGGGTCAATTGCTGGTTTCGTGCTGGAACCGCAGCAAGGAAGCGTTTATCTTGAACCCGATGGAACGCATTGCGCAATTGGTGATTGTGCCAGTGGTGCAGGCAGAATTTCATGTGGTGGATGAATTCACACAAAGCGATCGTGGCGATGGCGGCTTTGGCAGTACAGGTAAACATTAAAAGGCATACATAAAACGACAAGCATTAAAATTTAAGTGGTTTATTAGGCAAAAAATAGACATTTAGCTTGAAAAAATTCACGCTTTCGTACTATAATTGTGGTCTTTCTAAAAAAGCACAGTATTTGAGGCTTAACGCCTTGTTTAAAGGGTTTATTATGGCACGTGTATGTATGGTAACTGGCAAAAAGCCAATGGTGGGCAACAATGTTTCTCACGCGCAAAACAAAACAAAACGTCGTTTTTTACCGAATTTACAAAATCGTAAATTTTGGGTTGAATCAGAAAATCGCTGGGTGAGCATGCGTATTACTAACGCTGCTTTGCGCACGATTGATAAAAACGGTATTGATTCAGTGCTAGCGGGCATGCGTGCTGCTGGCCAGAAAATTTAACGTTACCCGCTTAACGCAAACAATTAAGGTAGAACATTATGCGTGAAAAAATCAAGTTAGAATCAAGTGCTGGCACAGGTCATTTTTACACCACTACAAAAAACAAACGTACCATGCCAGAAAAAATGGAAATCAAGAAATTTGACCCAGTGGTTCGCAAGCATGTAATGTATAAAGAAACCAAACTTAAATAGTTAACCACTTTTTTAGGTGGAAAAATTTGAGTTAATAAAAGCCCACAATTGTGGGCTTTTTTATTTGAGCCATGCTTTTTTAAGTTTTGTTTGTTTGTTCGTCTTGTGCTGCAGGTAAAACTGGGTTTAATATCCTAAGTTCACGCTGCGGGAATGGAATGGATATTTTGTGCTGTTGAAAGCTTTTCCATAACGCTAAATAGATTTCCGACTTTAATACCAGTTGCCCATTTTCCGGGTCAGATATCCACACCGATAAATTCATGTCTACGCCACTATCTGCAAATGCTTTAATGGTGGCAACTGGCGCTGGTGTAACTAAAATCCTGGGGTTTTCCTGTGCGATTTTGGTCATTAAGGCTAACACCAATTCCAAATCACTTTCATAGGCTACTTGTATATCCAATAATATTCTACTGTTGCGGTCGGTAAATGAATGATTAATCACCGCATTGATAATCAATGATTCATTTGGCACAATGACTTGCGTGCCGTCCAGCTTTTTTAATACCAGATAGCGCGTGCGTAAATCGGTAATGACGCCGTAGTGCTTATCTTCAATCGTCACAATATCGCCGATTTGCATGGATTTATCCAGTAGCAGGATAAATCCACTGACATAGTTGCTGGCAATGCGCTGCAAGCCAAAACCCAGGCCCACGCCTAACGCACCGCCAAATACTGATAATAGTGTCAAATCAAGCCCAGCTGCAGAAAGACCTATCATCACCGCCATAAAAAGCAGCCCGATTCGCATTACTTTACTCATCACAACGCGCATGTTCATATTGACATGCTCTGTGTGCATCAACTTATTTTCAAGCACGCGGCTAATCCAAAGCGCGATAAACAGCGTGGCAAAAATAGTGAGCAATGCTTGCAGAATAGCCTGTAAGTTAACGGTTGTTTTGCCGATATTAAACTGAATATCCTGCAATATTTGTACAATTTCTGGCAGTAATCCGCTTAAATGTAATGCTAATATCAGCCATATAAGCGTAGATAAACTATTTTCTAGCGTTTTAAGCAGCCCGCCTGGGGAAATAATGTAGCGAACCACGTACACCGTCAGCCGAATCACTGCCATCGCGACCAATAATGTGCCGGCTAAATGCAGCATGCTAGTGTGCTGCCAGTGTGCAAGTATCCACTTTCCGATAAGCACAATGATTAAGGTGGATAGTGGAAACAGGACGCGATTAATGCTGCCAATGCCTAAACGCCAATTCTCTGGGGCATGGCTCATTACATAGCGGCGCATTGCCCCGTTAACCAGCCCAGCAACACCTAACGCTAATAGGATGACGCATAACTGCCACAGGGCGACTGGCGTTGTGATGTCTTGCAGCGTTTCTTGCCAAATTAATTGTATTTCTTGATTCATACGGGAATGATTTTTAGCGTCAATTAAGTGTTAAGTGAATAAGCAACTGTGGTTAATAAGTAACTGTGGTTAATTAGATTAAAAATAACGTTGCAATGCCTAAGAAAATAAAAAAACCACCGCTATCGGTTACTGCGGTAATCAAAACGCTGGAGCCTACTGCTGGGTCGCGCCCTAGTTTATTCATCACCAATGGAATCATGACACCCATAATCGCCGCCAATAGCAAATTAAGCGTCATTGCAGCCATCATCACCAAGCCCAGCTGATAATTGTTATAGAGCGCATAGGCGATTAAGGCCAAAACGCCACCCCATATTAAGCCATTCAACAATGCAACACCCAGCTCTTTGGTGATTAGCGATTTCATATTATGGGCTGACACTTGCCCTAATGCCAAGCCGCGCACAATCATGGTGGTGGTCTGATTACCAGAGTTGCCGCCGATACCGGCCACAATGGGCATTAAGGCTGCCAGCGCGACAATTTTTTCTATCGACCCTTCAAATAAACCAATCACGCGCGAAGCCACAATGGCAGTGACCAAGTTAATCGCCAGCCAGGCCCAACGGTTTTGAACAGATTTCCATACCGACGCAAAGAAATCCTCTTCTTCACGCAAACCCGCCATAGACAATTTGTCGCTTTCCGCCTCATCCCGAATGTAGTCCATAACCGCATCGACGGTAATACGCCCAATTAACTTTCGATTGTTATCGACCACTGGCGCCGTAACCAAGTCATAACGCTCAAAAGCCTTTGCTGCGGCATCGGCAATGTCTTCGGGGTGAAATACCACGGCATCTTCAGCCATTACATCTGCAACATTGACGTCTAAATCATTAACAACCATGCGCTTCAACGGCAAAACGCCCAATAATGTGTCATATCTGTCCACCACAAACAATTTATCGGTGTGATCGGGCAAACTGCCAAGGCGACGCAAATAGCGCAAAGCCACTTCAAGTGTAATATCTTCACGAATGGTGACAATATCAAAATCCATTAATGCGCCAACGGCATCATCAGGATAAGAAAGAGCAGATTGCAAACGCTCTCGGTTTTGCGAGTCCAGACTATCCAGCAAATCTTGCAGCACATCTTTTGGTAAATCCGGCGCTAAGTCCGCCAATTCGTCAGTGTCTAGTTGCTCGGCAGCAGCTAACAGCTCGTCCGAATCCATATCTGCGATAAGGCTTTGCCTGACCGAGTCAGAGACTTCTAATAAAATATCGCCGTCGCGCTCGGCTTTAACCAACTCCCACACTTTTAATCGCGCCTCTAAAGGCAGCGCTTCTAAAATATAGGCAACGTCAGCGGGATGTAAAACGTCTAATTTTTTTTGTAGCTCGGTTAAATTTTGTTTGTGTACTAGCAACTCCACAAGATCATGCTTAGGCATATCTTGCTTATGAACCAGATTTTCAACCAAGCGATGTTTTTCGAGTAGGGCAATGACTTGCTGTAAGCTCTCGCTTAAGCTTTCTTTTTGGTTATCTTTTAGTTCTTGTTTATTCGTCATACAAAACCTTGCAGCTAATTTCCACGTTAACCCATATTATGATTTATTCTATATTGATATACTGTTTTTATTATGCAATTAGCACAAAAATTAACGTTAAAATACCGTTAACGATCGGCATTCGTTTGAAATGAACCGCTTTGAACAAATTACTTAACTTGTACAGCACATCCAATTGCCATTTATGTGAGCAAGCGCAGGCAATCCTAAGCACATTATCGATACAATTACTCAGCACTCTCGACATTGCGGAGGATGAACAATTATTATTGAATTATGCAACACGTATTCCTGTATTACAGCGACAAGACACTAAAGCTGAGCTCAATTGGCCGTTTGATGCTGAAGACATTACGGTATTTTTACGCTAAATAATTGATCGCAAATAACAAAAAAGCCAGCAAAAATGCTGGCTTTTTTGATGTTAACTTTATTTATTCTGCTGACACTATTTCAGTGGTTGTATCTGGACGATCAACCAACTCAACTAAAGCCATTGGTGCATTGTCGCCATTACGGAAACCGCATTTTAAAATGCGTAAGTAGCCGCCATTACGCGCGTTATAGCGCGGACCCAATTCGCCGAACAATTTGCCCACAATATCACGATCACGTAAACGACTGAAAGCCAAACGACGGTTTGCTAAAGTAGCATCTTTACCCAATGTGATTAGTGGTTCTGCAAATTTGCGTAACTCTTTTGCTTTTGGCAAAGTTGTTCTAATGATTTCATGACGTAGCAAAGATACTGACATGTTGCGGAACATAGCAGCACGATGGCTGCTAGTACGATTTAATTTACGATTGCTATTACCGTGACGCATAGTAATTCCTTAAGTTTCTTATAATATTAAGCGTGTGCTTAATTACGCTTTTTCTAAACCGACTGGTGGCCAGTTTTCTAATTTCATGCCCAATGTTAAGCCTTTGGTTGCTAATACATCTTTAATTTCATTTAAAGATTTGCGGCCCAAGTTTGGCGCTTTTAATAACTCATTTTCACTGCGTTGAATCAAATCACCAATGTAGAAAATATTTTCTGCTTTTAAGCAATTGGCTGAACGCACAGTCAACTCTAAATCATCCACTGGACGCAATAAAATTGGATCAACTTGTGGTGCAGATTTCACTTCTACTTCGTTAGGCGAACCTTCTAAGTTGGCGAATACAGATAATTGACCAATTAAAATACGCGCCGCATCACGAATCGCTTGTTCTGGTTCAATCACGCCATTGGTTTCAACATCCATCACCAATTTATCCAAATCGGTACGTTGCTCAACACGCGCGCTTTCAACTTGATAACTGACTTTATTAATTGGGCTGAAAGACGCATCCACCATGATAAAACCAAGCACACGGTCTTCTTCATCATTTTTTTGGCGCGCAGGCACTGGTTGATAACCACGACCCATTTCAACTTTTACTTCCAGATTCAGTTTGCCACCTTTGGTTAAGTGCGCAATGACATGATTTGGATTCACGATTTCAGCATCGTGGCCAGTATCAAAATCGCCAGCGGTCACTACACCTTCAACCGATTTGTTCAGGGTTAAAATGGTTTCTGTTTTGTTATTTAACTTTAAGGCTACACCTTTAAGGTTAAGCAAAATATCGACCACATCTTCTTGTATGCCATCAATGGTTGAGTACTCATGTACTACGCCATCAATTTTAACTTCTGTGATAGCAAAACCAGGGATAGACGACAATAAAACGCGGCGCAGTGCATTACCTAATGTATAACCAAAACCGCGCTCCATTGGCTCAAGCGTGACGCGCGCGCGCAAAGGCGTAATGACTTCTACATCAACCACACGCGGCTTTAAATATTCAGTTGGATTGTTTTGCATAAAATTCCTTGACGTTATTGGGTGAGTAATTTTTAACTAAATAATTAGTGTTAACTAATTATTTAGAATACAACTCAACAACCAATGATTCGTTAATGGTAGAAGGCAAATCATCACGCTGTGGTTTAGATTTAAATGTGCCTGTAAAAGCTTTAACATTGACTTCTAACCATGCTGGAAAACCACGTTGTTCAGCCACTTCTAACGCACCTTTAATACGCAATTGTGTTTTTGAAGCTTCAACCACAGAAACCACATCACCCGCTTTAACTTGATAAGACGGAATATTGACGCGTTTACCATTCACTAGAATGCTATTGTGACGCACAATTTGGCGCGCTTCAGTACGTGAACCACCCAAGCCCATACGGAACGCAACGTTATCTAAACGGCACTCCAACAACTGCAATAAGTTTTCACCAGTAATACCTTTTTGACGGTCAGCCTCAGCGTAGTAGCTACGGAATTGACCTTCCAAAACGCCATAGATACGTCGTACTTTTTGTTTTTCACGTAATTGCACGCCGTAATCAGACAAACGTGAGTTACGACGTTGGCCATGTTGTCCTGGTGGGAAGTTGCGTTTTTCAATAGCGCATTTATCGGTAAAGCATTTTTCTGCTTTTAAAAATAATTTCTCACCCTCACGGCGGCACTGACGGCATTTAGGATCTAAGTTTCTAGCCAAAGTAATTCTCCAGTAATCTTGTTGCGCTTAAATGCGACGTTTTTTGGGTGGACGGCAGCCGTTATGCGGCACAGGCGTCACATCAGTAATGCTAGTAATTTTAAAACCAGCAGCATTCAGTGCACGTACTGCAGATTCACGACCTGGGCCAGGACCTTTGATGCGTACTTCTAAATTTTTAACGCCAGACTCTTGTGCTGATTTACCAGCCACCTCTGCCGCAACCTGTGCAGCAAATGGCGTACTTTTACGTGAGCCTTTAAAACCTTGGCCGCCGGATGTTGCCCATGAAAGCGCGTTGCCCTGACGATCAGTAATGGTAATAATGGTGTTGTTAAATGAAGCGTGCACGTGGGCAATGCCCTCAGCAATATTCTTTTTAACTTTTTTTCTTACGCGTACATTAGCTTTTGCCATGTTGTACTGTCCTTACCTATAAGTCTTACTAAAACGAATCTAAAATTAAATAGCTAGTTATTTAGCTTGTTTAATGGCTTTAACTGGGCCTTTACGCGTACGCGCATTGGTTTTGGTGCGTTGACCACGAACTGGCAAACCACGGCGATGACGTACACCGCGGTAGCAACCTAAATCCATCAAGCGCTTGATATTCATAGAAACTTCACGACGCAAATCGCCTTCTACTTTTACTTTAGCCACTTCGTCACGCAGCTTTTCCACATCTGCATCGTTCAGATCTTTGATTTTAGTACTAACTAAAACGCCAGCAGCTGCACAGATTTTTTGTGCTGTATTTCTACCAATACCAAAAATCGCTGTGAGCGCGATTTCTGCATGTTTGTTATTCGGGATATTAACCCCAGCAATACGAGCCATACTTTAACTCCAAAACAAATCGCAACTTGTAGCGACCAAAATAAAAAAGCCTTAAATTATATCAGTTTGTACCTAAATTTTCAATGTCTAAAAACTGGTCAAATACTTGCTGCTGATATCAATTTAACCTTGACGTTGTTTATGACGTGGATCTGTACAAATAATACGTACCACTCCACGGCGACGCACCACTTTACAATTGCGGCATAATGCTTTTACTGATGCACGAACTCTCATGATTTACCTCTTCACTACTACATTTTCAAATAAATTACTTTTAACTTACCTACCGCTATCGCGACGCTGCATTACCTTTAAAATTAGCTTTTTTGAGCAAGCCTTCATATTGATGCGACATCAAATGGGATTGCACTTGTGTCATAAAATCCATGGTCACGACAACAATAATTAACAATGACGTACCACCAAAATAGAATGGCGTATTAAATTTTAAAATCAAAAATTCTGGCAATAAACAAACTAAAGTGATATAAAACGCACCGATTAATGTTAAGCGCCCCATTATTTTATCAATATACTTTGCCGTTTGTTCGCCTGGGCGAATACCTGGTACAAACGCGCCGCTTTTCTTTAAATTATCAGCTGTTTCTTTAGGGTTAAATACTAACGCCGTATAAAAGAAGCAGAAAAATATAATCGCTGCAGCGAAAAATAAAATGTAAATCGGCTGCCCTGGTGACAACACATTACTAATATCTTTCAACCAATACAGTCTTTCGCTACTACCAAACCAACCCGCTAAAGTTGCTGGGAACAATATAATACTTGAGGCAAAAATCGGAGGAATAACGCCTGCCATATTGAGCTTTAAAGGCAAATGCGTTGTTTGTCCGCCGTACACTTTATTGCCCACTTGACGTTTGGCATAGTTCACCGTAATTTTACGTTGACCACGCTCCACAAACACCACTAAAGCCGTCACTAATAATATTGCAACAAATAAGAACATCACCAACGGAATTGAAAAAGCGCCCGTTCTCGCTAACTCCAATGTACTACCAACCGCGTGCGGCAGGCCTGCAACAATACCAGCAAAAATGATGATGGAAATACCATTACCAATGCCGCGTTCAGTAATCTGCTCACCCAACCACATTAAGAACATCGTTCCGCTAACCAAAGTTACCACTGCAGTTAATCTAAACGCCATGCCCGGATCCAGCACTAAACCCGCCTGACCTTCTAGAGCAACGGAAATACCTAACGCCTGAAAAGTAGCCAAAACTACCGTACCATAGCGTGTGTATTTTGTAATAGTACGTCTTCCAGCTTCACCTTCTTTTTTTAGCTGTTCCATTTTAGGAGAAACAACCGACATCAACTGCATAATAATAGAAGCAGAAATATACGGCATGATACCCAAAGCAAATACAGTAAAACGAGAAAGCGCGCCGCCTGAGAACATGTTAAACATGCCTAAAATGCCACCACTTTGTGAATCAAATAATTGCTTTAGAACGGTGGGGTCAATGCCAGGAACTGGAATATGTGCGCCTAAGCGATATACGACCAAAGCACCCAACACAAACCACAAGCGGCTTTTTAGCTCACTCATTTTTCCAACTGCGCTTAAAAGACTATCTTGAGCCAATGCTGTTCTCTAATCTACGACTTATTCTGCTTCAACAACTTTACCGCCTGCCGCTTCCACTGCAGCGCGAGCGCCTTTTGTGAGCAACAAACCAGTTAAGTTAAGTTTTTTAGTAATCTCGCCAGACAAAAACACCTTTGCGGCCAAAACATTGCCAGAAACCACATTGGCTTGCTTTAACACCAACAAATCGATCACATCAACAGGTAAATTATTTAATTCTGAGGTTCGCACGTGCGCAGTATCTGCTTTAGTCATCGATTTAAAACCACGTTTTGGTAAGCGACGTTGTAAGGGCATTTGACCGCCTTCAAAACCAACCTTATGAAAACCACCAGTACGGGATTTTTGACCTTTATGACCACGGCCAGCTGTTTTACCAAAACCTGAACCGATGCCACGACCAACACGGCGAGCATTTTTTTTAGCGCCTTCTGCAGGCTTAATTGTATTTAATTGCATTATCCCTCTACCTTTAACAGATAACCAACCGTGTTAATCATGCCGCGAATTGCCTGTGTATCTTGCAACTCAACAGTGTGGTGCATACGACGCAAGCCTAAGCCTTTTACCGTTGCTTTATGTGATTCAATACGACCGATTACGCTTTTTACCAACGTTACTTTAATTGGGGTAATAGGTGCTGCGTCTGCTTTTACTTTAGCCATCATTAGCCTCTAATTTCTTCAACTGACTTACCACGTTTAGCAGCAATTTCAGATGGTGTATTCATTGATTCAAGACCATTCAAAGTGGCGCGAACCAAGTTGTAAGGGTTAGTTGAACCGATACATTTAGCCACCACGTTTGTGATGCCCATTACTTCAAAGATAGCGCGCATCGCACCCCCAGCAATAATGCCAGTACCTTCAGAAGCCGGTTGAATAAACACTTTAGCAGCGCCATGCACACCAGTTACCGCGTGATGCAAAGTACCGTTATTAAGATTCACTTTAAGCATGCCACGACGTGCTTCATCCATGGCTTTTTGTACAGCAACTGGCACTTCACGCGCCTTGCCTTTACCCATGCCAACCGCGCCATCCCCATCACCGACAACAGTCAATGCAGCGAAACTCATAATACGACCACCCTTAACCGTTTTACTTACACGGTTTACGGTAATCATTTTTTCACGCAAACCATCGGTTTGCTGTTGTTGTTCGATTTCTCTAGCCATTATCTGTCTCGCTTCTTAGAATGACAGGCCGTTTTCACGCGCAGCATCTGCTAACGCC